>NZ_NPFX01000021.1:0-543264 GCF_002259335.1 Rhodococcus sp. 14-2483-1-1 | reverse complement strand
ACAAGCGGATGGCTGATACATCGAATGCTTTCACCAAACAAAAATTCGGCACTGACATTCATCGACACACTGTTGAGTTCTCAAAGAACACGCACACACCATTCACCAACGAGCAGATGCTCGTAGATGTCCGGGGCAACCGTTCCAGCTTAGATCAGATGATCGAGCACAGTCAAACTGGCTTCTCATCCAAGGAAGTCGAACCTTGCGGCTCCACCCTCCATGTTGTCGAAAGCGAACTCAGCTTCGCTCAGGCCTTGCGGTCTGGGCTGGCGTCCGTGTCGCTCTGACCTGGACAAAGTTACGCCCCGGATAACAACGCGTCAAATCCCCAGGTCGTTCACACGCGAATTGTGTGAACAGCCTGGTCGCAACTGTTCGACTACCCACCTGACGGGCGTCGTAACCAAATTACATGGATGTGACTCCGGCCACTGACAACGCGCGAAGCTAGCTCGAGACCCGCGCGCCTGCGAAGTTCCGCTTTCCGCGTCGAACCACCAGCCACCGTCCGTGCAGTAGATCGTCCGCAGTGGGCGTCCAGTCCTCGTCGGAAATCTTGACGTTGTTGACCGATGCGCCGCCCTCCTTGACCGCACGCCGGGCCGCGCCTTTGCTTTCGCTCAGTCCCGTGGCGACAAGCAGATCCACGATGGTGTTCGGAGCACCGACCTCGATGTCGGCCACAGATGCTTCCTGCAACGCGGCGGCGAGAGTCTTCTCGTCGAGTTCTGCCAGTTCTGCACGCCCGAAAAGTGCCTGACTGGCGAGCTCGACCGATCGAGTCGACTCTTCCCCGTGTACGAGGGTGGTCATTTCTGCGGCGAGACGTTTTTGTGCCTCGCGCGCGTGCGGACGCTCCGAAGTGGCGACTTCGAGTTGAGCCAACTCCTCCTTCGACAGGAAGGTGAACCAACGCAGGTACTTCACGACGTCCGCGTCACCGGTATTGACGAAGTACTGGTACCAGGCGTAAGGGCTCGTCATCTCCGGGTCGAGCCACAGGCTGCCGCCACCTGTGGATTTGCCGAACTTCTTTCCATCGGCAGACGTGACCAGTGGAACGGTCATTGCGTGGACCGACTCGGCATCCTGGCGTCTGTTCAGTTCCACACCGGCAATGATGTTGCCCCACTGATCGGAGCCACCGATCTGAAGACTGCAGCCGTACTCACGGCGAAGCTGTACGTAGTCGTTGGCCTGCAACAGCATGTAGCTGAACTCGGTGTACGACATTCCGTCGCTCTCGAGCCTGTTCTTGACCGTCTCGCGTGCGAGCATCACGTTGATCGAGAAATGCTTGCCGATATCGCGTAGAAGATCGATGGCGGACAGCTCGCCCGTCCACGACAGATTGTTCACCACCACCGCACCCGTGGGGCCGTCGTCCAAGTCGACGAAACGCTCGAGCTGACCTCGAATTCGCGTTGCCCACTCGGTGACGACCTCGGGAGAATTCATGGTCCGCTCCCCCACGTCGCGGGGGTCACCGATCAGTCCCGTCGCTCCGCCGGCGAGAATGATCGGCCGATGTCCGGCCCGCTGAAACCGTTTGAGAGCGAGCAACGGCACCAAGTGCCCTGCGTGCAGCGACGGGCCGGTCGGATCGAAACCGGAATACAGCGTGATCGGACCCTCGGACGTCGCCTCCCTCAGCGCGTCCACATCGGTGGACTGCGCGATCAGTCCGCGCCAGGTCATTTCGTCGATGATGTTCTCACTCACGACGTCGATCTTCCCGCATGCACGCATCGACCCGTCGGTCAGGCCTCCAGGCCACCGGGCACCGCGGCGCGGGGACTGCGTTTGTAGCTCGATACCGCCGAAGATCCACGAATCCAGAAGCGCCACGGTCGGTCAGCTGCCAGACTCACCCCGACGCGTGGGCCGGACGCGACAGCCTGCTCTGGCAGCGGGTGCGGGAGTAGCTGGAGGGTGACGGCGGACGAGGCGTCGAACAGTTCCGTTCCGTTGTCCGCCAGCGAGACGCCCAAGGCTCGACCGAGATTGCCCGGCCCGCGGCCCCACCCGGCCTCCACCCGTGCAGATCGTGGACTGCGGCCGGCGCGCCTGCCCTCGACGATGTCATGACCGGCCACCACTTCACCCGCCCGGAGTAACACGGCGGCGGCCGTCCCGTCCGGACCGCAGCTGACGTTCATGCACAAGTGCATGCCGTAGCTCAGGTAGACGTACAGCCGCCCCGCCGGCCCGAACATCACCTCGTTGCGAGGTGTCGAACCACGGAAGGAATGCGCCGCCGGGTCGGGCCACGGACCGTCGAGTGGACCGCCGTATGCCTCGACTTCCACGATGCGCAAGGACACTTCACCTGCGTGGACGGTTCCCCCGAGAATCCGTCGGGCTGCGTCGTCCGGGTCTCCGCTTTCCAAGTCAGCGACGTTCACCCATCCCATGATGCTGCGCCCTTGACCACCACGCGCCGACAGGGCTATGACTTCACCATCCGATGAAGTCTGGAGGGCCCACATGGCGTTCACGGGGGAGCATGCTGTCGAGGTGACAGGGCTGACGGTTCGCCGAGGCGAGCGAACAGTGCTGCGCAATCTATCCCTGACAATCCCTCGCTGTGCCATCACCGGACTTCTCGGTCCTTCGGGCTGCGGGAAGACGACGTTGATTCGCGCAATCGTCGGCACTCAGATCGTGGCAAGCGGAACCGTGACGGTTCTCGGATCACCGGCCGGCTCCGCATCGTTGCGTCGCACAGTCGGGTACGTGACCCAGGCACCGAGTGTCTACCGCGACCTCACCGTTCGTGAGAACGTGCAGTACTTCGGGTCGCTGTGCGGTCGCGGCCGCGCAGAGGTGGCTTCCGCGATCGAGGCAGTGGGACTCGCCGATCACGCGGCGTCGCGTGCAGGCGAACTCTCCGGTGGACAGTTGGGACGGGTCTCGTTGGCCAGTGCGCTGGTCGCAGAACCAGAACTGCTGGTACTCGACGAGCCGACCGTCGGATTGGATCCGGTGCTTCGTTCGGAGCTGTGGTCGCGTTTCGCCGATCTCGCGAACGCAGGTACGACGGTGTTGGTCTCGAGCCACGTGATGGAGGAGGCAGAGCACTGCAGCCGGCTCGTGCTGATGCGTGACGGCTCAGTGCTGGCTCAATCGAGCCCGGACGCGTTGCTCGAGCAGACGAACGAAACGAATCTCGATCGTGCATTCCTCTCGATCATCAGATCGGCGGAGCAGCAATCGTGAACGCGAGGATCTACGCGGCGGGCACGGGGCGAATTCTTCGCCAGCTCAGAGCCGACCACAGATCGGTTGCCATGGTTCTGCTCGTGCCGTCTCTGCTGATGGTGTTGCTGTACTTCCTGTACCGCGACGTTCCCTCACCGCCGAACCAACAGTCGCTGTTCGACAGGATCGCAATCACGATGCTCGGCATCCTGCCGTTCGTCGTCATGTTTCTGATCACGTCGATCTCGATGCAGCGCGAACGAACCTCGGGAACGCTCGAACGCCTGCTGACGACTCCGATGTCCAAGCTGGACCTGCTGGCGAGTTACGGCTCCGCGTTCTCGCTCGCCGCGGTGGGACAAGCCCTGCTCGCGTGCGCTGTCGCGTTCGGATTTCTCGGGCTCGACATCGAGGGCTCCGTTGCCTGGGTTCTGGTGATCGCAGTGCTTGCAGCAATGCTCGGCGTCGCGATCGGCTTGCTGTGCAGCGCATTCGCTCGCACCGAATTTCAAGCCGTTCAGTTCATGCCGGTCGTCGTAATCCCCCAGCTGTTCCTTTGTGGACTCCTGGTACCTCGCGGTCAGATGCCGAGCTGGTTGAGCATCATCAGCAACGTTCTGCCGCTGAGCTACCTGGTGGACGCCCTGCAAGAGATATCCCATCACCCAGGCGTCACCGGGCGCACGTGGACCGATATCGCTGTGGTCGTGGCGTTCACCGTTGCCGCTCTGACCGGGGCGGCCGCGACACTACGTCGACGAACCCCGTGAGCAACCAGGCGGTCTAGGAGGTGGCGCGGGACAGAATCGACTCGTGCTCGGCGTCGTCGACATCACGCGCATCGTCGGCGAGCAGGACCGGGATGCCGTTCTCTATCGGATATGCGCGACGCAGTCGCGGGTTGTAGAGCAGTTCGCCCTCGACCAGCAACAGCGAGCCCTTGTCCACCGGGCACGCGAGAATGGAAAGCAGTGTCGAATCGATTGCCACAAGTGTCCTTCGTTCTGCTCCGACCGAGTCGGAGTGATGTACTCGACCACGCTACCGAACGAGCCGTCACCGGCAGGCTCCACTCCTCATTTTCGAGTCGTTCCTCCTAGGAGGACTTTTCGGTGGACTCGCCCCCACCCACAAAACGCTCGGCAACAACAGCTTTGGTCAAACGGCGGTAACTGTTCGACTCCGAGTCGTAGAACCACGACCGGGCACTGGGCGTCGGGATGCCCGCTTCCTTCAGCGCCGTCGCATTGGGCCGATACGCGCGACCCACCGGGATTTCGGACACTACGTGCACAATTGCCGGACGCTCGGCCGGGAGCAGCGCACCGAGCGTATCCGTCAATGCACGAGCGGTGATCACTGCTTCGGGTTGCAGAGAGATGGCGCAGACAGCAACCTCGGTGGCAGCCGCATCGACACGAACCGACCGTGGACGATCGACGGCGACGTGTACGCCGTAGACCACAGCCGAATCCACCTGGTCGAGATCGCCGACAGCATCGACGATGGGCTGGGTG
This sequence comes from Rhodococcus sp. 14-2483-1-1, assembly GCF_002259335.1. Taxonomy (NCBI): domain Bacteria; kingdom Bacillati; phylum Actinomycetota; class Actinomycetes; order Mycobacteriales; family Nocardiaceae; genus Rhodococcus; species Rhodococcus sp. 14-2483-1-1. The sequence goes on along the minus strand of NZ_NPFX01000021.1, from coordinate 538,543 downwards.
TAGACCGGGCCGCACGCCGAACGTACGACGGTGTCCTTGCGGTCGATCAGCCAGTAGTCTCCGTCGGAATCGCGTCGGAAGAGATTCTCGGTGGGAATCCATGCGTCCGTGGGCTCGAAGACACCGCGCATCACATGGCTGGTCGCTTCGCCCTCGCCGCTCGGTCGACCCAAGAGCAGCCCGATCTCGTCGTCGCGGCACTGCCGAACGAAACCGTCGTCGTCCTCTTCGAGTCGGCCGGTGATCGGGTCGTAGGCCGCAAGGGCAACCCGGGCACTGCCGGGCAGGGGGCGGCCTTTCGAGCCGATCTTCGATCCAGCCACGTTGGCCAGAATGACGTCGTTCTCGGTCGATGCGTAGAACTCGAGCACCCGAGCAGGGCTGAATCGTGCCAGTGTGCGGCGCCACAGTCCGACCGGCATGCCGGAGCCGATGAACAGGCGGACCGGATGGCCGGAATCCACCGGGAAACGACCGTCGTCGAGGATCTGCCGCATCATCGTCCACGTGTAACTGACCACGGTCACGCCGTAGCGGTAGACCTCTTCACTGAACCGCTCGGGGTCGAGACCACGGGAGAGCGCAATCCGCGAGCCACCCGCGAGCGCGCCACCGATCGTGACCAGAATTCCCGCCGAATGATGCAGCGGAGCAAGGCAATACACGGTATCGCCAGGGCCGAGCGCGGCCGTGGTAGCGGTGCCGAAGGCCGAGAGTGCCCAGCGGTGATTGGTGATGTACCGGGGCTCGAGACCACGATCGGTCGTCGTGAACAGGACCATGGCCAATTCACGAGCGCGGCCCGGATCGGGCTCGTACCACTGCGGCAAACGCACAGCATCGGGATCGATGGCCTCGAGATCGGTCACCTCGTATCCGTTCGGTATCTCGAGTCGACGCGTCTCACCACCACCCAGTACCAGAACATTCGGTGTCACCGGGACTGCCGCCGCTACGTTCTCGGGATCTGCGATCACGGTATCGACATCGACCGTCCGCAGTGCTGCAGTCAGGTCGCTGCCCGGCTGCAGCAGAACCGGCACTGCCCCGATCCTCGACAGAGCAGCCATGGCGGCCAACGCACTGGGGCGCGTCTCCATCAGCACTCCGATGCGCGACGCAGGACGCACCCCGACACTGATCAGACCGCGAACGACGTTGTCGATGCGGACGTTGACCGCGTCGTAGGTGTGCACGCGGTCGTCGAACAGGAAGCACTCGCCGTTCGGCGATTTACGTCCCTGCTCGGCGATCAAGCGGCCCAACGAGACTCGACTGTGCGGCTGCATCTGTCCGAGCCGCGCGAGCCGCGGCAGCGTACGCACGGCCTCGGACGAAATTTCACGGGTACCTCGTACAGCGCCGGTCGCTGCCGATGCCAGCCCCCGGCCGACGCCGACACCGACCTCGGCAATGGAGGCTGCCGTGTGGATCAGTCGATTGGTGATCGACACACCGCTGTCGGAATCGCTGTGGTCCTCGCGCTCCATCACGCGGACAGCCTCGGGCTTCGGTCCGAGATCCTCACGCCACCGAATCCAGTTGCCCGTCGTCGGCCACGTCTGTGCAGCTGCCGTACTGCCGACCACGAGGCCGAAATGGCCTGCGCGCAAGGTAGTTTCGAAGACCTGTGCGCGCGGAGCCGCTCGCTGGATGCCGCGTACGGCCAAGGGTTGACCGATGTCGTCGACCTCACCGACGAAGGCCAGCACCGGCACCGTCAGTTCGGCCAGAGTCAACAATCTGTCCTTGATGACAAACCCGCCGGTCATCATGCGGTTGTGCACGACGAACTGCTTCAGCAGCTCCGCCACGGCCGGGCCGGACCATGCCACCCACCCGTCCATCGCCAGAAAGCGTCGCTGCGGCTCGCGCGGCAACAATGCCTCACGGTCGTGCAACTGTCGAAGGAAATCCAGGCGGGACCGAACGGTTTTCGCCGGATCGAGGAGTTGAAATCCCGTCCGCGCCATCCAGCCCGAGACGGCCAGCCGGGTGAAGACATGATCGGCGAGAAACTCTGCGCCCCGGGTGGCCACGCCGGCCGGGATTCCCAGCGGCAACCCGGCCAACGTGTCGACGGGAGCCCCGAACGTGATGAGGCTGGCCAGGTTTCGTCCACCCCGATAGGCAGCAGCCTGGTAGCAGAACATTCCGCCCTGCGAGTAGCCACCGAGGTGAACGTCTCGGCCGGTGTGCTCGTGCACCTTGTCGACGACCTCGCTGATCGCCACGACATGATCGGCGAGAGTACGGCTCCACCCGCCCTCTTCGGTATCGGGTGAACCGAAATCGACCACCCATGGATCCAGGCCCATGCCGTGCAGAATGCCAGCCGCACCTTGATCGGTCGTGACGTCGTAGACGTCGGCGGACACCATCATCGGCGGAATGAGCACCACAGGAGGACTATCCGCAGGCACGTCGTCGGGGAAGTACCGGCGCAACCGATACATGGGCTCCCGGTCCATCACCCGGAACGGCGACGGGTCCACCTCGGTTTCGAGACCACCGAGACGAATGACCTCGAGACCGTTCTGGGCCGTGGCGATGGCACGGCGCAGTGGACCACGTACGGCGTCTGCATTCAGTCCCACAACTACACTCCTGCGTTCGGCCCCGACGGAACGACCGGCATCGGTCTTCACGTGACGAAAGCTTCTCACATCACATTCGACGGAACCGGCGTGGATGTCCCTTGCTCACCTAGTGTTGCAACACCGGTTCCTCGGCCCACGCACGAAGCGTCGAGGCTGTCGCCCGCACACCACCGAGCTGATGCGCCACCTGGACCGCGGCTGTGCCGCCGCGGGCATCACGCGACGAAATGGAACCCTCCACGGTGAGCACCTCGCGAACATCCGGAGTGAGCGCCGGATCGATGGCGGCCAGCTCGTCATCGGTCAGATCGACCAGCCCCACGCCCCGCGCTTCCGCCGCCCGGACGCACGCTCCGGCTGCCTCGTGGGCAACGCGGAAGGCAATCCCCTGTCGCACCATCCACTCTGCGATATCGGTGGCGAGTGTGAAACCGGCTGGTGCCAGCTCTGCCATGCGTTCGGTGTGGAACTCGAGCGTCGCGGTCAATCCGGTGAGCGCCGGGAGCAACAACTCCAGCTGCGCCACCGAATCGAACACCGGCTCCTTGTCTTCCTGAAGATCGCGGTTGTAGGCCAACGGTTGAGCCTTGAGCGTGGCCAGCAGACCGGTCAGATTGCCGATCAGGCGGCCGGTCTTGCCACGAGTCAGCTCCGCGACGTCCGGATTCTTCTTCTGCGGCATGATGGAACTGCCCGTCGACCAAGCGTCGGCCAGTGTCACGTATCCGTATTCGGGCGTACTCCACGAGATGACCTCCTCGGCGAACCGAGACAGATCCACGGCCGTCATCGCCAGTACGAACGCCGCCTCCGCAGCGAAATCGCGCGAGGACGTGGCGTCGATCGAGTTCTCGGCGGACGACTCGAACCCGAGCTCGGCCGCGATCTTCTCCGGACTCAGCCCGAGCGACGAACCGGCGAGCGCACCGGAACCGTAGGGCGACACCGCCGCTCGCTTGTCGAAGTCCGCGAAGCGCTGGACGTCCCGCAACAGCGGATGAGTGTGCGCGAGCAGATGATGCGCGAGCAGCACCGGCTGCGCTGCCTGCGAATGAGTCTTGCCCGGCATGACGGCCGTCGGATGCGACGCAGCCTGAGTCGCCAGGGCGTCGACCACGTCGAGAACTCCGACCGAGACCCGGCGGACCGCGTCGCGGAGCCACATTCGGAACAGCGTCGCCACCTGGTCGTTGCGCGATCGGCCTGCACGCAGGCGTCCACCGACCTCGGGTCCGACGCGATCGATGAGACCGCGTTCGAGGGCGCCGTGCACGTCCTCGTCGGTCTCGGCTGCCGCGAATGCACCCGAGTCGACGTCGTCGGCGAGGCGTTGCAAACCGTCGAGCATGGTCTCGAGGTCCTGCGGGGTGAGCAGTCCGGCACCGTTCAGCACGCGGGCATGGGCCATCGATGCTCGGATGTCGTAGGGCGCGAGTACCCAGTCGAAGTGCGTCGACTTGCTCAGAGCCGCCATCGCTGCGGCCGGTCCGGATGCGAACCTGCCGCCCCAGAGCGAACCTTCGTTGGTTCCGTGTGCGCTGTCCGAGGTTGTCACAGGCCCAGGTCCCGCTTCGCTGCGATCTTCGAGGACAGGCCGTGCAGCTGAACGAATCCCTTGGCCGCGGACTGGTCGAACGTGTCGCCCTCGTCGTAGGTAGCGAGATTGAAGTCGTACAGCGACTCGCCACTACGACGGCCGTTGACGATGATTCCTCCAGCGTGCAGCACCAATCGAATGTCACCGGACACGTGCTCCTGCGTGTGCTGGACGAACGTGTCGAGCGCACCCTTGAGCGGGGAGTACCACAGCCCGTCGTACACCAGCTCGGCCCATTTCTGGTCGGTGTGGCGCTTGTAGCGGCCCAGTTCACGCTCGAGGGTCACGTGCTCGAGCTCCTCGTGCGCGCGGATGAGCACCATGGCGCCCGGTGCCTCGTAGATCTCACGACTCTTGATGCCGACGAGTCGATCCTCGACGACGTCCAATCGGCCGACACCCTGCGCGCCCGCCCGAGTGTTGAGCTCCTGAATCGCTTCGAGTACCGAGACCGGACGGCCGTCGATCGCGACGGGACGACCTTTGTCGAAGGAGACGATCAGTTCGTCCGGGGCCTGGAAGTTGACCGTCGGATCCTCGGTGTAGTCGTAGACGTCCTTGGTCGGCGCGTTCCACAGATCCTCGAGGAAGCCGGTTTCGACCGCGCGTCCCCAGACGTTCTGGTCGATCGAGAACGGCGACTTGGTGGTCACGTTGATCGGGATGTCGTTCTCTTCGGCGAACTTGATGGCCTTCTCGCGGGTCCATGCGTAGTCGCGGACGGGTGCCAGCACCTCGAGCTCGGGGGCGAGCGTGTTGAAGCCGACCTCGAACCTGACCTGATCGTTGCCCTTGCCTGTGCACCCATGTGCAACAACGGTTCCGCCGTGAGCCCGCGCGTTCTCGACGAGGTGCTTGACGATCAACGGACGGCTGATGGCCGACACCAGCGGGTAGCGATCCATGTACAGAGCATTGGACTGCACCGTCGGCAGGCAGTACTCGTCCGCGAACTCGTCCCGGGCATCGACAACGACGGATTCGACTGCGCCGCAATCGAGTGCACGCTGACGCACGACGTCCATGTCCTCGCCGCCCTGCCCGAGATCGATGGCGACAGCGACGACCTCCTTGCCGGTCTCCCGCCCGATCCAGCTGATGGCGACAGAGGTGTCGAGTCCGCCGGAATAGGCGAGGATGACGCGTTCGGCCATGGTGTTCAAGCTCCTTCGTTGTTCTGGTTGCGCATGATGGGTAACCGGATCTCAGTTACCGCGTCGAGCAAGCTTTTCGATCTTGTCCGCGACCTGGCCACCGGTGTGTGGCTCGCGGGCTATCAACAGAATCGTGTCGTCTCCTGCAATGGTCCCGACGATCTCGGGCATTGCTGCACGATCCAGAGCGCTGGCCAAGTAATGCGCCGCGCCTGGCGGTGTTCGGAGCACGGCCTGGTTCCCGCTGTGATCGGTGGACACCAACAACTCCCCCAGCAACTTCAGGAGGCGGTCGGTGCCACCGGACACCCCGCGGACCGGGCTGCCGTCCTCGGGCACGACGTACACGCCCACTCCACCGTCCGGGGCGCGCAGTTTCACCGCACCCAATTCCTCGAGATCCCGCGAGAGCGTGGCCTGAGTGGTGTCGATCCCCTCGGCTGCGAGCAACGACGCCAGCTGCGGTTGACTGCGTACCTGATGCGTGGCCAGCAGCGCAATGATTCGCGCCTGCCTGCCCGCCCGGGTCGACGCGGTCAACGGCACCGCACTGACGTCCTCGCTCATGGTCGCTGAGCCTTGTCGAGGAGCCAGACCAGCAGTGCCTTCTGCGCGTGCAGACGGTTCTCCGCCTCGTCCCACACGACGCTCTGTGGACCGTCGAGCACCTCGTCGGTGATCTCCTCGCCGCGATGTGCTGGGAGGCAGTGCAGCACAACAGCGTCGGACTGGGCTTTGGACAGGAGATCGGAGTCGATTCGATACGGCCGGAAAGGGGCGACACGATCGAGTCCGTCGTTCTCCTGACCCATCGAGGTCCAGGTGTCGGTGACCAGCGCGTCGGCACCGGCTGCGGCCTCGGCCGGATCCTCGGTGACGGTGATGGTGGCCCCGGTTTCCTCGGCGCGCGCACGGGCGGCGTCGAGAACGTATCCGAGCGGCGCGAAATCCTTGGGCGCGGCGATCCTGACGTTCAGCCCTGCCGTCACTCCGCCGATGAGCAGCGAGTGCGCCATGTTGTTGGCACCGTCACCGAAATATGCCAACGTGCGCCCCTTCAGGTTCCCCTTGTGCTCGATCAGGGTCTGCAGATCGGCGAGTACCTGGCACGGGTGGAATTCGTTCGACAGGGCGTTGACGATGGGAATCGTTGCGCCGGTGGCCATCTGCTCGAGCCGCTTCTGCCCGAAGGTGCGCCACACGACGGCCTCGACGTAGCGCGAGAGCACCCGGCCGGTGTCCTGCAGCGTCTCTTCGCGACCGAGTTGCGTATCGCTTCCGGTGACCACGACGGCATGCCCGCCCAGTTGCGCGATGCCCAGTTCGAAGGAGAAGCGAGTCCGGGTGGAGTTCTTCTCGAAGATGACGCCGATACCCTTCGGCCCCTCGAGCGGGCGCTTCGAGAACGGCGCACGCTTGAGTTCGGCAGCCAGAGCGAGGATCTCGGCCTGCTGCTGTGGGGTGACGTCGTCGTCTCGGAGAAAGTGCTGAACGGTCATGGCTGATGAGCCTCCTGTGCTGCGTCGAGAATTGCCGGTAGAGCCGTCACGAACGACGCGGCTTGCTCTTCGGTGATGATCAGTGGTGGTGCGAGTCTCAGCACATCGGGCTGCGCCGCATTGAGAAGAAAGCCTGCGTCTCGCGCGGCCGCCTCGGCCGCCGGTGCGATCGCAGCGGTGAGCACGACTCCCAGGAGGAGCCCCGATCCCCGGACATGGCTGACGAGAGGATGTTCGAGGGCCTCGATGGAGTGAGCGATGGTCTTGCCGATGCTGTCGGCGTGAGAGAGGAGATCCTCGTCGGCGATGGTGCGCAACACCGCAAGCGCGGCAGCGGCACACACGGGATTACCACCGAACGTGGTGCCGTGCTTACCCGGATGCAGCAGTTCCCCCGCGGCTCCGATACCGATGCACGCACCGATGGGAAGGCCACCGCCCAGGCCCTTAGCGAGCGTGATCACGTCGGGCACGATGCCGACCGACTGATGTGCGTAGAACCACCCCGTTCGACCGATTCCGGTCTGCACCTCGTCGAGAACGAGCAACGCGCCGTGTTTCGCGGTGATCTCACGCGCAGCAAGGAGGTATCCCTCGGGCGGAACCACCACACCCCCCTCACCCATGATCGGTTCGAGAAACACTGCGGCGGTGTCGGAATCGACGACGGCCTCGAGCGCGGCCACATCGCCGTACGGCACGTGCTGCACGCCCGCGGGCATCGGCTCGAACGGAGTGCGCTTGTCGGGTTGTCCGGTGAGTGCAAGAGCTCCCATCGTCCGCCCGTGGAAGGACTTCTCGGCTGCCACGATGTTGGGACGACCGGTCAGGCGAGCGATCTTGAACGCTGCCTCGTTGGCCTCGGTTCCCGAGTTGCACAGGAACACTCGCCCGGTGGCCCCGGCACCGAGGTGCGCGAGCAATTGCTCTGCCAACGCGATACCGGGCTCTGTCGCATACAGATTCGAGGTGTGTCCCAGAGTGGACAGCTGCGTGTTGACCGCCTCGATCACCGCCGGATGGGCGTGGCCCAGGATGTTCACGGCAATACCGGCGAGAAGGTCCAGGTACTGCTTGCCGTCGGCATCGGTCACTACTGCACCGTCACCGCGCACGAGCGCCACACGCGGCACACCGTAGTTGTCCATCAGCGAATTCGACCACCGCTGTTGAAGATCGAGCGTGGACTCCGTGCCGGTCATGGCGTGACTCCTGACGTAGAAGAGTGATCGGGGGTGACCATGGTGCCGATCCCCTGGCCGGTGAACAATTCCACCAGAACCGAATGTTCGACGCGCCCGTCGATGACATGTGCAGTCGGCACGCCTGCTCGAACGGCGCGCAGGCACGCTTCCATCTTCGGCACCATCCCGGCGTCGAGCGTGGGCAGCAACGCATCGAGCGCGGACGCATCGATCTCGGACGTCAACGAGGTGCGATCCGGCCACGCGGTGTACAGACCCTCGACGTCGGTGAGCACGACCAGTTTTTCGGCACCGATGGCGCTCGCCAGTGCGGCGGCGGCGGTGTCGGCGTTGATGTTGTGCACGACGCCGTCGCGGTCGGGAGCGATGGTGGACACCACCGGAATACGTCCGGCCGCAATGAGATCGAAGATCGCCTTCGGATCCACCGAGGTGACGTCGCCCACCAGACCGATGTCGGTCTGGTCGCCGTCGACGAGCACGGTTCGCCGCGTAGCCGTGAACAGGTGCGCGTCCTCGCCCGAGATGCCGACGGCATACGGCCCGTGACTGTTGATCAGGCCGACGAGCTCACGGCCGACCTGCCCGAACAGCACCATTCGCACGACGTCCATGACCTCGGGCGTCGTGACGCGGAATCCGCCGCGGAACTCGCCCGTCAACCCGAGCCGGGTGAGCATCGCCGAAATCTGTGGCCCGCCACCGTGAACGACGACGGGATGGATTCCGACGGTACGCAGGAACACCATGTCGGCGGCGAACGCCCGTTTGAGATCGTCGTCGATCATGGCGTTTCCGCCGTACTTCACCACAACGGTCTTACCCGAGAATCGTTGCAACCAAGGCAGAGCCTCGGCGAGAGTGAACGCCTTCTGCGCGGCCGTCAACTGCAGGGCTGCCGAGGTCACGACGAATACGCCGAATTCTCTTCGACGTACGCGTGCGACAGGTCGGTGGTTCGGATGGTGGCCGAACCGGCACCGAGACCGAGGTCTATGGTCACGGCGATATCGACACCGGACAGGTCGACCTCACGAGCACCCGGCGCGCCGACGCCGTCGATGCACACGGGATTGCCGTTGAACGACACGGCAATTCGGTCGGGATCGAGTTCGATCGGCGCGATACCGATCGCAGCGAGCACCCGTCCCCAGTTCGGGTCCGAACCGAACAGTGCCGTCTTGGTCAAGCTGTCCCTGGCAACGGTCCGTGCGCCGATCAGGGCCTCGTCCTCCGACATCGCACCCGACACGGTGATCTTCACTCGCTTGGTCACGCCCTCCGCGTCGGCCATCATCTGATCGGCCAAGTCGTCGCACACCGCCAGGACCGCGGCATCGAGGTCTTCCTGAGACGGTGCCACTCCACTGGCCCCGGACGACAGCAGGAGCACCGTGTCGTTGGTCGAGGACGCGCCGTCGACATCGAGCCGATCGTAGGAGAGCCGGGTGGCCGCACGCAGTGCCTTGTCGAGCTGTTCCGCGGTGGCGACCGCATCGGTGGTGATGACACTGAGCATCGTGGCCAGCGAGGGTGCCAGCATGCCGGCACCCTTGGCCATACCGCCGACGTTCCACTTGTCGGCGTGATGAATCGCCGCCTGCTTCGGCACGGTGTCGGTGGTCATGATCGCGTACGCCGCATCGGTACCACCCGAAATGCCGCCTGCGAGTTCGTGCACCACCTCGGTCACACCGGGCAGCAGCTTGTCCATCGGCAGCCGATCACCGATCAGACCCGTCGAGCACACGGCAACCTCGATGGCCCCGGTCTCCGAACCCCAGTTGCTCAGTGCGGACGCCACTTCCTCGGCCGTACGATGCGCATCCTGGAACCCCGGCGCACCCGTGCAGGCGTTGGCACCACCGGAGTTCAGAATCACCGCACGCAACCGCCCGGTGGAGAGCACCTGCTGGGACCACAGCACCGGAGCGGCCTTGACCTTGTTGCGGGTGAACACACCCGCCGCCGCGAAGTCGGGTCCTTCGTTGAACACCAGGGCCAGATCCGACCTGCCACTTACCTTGATACCGGCGGGAATTCCGGCCGCGCGGAACCCGGCGGGAGCGGTGACACCTTGAGTGCGGACCAGCTTCCCCGCGACCGTGCCGACGGTCTCCGCCTCACTCCGAACGCTGCTCATGGCGCTACTCCTACGGTAGAGAGACCATCGGTCTCGGTGATTCCCAGTGCAAGATTCATGGATTGAACGGCGGCTCCCGCCGTTCCCTTGGCCAAGTTGTCGATGGCCGCAATGACGACGAGCAGGCCTGCGTCGGCATCGACCGACACGCTCATCTGTACGGCGTTCGACCCGATCACCGAACCGGTCTGAGGAAGGCGGCCGGCGGGAAGAACGTGCACGAAGGGTTCTGCAGCGTAAGCCTTTTCGTATACCTCGACCGCCTGCTCGGCAGTGGCAGTGGTGATCGCGGTACAGGTGGCCAGAATTCCGCGGGGCATGGGCGCGAGAACCGGCGTGAACGACACCGCAACCGCGCTCCCGGCAACGGCCGACAGATTCTGCACGATCTCCGGCGTGTGTCGGTGGGCACCCGCCACTGCGTACGCCCGAACCGAGCCCATCACCTCCGAGCCCAAGAGGTCGGCCTTGGGAGCTCGACCGGCACCCGATGTACCGCTCACGGCAACGATGTTGACCCGCGGCTCGATGATGCCGGCGGCGACGGCAGGCGCGAGCGCGAGAGACGACACCGTCGGATAGCACCCGGGAACCGCGATGCGGGTCGCACCGACCAACCGCTCTCGGAGGCCCGGCAGCTCCGGCAACCCGTACGGCCAGCTGCCTGCATGCGGACTCTTGTAGTACTTCTCCCAGGCCGCACCGTCGGTGAGGCGGAAGTCGGCACCGCAGTCGATGATCACCACCGACTCTGGCAGCGCAAGTGCAAGCTCGGCGGACTTGCCGTGCGGGAGCCCGAGGAACACGACATCGTGGCCGGCCAGCTCGTCGACGGTGGTCGGACCGAGAACTCGGTCGGCCAGCGGCAACAGATGCGGATGGAACTCTCCGAGCGTGGACCCGGCATTGCCGCCGGCCGTCAGCGAACCGATGACCAGCGAACCGTCGCGCACCGCTGGGTGCCCGAGCAGAAGCCGAAGAATCTCACCGCCGGCATACCCACTTGCGCCCGCTACCGCAACGCGTCTCGGCGCGGCCTCCGAAATAGTCATGCGGTTTATTATGCAGCATCATGCAAGCTCATTCATGAACGGGTCCGGTGTGTCAGCTTCCGCCCATGGACTTACGGATCTCGTCGAGCTTCTTGCGGCCGGCTTCTTGACGCTCGTTCCATTGCTTGTCCAGATCTCGACCGGCCCGGGACTCCCGGTCCAGCTCTTCCGCTCCGACGGCCGTACCCGAGCGATGGTCCACTTTGTCGCGTACACCGTCCCAGGTGGGCACTCCGGATTCGGTGAAGCCGCCGACCGCGTCGCCTGTATACCCACCGCCTGCGCCGACGGGCATATCGTCGACCAATTCCGCATCGATGATGCCCGGCACCGTGCCGCCCAGTGGAGCACCCGGCGGCGGATCTCCGAGCGGCTGATCGATCCGAGGCCTGGTGACCTGCGGAACATCGACATCGGGCACCGTTCCCGGTGGCATACCACGATCGGGTCCAGTGGGTTCGGGCTCGACGGTGCCCAACTCCGCGGCCAATGCGGTCGCCGCAGCCGCCAACGGGGCCAGCCGCTGCCGACCGGCCACCGCCGCGAGGACGTCGTGCACAACCTGCAGATCGGACGCCGTGCCGTCTGCACCGGATTCACTCATTCGTTGCTCCCGTCACCGTGGGCGTTCGTGACTCCACGCTACGGAACCGACGGTTCGGCCGCCGACAGATCAGCTACGCAGCTCGGCTCCGACGGCTTTGGCTGCCGCGTCCACTGCAGCATCGCGCGCAGCAGTGGCCTGATCCTCGGTCAACGTTCCGTCGGTTCCACGGAACCGCAGTGCGAAGGCCAGAGACTTGCGACCTTCGCCGACTTGTTCGCCCTCGTAGACGTCGAACAACCGGATCGATTCGAGCAGATCGCCGCCGCCGATCGTGAGCGCCGCCTCGACGGACGCCGCAGGCACGGAGGCATCGACCACTACGGCAACGTCCTGGAGCACCGCCGGATACGGCGACACCTCGGGGGCCGGGAGCGATTCGACAACAGGCAGAGCGCTCAGGCTCAGCTCTACGGCACAGGTACGCGGCGGCAAGCCTGCCCGCTCGAGGACCGCCGGGTGCAGTTCGCCTGCATATCCCACGACCTCGCCGTCGAGCAGTACCTCTGCACACCGACCGGGATGCCACGGAAGATGTTGAGCGGCACGAAGATCGACGTGAACGCCGGCCGCCTCGGCCACTGTGCGTACCGCAGCGAAGGCGTCGGCTGCATCGGCGGCGCGTCCCGGGCCCCATGGACCCGACAGCTCACGCTGACCGGTGAGCACCACGCCCACATGCACCGGCTGCGCCGGCAACGACCCTCGAAGCATGGCGATCTGGTCGTCGGTGGGACGACGATCCACCGGCAGCGCGTCCACCGCAGCAGTGGCATCGTGCCGAAGCACCACCTGGGCGATTCCGAACAGCGACACGTCACGCTGACCGCGGGCGATGTTTCGGCTCAGCATCTCGAGCAGTCCCGGCAACACGGTGGTCGCGAGCTCGGGGCGATCGGCCTCGAGCGGATTGAGCACCGAGGTGGTGGCACGCCGTGGATCGTCCTCGTCCAGACCCCAGGTGTCGAAGACGCCCTTGGGCAGGAACACCGGAGGAAGTACCTCGACGTAGCCGGAGAACGCGAGCGCCTTGCCGACCGCTCGTCTGCGCTTCTGCTCGGCGGTGAGGCCGCGACCGCCGGGGGCCGACGGCAGGACCGACGGGATCTTCTCCAGCCCCTCGAGACGCAGCACCTCTTCCACCAGGTCGGCACGTTGCACCAGGTCCGGTCGCCACGACGGCGGCGTCACGGTCAGTTGACCGTGCCCGGCATCGTCGACCGACACGTCGACTCTGCAGCCGATCTGCGTCAACCGTCGAGCAGCGGTTCCGTTGGGGTACTGCACGCCGGCGATTCGGTCGGGAAGATCGAAGTCCATCGTGACTGCCGGGTACTCGGCGGCCTCGCCGATGTCGGTCAACACCGGCTCGATCCGGCCACCTGCGATCTCGACCAGCAACTGTGCCGCACGATCGAGCGCGGCGACCGGAAGAGCAGAGTCCACGGTCCGCTCGAAACGCTTGCTCGCCTCGCTGGACAACTTGTGACGGCGACCGGTTCGGAACACCGCGAGCGGATCGAACGACGCTGCTTCGAGTACGACCTCGGTGGTCGCGTCGTCCACTTCGGTGGACTCCCCGCCCATGACGCCCGCCAACGAGATGGCTCCCGACCCGTCGGCGATGACGACGTCCTCAGGATCGAGTGACCGCTCGACTCCGTCCAGTGTCGTCAGCTTCTCCCCCGCGTTCGCGCGGCGGACGACGAGATCGCCGTTCAGCTTGGCCGCATCGAACGCGTGCAGCGGCTGGCCGAGCTCGTGGAGCACATAGTTGGTGACATCGACAGCAACCGAGATCGGGCGCACGCCGGCCAGAAGCAGGCGACGCTGCATCCACCACGGAGTGGTCGCCGTGGGATCGATGCCGACGATCTTGCGCAACGCGAATCGTGATGCGCCCGAGTTCGATTCGACGGTGACCGACCATGCCTCACCGGTGACCTCGGTGGGCATCGTCCGTGCCGGGTCCACATAGGGCAAGTCGAAGCTGCACGCCAGCTCACGGGCCAGTCCGCGGACCGAGAAGGCGTAACCGCGATCCGGGGTCACGTTCAGCTCGATGACCGAGTCCTTCAGCCCCAGAACCTCTTTGGCGTCGTCACCCGGTGCGGCCGTGTCTGCAGGCAGCACCAGAATGCCGGAGTGGTCTCGGCCGAGTCCGAGCTCGAGCGTAGAGCAGATCATGCCGTTGGAATTGCGGCCGTACGTCTTGCGCGATGCGATGGCGAATCCGCCGGGCAGAACGCTGCCCGGCAGAGCGGCGACGATCAGGTCGCCTTCGGCAAAATTTCGCGCACCACAGACGATTTCCTGTGGCTCGTCGGCCCCGACGTCCACCAGGCAGAATCGAATCGGCTTCTTGAACTCGGTCAGTTCCTCGATCGAGCTCACCCGGCCCACCACCAGTGGTCCGGTCACGTTGTCCAGCGATTCGAGTTCTTCGACTTCGAAACCGACCCGCACGAAACCGGCGTCGAGCTCCTCGGGCGAGACAGCCCAGTCGGGAGTCCCCGCGTGCAGGACCTCGGTCAGCCAGGATTGTGGGACTCGCACGTGTGCTCAGCTCTTTCTTTATCCGAGAAGAAGTGGGGCGGGTGTGAAGCGGCGTCAGGCCCGAACACCGAAGGGCAGCGTGAATCTGATGTCGCCTTCGACGATGTCGCGCATGTCCGGGATGTCGTTGCGGAACTGAAGCGTGCGTTCGAGGCCCATTCCGAATGCGAATCCGGTGTACACCTCGGGGTCGATGCCGCTGGCCTGCAACACCTTCGGGTTGACCATCCCGCAGCCACCCCACTCGACCCAACCGGCCCCGCCCTTCTTCTTGGGGAACCACACATCGACCTCGGCCGACGGCTCGGTGAACGGGAAGTAGTTCGGTCGCATCCGAGTGCGGGTGTCGTTGCCGAACAGCGCTTTGGCGAACGCATCCAGCGTTCCGCGCAGATGCGCCATGGTCAGACCCTTGTCGATGGCGAGACCCTCGACCTGATGGAAGACCGGAGTATGCGTCGTGTCGAGTTCGTCCGTGCGGAATGTCCGCCCCGGGCAGACCACGTAGATCGGAAGTTCACGGGAGAGCATCGACCGCACCTGCACCGGCGAGGTGTGAGTGCGCAACACCTGCCGCGATCCCTCGGGCGCAATGTGGAACGTGTCCTGCATCGTGCGCGCCGGGTGGTCGGGCAGGAAGTTGAGCGCGTCGAAATTGAAGTGTTCGGTCTCGACCTCGGGGCCTTCTTCGACCTCCCAGCCCATTCCGACGAACACGTCCGCAACTTGTTCGGCGATGATCGTGATGGGATGCCGAGCACCGACCGGAGCCCGGCCGGTCGGCAGCGTCACGTCGATGGTTTCAGCCACCAGGATTGCCGCGTCCCGCTCGGCCGAAAGAATGGCACGTCGCTCGTCGAAGGCCTTCTGCACCCGGTCGCGCGCTGCCTTGACGCGTTTGCCCGCGTCGGCCTTCTGCTCGCCCGGTATCGCTCCGAGTGCGCGCTGCGCCAGCGCCAACGGAGCCTTGCCCCCCACGTGGTCGATCTTGACCTTGGTCAAGGCATCGAGATTCGTTGCGTCGGCGAACGCCTGCTCCGCCGAGTCCACTGCGGATCCGAGCGCAGATTCCTCCAGCACGCTCGGATCTACCGGCTCGGGTCCGACATCTTTCTTCGCCACGACAGCTGCACTCCTCGAGTAATAGTCGGTGTCTGCACGAGGCAGACAGGTATCGATCCTAGGCGAGAGGTGCTCACGAGGTCTCGGAGCGTCGCTGGGCCCGGGCGCTCGCGTACAGGCAGATCGCTGCGGCAGTTGCCAAATTGAGGCTCTCGGCGCGACCGTGGATCGGGATCCGGATGCGGTGATCGGCGTCGCGAGCCACCGACTCGGGCAGCCCGTGTGCCTCGTTGCCGAACAACCACGCGGTCGGCCGTCCGAGCAGTTCGTCGGCGTCGTCCAAGTCGACCTCACCGTCGGCGGCCGTCGCCACGATCGACAGACCCGCGCTGCGTAACGCCTCGATTCCGGATTCGATCGAACGTTCCCGAGCGATCGGGAGATGGAATACACTGCCTGCTGACGCGCGGACGCACTTGCCGTTGTGAGGATCCACCGAATCACCCAGCAAGACAACCGAATCCGCTCCGGCGGCGTCTGCGACGCGGATGACCGTCCCTGCATTGCCCGGCTCGGCGACCTCTACCGGTACCGCTACCAGACGCGGACCATCGGCCAACGCACGACCGAGAGAGACGTCGACCAGTCCGGTGACCGCAACGAGCCCCTGCGGGGTGACGGTGTCGGACAGCGCTTTCGCGGCTCGGTCGGTGATCGGAAAGACTCGTGCGCCGCCGGCCTCGATGGACAAAATCAAGGCGTGGTGACGCTCGAAGGCATCCGAGGTGAAGAACAGCTCGCGGACCAGCCCGGACTTTGCGGCCTCGGAGACCGCATTGAACCCCTCGGCGAGGAATTGCCCGGTCTTCTTGCGTTCCGCGGCACGCGCGAGCTTGACGGCCGAAACGACCCGCGGTGTTCGCTCGGTCAGCGAATCCACGGGTCGTTTCGGAGTTGAATCGTCGTACGGCGACTCGCTCAGGCTGCTTCTCCGGCAGGAGCGTTGACATCGGCAGGCAGTGCAGCCTTGGCGATGGCGACCAGGCTTGCGAAAGCCGCGGCATCCGACACAGCGAGCTCGGCGAGGATCTTGCGATCGACCTCGACGCCCGCGGCCTTCAGGCCCTGGACGAAGCGGTTGTACGTGATGTCGTTGGCCCGTGCTGCAGCGTTGATACGCGTGATCCACAGCTTGCGGAAATCACCCTTGCGCGCGCGGCGGTCCCGGTACGCGTAGGTGAGCGAGTGGAGCTGCTGCTCCTTGGCCTTGGTGTACAGACGTGAGCGCTGTCCGCGGTAGCCCTTGGACGCTTCGAGAATCGAACGGCGCTTCTTCTGGGCGTTGACGGCCCTTTTTACGCGTGCCACTGGTGAATCCTGTCGATCTGGGGGTGTGTGAAAACCCCGAATGGTAAGGGATGAAGCCGACCGAGATCAGTCGGCGGCGGGCCGGATCAGATACCGAGGAGGCGCTTGATCCGCGGCACGTCGGCCTTTTTGACAACGGCGACACCATCGAGGCGACGAGTCACCTTGGTGGGCTTGTGCTCGAGCAGGTGGCGACGGCCGGCCTTCTGGCGCAGGATCTTGCCGCTGCCGGACACCTTGAATCGCTTCTTGGCACCACTGTGGGTCTTCTGCTTGGGCATGAAATCCTCTTCTTCTGTAATAGCTCTTCGGTGTTGCTTGGCACAGCCGTACAGCGCAACGGAAAACCTGTGCACCGAAGCAGTTGTAGGGCTGTCTTACTGGTAGAGCACGAAGCTCAGTTGGTCTGCGCCGGAGTAGCCGGAGCTGCTGCGGCCGGTGCCTCGGCAGCCGGGGCTGCATCGGCGGGCTGTTCCGGCGCGGGAGCCGGTGCGCGTTGCGCGGGCGGTGCCGCTGCGCTCTCCTGTGCCTTGACGCGAGTCTTGGCACCCTTGTGCGGCGCCAACACCATCGTCATGTTGCGGCCGTCCTGCTTGGCCGAGGTCTCCACGAAGCCGAGCTCCGCGACGTCCGCGCCCAAACGCTGCAGCAGACGGAAACCGAGTTCGGGTCGCGACTGCTCGCGACCGCGGAACATGATGGTGACCTTGACCTTCGAGCCGGCTTCGAGGAAGCGAACGACGTTGCGCTTCTTGGTCTCGTAGTCGTGCGCGTCGATCTTGGGGCGAAGCTTCTGCTCCTTGATGACGGTGAGCGTCTGGTTCTTGCGCGATTCGCGCGCCTTCTGCGCAGCCTCGTACTTGAACTTCCCGTAGTCCATGATCTTGCAGACCGGCGGACGTGCGTCGGGAGCTACCTCGACAAGATCGAGGTCGGCTTCGAGAGCCAAGCGGAGTGCATCTTCAACACGCACGATCCCCACCTGTTCACCGCCCGGTCCGACAAGCCGGACCTCGGGAACTCGGATGCGATCGTTGATGCGGGTCTCAGTGCTGATGGGGCCTCCTAGGTAGTGCGGTGTGGTGTGTAACCCGACCGCCTGCCACTGGCACAGCCCGTTGCCGTCGATCCTCGACATTCCCCGCAGCGACGCGAACCGCTACAAAGAAAAAACCCCGCTCTCGGTGTGAACCGATAGCAGGGCCCGATGTCGACCGGTCGACCCGCACGACAACTGTCGTCGTACAGTCTCCTCACTGGGAGGAAGCACGTCGGAAATCTGTGACGATCTCCATCGTGCGACCGGACCGGAAGTAGCTTGTTGAAGGCTACGTGCCGGTGGGAGTCGGGCTCCACTTGCTGCCTCCGTGCGGTGAACTCCATCGAGGAGCGCACGCCGAAGACGGTCGTCGAGTCACACTACCAGCAGATTCGACAAACCGACAATCGAGCCCGATCGCCCCCGAACTCGTCGGCACCCGATTCTTCCGGCCGCAGGCGGCGTGGGATTCTCGTAGGCATGACCAGCTCCCCCACTCCCGCCGATGGCGATCCCGCGGGTGTCGACCCAGTCGGCACCGAGCCCGAAGTCCGTGAACTCGCCGAGGTCCCCGCGGTCGAGGTCATCAGCCGCGCTGCGGTCATGCTGATGAGTTCCGCAGCCGAGAAGTTGGGACTCTCCGAGCCGGATCCCGCCGAGAGCCCCTACCTGGACCTCGACGAGGCACGACGTGTCATCACCGCACTGGCAGGCCTGGTCACCGCGTCGGTGGAATACCTCGGCCCCCATGCCGGACCCATTCGCGATGGACTACAAGCACTGCAGCGCGCATTCCGGGAAGCATCGGCCCACCCGGACGAGCCAGGAAAGGGCCCCGGCGAGAAGTACACCGGTCCGGTGCACTGAGCGAGAGCCTCGACGACGACCCGAACACGAACGCCGCATCCGGTGCACTACCGGATGCGGCGTTCGACGTTCGCGGGCGCTACCGGACTGCGGCGACCTTTCGCGGCCTGCGCTTCTTCGGGGCGGCTTTCACCGGTTGCGAGACAACCGACTCACGAGTGAGCGCTTCCTGCAGGAACTTACCCGTGTAACTTTCCGGCACAGCCGCTACAGCCTCCGGATCACCCTCCGCCACAACCATTCCGCCACCGGACCCGCCCTCGGGACCCATGTCGATCACCCAGTCGGAGACCTTGATGACATCGAGGTTGTGCTCGATGACGATCACGGTATTGCCCTTGTCCACCAAACCGTTCACCACGCCGAGCAGCTTCCGGATGTCCTCGAAGTGCAAGCCTGTGGTCGGCTCGTCGAGAATGTAGACGGTGCGGCCCGTGGACCTCTTCTGCAATTCAGCCGCCAATTTGACGCGTTGCGCCTCACCACCGGACAACGTGGTGGCCGGTTGACCGAGACGCACGTATCCGAGACCGACCTCGACAAGTGTCTTGAGGTATCGATGGATCGAGGTGATGGCCTCGAAGAAATCCGCGGCCTCCTCGATCGGCATGTCCAGAACCTCGGCGATGGTCTTGCCCTTGTAATGCACCTCGAGTGTCTCGCGGTTGTACCGCGCGCCCTCACAGACCTCGCACGGAACGTAGACGTCCGGGAGAAAGTTCATCTCGATCTTGAGAGTGCCGTCGCCCGAGCATGCCTCGCACCGACCGCCCTTGACGTTGAACGAGAACCGCCCGGGCTGGTAGCCGCGCACCTTGGCCTCGGTGGTGGCTGCGAACAACGTACGAATCTTGTCGAAGACGCCGGTGTAGGTTGCCGCGTTGGAGCGCGGCGTGCGTCCGATGGGCGACTGGTCGACCCGGACGAGTTTGTCGAGTTGGTCGAGTCCGTTGATCCGGGTGTGCCGCCCGGGAACCTGGCGGGCACCGTTGAGCTTGTTGGCCATCACGGTCGCGAGGATGTCGTTGACAAGCGTGGACTTGCCCGAACCGGACACTCCGGTGACCGAGGTGAGCACCCCGAGGGGGAAGCTCACGTCGATACCGCGCAGATTGTGTTCGCGGGCACCCACGACGGTCACCAGACGCTTCTTGTCGACGACGCGACGGGTGTCCGGCAGTGGAATTTCCATCCGCCCGGAAAGGTACGCGCCGGTCAAAGATTCTTCGTTGGTCAGCAGGTCCTCGTACGAGCCGCTGTGTACGACGCGGCCGCCGTGCTCACCGGCCAACGGCCCGATGTCGACGATCCAGTCGGAGGTACGAATGGTGTCCTCGTCGTGCTCGACGACGATCAGCGTGTTTCCGAGGTCGCGGAGCCGGGTCAGCGTGTCGATCAACCGACGGTTGTCTCGCTGGTGCAGACCGATCGAGGGCTCGTCCAGCACATAGAGAACGCCGACGAGGCCCGATCCGATCTGGGTGGCGAGCCGGATTCTCTGGGCCTCGCCGCCGGACAGGGAGCCGGCCGTTCGGGCCAAGGAGAGGTATTCCAGGCCGACGTCGAGCAGGAAGCCGAGGCGCGCCTGCACCTCCTTGAGTACCTGGCCCGCGATCGCCTCCTCACGACGACCGAGGGTGAGGCTGTTCAGGAAGTTCGCGGTATCGGCGATCGACAGCTCGCACACCTCGGCGATCGACTTCGGACCGAAGTCGCCCGCCGCGATCGTGACCGACAAGATCTCGGGCCGCAGCCTGGCACCGTTGCACGTGGGGCACGGCACATCGCGCATGTACCCGTCGTAGCGTTCCTTCATCTGCTCGGACTCGGTCTGCTCGAGACGGCGGTGCAGGAACGGCATCACACCCTCGAACTCGGCGTAGTACGAGCGCGTTCGGCCGTAACGGTTCTTGTACTTCACGTGCACCTGGTGGTCGCTGCCTTCGAGGACCGCTCGCTTGACCTTGGCGGGCAACTTGTTCCACGGTGCATTCAGATCGAACCCCATCGCGTCGGCGAGCCCGGACAGCAGGCGGCCGAAGTACTCCGATGTCTGGCCCATCGACCACGGTGCGATAGCTCCGTCGGCGAGGCTGAGATCGCCGTCGGGAACGACGAGCTCGGGATCGACCTCCTTGCGCACGCCGAGTCCGACGCAGTCGGGGCAGGCACCGTACGGCGAGTTGAACGAGAAGGACCGCGGCTCGAGATCGTCGATGGACAACGGGTGGCCGTTGGGGCACGCGAGCTTCTCGGAGAACCGGCGTTCGCGGTCCGGAGCGTTCTCGTCGCGGTCGACGAAGTCCAGAACGACGATGCCGTCCGCAAGTCGAAGGGCGGTTTCGACCGAGTCCGTCAACCTCTGCTTCGAGCTGGACTTGACAGTCAGGCGGTCGACGACCACCTCGATGTCGTGCTTTTCCTGCTTCTTGAGAACAGGAGGACTGGTGAGCTGGTGTACGACGCCGTCCACGCGCACACGGGAGTAGCCCTGCGTGTTGAGCGAGTCGAAGAGATCGACGAATTCACCCTTACGGGTACGGACCACCGGAGCGAGGACCTGAAACTTCAGACCCTCCTCCATGTCCAGCACCTGATCGACGATCTGCTGCGGAGTCTGCTTCGCGATCTGTTCACCACACACCGGGCAATGCGCCGTGCCGGCGCGGGCGTACAGCAGGCGAAGGTAGTCGTAGACCTCGGTGATGGTGCCGACGGTCGACCGTGGGTTGCGGTTGGTCGACTTCTGATCGATGGAGACCGCAGGCGAAAGCCCCTCGATGAAATCCACGTCCGGCTTGTCCATCTGGCCGAGGAACTGCCGCGCGTACGCGGACAGCGACTCCACGTAGCGACGCTGACCTTCGGCGAAGATCGTGTCGAAGGCGAGGGACGACTTGCCCGAGCCGGACAGACCTGTGAACACGATCAGCGCATCGCGAGGCAGGTCGATGTCGACTCCCCGCAGATTGTGCTCTCGTGCACCTCGCACTATCAGGCGATCCGCCACTGTGTTCCCTTCTTTCCGAACGAGCACGTCCAGTCGAGTCGCTGCCCGATGCAGCACTGTGCAACTGACGAGTCGCGTGATGACGTGTGGTGCCGATGCACCGGCTACACGTCGTGTAACCGACGACCCCACGTCGAAAACCTGTCTCGGTGAGGGACGAACCTCACGCAGTAGCAATGGTAGATCCAGGCACCGACACACTTTTCCACGTGCACGACCCCGACGCCCCTCATCGGGCCGCCGACGGTAGCGTCCTCGAAATGGACGAGCACCTCATGGTCATCGACGACAACTACACCGGCGTCGTCTCTCAGGGTTCGCAGCCGCAGCGGCGCACGATTCCCGGCGCGACGATCACGAAGATGTCGGTCGGCCCCATGGACAACAACACCTACTTGGTCGTCTGTTCCGCAACGGGTCATTCGGTGCTGATCGACGCCGCCAACGAGGCCGAACGCATTTCGCTGCTCATCGACGAGAACGCACCGACCCTCTCGCTCATCGTGACGACGCATCAGCACGCCGACCACTGGCAGGCGCTGGCGGACATCGCTGGTGGCACGGAGTCGCCGACGGCCGCTCACGCACTCGATGCCGAGCCGCTGCCCGTCGCTCCGGACCGCCTGCTGGCCGATCGGGACACGGTGACGGTGGGCGAGCTCACGTTCGATGTGGTGCACCTGACCGGACACACCCCCGGTTCCATCGCACTCGCGCTGACCGATACGGACGACACCCGCACCCATCTCTTCACCGGAGATTCACTCTTCCCCGGGGGCGTCGGAAAAACTGGAAGCCCCGAGGACTTCACCCACCTTCTCGACGACGTGACGGCAAAGTTGTTCGACCGTTTCAGCGACGACACCGTGGTCTACCCGGGCCACGGAAAGGACACCACACTCGGTGCCGAGCGCCCTCACCTGGCCGAATGGCGCGAACGGGGCTGGTGACGATCGGCGCGCTTGAGACCGTCGAACACGGGGTATGAATAGTGTGACAAAAGGACGCACCCCGGTAGGTTTCCCCTACCGCTGTGCGATGTCCTAACGCCGATGACACGAGAAACTACGCAGGAGGCTGTCAATGCTGGTCCGCCGTATCGCCCGTCCGTTGATGTCTACGATCTTCATCGCCGGGGGCGTCGACGCACTCCGTAACCCCAGCGGCAAGGCAAAGGTTGCCGCTCCGCTGATCGAGCAGGGCAAGGACGCGCTGCCGAACGAGGTCACCGCGAATGTGCCCGAGGACCCGGAGACGCTGGTTCGCATCAACGGCGGCATTCAGGTTGCGGGCGGCATTCTGTTGGCGACCGGCAAGGCACCACGTATCGCATCGATCGCACTGGCCGGAAGCCTCGTTCCGACGACGCTGGCCGGTCACGCCTTCTGGAACGAGACCGACCCGGAGACCAAGGCTGCGCAGCGCATCCACTTCTTCAAGAACCTGAGCCTCCTCGGCGGACTGCTCATCGCGGCCGTCGATACCGAGGGCAAGCCGTCCGTGGCATGGCGTAGCAAGCGGGCAGCACGCCGCGCGCAGGAGACCGTCGTCTCGGCACTGCCGGGGCACTCCACCCACGAGACCGGTGAGCGCGTCAAGGAAATCGCAGCCGTCGCCGCGAGCCGCAGCGCAGATCTCGCCGAGGCTGCCCAGCCGAAGCTGGCCAAGTTCGCCGACGCCGCCCAGCCCAAGTTGGCCAAGCTCGCGGACATCGCTACCGATAAGGGCTCGGAGCTGGCCGAGGTTGCTCAGCCGGCACTGAGCCGCTGGGCTCATATCGCAGCCGACAAGGGCTCCGAACTGGCCGAGGAAGCACAGAAGCGCGGGTCCAAGCTCGCCGAACTCGCCGCCGACCGTGGCAGCGACCTGGCCGACGAGGCCCAGAAGCGCGGATCCAAGCTTGCCGACAAGGCAGCGCACCGCGGAACCGACCTGGCCGAACTCGCGCAGAAGCGTGGATCGAAGCTCGTCGACGTTGCCGCGGATCGTCGCGTCGAACTGGCCGACGTCGCGCAGAAGCGGGCATCCAAGCTCGCCGATCTGGCCGCTGAGAAGGGCTCCGTCCTCGCCGACGAGGCTCAGAAGCGCGGAGTCACGTGGGCCGATCTGGCGTCCGATCGCGTGGAGACACTCGGCAAGCGCGCTCGCAAGCGCGCCGAGAAGCAGAGCAAGGAGCTCGAGAAGGTCACCGAGCAGGCCCGCGCCAAGCTCGAAAAGCGAGTTGCCAAGGCTCAGAAGAATCTGGACAAGAAGATTCAGCAGTACGCCAAGTAGTCCTCGCGGACAGAACGAGCGCACGCTCGTGCACAGCGGCCCTGCCCCGGAACTCGAGGTTCTGCGGCAGGGCCGTTGTGCGGCGTAGACTGCTCTGGCTGATTTCGAGGCGATATCTTCGCCTCGGCCGAATCCCCGAGGAGACCCTTTGCCGGACGACGGCCACACATCTAGCGGTTCCGACATACCGATCGAAGAAGACCTCGAGCAGGCGCATCTGACGAGGCTGTACACGCAGCTCGACGCGCTGCGCGAATACGCGGCAAACCGATTGCGGGCCGTGCTGTTGGAGACCGGTGGAACACCACAGGCCCGAAGCGAACGCGAATCGTTCAACCAGATGTACACCGAGGACATCGCCAAGTACGACGCCGCAGAGAACGGACTGTGCTTCGGACGTATCGACCTCGATCCGGATTCTCTCGACCCCAAGGTGGACGATCGTCCCGAACGCTACATCGGCCGAGTCGGAATCCTCGACGACAAGAACGACTACGAAACGCTGCTGCTGGACTGGCGAGCACCGATGGCCCGGCCGTTCTATCTGGCGACGCCGGCTGCGCCTGAAAACGTGTTGCGGCGCAGGCACATTCGCACCCGCGGCCGCCGCGTGACGTCGATCGCCGACGAATTCCTGGATCTGAACTCGGCTCGATCGTCGAGCGATGCTGCCGTAGCAGGCGGTGTCGCAAGTGAAGGTGCGCTGCTCTCGGCTCTGGATGCTGCGCGTACCGGCCAGATGAACGACATCGTCGAAACGATCCAGAGCGAACAGGACGCGATCATCCGGTCGCAGCATCGCAGTGTGCTGGTCGTTCAAGGCGGACCGGGCACCGGCAAGACGGCCGTCGCGCTGCACCGCGCCGCGTATCTGCTCTACACCTACCGCCAGCAGCTGGGCAAGAGCGGCGTGCTCATCATCGGACCCAACGCCACGTTCCTCGACTACATCGGACAGGTGCTGCCCTCGCTCGGCGAAACCGGTGTGCTGTTGTCCACGATCGGCGACCTCTACCCGGGAGTCCGTGCGCAACGAGAGGATTCGGCCCTGGCCACCGAGGTCAAGGGCAGACTGTCGATGGTCGACGTGCTGACCCGAGCGGTACGCGACCGGCAGGAAATTCCCGCGCAACCGAGGCGGCTGAAATTCGACACCTACGACATCACGCTCGACCGCAAGATCGTCACCCGAGCTCGCGGACGCGCTCGCTCGTCGCGGCGACCGCACAACCTCGCTCGGCCACTGTTCGTGTCCTCGGTGATCGATCAACTGGCCAACCAACTGGCAGCGAAGCTGGGCCAGAACCTGGTCGACGGATCCAGCCTGCTCAGCGCCGACGACATCGCGGACATGCGCGACGAGATGCGCGAAGACCAGGACGTCATGGCCGCTGTCGACGAGCTGTGGCCGGATCTGTCTCCCCAACAGGTTCTCCACGACCTGTTTGCTTCGCCCGAGAAGATCGCCTCGGCCGCACCGGAACTGGATGCGGAAGAGCGCGACTCGCTGACTCGTCGGGGCCGGGGTTTCTCCGCTGCCGACGCTCCCCTGCTCGACGAGCTGGCCGAGTTGCTCGGTGTGGACGATGCGGCCGAACGTGAGCAGGCACAACGTCAGTGGCGCGGCCAGATCGCCGACGCCCAGGGGGCACTGGACATCCTGACCGGTTCGGCACCACAGGACCTCGAGGACGAACTCGATCCGGAGATCCTGATGGCCTACGACCTGATCGACGCCGATCAGCTTGCGCGACGGCAGAATTCGGGTCAACGCCTCACCACCGCCGAACGGGCAGCCGGCGACCGGACCTGGACATACGGGCACGTGATCGTCGACGAGGCTCAGGAACTGTCGACCATGGCGTGGCGAATGGTGATGCGGCGCATACCGAATCGGTGGATGACCCTGGTGGGCGATACTGCGCAGACCGGCGATCCCGCCGGAACGTCTTCGTGGAGTTCGGTACTCGAACCGTATGTGGCACAGCGCTGGAAGCGGACCGAACTGACGGTGAACTACAGGACGCCGTCGGAGATCATGGTGGTGGCGCACGACGTGCTGGCCGCGATCGATCCCGAGCAGTCCGAGCCCCGGTCCATCCGCAGCACCGGCGTGACACCGTGGGCGCTGCAAGTGCTGGAGGCGGACCTGTTCACCGCAGTGGAGAAGCGGGTCGCAGAGCACCCACGACCTGGGCTGAGCGCAGTGCTCGTTCCAGCCGGTCGCGTCTCCGACTTCCGACATCTGGCTTCGGACGTGGTGACCGTGTCGTCGGTCAAGGACGCGAAAGGGCTCGAGTTCGACTCGGTTCTCATCGTCGAGCCGAGTGCCATCGTGGCCGAGTCGCCGAAGGGAATGAACGACCTCTACGTGGCACTCACCCGAGCCACCCAGCGACTCGGCGTGGTGCACGTCGACCCGCTACCGAAGGAACTCTCGGCGCTGCAGCCGTTCGAGCCGGAAGCCTAGAGACCTGCACACACCAACGGCCCGCTCCGTCGATTCGATGGAGCGGGCCGTAAGGCGTGCGCAGGGTGAAATCAGCGGACGGTGTGCACGATCAGGACATCGCAGGTGGACTTGCGAGCGGCGTCCGACGGAACCGAACCCAACAGGCGCCCGGTCAACGAGTTCAGGCCGCGGTTGCCGACGACGAGCAGATCGCCCTTCACCTCGTCCACGAGTGCCAGCAGCGACTCGACGGGAGCGCCTACGATCGCCTTCTCCTCGATGTTCTTCGCACCGGCCTTGGTGGCATGCTCGCGCGCAGTGCGCAGAATTTCACGCGTCGGTGCCGATCCGGTGATCTGGTAGGCGTCCTCGCGCAGTGCGTCGGCGGCAGCGGACGTGTCCTTGGGATCGGCCGGGTAGTACGCGCAGGCGATCACCAGGGTGGCATCGGCGTCTCCCGCCAGAGCCGCGGCCTTCTCCACTGCCCGCAGTGACGATTCGGAGCCATCGGTCCCGACGACGACGGTGCGGTAGGCGCTCATTCATTCCTCCATTTGTCGGTCACACACAGATGTGACACTTCTGGTCGATCTCGATTGGTGCAAGTCACAGGACCGAATGACGTGGTCCGGAGACTGATTCGCTGACATTAGCCGGAACCGGCCGATCGGCACGTGAACTTGGGGAACAACACGATCCGCGCCACTCACATACATTGGTTTGCATGCCGATTCCCCGCCCGCCACTGTCGAGACGGGCCATGACTGTCGGCGCCGCTGTGATTGCAGTTCTAGCGGCAGCCGCTCTCGCATTCGTACTCCTCCCCCAGGATTCGAGCGCCGACACATCCACTCGTGATGCGCGCATCACGCTACCGGACAGCCCCGAGTCGACGGGCACCGTCGACATCGACGCGCGGCTCTACGCCCCGGCTGTCACACCCGCGCCGACGGTGCTCCTCGCCCACGGTTTCGGCGGCAGCAAGGACTCGGTCGACGGTGAGGCACGTGACCTCGCGGCTCGCGGGTACACCGTCCTCGCCTACAGCGCACGCGGGTTCGGCGACAGCACGGGTTCGATCTCGATCAACGACCCCGATCGCGAAGTCGCCGACGCTCGCGGACTCATCGACTGGCTCGCCGAACAACCGGAAGTGGAACTCGACGCTCCCGGCGACCCTCACATAGGAGTCGCCGGTGGTTCGTACGGCGGCGCACTGGCACTGAGTGCAGGCGGCACCGACCCCCGCATCGATTCCATCGCCGCCGCGATCACCTGGAACGACCTGGGTCAGGCCCTGTTCCCCAACTACGGCGTCACCTCGACCGAGGGCCGAGAAGCCCTCGGCGACACGGTCACTCCCGCCGCGGCGGAGTACGGCGGACCCGGCGTGCTCAAGCGCGGCTGGGCCGGTGTGTTCTTCGGAGCGGGCGCAGCGAGCACGCCGCCCAGCGACGGCGATGACAGCGGTGATGCAGGGACCGAAACATCGGGGACCGGCGAGGGCGCGTCTGCGTGCGGCAGGTTTTCTCCCGAGTTCTGCGACGCCTACGCCCAATCCGCGGTGACGGGGATCCCCAGCCAACAGCTCCTCGATCTGCTGACCGCACACTCACCCGTCGCGGTGGCGTCGAACATCACCGCACCGACTCTGCTGGTGCAGGGCACCCAGGACACATTGTTCGGCCTGGATCAGGCCGACGCGACGGCGCGTCAGATCGCGGCGGCCGGTGGGAACGTCACCGTGCGATGGTTCGACGGCGGCCACGACGCCGGCGGAACGGACGGCACGAGCGATCGGGCCATCGCCGACTTCTTCGACACGACGTTGCGTGACAACGACACTGCCACCGGTGGCCAGCCGTTCGTCTACTCCACTCAGCGGGCAGCCGACGAGCGCGGCGGCGACCGCAACCGCCGGATGACCGCTCCCGACTACCCGGGACTGGCGGCCGACTCCGACGCCACCCGGACCGAATCCGTCACTTTCACTCCCAAGGCGGAGAACCAGTCGATCATTCGTCCGCCCGGAGCGTCGCCGTCGGCGATCTCGTCGGTACCCGGTTTGGGCTCGGTGCTCTCGACTCTCGGATCGACCGGGGCCGGAGCAGCCCTGACCGCGGACTTGCCGGGCCAGTCGGCGACGTTCACAAGCGATCCCGTCGATTCGTCCGTGACGATCACCGGTGTACCTCGAGTGAACCTGCGAGTGGCGTCACTGGCCTCACCGGGTCAAGCCGTTCTGTTCGCGAAGCTCTACGACGTTGCGCCGAACGGCACCAGAACGCTTCCAGGCGGCGCGGTCTCGGCGATCCGCCTCCCCGACACCGAGGGCATCGATCCCGTCGATGTCACCGTCGCGCTGCCTGGCATCAGCTACACCGTCCAGCAGGGTCATCACCTCGAACTGAGCGTTTCCACCACGGATCAGGCCTACGCCGTTCCGCTCGAACCGGCCCAGTTCAGCGTGGCCATGACCGACAACACCATTGCGTTGCCCACAGTCCCTGCAGAGGAGAGCGCCAACAGCACCGTTCCGGTGGCACCGCTGATCGGCATCGGGGTCGTCCTGCTCGCGGTCGCTGGTGCGATCGTGGCCGGAGTCGTGCGGACCAGACGCCGCGCGGTCGCCGAAGTGGACGAGAGTCTGATCGACACTCCGCTGGTGATCACCGATCTGGCCAAGACGTACTCGAACGGCTTCCGCGCGGTCGACGGCGTGAGCTTCGAGGTGAAGCAGGGCCAGGTTCTGGGTCTCCTCGGGCCCAACGGTGCCGGAAAGACCACCACCCTGCGGATGCTGATGGGCCTGATCACTCCCACCGGCGGTGACATCCGCGTCTTCGGCCACAAGGTGACGCCGGGCGCGCCGGTGCTGTCCAGACTCGGCTCGTTCGTCGAGGGATCAGGATTTCTTCCCCACCTGACCGGAACTCAGAACCTACGGTTGTACTGGGAGGCAACCGGGCGGCCGATCGAGGACGCCCACCTGGAAGAGGCACTGGAGATCGCCGACCTCGGCACCGCAATCGAACGCAAGGTCAAGTCGTACAGCCAGGGCATGCGGCAGCGGCTGGCCATCGCCCAGGCCATGCTGGGGCTGCCGGATCTGATGGTCCTGGACGAGCCGACCAACGGACTCGATCCACCGCAGATCAGGACGATGCGCGACGTGCTGATCAACTACGCGAAGACCGGTCGAACGGTGTTGGTGTCGAGCCATCTACTCGCCGAGGTCGAACAGACCTGTACCCATGTGGTCGTCATGAATCGCGGATCGGTGATCAGTTCCGGAACGGTCCGCGAATTGACCGCAGCGGGCGGACAAACGGAGATCAGGGTCGACGACGCCACCCGCGCGCGGTCGGTGCTGGGTGCCTCCGGCCACGACGGCGCGGTGATCGTCGACGACGGAACGGTGACCGTCGACCTGACCGACGCCGACTCCGCCGTAGTCATCCGAGAACTCGTCACCGCGGGCGTCTCGGTGCGCGGATTCTCCCAATCGACCCGCCTCGAGGATGTGTTCCTCGACCTGGTCCACCGAGACACCCCCAGGTCCGACACCAGCAAGGATCGCTCATGAGCACCGCACACGCAGACGGGCGCGCTGCCGGTTACACCGGCGGCAGTACCTTGCCCTTCCGTACCGAGTTGCGCAGGCAGCTGGGACGCCGTCGCACTCAGTTGGCCATCGGATTTCTTGCCCTGCTCCCGGTGATTCTTGCGATCGCCTTCACCGTCGGCAGCTCGAGTGCCGACTCGGACGCCGGTGGACTGATCGAACTCGGAACTCGCGGAGGCATGAACTTCACGGTCTTCGCTCTGTTCATGTCGGTGGGGTTCCTACTGATCGTCGTGGTGGCGCTGTTCTTCGGCGACTCGGTGGCGAGCGAGGCCTCGTGGTCGAGTCTGCGGTACCTCCTGGCCATCCCGGTACCTCGGAGTCGACTGCTGACGCAGAAGGCATTGGTGTCGGCCACGTTGTCGAGTGCGGCGATCGTCGTGCTTGTCGGCGTTTCGCTGTTGATCGGCACCGTGATGTACGGCGCAGAGTCGCTCATCACCCCACTGGGTGAGGGTCTGTCGTACGGAACCTCACTGGTGCGGCTACTGATCGCAGTCGCGTACATAGGCATCAACCTGCTGTGGGTGGCCGGCCTGGCGATGCTGCTGTCAGTGCTCACCGACGCCCCGCTCGGGGCCGTCGGCGGCGCGGTGATGACGTCGATTCTGATGCAGATTCTCGATCAGATCACCGCACTGGGGTCACTTCGCAACTACCTGCCCGGGCACTACGCCAATTCGTGGATCGACGCTTTCGGAACGAGTATCGACTGGAACGACATGGTGGTGGGATCGTTCTCGGCCATCACGTACGCGGCCGTGTTCGGGTTGATCGCGTGGCGGCGTTTCGCGACCAAGGACATCACCAGCTGAGGCGGCCTAATTCTTCTTGATCGCCGGTCCGAAGACGCCGTCGGGAATGACGCCCTGACCGACGATCGACTCACGCCACGGCGTCGCGAGCGAGACCAGCCGAGCGGCACCGTCCTCGCCGAGGGCGGCCCACGGCGCAACAGCGAGGTCGTTGGTGATGTCCTCGACCAACGTGCGGAGATCTTTGCCGTCCTGAGTCAGGGCACCATCGGACGAGAGCAGTTCTCGGTCGGCCAAAGATGCGACCGCGCCATCCCACTGCTCGGTCGACCATCCGCGACGCTTACGCGCGAACTCCTTCTCGAAGCCGTAGCCGGTGGCGGTGTGGGTGATCAGCGCTTCGAGCCCGCTCAGGCCCGCCGTCTGCAGCGCCGCAATGTGACCGTCGCCGCGGTATTCGCGGATCAGGGTCAGGGCATGCCACAGCACCAGATGCGGCGCAGTGGGCCAGTCGAGCTCGGAGTATGCGGCGTACAGGGGTCGACCGTCGTCGCCGGGGATTCCACGGGCTGCGATCGATGCCAGGTCGGCCGCCTCGGCCATGTCCGCGGACGTCAGAACCTCGGGGCCGAGCAGTCGGCCGAAGGCAGCGTCGAGAGTCTCGTACCGGATGGCCATGATCTCGTCGGGTGACGCGATGTCCCAGGCGGCCGGGATGAGCGGTGCCACCAGTTCACGGTTGAAGTTGTAGAACGTGGCGGTGACGACACCTGCGCCGACCCGTCCCAAAGGCGCTGCCCGACCCGCGAAATAGCAGGCCCGCGGCGGCAATCCCGCCGCGACCAGAGCATCCTGTGTCTCCGGAAGGAAATAGGTCATCGAGTGAATCAGTTCGAGCGCGCGAGAGGTGCGGCCGGCGGTGGTTGCGTCCATCGCTGAACCGTATCCGAACCATTTCGGCTCATTCCGCAGGCTCCACTCGCGTCTCCAGCCTGCCCTATTTGAGCCCGGCCGCATCCATCCCGCGCAGTTCCTTCTTCAGATCCTGAATTTCGTCTCGTAAGCGTCCCGCGAGCTCGAACTTCAACTCCCGGGCAGCGTTCATCATCTGGTCGGTCATGTTCTTGATCAGATCGGCCAGTTCTGCGCGCGGCATCGACGAGACGTCCTGCCCTTCGTATACCCCGGAGCTGACCGACCGTCCTGCTTCGCCCTGCGCGCGTCGCCCGCGGCTGGCGTTGCGACCGGACCCGCCGATCTCGACGACGTTGTCGGTGTCCTCGGCTTCCTGATAGACCTGATCGAGAATGTCAGCAATCTTCTTGCGCAGCGGCTGCGGATCGACACCCCGCTCCTTGTTGTACGCGATCTGCTTCTCGCGCCGACGTTCTGTTTCCTCGATCGCATAGGTCATCGAGTCCGTCATCTTGTCGGCGTACATGTGCACTTCGCCGGACACATTTCGGGCGGCACGACCGATGGTCTGGATGAGGCTCGTGCCGCTTCGGAGGAAGCCTTCCTTGTCGGCATCGAGAATCGCGACGAGCGACACTTCCGGTAGGTCGAGGCCCTCGCGCAGCAGGTTGATGCCGACCAATACGTCGTACTCGCCGAGTCGAAGTTGTCGAAGTAGCTCGACTCGCCGCAGCGTGTCGATGTCGGAGTGCAGGTAACGCACGCGAATGCCCAGTTCGAGAAGGTAGTCGGTGAGATCCTCCGACATCTTCTTGGTCAGAGTGGTCACCAACACGCGCTCGTCCTTCTCCGCGCGCTCCCGGATCTGGTGCACCAGATCGTCGATCTGCCCCTTGGTCGGCTTGATGACCACCTGGGGATCGACAAGTCCGGTGGGCCTGATGACCTGCTCGACGAATTCGCCCCCGGTCTGACCCAGCTCGTACTTTCCCGGGGTGGCAGAGAGGTAGACCGTCTGACCGATCCGCTTCGTGAACTCTTCCCACGTCAACGGGCGGTTGTCGGTCGCCGACGGGAGGCGGAACCCGAAATCGACCAGGTTTCGCTTGCGCGACATGTCACCCTCGTACATCGCACCGATCTGCGGCACGGTCACGTGCGACTCGTCGATCACGAGCAAGAAGTCCTCGGGGAAGTAGTCGATCAACGTTGCCGGTGCGGTGCCGGCCCCTCGTCCGTCGATGTGTCGCGAGTAGTTCTCGATTCCCGAGCAGAACCCGACCTGTTTGATCATCTCCAGGTCGTATTGCGTCCGCATCCGCAACCGTTGCGCCTCGAGCAGCTTCCCCTTGCCCTCCAGCTCCGCCAGACGGGCTTCGAGTTCGGCTTCGATGTCCTTGACGGCTCGTTCCATGCGCTCGGGCCCGGCAACGTAGTGAGTGGCCGGGAAGATGCGTACCGAATCGACCTGTCGGACGATGTCCCCGGTCAGCGGATGCAGGTAGTAGAGCGCTTCGATCTCGTCGCCGAAGAACTCGATGCGGATCGCCAGTTCCTCGTAGGACGGAATGATCTCGACGGTATCGCCGCGCACCCGGAACGATCCACGGGTGAAAGCCATGTCGTTGCGGGTGTACTGCACGTCCACCAGCAGCCTGAGCAGTGCATCACGCTGAACTTCGACATTGACCTCCAGCTCGATCGACCGGTCGACGTACGACTGAGGCGTGCCGAGGCCGTAGATGCACGACACCGAGGCCACCACGACCACATCACGCCGCGAGAGCAGAGATGCCGTGGCCGAGTGCCGTAGCCGCTCGACGTCGTCGTTGATGGACGAGTCCTTCTCGATATAGGTGTCGGTCTGCGCGATGTACGCCTCGGGCTGGTAGTAGTCGTAGTACGACACGAAGTACTCGACTGCATTGTTGGGCAACATGTCTCGCAGCTCGTTCGCCAACTGCGCAGCCAGAGTCTTGTTCGGTGCCATCACCAGGGTGGGGCGCTGCAGCTTCTCGATGAGCCAGGCCGTGGTGGCCGATTTACCGGTACCCGTGGCACCGAGAAGCACGACGTCCTTCTCGTCCGCCTTGATCCGCCGTTCGAGCTCGGCGATGGCGGTCGGCTGATCACCGGCCGGCACGTGTTCGCTGACGACCTCGAACGCCGGTCCGGTGCGCTCGATCGCGCCCACCGGACGGTGTTCGGAGTGCGCGACAACGGGATGTTCGGATGCAAACGCCATTACACAAGCGTAGACGCGACCACCGACAAGTTCCGTCGGGCAGACCCAGGACGTCGGTTCCCGGTAGCTTCTACAGGCATGGTCGCTCACACGTCAGCCGGTGCGCACGCCGTCGTTCATGCCCCCAAGCACGAGACGTTCGACCTCGTCGCCAAGACAAACGTGGATCCCAAGGGGTTCGTCCGTGTCGTCGACGAATACCGCGTCGAGCCGTGGGGGTTGTACATGGCCCGACCCTCGGACCATGCCCACTTCGACTACCTCGAGTCCTGGCTACTGCCCGCTCTCGGGCTCCGCGCCTCGGTGTTCCATTACCTGCCGGCTCACGCGAGGGATCAGGACTACTACGTCGACATCGGCGAGTACACCGCCGGCTCCACCCGATGGACATCCGTCGACCACTATCTCGACCTCAGTGTCCGTACCGGCCGCGATTACGACCTGTTGGACGTCGACGAGTTGTTCGACGCTCGGGTGGCGCAACACCTCGACACCCCGACGGCCGAGCTCGCGCTGGCCAGATCGATCACCGCCATCGAAGGACTGACGCGGCACGACTACGACCTGAACGCGTGGCTCGCATCCGTCGGGATGCCGACCGAGTGGAACGGTAAGCCGACCTGATGCGCGCAGCTCTGCGTCAGGCAGTCCAGTTCGTCTGCTCAGCCCACTGCCACGCCCGACGGTAGGCCACGTCGAACCACGGTGCCTTGGCGTTCTCGTACGCTTCGATCGCCGCACGGTAATCCTTGATCCCTGCGGCCACCTCGGAGGCACGTCGCTTGATCCCCGAGTACTCGGTCGCAACAGACGAGTCTTCGCGCAGCCAGTCGCGGAACAACAGGGCGAAAGTCTGGTTCGGCCAACCGTCGACCCGAATGTGCACGTTGGCCGGACGTCCGGGGTCCGCGTTGCCGTGAAAGCGTTTGCCCCACACCGCAGGATCTGCCTCACCGCCCATTCCGTATGCAGGCTTGGGGTCGTCGAAGTTACTGGTCTCGACTCCGGGGAACCCGGCAAGACGTAACCGATCACCGACCGCATCCGCGTCGTCGAGAGAACGCACCGTGATCTGAATGTCGATGACGTCCTTGGCGTCCAGGCCGGGCACTGCGGTGGACCCCACGTGGTCGATCCGGACGGCTTCGTCCGCACAGGCGAGAGCCAGGCGGCCGATGATCCGGCGGGCCTGCAACTCCCATGCCGGGTCTGCCGTCACCTGTTCCGGATGCGTGCGGGCGACGATGCCCTCTCTGATGTTGCGCTCGAAGGGAATCAGGCGCTCGTTCCACAGGAGTCGAACCTGCTCGTCGACGCTGCCCGGCGCACCGGTGTTGTCGATCCAGACGTCTGCTGCGGCTCGGCGTGCGTCATCGGTTGCCTGCGCGGCGATGCGTGCGCGGGCGTCGGCCTCGGGCATGTTTCGTTGCCCGGTGAGTCGGCGTACGCGCTCTTCGGCATCGACCCAGACGACCACGACCAGGTGGAAGAACGGACCCATCGAGCCTTCGACGAGGAGCGGAATATCTTGCACCACAATGGCATCCGAGGACGCACCGTCGATGATCTCGGCAGTACGCTGACCGACCAACGGGTGGACGATGCCGTTGAGCTTCTTCCGGGATTCCTCGTTCCCGAATGCCACGGCCGCCAACGCCGGACGGTCCAACGAACCGTCCGGTAAGAGAATGTCGGCCCCGAACGTATCCGTCAGTTGTTGCAGGCCAAGCGTTCCCGGTTCCACGACTTCACGGGCGAGCACATCGGAGTCGACGAGAACTCCACCCAGCTCGGTCAGCACCTTGGCAACGGTCGATTTTCCGGCACCTATTCCACCGGTCAGTCCCAGTCTCAGCATGCACCCAGTCTGACACTCGAACACGCCGAAGCACACCAGCCCCAAATACACCGGTTTCGGAGGTCTGTCGGTTATCTTCGACGAGCGCGACCTCGATGTGCCGACCCACAGCTATTGAAAAGGACACCCATGCGAAGCAATCAGATCCAACCGGGTCGGCACCGCCTTGGCATGGATGCAGGCGTACATTGCGTTCTCATTCCGGAAGTTGCCTCGGCGTTGGCCGACCACCGGCGTAACTGGTTCACCAACCTCCTGACCCCCGCCCGCCACAGCTTTGCCAGCATGCGCAAGCGTACGGAGAGCGTCGGTCAGTGGAGTCCAGCCACCGCCGCGTAGTTCGCACTTCCCCCTCACACATGGGCCCGGTTCATCGGAACCGGGTCCATTGTCGTCTCGCAAGCAGAACATGTCCGCCCGACTGCTTTCGAACGAGAAAGCCCCGGCTCTCATGAAGAGAACCGGGGCTGCGGTCACACCCTCACGGGTGGACAACTTCTATCAGGCGTTGCCGGACAGCTTCTCGCGAAGTGCAGCAAGCTGCGCATCGCTGGCCAGCGATCCACCGGTCGAGGCCGGAGCCGATGCTGCGGGAGCATCGCCTTCTGCATCGGCGGGGGCCTGACCCGACTCGGAGGAGTAGTTGGTGTTGGCGGCTTCGGCAGCTTCGTCCTTGGCCGTCTTCTCCATCTGAGCGGTGTGCATCTTGTGGCGACGCTCGGCCTCGGCGTAGCGACCTTCCCACTCTTCACGCTGCTTCTCGTAACCTTCGAGCCATTCGTTGGTCTCGGAGTCGAAGCCCTCGGGGAAGATGTAGTTGCCACCCTCGTCGTACGAGTCGGCCATGCCGTACTTGGACGGATCGAACTCTTCTGCGTAGTCCTCGTTGGCCTGCTTGAGGCTCAACGAAATCCGGCGACGCTCGAGATCGATGTCGATGACCTTGACGAGCGCGTCGTCGCCGACACCCACGACCTGGTCCGGAACCTCCACGTGGCGCTCGGCCAGCTCGGAGATGTGCACGAGGCCCTCGATGCCCTCTTCGACGCGAACGAACGCACCGAAGGGAACCAGCTTGGTGACCTTTCCGGGCACGATCTGGCCGATCGCGTGGGTCCGAGCGAACTGGCGCCACGGATCTTCCTGAGTTGCCTTGAGCGACAGCGACACACGCTCGCGGTCCAGGTCGACGTCGAGAACCTCGACGGTGACCTCGGTGCCGACCTCGACAACCTCGGACGGGTGATCGATGTGCTTCCAGGACAGCTCGGAGACGTGCACGAGGCCGTCGACGCCACCCAGGTCCACGAAGGCACCGAAGTTGACGATGGAGGACACGACGCCCTTGCGGACCTGGCCCTTCTGGAGCTGATGCAGGAACTCGCTGCGGACCTCGGACTGGGTCTGCTCGAGCCATGCGCGGCGCGACAGGACCACGTTGTTGCGGTTCTTGTCGAGCTCGATGATCTTGGCCTCGATCTCCTTGCCGACGTACGGCTGGAGGTCGCGGACGCGACGCATCTCGACGAGCGAGGCAGGCAGGAAGCCGCGGAGACCGATGTCCAGGATGAGTCCACCCTTGACGACCTCGATGACGGTGCCCTTGACGGCCTCGTCCTTCTCCTTGAGCTCCTCGATCGTGCCCCAAGCGCGCTCGTACTGAGCTCGCTTCTTGGACAGGATCAGGCGGCCTTCCTTGTCCTCCTTGGTGAGGACGAGTGCTTCGATCTCATCTCCCACGGAGACGACCTCGTTGGGGTCGACGTCGTGCTTGATGGAGAGCTCGCGAGAAGGGATGACGCCTTCGGTCTTGTAACCGATGTCGAGTAGAACCTCGTCGCGATCGACCTTGACGATGGTGCCTTCGACGATGTCACCATCGTTGAAGTACTTGATCGTCGCGTCGATGGCTGCGAGAAAATCCTCTGCGGAGCCGATATCGTTTACGGCCACCTGCGGTGAGGTTGTGGTTGAGGGCATGTGTTGAGTTGCTCCGGACGGGTTGGGTATCGGTTGATGGATGTTCGGTCGGACTTGTAGAACATGTGCAGCACGAGTGTCGACGGCGATATTCCTGCCGACTCCGCGAACGCCGAGGACGGGCGGACCCGACCTGAGCGCAGCATGAACACACTCGCGGTGATCAGGGTACGCGATGCCGCAGTACCAGCACAAACCCGGTTAGAGTCGGCGTGTGAGCGATCTTCCTGAGCCATCGTCCACTCCCGGCCGCGGCCGTGTCGATTCGGCCGCGAGCGACCGCGCCAGCAGACTCTGGTGGGACTCCGACGCCGACAACTACCACCGTACGCACGGCGCGTTTCTCGGTGTGTCGACCGACACCGGCGAATTCGTCTGGTGCCCCGAGGGACTACACGAGGGCGATGTGCACTTGTTGGGCGACGTGGCAGACAAGGACGTCCTCGAAGTGGGATGCGGCAGTGCACCGTGCGCTCGCTGGCTCGGCGCTCAGGGTGCTCGCGCGATCGGTCTCGACATCTCGATGGGCATGTTGCAACGAGGCGTCGACGCCATGGCCGCGGGGGGTTCGACGGTTCCGCTGGTCCAGGCCAGTGCCGAATCGTTGCCGTTCGGCGACGAACGATTCGACATCGTCTGCTCGGCCTTCGGCGCAGTTCCGTTCGTCGCGGACTCCGCCAACGTCATGAAGGAGGTCGCGCGAGTGCTCCGACCGGGCGGCATCTGGGTGTTCGCCGTCAATCACCCGATGCGCTGGGTGTTCCCCGACGATCCGGGGGTCGGCGGCCTGACCGCGACGATTCCGTACTTCGATCGAACCCCCTACGTCGAATACGACGCCGACGGGACCCCGAACTACGTGGAGCATCACCGCACGATCGGTGACCGAGTACGCGAACTGGTCGCCGCCGGCCTCGAGGTGCGAGACATCGTCGAGCCGGACTGGCCGGAGTGGCTGGACCGAGAGTGGGGGCAGTGGAGCCCGCTGCGTGGGCAACTCTTTCCCGGCACCGCGATCTTCAGCAGTCGAAAGCCGCGCTGAGTCCGCCGTCGATCAGCGGCGGTGCAGCCGTGCCTCGACGGTCTCGGTGAATGCGCCAGTCGACGCCTGCCCACCGAGGTCTGCTGTCGCCACGCCGGATTCGACGGTGTCGTCGACCGAGTGTCGGATCCGCCCGGCAGCTGCGGCGAGCCGGTCGTTCCCGTGCCGATCGGCGAGCCACTCGAGCAGCATCGCGGCCGACAGGAACAGCGCAGTCGGGTTGGCGCGATTCTTGCCGGCGATGTCCGGGGCGGAACCGTGTGACGCCTGCGCCATGGCCTGTGATTGCGAGGAATTGATCGACGGGGCGGTACCGAGCGAGCCGGACAACTCTCCCGTCAGATCCGACAGGATGTCGCCGAACATGTTCTCGGCCACGATGACGTCGTAGTCCTCACCGCGTCGAACCAGGTGTGCGGCCAGCGCGTCGACGTGTTCCTCGGTGACCTCGACGTGCGGGAACTGCTCGCCCACGGCGCGGCACGCATCGCGGAACAATCCCGTCGTCATCGACAGCACGTTGGTCTTGTGGACGATGGTGAGCTTGCGGCGGCGTCTGTCTGCGAGCAGGAATGCCTCGCGCGCAATGCGTTCGCATGCCCTGCGGGTGAACACCCCGACCGCGAGTGCCACGTCGGGAGTCGGCATGAATTCGCCGCTGCCGACGAACATGTTGCGATCGGCATAGAACCCCTCGGTGTTCTCCCGCACCACTACCAAGTCCATGTTCGGCGACATCGCTCGCACGCCGGCAAGGGCTTTGGCAGGCCTGATGTTGGCGAACAGGTCGAAATCCTTCCGTATCCGTCCGCCTGGGGTCAGCTGTGGACGGAACGGCTCCGGATACGAGGCACTGTCGTGTGGCCCCAGAATCCAACTCTCTAGCTCGCCCAGTTCCTGCAACGTGCTCTCGGGTATCGGCGTGCCGTACTCGTCGATGGCACCGCGACCGAGCGGGAGGTGCACCCACTCGACCGCCGATCCCCCCACTGCCGCGATCGCCGCGTCGACCACTCGGATCGTGGCGGGCACGATCTCGTGACCGATCCCGTCGCCGGTCATCGCCCCGATCCGTAGCGTCGTTGCATTCCGGCCGTCCGTCTGCGACATCATGGCCTCCATGGTGCAGTCCGCAGAACTTCTACTCGACTCCGGCCTCGATGCTGCGGTTCGCCGCGAGTGGGCGGCGCTGTCGGATGCCGGCCTCCCGAGCCAGAATCGGCACCGAGGTGAATCGAACCGACCACACATCACTGTCGCGGTGGCAGCGTCGATGCCCGTCGCGGTGGACGACGGCGCAGCCGTTCGTTTCGATCCGTTCGATGTGCGCCTCGGCGGGCTCGTCGTGTTCGGCGGTCGGGCGATAACCCTGGCACGCCTGGTCGTTCCGACCAGTGAGTTGCTCGATCTGCACGCCAGGATGCACGCGGCCGTGGGCGAAGACTCGCTCGATCACCTCGACCCCGGCCGATGGACACCGCACGTGACACTGGCCCGGCGATTGACGTCCGAGGAGGCGGGAACCGCCGTACGACTGTTGTCGACGAGCATCGAGGACCTGGTGGGCTCTGCCGTGGCCCTGCGTCGCTGGGACGGCGAGGCCAAACGCGAGTGGCGAATCGGCTGACCGCAACGTCAGAAGGTGAAGTCGCCGAACTGTGTCACCTCCGCGTGGGTGTCGGGAGCGAAGCCTGCGACCACGAGAGCATCGATGGCCAGGAACGACAGCACAACTACCAATACAATTGTCATGCACCTAGCGTCCTACCTGCGGAGAGTCTCCACGAGTGGCAGTAACGCCACATATCCTCGAATTTCTGCCATACTCGTCGCATGCTGAAACGAGTGGTCGTTGCGCTGATGCCGTTGACCGAACAGTTCGAGCTCGGCGTCGCATGCGAGGTGTTCGGGTTCGACCGCTCGGACGAGGGCCTCCCCACCTACGACTTCTCCCTGATCGCGGGTGTCCCCCAACCGATCCGCACCCGCGTCGGCTACACCATCGACGTGCCACACGATCTCGACAGTCTCGACAGCGCCGACCTGATCATCATTCCGGCCGGCGGCACCGAGGCGGCGGACGACGGCAGCTATGTGTGCGGCATCGGATACAACTCGTCCATCGAGCCCTTGCTGGCCAAACTCCGTGCGGCGGTGGACCGGGGTGCCATGGTCGCAAGCCTGTGCAACGGTGCGTTCGTGCTGGGCCAGGCAGGGCTGCTCGACAATCGGCCGTGCACGACGCATTGGCGTCATTCGGCCTCGCTGGCCGCGAAATACCCGCTGGCTCAGGTGGATCCGAACGTCCTCTACGTGGACGCAGGCAACGTCCTCACCAGCGCAGGGACGGCCGCCGGAATCGACCTGTGCCTGCACATCGTGCGCAAGTACCAGGGCAGCGTCGTGGCCAACGGGATCGCCCGCAGAATGGTCGTCCCGCCGCATCGCGACGGTGGCCAGGCTCAGTTCGTCACCAGTCCCCTGCCCGCCACGCACACCGAGACATTGGCACCGCTGCTGGACTGGATGACCGAGAATCTCGACTCCGAGCTGACGATCGGGCGACTGGCAGCACGGGTGAACATGTCGGCACGCACCTTTGCTCGTAGGTTCGCGGCCGAAACCGGAACGACGCCCGCGCGGTGGCTCAACGATCAACGCGTGCTGGCGGCTCAGCAATTGTTGGAGAACTCCGATCTGCCGATGGATTCGATCGCCGAGGTGGTCGGCTTCGGAAACGCCGCCGCTCTGAGGCAGCACTTCGTGAGATTGCGATGCACCACCCCGAACTCGTACC
Organism: Rhodococcus sp. 14-2483-1-1; assembly: GCF_002259335.1. NCBI lineage: Bacteria > Bacillati > Actinomycetota > Actinomycetes > Mycobacteriales > Nocardiaceae > Rhodococcus > Rhodococcus sp. 14-2483-1-1. The sequence continues at coordinate 496,844 of NZ_NPFX01000021.1, read as the reverse complement.
GCCGGACGTTCCGCGCCGCACCCCAGCCCGCCTGACACGCCGCGCTCCGACGCGGCCGGGAAGATTCAGGCGAGTACCTGCGTTGAGACACACCAGAAGCGCAATCAATCGAAAGGGACCGCGTGGCCACTCAGACTTTGACTCAGCAGAATTTCGACGAGATCGTCACCAGCAACGACGTGGTGTTGGTCGATTTCTGGGCATCCTGGTGCGGCCCCTGCCGCCAGTTCGCCCCGACATTCGAGAAGTCGTCGGATGCTCACCCCGACGTCGTGCACGCCAAGGTCGACACCGAGGCCGAGCAGGGTCTGGCTGCGCAGATCCAGTCGATTCCGACGATCATGGCGTTCCGCGAGGGAATTCTCGTCTACGCACAGCCCGGTGCATTGCCTGCACCGGCGCTCGAAGACCTCGTCGGACAGATCAAGGCACTCGACATGGACGTCGTACGCCAGCAGATCGCCGAGCAGGCTCCCGCAGCGGAGTAGTTCTGCACTCAGCACGACGCGAGGGGCCGCTCACCGAGTTCGGTGAGCGGCCCTTCGTTGTGCCACGGGTCGGATCAGTGAGCCGGCCCGATTCAGTGAGCTGCGGCATCCCAGCTTCGGCCGGTACCGACCGACACTTCGAGCGGCACCGAGAGTTCGATCGCCGACGACATCTTGTTGCGCACGAGCGCTTCGACTTCCTCGCGCTCGGAGTCGACGACCTCGAGCACCAGTTCGTCGTGTACCTGCAGCAGCATGCGCGACTTCAGAGTCGACTCGGCGAGTGAGCGGTGCACATCGATCATCGCGACCTTGATGATGTCGGCGGCGGTGCCCTGGATCGGAGCATTGAGTGCAGCGCGCTCGGCTACCTCTCGACGCTGGCGGTTGTCGCTGTTGAGATCCGGTAGGTACCGGCGCCTGCCGTACAGGGTCGAGGTGTACCCCACCTTGCGCGCTTCCTCGACGGCATTGCGCAGGTAGTCGCGGACACCACCGAACCGCGCGAAGTACGCCTCCATCTGCTGCTTCGCCTCCTCGGTGGAGATCTTGAGCTGCGCGGCGAGGCCGAATGCGCTGAGCCCGTAGGCCAATCCGTAGGACATCGCCTTGACCCGACGACGCAGTTCGGGGGTGACCTCCTCGATCGGCACCCCGAACGCGCGGGAACCGACGAAGCTGTGGAGGTCCTCACCCGTGTTGAACGCCTCGATCAGACCCTCGTCGCCGGACACGTGCGCCATGATGCGCATCTCGATCTGGCTGTAGTCGGCGGTGAGCAGGGTGTCGTAACCCGCCCCGACGACGAAGCCGTCCCGGATGTGGCGTCCTGCCTCGTTGCGCACCGGGATGTTCTGCAGGTTGGGTTCGGTGGACGACAGCCGCCCGGTGGCCGCAACGGTCTGGTTGAACGTGGTGTGAATGCGTCCGTCGTCGGCAACGGACTTGAGCAGGCCGTCGACCGTCACCTTCATGCGTGTCGCGTCTCGGTGATCGAGCAGGAATTTCAGGAAGGGATGCTCGGTCTTCTCGAACAACCCCTGCAGCGCATCGGCGTCGGTGGTGTAGCCGGTCTTGGTCTTCTTGGTCTTGGGCATGTCGAGTTCCTCGAACAGCACCACCTGCAACTGCTTCGGTGATCCGAGGTTGATCTGCTTGTCGATCACGCCGTACGCGGAGTTCGCGGCCTCGTCGACCTGCGCGGCGAAACCGGACTGCAGCGAACGCAGGTGGTCGCTGTCGACGGCGATGCCTGTCGCTTCGACATCGGCCAAGACCGTCAGCAACGGCAGCTCCATCTCGGAGAGCAAGGTGGTCGATTCGATGGCAGCGAGCTCGGCGTCCAGGGCCTCGGCCAGGTCGATGACGGCCCGCGCTTTGAGGATCTCACCCTCGGCGAATGCCGCGTCAGCGGTATCCTCGGCATCGAGCAACGACATCTGGCCTTCACCCGCATCCTCGACACGGAGCTCTCGCTTGAGGTAGCGCAACGACAGGTCGTCGAGGTTGAACGAACGCTGACCGGGCCGAACGAGATACGCGGCCAGGGCGGTGTCGGTGGTCAAACCCCCGAGGGTCCAGCCACGCCCCCGCACCGCGTGCAACGCCCACTTGGCCTCGTGCAGCGCCTTGGGTTGCGCCGGATCGGCGAGCCAGGCTGCGAGCGCACGCTCGTCGGATTCGTCGAGGGCTGTTGTCGTCACGAACGCGCCTTCCCCGTCGGCCGCGGCGATGGCCAAGGAAGTCGCGTCACTGTCGAAGGGCCTGCGCGGACCGAGAATGGACAGGCCGCTGCGGCGGCCGTCGGACGCGTGTTCTTCCAACCACTCGGCCAACTCACCCGGGGCGACGATCCCACCGCGGACGTCGAAGCCTTCCTCGGCTTCGGGCTCGACCGACGCGAGCGTCTCGAACAGTCGGTCCCGAAGAATGCGGAACTCCAGATCGTCGAACAGCGCGTGGATCTTCTCGCGGTCCCACGGGGCAAGTTCGAGCTGATCGGGGGTGTACGGCAACGGCACATCGCGCACCATTTCGGTGAGCTCACGATTGAGCACCACACTCGCCAGGTTGGCGCGCAGTGCGTCTCCCACCTTGCCCTTCACCTTGTCCACGTTGTCGACAAGGGCAGTGAGCGAACCGTATTCGATGATCCACTTGGTTGCCGTCTTCTCGCCCACACCGGGAATGCCGGGCAGGTTGTCACTCGGATCTCCGCGCAGGGCAGCAAAATCCGGATACTGCGACGGCGTCAACCCGTACTTGCCGGCGACCTCCTCGGGGGTGAACCGGGTCAGGTCCGAAACCCCCTTGCGCGGGTACAACACCGTTACGTTGTCGGTCACCAACTGCAATGCATCGCGGTCGCCCGTGACCACGAGAACGCGGTAGCCGAGCGCCTCCGCCTGCGTCACCAGGGTGGCGATGATGTCGTCCGCCTCGAATCCGGCCTCTGCCATCACCGGGATGCCCATGGCCCCGAGAACATCCTTGGTGATGTCGACCTGGCCGGCGAACTCGTCGGGGGTCTTGCTCCGGTTGGCCTTGTACTCGGGGAACCGCTCGGCACGGAAGGTCTGCCGCGAGACGTCGAAGGCCGCGGCGATGTGCGTCGGCTTCTCGTCTCGCAGCAGATTGATCAGCATCGAGGTGAATCCGTACACGGCATTGGTGGACTGACCGCTGGTGGTCTTGAAGTTGTCCGCAGGCAGCGCGAAGAACGCGCGAAACGCCATGGAGTGGCCGTCGATGAGGAGCAGAGTGGGTCGCTCCCCGCCTGCTTTCGCATCGGTCTCGGCCGCGGGCGCTGCGCTTTTCTCGGTTACTGGGCTCACGGTTGACCAGTCTAGGTAGCGGGTCCGACAACTCGTAGCCGGATGCTCGCTGGGCGCCGCGCTCGCCCTCACGACGCGCGTCGTGCACCGCGAAACACAACCGATACTTTCCGGAAATCTCAGTCGCCGATTTTGCGTCGTTTCAACGGATAGAGTCCGACAATTGCAGTAAATCCCCAACCCGTGACTCAACGACAACCGTCCGGAGGACGTGCGTGGCTCCAAATGTTCGATGGACCAGAAAGGTGCAACCGCCGAGGTTGCGCGCAAGATCTGCCGTTCGGCTACTTCAGCGAACACTTCTACTCGCCGTTCTGAGTTCGATCGCCGCGCTGCTGTTCAGTGCGCCGGCGTTGGCCCAGGAACCTACGCCCACTCCCCCGGCTGCGCCGGGGACGAGTGCCGAGCAGGCACCGCCCGCAGACGCCGTCAGCGTCGCGGGATCTCTCAACAACGCCGGCGAGCGACTCGTCGGCGTCGATGTCGCAGCGCTCGACGCGAGCGGCACCGAAGTCGCTCGAACCACCAGTGAAACCGGCGGCCGCTGGACTCTCGAATTGTCCCCCGGGACATACACATTCCAGGTGGTCCAGGAAACGCTTCCCGACGGGGTGAGCGTCCAGGCAGAAGTCCAGCGTGACGTTCAGGCCGGGCGTTCCAACACCGTCATCTTCTCCTTCGGTGAAGCCAGAACTGCCACCAGCATTCCGTTCTACGAGAAGTTCGTTCGCACCACAGTCGACGGTTTCCGTTTCGGCCTGGTCATCGCACTGGCGGCGGTAGGGCTGAGCCTGATCTTCGGCACCACCGGCCTGACCAACTTCGCGCACGGCGAACTCGTCACGCTCGGAGCCGTCGCGGCGTGGTTCTTCAACGTGAGCCTCGGAATACAGCTGATTCCGGCCACGGTGCTGGCAATCATCGTCGGAGTCGCGATCGGATGGCTCAACAATGCCTTGATCTGGCGACCACTGCGCAAGCGTCGAACCGGCCTGATCGCACAGCTCGTGGTGACGATCGGACTTGCGATCGCATTGCGCTACCTCATCCTGATCTTCTTCTCGGATCGCTCCGAGCCCTTCGACGACTACCAGGCCCAGACCGAGAACGACTGGGGCCCGCTGTCGATCACCAACGTCAATCTGGCGTGCATCATCATCAGCGTCGTCGTCCTGGTCGGCGTTGCACTGATGTTGCAGCGCACCAAGATCGGTAAGGCCATGCGAGCGGTGGCCGACAACCGTGATCTCGCCGCGTCCTCGGGCATCAATGTCGAGCGTGTCGTCACGTTCGTCTGGTGCCTCGGTGGCGGCCTGGCCGCACTCGGCGGCGTGCTGTTCGGACTTTCCGAACTCGGCGGACGCGTCCAGTGGGAGATGGGCTTCAAGCTCCTGCTGCTGATGTTCGCCGGAATCACGCTCGGCGGACTGGGAACGGCCTACGGCGCATTCCTCGGTTGCGTCATCGTGGGTCTGCTCGTCCAGTGGTCGACGTTGGTCATCAATCCCGATCTCAAATACATCGGAGGGTTGCTCGTCTTGATTCTCATCCTCGTCGTCCGACCACAGGGCATCCTCGGCTCGCGACAAAGGATCGGGTGACCACCACATGGATATCATCGGCGCACTTCAGATCTCACTCGCTCAGCTGGTCGGACCGTCGGCCATCTTCTACGCTCTGCTCGCCATCGGCCTGAACCTGCACTTCGGCTACGCCGGGCTGCTCAACTTCGGGCAGATCGGCTTCGCGTTGCTCGGCGGCTACGGCGTCGGCATCACCACGATCACCTACGAGCAGCCACTGTGGCTCGGTATTCTGGTCGGTCTCGCCGCGGCAGGCTTGCTCGCTCTTGTTCTCGGTATTCCGACTCTGCGCCTGCGAGCCGACTATCTCGCGATCGTCACCATCGCAGCCTCGGAGATCCTGCGGTTGGTGTTCCGTTCGACCGCAACGGATTCGGTGACCAAGTCGACCAACGGCATCACCGGCTTCGCCGGCCCGTTCACCAGCATGAGTCCGTTCGAGGGAGGCAAGTCGTACAGCTTCCTCGGCGTGCGCTTCCTGGGCAACGACCTGTGGGCCATGCTCGTCGGCTGGACACTCGTGCTGCTCCTCTGCGGAGTGATCTACCTGCTGACCCACAGCCCGTGGGGACGTGTACTCAAGGCCGTCCGTGAAGACGAGGACGCCGCCCGCTCACTGGGCAAGAACGTCTTCGTCTACAAGATGCAGGCGTTGGTTCTCGGCGGTGTCATCGGCGGTATGGGCGGTGTGTTCAACGCACTGCAGACTCAGTCCATCAACCCCGATTTCTACTCGACGGCGCAGACGTTCTTCGCCTTCGGCGCACTGATTCTCGGTGGGGCGGCAACAGTGTTCGGCCCCGTACTGGGCGCGATGCTCTTCTGGTTCCTGCTGTCCATTCCCGATGCGATCCTGCGGCAATTGATCTCCGGCGACGACCCGGTGCTCAACCTCACCGGCGCCCAGGTCGGTGCCACGCGATTCGTGCTCCTGGGAATCCTGATCGCCGTGTTGATGGTGTTCAGACCTCAGGGCATTCTCGGCAACAAGCGAGAGGTTCAACTCAATGCCTGACCTAAGCAAGGATGCTGCTGCAACGGCTGCACCGAGCAAGAAAGCCAGCACACTCGAATCACGCGCTGCCCAGGCGTTGTCGAGCGATCAACGCGCGTCACTGTTCGCCGGTGTGCCCAACGAACCCGGCGCACCGAAACCCGACGCCACCATGGTGGTCGACGGCGTGTCGCGCACCTTCGGCGGCCTCAAAGCCGTCGACGTGGCGCACCTCGAAATCCAGCGCGGCTGCATCACCGGTCTCATCGGTCCGAACGGTGCAGGCAAGACCACGCTGTTCAACCTGCTCACCGGATTCGATCGCCCCGACACCGGGACCTGGTCGATGGATGGCCAGGAGCTGGGCCGGATGCACCCGCACCAGGTGGCCCGCAAGGGTGTGGTGCGGACGTTCCAGTTGACCAAAGCATTGTCGAAACTGACTGTGCTGGACAATGTTCGGTTGGGCGCAACAGGTCAGCGCGGCGAGCGCATGATCAATACGTTCATGCCGTGGACGTGGAAGGCCCAGGAACGTCAGATCACCGAACGCGCCTACGAACTGCTGGGGCGCTTCAAGCTCGACGCCAAGGCCGACGATCTGGCCGGCTCACTGTCGGGCGGTCAGCGCAAACTGCTGGAGATGGCACGTGCGCTGATGACCGATCCGTCGGTGGTCATGCTCGACGAGCCGATGGCCGGGGTCAATCCTGCTCTGACGCAATCACTTCTGGGGCACATCAAGTCGCTGCGCGACGACGGTATGACCGTGGTGTTCGTCGAACACGACATGGACGTCATCCGCGACATCAGTGACTGGGTGGTGGTGATGGCTCAGGGCAGCATCATCGCCGAGTCCACGCCGGAGGAACTCTCCAACAACGGTGCTGTCGTCGACGCCTACCTCGGCAGCCACCACGATCAGGCTCTCGAGTTCGACGCCGACGGCAATCCGGTCGGGGCAACCGCCGAACTGGCGGAGGCGCTGAAACAGGCCGAGAAGGAAGAACTCGAAGCGGGAGGCGATCTTTCGGAACCGGAGTTCGTCAGCCCAGTGACGCCCGACGTCGCCCAGGGCGGCTCGCACCGGGCCAAGGAGGACAACTGATGAGCGAACAGACATTGACGCCGGCCGAATTCGCCGCCACACCCGAGGAGCACGCTCGCCTGGCCGAAGGCGCACTGTTGCGCGCCGATGGATTGGTCGCCGGTTACATCCCCGGCGTCAACATCCTCAGCGAATGTAACTTCTTCCTCAACGACGGCGAGATCGTCGGCATCATCGGGCCCAACGGTGCCGGTAAGTCGACATTGCTCAAAACACTCTTCGGGCTCGTTGCCGTCCGCGAGGGCAGCGTGAAGCTTCGCGGTGACAACATCACCTCTGCCGAGGCGCACGTGCTGGTCACGAAGGGCGTCGGATACGTTCCGCAGACCCAGAACGTGTTTCCGTCGCTGACCATCGAGGAGAACCTCGAAATGGGAATCTATCTGCGTCCCAAGAAGTTCGGCGAGCGCTTCGAGTTCGTCAGCGAGTTGTTCCCCCTGCTCGGAGAGCGCAAGAAGGTCAAGGCAGGCGCACTGTCCGGTGGCGAACGACAGATGGTCGCCATGGGACGCGCACTGATGATGGAGCCCTCGGTACTGCTGCTCGACGAACCGTCGGCCGGACTGTCGCCGATGTTCCAGGACGAGGTGTTCATCCGCTGCAAGAAGATCAACGCGGCGGGGGTCTCGATCATCATGGTCGAGCAGAACGCCCGTCGCTGCCTTCAGATCTGCGACCGCGGCTACGTTCTCGATCAGGGCCGCAACGCGTACACCGATACCGGTCCTGCGTTGATGAACGACCCGAAGGTGATCGAGCTGTACCTCGGCACACTGGCCGGAAGCAAGGAGAAGAAGACGTAGATCTTCTTCGTCGACGACGAAGCTCCGGTTCGACTCGATGTCGAACCGGGGCTTCGTCTGTGCACCCGCATCGACCGGTACACACAACACTGGGCCCGAGTCCTGATCGAGGACTCGGGCCCAGTGCCTGTGTGTCGGTTACAGATCACTCACCGACGACGATGTATCCGTCCGTCGTCAGCTTGTTGTCCGGCCCGAAGACCAGGTTGCCGTAGGAACCGGTGGCGGGCTCACCTGCATCACTGAAGTTCAGCGCGCCCGTGATTCCGTCGTAGTCGATATCCGTTCCGGCCTTGACGAGCGGAAGGCACTCGGCGTAGCTGGTGCACTTGGTGCCGTCCTTGGTGATGCTGTTGATGTTGGCAGCGATATCGGTGCCTGCCGTCGACTTCGCCTGCTCGGCCGCGAGTGCCGAGATGACCACTGCGTCGTAGGACTCACCGGCGTAGTTGAAGTCCACCAGCGCCGGGTCGACTCCCTTGAGGCGGTCCTGGAAGGCCGTTCCGACATCGGTCAACGGGGTGGTTCCGCGCATGGTGTCCAGCAGACCTGCTGCCACAGACTCACCGAGCGCATTACCCATGTTGCCGTCGACGCCGAACACTGCCGTGCCGTCGGACGGTCCGATGCCGATCTCGTGCATACGGGTGATGATCTTCGCGGACTCCTCGAAGCCGATGATGGCAACGGCATCCGGGTTGAAGTTCTTCACGCCGTCGACCTCGGCGTTGAACGACTGTGCGTTCGGGTCGTAGATGGTGGTCTGAATCTGGTCTGCCGCGATGCCTGCCTCTTCGAGGTTGTCCGCGGTGTTCTTGGCCAGACCCGTGCCGTAGGGATCGTTGAGCGCGAGGATGGATACGCGCTGCGCGCCGTCCTCGGCGATCAGCTGCGAGAGTGCCTGTGCCTGCAGCACGTCGGTGGGAGCGGTACGGAAGTACTGTCCCTTGTCCGGGTAGCAGACGAACTGGTCCGAGGTGTTGGCGGGCGAGAACTCCACGACGCCTGCGCTGGCGATCTTGTCGATGACCTTGAGGGAGACCGAGGACGATGCTGCACCGACGATGACGTTCGCGCCGCCGGCGAGCAGGCGGTCGACCGTGGTGTTGGCGGTGTCCGTCGTCGTATCGCCGGAGTCACCGGGGATGAGGGTGACGGGCTGATCGAGGACGCCACCGGCACCGTTGACGTCGTTGACGGCCAACTGAACACCGGCAACCTCGGGCGGGCCGAGGAAGGCCAGGGTTCCGGTCTCGGGGAGAAGGGTTCCCACCACCAGAGGCGACGTGTCGGGGGTTGCCCCGGCAGTGGCCTGCTCGGGCGTGCAGTCGGTGGAGACGGTCGTTTCCGCGGCTGCAGTGCCGCCGCTGGCACTGGTGGTATCGGTCGAGCCGGAGTCGTCGCTCGACGAACAGCCGAACAGTGCGAGCGAGGTGACGCTCAGCACCGCAGCCGTGCGGACATAGGTCCGAATTGCCATCTAGGTTCTCCTTGAAATTGCTCGTCGTTGAAGCGCACCTGAGTTACATGTGGCTCACGTGTGGATCAGACGCTAATGCTCGGAGTCGATTCGCAAGGCCTAGAACGACGCTCGTGACCTGACTGTGACCTAGAGAGACGAAGTTTTACGTGGCCGTAGCTTTCGCGAGCCGATCAGCCCTCTGCCGCAGGCTTGTTCGCAGGAGTACCGAGTGTCTCGATCACAACCTCGGCGACAGCCTTCATCGTCGTTCTGCGATCCATCGCTGCGCGTTGAATCCACTTGAACGCCTGCGGTTCTGTGAGCGATTGCGACTCCATCAGAATGCCCTTGGCCTTCTCGATCAACTTCCGCGTTTCCAGTCGATCCTGCAGATCGGCTATCTCGGATTCGAGTGCAGAGATCTCGCTGAAACGACTGGCTGCCAACTCCACCGCGGGCATCAGATCTGCTTTGGTGAACGGCTTGACCAGATAGGCCATCGCTCCGGCGTCGCGCGCCTTCTCGACCAGCTCACGCTGACTGAACGCGGTGAGAATGACGACGGGGGCGATGCGCTTCTCGGCGATCTCCGACGCCGCATCTATCCCGTCTCGACGCGGCATCTTGACGTCCATGATGACCAGATCGGGACGCAGTTCGACGGCCAAGTCCACCGCCTGCTGACCGTCCGCGGCCTCCCCGACCACGTCGTAGCCCTCTTCGCGGAGCATCTCCACGAGGTCCAATCGAATCAGGGATTCGTCCTCTGCCACCACCACACGAAGCGGGGGCTTGCCAGTACCGTGCGCACCAGGAGCGTTCATCTGTATCGGTCTCCTTTGACAGTCATCGCCCATCGGGGCCGTCGAGCATCTGAAGGGTACCGGTGCGCGCCCCCGAAAGCGCATCTTCTAAACTCGTCAATCGTTGCTTGAAAGACGCCAGCCCTCGTATCCCAATTGGCAGAGGAAACGGATTCAAAACCCGTCCAGTGTGAGTTCGAGTCTCACCGAGGGCACCACAGCACTGCAGGTATCGGCCATCTGGCCGGTATGCCTGCGCCATCATGCGCAACCCACCCCGGTTCTACCCCGGTGGGTCAGAGCCATGATGACTTCGAGATGCAGCTCATCAGCGCCTTCCGTGGGGTAGCTTTCGCTCAGTTCGGGAATTGGACGCGTCTGTCGCGTAACCCAACTGGGCAGGAGCCCTTGTATTGAAGACACTCGCCATGGCGATTCTCACCAGCGCCGTTCTACTTGTCGCAAGTTGCTCGGCACCTACGCAGCCCGCTGACACACCCGCTACAGGCGTAAGTGCCACTAGCTCACCGACCCTTGGACTCAGCCAGGATCAGCAGTTCCAGCAAATGCTTGCCCGCCTGGGATTCGATGCAAGTCCCAACGTCGCGCCCTACGTCCAGACCGCGCGTTCGGTGTGCGACGCCTTGCCCTCCGCGCTGCTCGCCGACCAGCTCAAAGTTCCCGCGATGACAAGCATGATCTATGCCCAAGGTGTGAATCGGCATGGGTTCGACAACCACCCTGCAGCCGCGAACTTCGTCAGAGCTGCCGTTACTATCTACTGCTCGGCGCTGACCTACCTGTTGCCAACCGCCGCAGGGCAAGCGTCACCGCTTCCGGCTGATTCCCAGTTCACCTACGCAATGCACCTGATGGCGGTGCCGGTCACCACCGACCGAGATCAGGACTGGCTTCGCAGCCATGCGCGTACCTACTGCGACTTCTTCAGGAATCACGGCGACGTTCCGCCGCAACAGTGGTTTGACCAGTTGGTGCAATTCGTTTCCGACGACGCGCCAGCATCCCCCATCGCGGCAATCCGAGCTCTTGAAGATATAACAACCGCTGACACCTTCATGCGCGCGGCCGTCGTGTTCTTTTGTCCTGACCTAATAGCGCTCGTCCCCACACCCTAAGATCGCTCACAAATCGGCCGGCATACGTACTACGTGTATGGGTGTCGGTCTGTACGATCCCCTCATGAACATCGAGAGCGTTGTCAATTCCGACCAAGCGGCCAGTCAGTGACGACTGTGGATAGCACAACGGATGCCGACGGCTTACAGGATGCAACAATCACATTTGTAGACGACCCATCGCACCATCAACCCAAGAAGACTTGCTTCATCGTCTGCCCCATCGGGGACAACAACAGCGAGATAAGAAAACGCAGCAATCAAGTTAAGACACATATTATCGACGTGGCACTCGAACCGCTTGGCTACGAGACCATACGGGCCGACGTAATCGACAAGTCTGGCAACATTACAACACAGATAGTCAACCAGTTAATTGAAGCCGATCTTGTAATCGCCGACCTTACTGGCCATAACCCAAACGTGTTTTACGAACTAGCAATTCGGCACGCATTCGCCAAGCCTTTTATACACTTGATGCAAGATGGCGAATAAATCCCGTTTGATGTCGCGCAATACCGCACTGTCTTTTTGGACTACAAAGACCTCGATAGTGCAGCATCGGCCCGCTCACAAATAGCTGAGATGACCAAAGATATCGAAGCCGAACAGGCCGCTGGGCGCACAGTCGAGACCCCGGTGGTTCACGCGGTGAACCGACAAACGCTAGGCTCATCGAGCAACCCCGAACAACAAGAGATCGCCCAGATCGGTCAAATGGTAGAAAGAATCGAACTTCGCCTCCGTAACGAAAGCCGCAAAGACCACGTAGCGAATCGCTCCTACTCCCGAAACCGGGAACTTATCCATGCGTTGCTGGCAGCAATTGAGGGCAATGTGAACGATGGCCGCCCCTTCGCCTACGACTATTTTGTCAGCGTAAAGAATAACATTCCCGAATCCGAATCAGCCGCACATGAATTGGTTGATCGAATTTTACGAGTCCTACCCCCGTTCTAATCTACTGAACCGTCGGCCAAAAAGCTGCACCAAGTGCGACCGTTGAAAGCGTTCATCGACTGAGACCGGGACGGACGGTTCGGGTAGTCGATTGCCCGCGCCACCGTCCTCGGCTGGGATCCAGTAGCGGTACAGGTCGAGGGTCAGGGATGCAAGCACGCACGCACGATTACTGTCCGTGCATTTCATAACCCAGCCATTGTCAGTTCCAGTCTCGCCAACGGCACCACAGCAGAGCGTTCGACTCGTCCGGTTACGCCAACACCTGCGTACCGGCAACACAGGTCCGCACCGGATCCGCGGGCGCGATACTTGCTGACGAGTATTCCCGGAGACACCTAATCTCTACACGAGGAGCCCAGTCCGCTGAGTTGCGTGAAGAAATCGGCACGCTAGCAAGCCAGTACGACGGCAGGTCCAAAACCCGTCCAATGTCGGTTCGAGTCACACTGAGGGCACAGCGAGCATTGAAGCGCGACCCATCGTCATCACGCGTTCGAGTGGTCGGTCAAGGCCGCCCACGATCGCGCCTACAGTGGAGTCATGTACATACCCAGCAGTCTTCGATGCCATGACACCAGCGCGGGCAAATTGTGCGCGCAGAAGGTCGACCACCGTTTCGGAGATTCCGCGGACCAGTCCGCTCAGTGGGTGTACTACACCTGCAGCGCGGACTCCGCTCACGAGACCGGTTACGTCGACCGCCTGGTCACCGCCTGAATCATGTTCGTAGAGCGCGCCTACGTCGATGCCGACGACGTCGGATCGGATTGGCCCTTCACCGTGCCTGCAGTCGCCGACCTCGCTCGCGACGGACTCGAATTCCTGGCGCCGGTCACAATTCTGGTCGGCGACAACGGTTCCGGTAAATCGACCCTTGTCGAGGCGATCGCCGAGGGTTTCGGAATCGATGCCCGCGGCGGGCGGGCGGCGCAGCAGTCGCGTCGACTCGACGAGGTGACCAGCGCCCTCGGCGAGGTGCTCGAGCTGGAAACCACACCGCGGGGTTCTCGAATGCTTCGTGGCCCACGACTGCAGAAACGCGGCTTCTTCCTCCGCGCCGAAACCGCATTCGACATGGCCGAAAACCTCGGTGGTATGCCGGGTTTCTGGGAAGAGAACACAGCCGAGATGAGTCACGGCGAAGGCTTCCTCGCCATGTTCGGTGCGATGTTGGCCGAACCCGGCTTCTATGTCCTGGACGAGCCCGAGTCGGCTCTGTCGTTCACCGCAAGCCTGCAGCTCGTCGCGCTGATGTCCGAACTGGGCGACGAGGGGGCACAGATCGTCTGTGCCACGCACTCTCCGATCCTGGCCTCGACACCGGGCGCGGACATCGTGGAAGTGGGCGAACACGGTCTTCGCCGAAGCACCTGGGACGAACTCGAATTGGTGCAGCACTGGCGTCGATACCTCGACGATCCGAACAGCTACCTCCGCCATCTGCTCGGCTGACCTGCAGCCCGTCGCTCACCCTGCCGTCAGCGAGACCTCCTGACGACGACGCACGCTCCCCGGTGACACCCCCGTCGCGCGTTTGAACGCCTTACCGAACGCCGCCTCCGAGAGATAGCCACTGCGCCGGGCCAATTCGGCTACCGAGACATCGCCCGACCGAAGACTGTCGTGGGCGATCTGCATCCGCCACATCGAGAGGTAGCGCATCACCGATTCACCGACCAACTCGGTGAATCGGGCAGAGAACGCCGAACGAGACATCTTCACCTCGGCAGCCAGTGCGGCAACCGTCCACTGCGCGTCGGGGTTTCGATGAATGAGGGCGAGCGCCGCGCCGACCTGAGAATCCGCGAGTGCGCCGAGCCATCCGGACCGTGCCCGCTCGTCGTCCGCCATCCACGACCGCAGAGCCTGGATCACCAGCACGTCGGACAGCCTGGTGATGACCGCTTCTCCCCCAGGCTCCAGCGAGGTCGCCTCGTCGGCGACCATGGCCAAGAGCGAGTGCATCCGAGACTGCCGCGGGCCCGAATCCGCATCGATGACGACGAGCGCAGGCAACACACCGATGAGTTGCTGCGCCGCCGGATGATCCAGTCGCACTGCGCCGCACATGAGCGTCGCGCTCGCTTCCCCGCTGCCGCTTCGGATGACCGCGTATCGATCGCTGACGTAGTCGTGCGGAAGGTCGTAGACAACAGGCGCACTCACTGCTGCGTCGTCATCGCTGGCGAGCACGTGCCCGCGGCCGTGCGGAACCAGAGCGAAGTCACCGGGAAGGAGGTCGCGAGTGGGGACGCCCGGCACCGACAACCGACATCGCCCGCTGACGACGGTGTGGAACCAGAGCGCGTCTTCCATGGACGGCAACTCCAAACCCCACGACCCGGACAGTTCGGATCTGCAGTAGAAGGATCCTGTCATTCGCAGAAAGTGCAGCGCCTCCCCGAGGGGATCGGGCGACTTCCACGGGTCGAGTCCACGCATTGATCGATCGTCTCACAGCGTGGACGATCGGACATCTTTTCGAGCCGATAAGTCATTGTCCATCCAGCTCTGGACGTCCAGAGTGGATGCAGTGACAACGGACTCAACGGAAGGAACACCATGATCACGATTCTGGGAGCGACCGGTCAGGTCGGATATCGCGTCGCCGAGAGACTTCTGAAGGAGGGCAGGCACGTGCGCGCAATCGGCCGGAACACCGCTCGCCTCGACGCGCTGGCGGCTGGTGGCGCGCACACCGTCCAGGCGGACCTGACACCCGTGCCGGCCGCATCCTTCGCGGGGAGCGAGGCCGTGTTCGCGATGCTGCCGAGCAATCCCTACGCCGAGGACTTCGCCGCCGAGCAGGCTCTGTGGGGCGCCTCGATCGTCGATGCCCTCCGCGTGTCCGAGGTGGAGAGGATCGTGGCGCTGAGCAGCCTCGGTGCCGATCGCCTCGACGCACCCGGCGTCATCGGCTGCCTCGCCGAACAGGAAGAACGCCTCCGGACATCGACCGATCGGAGCCTTCACCTGCTGCGTCCGGTGTCGTTCTTCGAGAACTTGCTTCCGGCGGCGCAACAGCTGACCGACAGTGGAACACACGTGGACTCGGTGGACCCGCACCTTCCGATTCCGATGATCGCCACCTCGGACATCGCCGACGCCGCCGTACGGGCACTGACCGATTCGCCGTGGGACGGTGTACGCACCCAGGTTCTGCTGGGCGAGCGAGACCTCAGCTACGCCGAGGCCACGGCAATTCTGGGTGAACGACTGGCAATCACAGCGGCGCGTTACGAGCGCCTGCCGTACGAGGCCATGGCAGACGTGCTCGTCTCGATTGGATTCTCGCGATCATATGCACAGTTGTACGTCGACATGACCAGGGCATTCAACACCGAAGAACTGACCCGTGACGTTCGCCGGTCACCCGACAACAGCACCGAGACCTCCTTCGAAGAATTCGCGGACTCGATTCCGGCACCGGCAGCCGTGTCATGATCGACCGAATAGCCTCCGCATCAACACTTGTCGGCGCAATCGGATCAGCATTGATGGCGGGAGTGCTGCTGGCGTTCTCGATCAGCGTGCTGCCCGGACTGAAGACCCTTCCCGTTCCGGTCGCGATCTCCTCGATGCAGAGTGCCAATGCAGCGATCCTCAATCCGCTGTTTCTCATCCTGTTCATGGGCACGGCGCTGTCCTGCGTGATCGCAGCCGTGTCGACTCCGTTCACCGACCGCGGCCACTCCGCACTGATCATCGCCGGGGCAGTGCTGTACGTGATCGGGTGCTTCGCGGTCACGGTCACACTGAATGTGCCCCTCAACGACGCGTTGGCTGCAGCCGACTCGACCACCGCGGCAGGAGCGGCGACGTGGGAAGAGTTCACGACGAAGTGGGTGCTGTGGAACAACATTCGTACCGCGGCCGCGACCGCAGCATGCGCGGTCCTGATTCTGGGTCAGGGCAGATCGGTACTGGGCTGATCGGACGTCGAATCCTGGTGTCGCTTGCGAATTTCTTCCTCGAACCGCGCGATGAGGTGGTCGGTGTCGACGGTCGAGACGTCGCGTGCGCCCTCGTCCATCGCTGCGTCACGCCCCCGGCGCAGTGCGGCGAGTTCGGCTTCGAGTTCGTTGTTGTCGAGTACACGTGGATCCAACATCTCTCCATTGTGGTCCCCACTCCCGCACCCCCGCGGGGATTTGCTTCAATCGCGCCATGAACGTCGTGCACAGTTTCGAGCCGATCGTCGGCCCGGGCGCAACCACCCTGGTGCTGGGCTCCATGCCCGGCGTCGCATCGCTGGCGGCGCAGCAGTACTACGCCCATCCACGAAATGCGTTCTGGCCGATCATGGGAACGTTGTTCGGTGCCGGACCCGAACTCCCGTACGACGCACGCACAGAGCGCCTCCGAGACCACCGAATTGCCGTCTGGGATGTACTGAAACTGTGCACGCGCGCGGGCAGTCTCGATTCGGCAATTGTCGAATCATCTATCGTTGCAAACGATTTCGAGTCACTGTTCGCGCAGCAGCCGAATATCGACAGGGTGTTCTTCAACGGAGCCAAGTCGGCCGAGAGCTACCGACGTCACGTGGCGACGGGACTGCCGCTCCCCCGCGTCGAATTCACCCGGTTGCCCTCTACCAGTCCGGCGCACGCCTCACTGGACCTTGCAGCCAAGACTCGGGCCTGGGCGAGCGCGTTCAGTCGCGGACCCGCTTCGGAAAATGTCGAATGAGGCCTTCCTGCACGACCGTTGCCAGCAACTGGCCGTCCATCGAGAAGAAACGACCGGTGGCCAGGCCACGCGAGCCGGCGGCGACGGGTGATTCGGTGGCGTACAGGGCCCACTCGTCGAACCTGAACGGTCGGTGGAACCAGATGGAGTGGTTCACCGTGGCGGCGACGATCCGATCGAGTCCCCACGACAGTCCGTGAGTGGTGATGATCGAATCGAGCACGGTGGTGTCCGACGCGTAGCCCATGGTCGCGGCGTGAAATATCGAGGCGTCGGGCAGATCGCCGTCGGCCTTCATCCAGACTCGATTGTGATTGAGCTTCTCACCGGTGCCATGCATGATCCAGGCCGGATCGTTCGCGTAGCGCATGTCGATCGGCTTGAGAGCATCGACGAACATCTGGAGTCGATCCTCGTACCCGACGAAATGATCGCCCAGGGGTGGCAGCGCGTCGGGGTACGGAACCTCGGGAACCTCGACGCTGTGTTCCAGGCCTTTTCCGAAATCTTGGAACGCTGCGAGCATGACGAACAGTTCGTTGCCGTCCTGGACAGCAGTCACCTGACGGTTGGCGAAGGCGCGGCCGTCGCGCTGGCGCGAGACCCGGTATTCGATGGGCTTCTTGACGTCACCACCGCGGATGAAGTGGGCGTTGATCGCGTGGACGTCCCGCGACGTGCCGGACACGGTGCGACCCGCTGCGATCAGGCCCTGTGCGACAAGTTGTCCCCCGAACGTACGGCTCCCCACCTGCTCGGGGTGAACGCCGACGAACACGTCCTCCTCGATCTCCTCCAGTGCGAGGAGATCGAGGAGCGTCTCGAGATCGGTCTTCACCGCTGTACTGCTCGGCGCGCTTTCGCTGACGCCGGTTCCCCCCGCTTCGACCACTTACCGGTCCTCTTCTCCGATTCGGTGCACATGGATCAAGTTGGTCGAGCCTACTGTGCCGGGAGGGGCACCGGCCACGATCACGACCTGATCGCCCTTGTTGTACCGACCGAGTTCGAGCAGCGCCTTGTCGACCTCTTTGACCATCGCGTCCGTGGACCCCACGTCGGGTACCAGGAACGTCTCGGTTCCCCAGCTCAGCGACAGCTGGCTGCGTACCTCGGAGATCGAGGTGAACGCGAGAAGAGGAAGCTTGGTGTGCAGACGGGCCAACCGTCGAACGGTGTCACCCGACTGTGTGAAGGCCACGAGAGCCTTGGCATCCAGCCGCTCTCCGATGTCGCGGGCGGCGTAGGAGATCACGCCGCGCTTGGTGCGCGGGACGTGTGTCAGCGGCGGAACGCTGTCGCCCTCGGTCTCGACCGTTTCGACGATGCGCGCCATGGTCCGCACCGTCTCCATGACGTACTTGCCGACCGAGGTCTCACCGGACAGCATCACCGCAT
Source organism: Rhodococcus sp. 14-2483-1-1 (assembly GCF_002259335.1). Classification (NCBI taxonomy): domain Bacteria; kingdom Bacillati; phylum Actinomycetota; class Actinomycetes; order Mycobacteriales; family Nocardiaceae; genus Rhodococcus; species Rhodococcus sp. 14-2483-1-1. Next base: position 478,580 of record NZ_NPFX01000021.1, on the reverse strand, counting down.
CGGTGCCGTCGAGCACCGCGTTGGCCACGTCGGAGGCCTCGGCGCGCGTCGGACGGGAATTCTCGATCATCGATTCGAGCATCTGAGTCGCGACGATGACGGGCTTGGCGTTGGCGCGAGCGATCTGAATGGCGCGCTTCTGCACCAGCGGGACCTGCTCGAGCGGCAACTCGACGCCGAGGTCACCGCGGGCAACCATGATGGCGTCGAACGCGAGCACGATGGCTTCGAGGTTGTCGACAGCCTCGGGCTTCTCCAGCTTGGCAATGACGGGAACTCGGCGGCCGACACGATCCATGACGGCATGGACGAGTTCGACGTCCGCGGGCGAACGGACGAACGAGAGCGCGATGAAGTCGCATCCCAGAGCGAGTGCGAATTCGAGGTCCGCGATGTCCTTCTCGCTCATGGCCGGAACGGACACGTCCATGCCGGGCAGGGAGACGCCCTTGTTGTTGCTGACCGGTCCACCTTCGGTGACACGACACAGCACGTCGTTGCCTTCGACTCCGGTGACCACGAGGCCGACCTTGCCGTCGTCCACAAGGAGGCGGTCGCCTTCCTTCGCGTCCTGAGCCAGTTCCTTGTAGGTGGTCGACACCCGGTCGTGGGTGCCTTCGCACTCCTCGACGGTGATACGGATCAGCTCACCGCTGGCCCAGGTGGTCGAGCCCTCGGCGAAGCGGCCGAGACGAATCTTCGGTCCCTGCAGGTCGGCCAGAATGCCCACGGCTTTGCCGGTGGCGTCCGACGCTGCGCGGACCCTCTCGTAGTTGGCCTGGTGATCGGGGTGATCACCATGGCTGAAGTTCAGTCGTGCGACATCCATTCCACTCTCTACGAGTTCACGGATTCGCTCTGTGGTTGCGGTTGCGGGTCCAAGGGTGCAGACAATCTTCGTACGTCGGCTCACGAAAGCGAGCCTAGCCGCTGGACGCCCCGTTCTCTATCGCAGACGTTCCCAGTCGGATACTACCGATCGGTAGCCTCGCTACGCCGCTGCTGGGACGGTCTGCATCGGTTCAGAGACGAGCGTCACACCACCGCGAGAGGCAGTGCCGTGGGGTGCACCGGAGACGGCAATTCCGAGTGCCCGGTGAGGAAAGCGTCGACTCCATGAGCCGCCGATCGTCCCTCTGCGATCGCCCACACGACCAACGACGCACCTCGATGCGCATCTCCGCAGACGAACACCCCAGGCGCGGTGGTCTGCCAGTCGGGACCACACGACAACGCACCACGCTTGGTGAGCGCGAGGCCGTACTCGTCGAGCAACGGACCGTGCTCCACGCCTTCGAAACCGATGGCGAACAGCGCCAGATCACAGGGCAGTTCGACCTCTTCACCGATCGGCGTGACGACGCGTCGACCGTCCGCGTCACGCTGCACCTCCACCTCGGCCAGCACCATGGCACGCACGTGTCCGCGCTCGTCACCGAGGAAGCGCTGCACGGCCACCTGATGACGTACAACGCCGCCCTCGGCGTGCGCAGGCGAGGTGCGCAGTACCAACGGCCACGACGGCCACGGCGACAGGCTGTCGTCGCGTGCCCCGGGCAGAGCAGGGTTGTAATCCAGCTGGGTGACCGACGCGGCACCCTGGCGGTGCGCCGTACCCAGACAGTCGGCCCCGGTGTCGCCGCCGCCGATGATCACCACATGCTTGTCCGCGGCCGAGATCGACGTGGGACCGTCGCCCTCACATTCCTTGTTCGACGGCACCAGGTGCTCCATCGCCAGGTGGATACCGTCGAGTTCGCGACCGATCACCTCGGTGTTGTCTCGGGCCCGCAGAGCGCCGACCGCCAGCACGACGGCATCGAAGGATTCGCGGAGCTGCTCGACCGTGAAGTCGATGCCCACCTCGCAGTCGGTCACGAAATGTGTTCCCTCGGCCCGCATCTGCATCAGGCGCTGATCCAGCACCGACTTCTCCAGCTTGAACTCGGGGATGCCGTACCGGAGCAGACCACCCAGGCGGTCATCCCGCTCGTACACCGTGACGTCGTGTCCGGCGCGTGTGAGCTGTTGTGCCGCAGCTAATCCCGCAGGACCGGATCCCACGACGGCGACTCGCTTCCCGGTGGTGATCGTCGGCGGCTGCGGAACGATGCTGCCCTCTTCCCAGGCCAGATCCGCGATGGTCTGCTCGACCCGCTTGATCGTGACGCTACCGCCGGTGGCCGCCTCGGAAATCGAAAGCACACAGGCTGATTCGCACGGTGCCGGGCACACCCGACCGGTGAACTCCGGGAAGTTGTTGGTCGCGTGCAGTCGGTCGCTCGCCGCATCCCACCGGTCACGACGAACCAGATCGTTCCACTCGGGAATGAGATTGCCCAGCGGACAACCTGCAGTTCCGGAGTGGCAGAACGGAATTCCGCAGTCCATACAACGACGTGCCTGATCGGAGACCTCCGCGGCCCGTTCGCTCGTCGGCTGGTGCGAATACACCTCGTTCCAGTCCTTGACGCGCTCACCGATCGGACGCTTGACAGCCTCGCGCTTGACGACTTTCAGAAATCCCTGTGGATCAGCCACGTGCAGCCTCCATGATCGCAGCATCGACGTCGCGCCCTTCGGCACGCGCCATTCGAGTCGCTTCCAGCACCCGCTGGTAGTCGACGGGCATGACTTTGGTGAACAGCGCGGACCGGCGTGGCCAGTCGGCCAGCAACGAGGTCGCGACGGTGGACCCGGTCCAGCGCTGGTGATTCTCGACGGTCTCGCGCAGCCACACCAGATCGTCCGGGTTGGGGACCTGCAGTTCGACCATCGCCATGTTCACGTCGGCCGGATCGAGACCGAGAACGAAGGCGATACCGCCGGACATTCCCGCGGCCATGTTGCGACCGGTCGGGCCCAGCACGACGACCCGGCCACCGGTCATGTACTCGAACGCGTGGTCACCCACGCCCTCGTTCACCGCGATCGCTCCCGAGTTCCGGACCGCGAAGCGCTCACCTGCCTTGCCCCGCAGGTACACCTCGCCCGAGGTTGCGCCGTACAGAATGGTGTTGCCGGCGATCACGTTGTCCTCGGCGACGAAGGGCGCATCGTCGGCCGGGCGCACCACGATGCGACCACCCGACAGTCCCTTGCCGACATAGTCGTTCGCGTCACCGACCAGATCGATCGTGATACCCGGCGGCAGGAAGGCACCGAGCGACTGCCCTGCCGATCCGGTGAACGCAACGCGAATGGTGTCGTCCGGGAGCCCACCCGCGCCGTAGCGTCGGGTGACCTCGGACCCCAGAAGCGTTCCGACGGTGCGGTTGACGTTACGTACCGGCAGCTCGAGCTTCACCGGATGCGCGTCCTCCAGCGCTCCCTCCGCCAACTGGATCAGCGTCCGATCCAGCGCGAGATCGAGACCGTGGTCTTGCCCGCGGAGGCGTCGACGCTGCGACATCGGGGCACCGTGCCGGTCGACGGGCATCGCGAAGATCGGAGCAAGATCCAGGCCCTTGCTCTTCCAGTGTGCGACGCCTGCGGCTGTCTCCAGTACGTCGGCGTGGCCCACTGCCTCGTCGATACTGCGGAAGCCGAGCTGCGCGAGGTACTTTCGCACGTCCTCGGCGATGAACTTGAAGAAGTCCTCGAGAAACTCCGGCTTCCCGGTGAACCTCTTGCGCAGCTCCGGGTTCTGGGTCGCGACCCCGACCGGGCACGTGTCGAGGTGGCAGACACGCATCATGATGCATCCCGCCACGATCAGCGGAGCCGTCGAGAATCCGAATTCCTCCGCACCGAGAAGTGCCGCGACGATGACGTCTCGACCGGTGCGCATTCCACCGTCGCACTGCACGGTGATGCGGTCACGCAGGCCGTTGAGCACCAGCGTCTGCTGAGCGTCGGCCAGGCCGATCTCCCACGGAGCGCCGGCATGCTTGAGCGAGGTCAACGGTGCCGCCCCGGTTCCGCCGTCGTATCCCGAGATGAGGACGACGTCGGCGTGCGCCTTACTGACGCCGGTCGCCACCGTGCCGACGCCGACGGAACTGACGAGCTTGACGTGCACGCGCGCATTCTCGTTGGCGTTCTTGAGGTCGTGGATCAGCTGCGCGAGATCCTCGATCGAATAGATGTCGTGGTGCGGGGGCGGCGAGATCAAGCCGACGCCCGGCGTCGAATGTCGTGTCTTCGCCACCCACGGATACACCTTGTAGCCGGGCAACTGACCGCCCTCGCCTGGCTTGGCTCCCTGCGCCATCTTGATCTGAATATCGGTGGCGTTGACCAGGTAGTCGCTGGTCACCCCGAAGCGGCCACTGGCCACCTGCTTGACGGCACTGCGGCGCTTCGGGTCGTAGAGGCGGTCGACGTCCTCACCGCCCTCACCCGAGTTGGACCGGCCGCCGAGGTTGTTCATCGCCACGGCCATCGTCTCGTGCGCTTCGGCGGAAATGGATCCGTAGCTCATCGCTCCGGTGTTGAACCGCGTCACGATCGATTCGACCGACTCCACTTCGTCGAGCGGAACCGGCTGCCGCACACCATCTTTGAACTCGAACAAACCACGCAGGGCACCGCCTTCACGAGCGAGCCGGTCCACCTCGTCGGTGTACTTCTGGAACACGTCGTAGCGCCCGGTGCGGGTCGCATGCTGCAACAGGAACACCGTTTCGGGCGTGAACAGGTGCAGTTCCCCTTCCCGCCGGAACTGGTACTCACCGCCGATTTCCAACCGACGGTGAACTCGGTCGGTGGGGTTCTCGGGGTACGCCCGACGGTGGCGCAGCTTGACCTCCTCGGCGAGCACGTCCAGGCCGACGCCGCCGAGCTTGCTGACCGTGCCCTTGAAGTACTCGCGCACCACCTCGCGATCGAGACCGACCGCCTCGAAAACCTGTGCGCCGGTGTAGGACCCGACGGTCGAGATGCCCATCTTGGACATCACCTTGAGCACACCCTTGCCGAGACCGTACAGATAGTTCCGTACTGCGATCGTCGGTTCGACGCCGGTCAGCTCACCCTCGCCGACGAGATCCTCGATCGATTCCATCGCCAGATACGGGTTGACTGCAGCGGCACCGAATCCGATGAGCAGCGCGAGATGATGGACTTCGCGTGCATCGCCGGATTCGACGACGAGTGCGATCTTGGTGCGCTCCTTGGTGCGCACCAGATGGTGGTGTACGGCCGAGGTGGCCAGCAACGACGGAATCGGAGCGCGGGTGTGGTCCGAGTCGCGATCGGAGATGATCAGCGTCGTGTACCCGGCAGCGATGGCTTCCGATGCCCGAGCACGCAGTTCCTCGATGGCCTCGGCGAGACCTTCGCCGCCGCGCTCGACCTCGTAGAGGCCCCGCAACACCGTCGCCGACAATCCTGGGTGGTCGCCGTCGTCGTTGATGTGGATGATCTTGTTCAACTCGTCGTTGTCGAGCACCGGCCACGGCAACACGATCTGCCTGCACGACGCCGCGGTGGGCTCGAGCAGGTTCTGCTCGGGACCCATCACCCGCGCGAGCGAGGTCACGATCTCCTCCCGGATCGAATCCAGCGGCGGGTTGGTGACCTGGGCGAACAGCTCGATGAAGTAGTCGTAGAGCTGACGCGAGCGCTGCGACATGACTGCCGCAGGGGTGTCGGTGCCCATGGACCCCAGTGGCTCTCCCCCGGATGCGGCCATCGGTGTCAGTACGACGCGCAGGTCTTCCTCGGTGTAACCGAACGCGACCTGCCTGCGCACCACGGAGTCGTGGTTGTACTGAATGTGCGCGCGCTCGGGCAGGCTCTTGATCTCGAGCAGTCCGGCATGCAGCCACTCCTGATACGGATGTTCGGTGGCCAGTTGGAGCTTGATCTCCTCGTCGGGTACCAATCGTCCGGCGACGGTGTCGATCAGGAACATCTTGCCCGGCTCGAGTCGGCCCTTGGCGACGACCTCGGATTGCGGCACATCGAGCACGCCGGCCTCGCTGGCGAGGATCACGCGACCGTCGGCCGTCTGCCACCAGCGACCGGGGCGAAGCCCGTTGCGATCGAGTACGGCCCCGACGTAGCTGCCGTCGGTGAACGTCACACAAGCCGGGCCGTCCCAGGCCTCCATCATCGACGAATGGAACTGATAGAACGCCCGCACTCGCGGATCCATCGTGCGGTGGTTCTCCCACGGCTCCGGCACCATCATCATCACCACATGCGGAACACTGCGTCCACCGAGGTGCAGCAGTTCGAGCACCTCGTCCAAGGACACCGAGTCCGACGCATCGGGATTGCAGATCGGGAACAACCGCTCGAGGTCACCGGGGATCAGGTCGCTCGAGAGCAGCGCTTCCCGAGCCCGCATTCGGTTTCGGTTGCCCTTGACGGTGTTGATCTCACCGTTGTGGGCCACGTAGCGATGCGGGTGCGCCAGCGGCCACGACGGAAACGTGTTGGTGGAGAATCGACTGTGAACGATGGCAATAGCGCTCGTGCACAACGGGTTCCGCAACTCCGGGAAGTAGAGCGGCAGCTGCATCGTGGTGAGCATGCCCTTGTAGACGATGGTGCGCGAGGACAGCGATGGAAAGAACAACCCGGAGCCCTCGGCCTCGATCTCGGGGGTGACCCGTTCCGAACGCTTACGCAGCGCGTACACCAACCGATCGAGCGCCAGACCGGCCGGCCGCACGCCGTCGACCTCGGGGGCCGTGACGAAGAGGTAGCTCATGTACGGCATACAGCCCAGAGCGGTGACTCCCACGTCGGCTCGATCGGGATCTACCTCGACCGGGACCCAACCCAGGATCTCCAGACCTTCTTCGGTCGCAACGGATTCGACACGTTCGACGGCGAGCGCACGCTCCCGGATTCCCTGCGGCAGAAAACACACGCCGGCTGCAAATGTATTGTCACCGTCGGCTGATGCCGTAGGTAGATCGAACGGCGCGAGAGAGACGAGAAGTTCGACCGGGAGCTGGATCAGAATGCCTGCGCCGTCACCGCTGTTGGGTTCGGCCCCGGCAGCGCCGCGATGTTCCAGATTCTCCAGTGCCAGAACGCCGTCGGCCACAATGGCATGGGACCGTCGTCCCGCGATGTCGGCGATCATCGCCACGCCGCAGGAATCCTTCTCCAAGCTCGGGTCGTACAGACCCTGCTCCGCAGGCATCCGAGAAAACAGCACCACGATCACCTCCACGTAGGCCGGTGGGGTGCGTGAGGGCGAAGCAGCGACTTCGACCGCTGCGCCGTGAGTCTCGGCAACCCCGCCGGCTGGTTCGGTTCATGTCGACCGGAACGGTCTCACAAGCCGAAATCGAAACGCCTGTCGGGAATTCACCGGGACAGCCCTGGCCCGCGAAAGAATCCGAGATTGCTCCCGGATGGCGAAATCGTAGCAGTTGGAATTCGCAACGATGCAATCGCGAATGCCGGTGGCCGTCGAAACGGTCGTCAGTCGCGCAGCGGTCGACCGTGTTCGTCGCGCACGCTGCCGGTGAGCATCATGATCCCGTCGATCAACGGCCAGATGCCACCGATACCGCAGGTGAGCCACGTGACGGCAATCTGGGCCACTGCAATACCCGGCTGGTTGAGATAGAAACGACCGGCTCCGAATGCGCCCAGGAGGATGTTGAGCAGGCCTGCCGTCAGCTTCTGCTTGTCGGAGAAGGGTTCGCCGGTGACCGGGTGCCGGCCGTAGGGAGCCATCGGGTCCATGAAACCAGGACCACCCGCGTACTGCGGCCCACCGTACTGACCACCCGAGTACGGCGGCGGCGCGAAGTACTGACCCGAACCATCGGCGGGCGGTGGATAACCGACACCGGGAGGAGGTCCGAACTGCTGACCCTGATCGGCGGCACCGGGAGTGTTCGGGGTGCCGTAGTTCGGGGTCGTGTAATTGGGATCGGGTGCGCCGTAGACGGGACCCGAGCCTGCAGGACTGCCCTTCTCGAACGAGATCGTCGGTTCCGTGGAACCGGATGCGTCGCCCGGTGATCCGTCGGACGACGATGTACCTGAGTCACTCACTTCGGGCTCCCTTGTTCGAGTGCAGTGCGAACGAGGGCTCAGTCTCTCAGTTTTCGCCCCTGAGCGTCCGATACATTGCCCACCAAAATGAGCACGCCGTCGACGACGTGCCAGACGAAAAGCCCGAACAGCAGAATCAGCCCGAGGCCGAACACTGCGGTGAGCAGAACACCGAAGAAGAACAGGAGCAGCTGGGCGACACCGATCCCGGTACTGCCGAGGTAGAAGCGACCGACACCCAACCAACCGAGAAATATCTGCAGCAGGCCGCCGACGATCTTGGACTTGTCCGACAACGGCTCGCCGGTGACCGGATCGCGACCGTACGGAGCGTCTGGGCCGACGCCGTACGGGTGTCCGCCCGCATAGCCCATGGGCGCACCGAAACCCTGCGACTGACCGAACCCTGGTTGCGGGTAGCCCTGTTGTGGGTAGCCCTGCTGCGGGTAGCCCTGTTGCTGGCCGTACCCCTGCTGCGGGTAGCCCTGTTGCTGGCCGTACCCCTGCTGCGCGTAGCTCTGCGGCTGGCCGTACCCCTGTTGCGGGTAGCCCTGCTGCTGGCCGTACCCCTGTTGCGGGTAGTTCTGGGGTGGGTAGTTCTGGGCCGGGTAGTTCTGGGCCGGCGGGAATCCTCCGACCGGATTGTCGATACTGCCGTCCGGGCTCGGGGCCGGGTAGCTCGGTGTGCTGGACCAACCTGGGCCGTTTCCGATACCCGAATACGTATCCCAGCCCGGCCCCGTGGGCCCGGTGGGGCCGTGCGACGGTGCGGATTCCGAGGTTGCCGGCGGCTCCGAGAGCGACGCCTCGGCGGTGGCACCGTAGTCGAACGGAGTGCCGAACGGCGTGGTCGGCTTGGCGTCACCGTCGCTGGAATCGCCTGTGCCGGAACCGGATTCGGGGCCGTGGGTCTTGTCGAAATCAACCACGTGTACTGCCTTCTTCCTCGGCTTTCTTGTCGGACGTCTGCACGTCCCGAGCATCGGTGGTTCGGTCGGTCTCGTCCGCATCGCCGGAGGCATCGCCGTCTGCGGCGTCGTTACCGCCGTCCACGTCGTCGTTCGATTTCAGTGTCGCGGGGTCTTCGCGACCCTTGGTGGCGATGACGAAGTAGGCGACCGCCAGGACGAAGACGATGGCGGATGTGAAGGTGTTGACGCGAAGTCCCGCGATCTTCGTCGCGAAATCGTCACGCATGAGTTCCACCCAGAAACGCCCGACGCAGTATCCGGCGACGTACAACGCGAACAGTCGTCCGTGGCCGATCGTGTACTTGCGGTCGATCAGCACCAGCAGGGCGACGATCGCGAGGCTCCACAGCAACTCGTAGAGGAACGTCGGGTGGACGACCTTCTCCACGAACCCGGTCGACACGCCGTTCAGAGGGTCCAGTCGCCCGTTCGAGTCGACTCGCTCGTAGATTTCCAGACCCCACGGCTGCGTGGTTGCACGACCGTACAGCTCTTGGTTGAAGTAGTTGCCTATGCGGCCGATCGCCTGGGCCAGCAGAATCGGGGGCCCCACCGCGTCACCGAATGCAGGCAAGGGGATCCCTCGTCGACGGCAGGCAATCCAAGCACCGACTCCGCCGAGGAACACCGCTCCCCAGATTCCGAGACCACCGTTCCAGACGTACAGAGCTTCGACCGGATTTCCGCCGGGACCGAAGTACGTCTTCCAGTCTGTTGCCACGTGGTAGAGACGTCCACCGAGCAAACCGAACGGAACGGCCCAGACTGCGACGTCGAGGACGGTGCCCTTGGTTCCCCCTCGAGCGACCCAACGGCGATCGCCCCACACCACCGATACGACGATGCCGATGATGATGAACAGGGCGTAGGCCCGCAGAGCGAGCGGTCCGACGTGCCACACTCCCTGCGCGGGGCTGGGAATGTAGGCCAGAATCTCGGTCGAGGTCACGACGCTACGTTAGCGGAACGGACACCCTCGGCGAGTTCCGTCGTCAGGTCACGCACCGCGTCGAGTCCGTTGTCCACGGCACTGACCAAGGCCGATCCGACGATGACTGCATCGGCGTAGCGGGCGATCTCGGCGGCCTGAGCGCCAGAGCGAACACCGAGGCCGACGCCGATGGGGATGTCGGAGTGCTTTCGGATGCGAGCCGACAGTTCGGGGGCCATCGAGGACACCGCGTCGCGGGCACCGGTCACGCCCATGGTCGAGGCGGCGTAGACGAAACCGCTGCTGGCTTCGACGGTGCTGACGAGCCGTTCCTCGGTGGACGACGGAGCTACGAGGAAGATGCGGTCGAGACCGTACCTGTCGGAAACCTCGATCCATTCCTGCGCCTCGTCCGGAATGAGATCGGGGGTGATGATTCCGAGCCCGCCCGCACCGGCGAGATCGCGGGCGAAGTTCTCGATGCCGTATTTGAGGACCAGATTCCAGTAGGTCATGACGACTGCTTTTCCGCCTGCGGCAGAGACCTGCTCGGTCACTGCGAACACGTCCTTGACCCGAGCACCGGCTCGCAGCGCGACGTCGGCTGCGGCCTGAATCGTGGGTCCGTCCATCACCGGATCGGAATACGGAATGCCGACCTCGACGATGTCGCATCCGGCGTCGACCATGGTCTTGAACACCTCGACCGAGCGCGGAACGGTCGGAAAGCCTGCGGGGAGGTACCCGACGAGTGCTGCGCGCCCTTCGGCGCGGCACTGACCGAAGGTCGCAGAGAGGCGAGAGTCGTTGTTGCTCATGGCTTGATACCCACTTCTTCGTCCACGTTCGCGTCGCCGTCTCCGTCGATCAGGCCGAACCACTCGGCCGCGGTGTCGACGTCCTTGTCGCCACGCCCGGACAGGTTGACCAGAATGATCGCACCTTCGCCCAACTCCTTGCCGAGGGTCAGTGCGCCTGCGATGGCATGTGAGGACTCGATGGCCGGAATGATGCCCTCGGTACGGCACAGCAGCTTGAACGCATTCATCGCCTCGGTATCGGTGATGCCCCGGTACTCTGCGCGACCGATGTCATGCAGGTAGGAATGCTCGGGACCGACACCCGGGTAGTCCAAACCGGCTGAGATCGAATGAGATTCGACGGTCTGACCGTCCTCGTCCTGCAGCAGGTACGAGTACGCCCCGTGCAGCGCTCCCGGAGTTCCACCGCTGATCGTCGCAGCGTGACGGCCCGTCTCGACGCCGTCGCCGGCCGCCTCGAAGCCGATCAGCCGAACGTCGGCGTCGTCGATGAACGCATGGAAGATTCCGATCGCGTTGGACCCACCGCCGACGCAGGCGGCGATGGCGTCGGGCAGCCTCCCCATGGAGGCGAGCACCTGCTGCCGCGCCTCGAGGCCGATGATGCGCTGGAAGTCGCGCACCATGACCGGGAACGGGTGCGGCCCGGCGACGGTGCCGAAGCAGTAGTACGTGTTGTCCGCGTTGGTGACCCAATCGCGTAGCGCCTCGTTGATGGCGTCCTTGAGGGTGCGCGATCCCGACTTCACGGCCACGACGCTCGATCCGAGCAAGCGCATCCGAGCGACGTTGAGCGCCTGCCGTTCGGTGTCGACCTCGCCCATGTACACGACACATTCGAGCCCGAGCAGTGCGCATGCCGTCGCCGTGGCGACTCCGTGCTGGCCCGCACCGGTCTCGGCGATGATCCGGGTCTTGCCCATTCGCTTCGCCAGCAGAACCTGGCCCAGAACGTTGTTGATCTTGTGAGAACCGGTGTGGTTGAGGTCTTCTCGTTTGAGAAGGATACGAGCGCCGCCGGCGTGCTCGGACAACCGTGTCGCCTCGAAGACCGGTGACGGTCGGCCGGTGTAGTCGCGCTGCAGTCGATCGAGTTCGCCGAGGAATTCGTTGTCGCTGCGCACCTTCTCGTACTCGGCGGTGACTTCCTCGATCACACCCATCAGCGCCTCGGGGACGAACCTGCCGCCGTAGACACCGAAGTGACCACCGACATCGGGCTCGTGCGCGCTGCGATCGGTGAGGCCGATGCTGCTCTGCGGCAGATCAGCGCCCTTGAAACGGACTACCTGTGGGGCGTCCGTGGTGCCTGAAGAATTGCTGGTGCTCACCGCACCAGTGTGCCCCAACGGCGGACTGCCGCCGCGCTCGGGTCGGGTGCCCGAGTCGGTCCTGCAGAGTCAGCGTGCGGGCTTGGGGCACGACGGATGTGTTCCCGCCGTCACCAGGTCCGAGACGGCGGTCCGGGGATCGCCTGCGGTGACCAAGCCCTCGCCGACGAGCACTGCGTCGGCACCGGCACCGGCGTAGGCCAGCAGGTCGGCAGTTCCTCGTACACCGGACTCTGCGACACGAATGACCTCGCTGGGCAGACCGGGCGCAATTCGGCCGAAGCTGTCGCGGTCGATCTCGAGTGTCTTGAGGTTACGTGCGTTGATGCCGATGACGCGGGCACCGGCCTCGAGAGCACGATCCGCTTCGGCTTCGGTGTGCACCTCGACCAGTGCCGTCATGCCCAGCGACTCCGTGCGATCGAGCAACGACGCCAGGGCATCCTGCTCGAGTGCCGCGACGATCAGCAGGATGACATCGGCACCGTGGGCCCGAGCCTCGTGGATCTGATACGGACCGACGATGAAATCCTTGCGCAACACCGGAATCGAGACTGCGGCACGAACCGCGTCGAGGTCCGCGAGAGATCCGTGGAAGCGACGCTCTTCGGTGAGGACGCTGATGATGCGGGCACCGCCCTGCTCGTAAGCACGAGCCAGAACCGCTGGATCACCGATGTCTGCCAACGCACCCTTGGACGGGCTGGCACGCTTGACCTCGGCGATGACGCCGATACCGTCCTCACGAAGGGCTGCCGCTGCGTCGAGAGGTGCCGGGGCTGCTTTCGCTGCTGCTTTGACGGCGGCGAAATCGACCACCGATTCACGCGCGGCCACGTCGGCCCGCACACCGTCGAGAATCGAGTCGAGAACAGTCATGGTGCCCCCAGTCCTTTCTGAGCGTCGACTTCCGATGTGAGGAATCTCATCGGGGTCGGACCTAGCGTAGAGGGCGGTTTCATCACGACGAACGCGGGGTACCGGACTCGTCGGTAGGATCTTCGCCCGCATCGAGCGCGTCCCACATCATGCGTTCGGTGAGGTCCTCGCCTTCGTCCTGCACGCCGTTGTCGGACGAGGAACTGCGAACGCGTCGAGCCACCTCGTCACGTCGCACCGCCGGAGCGTCGTACTTGGACGAGAGTACCTGCGAGGCAGCTGTTTTCCGAATCGATACCACCGCCGCAACGAGGGCGCACGACGCGCCGATCAGGGTGACGATCGCCGGGAGAATCGACACCTCCGTCATCGAGACCTGAGCCCTGGCGGGGAGTTCGGCAAGGGCCGCCGACTCCGAGTCGGATGCTCCCGCGGTGAGCAGTCGAACGGCCGGAACAGCGGCCGACACGGCCACCACCGCGATCAACACTGCCAGCACCCGAGAGGCCCACCCGCGCACCGCGAACGACGCGGCCACCGCCGCCAGCAACACGAGCGCGAGCGGTGTGGTGGCAGCGGCCCAGGTGCTACCGAGAAGTTCGTCCGTTCGACTCTCCCCGAGACCGTCGGAGGACGTCACCCGGACCCACGTCATTCTCGACGCGCCCCACAGGCATGCGGCAGCCACGATCAGCAGAGCGACCGGTACAGCGGCCGACGCGCGACGACCGGATCGCTCGGTCATCGCCCGCCGACCTCGCGGAGCGATTCTGCGGCCGCAACTGCACCCAGTACGGCCATGGCTTTGTTTCGTGCCTCGTCGTCCTCGTATTGCGCGACCGAATCCGCCACGACTCCCGCACCGGCCTGAACGTAGGCGGTCCCGTCCTTGATCAGCGCGGTCCGAATCGAGATGGCGGTATCGGCGTCACCGGCGAAATCGAGGTAGCCGACGATTCCGCCGTAGATACCGCGTCGCGTCGGTTCCAGCTCGTCGATCAGTTCCATGGCGCGCACCTTCGGTGCACCCGACAAGGTGCCCGCCGGGAAGCAGGCCTTGACCGCGTCGAGGGCACGCTTGCCCTCGGCCAGACGGCCCGTCACCGTCGAGACCAGATGCATGACATGGCTGTATCGCTCGATGTGGCGGTAGTCGCTCACCCGGACCGTGCCGGGGGCACAGACGCGCCCGAGGTCGTTACGACCGAGGTCCACGAGCATCAGGTGCTCCGCGTTCTCCTTCTCGTCGGCGAGTAGATCCTTCTCGAGCAGCACGTCCTCTTCCTCGGAGGTACCGCGCCACCGCGTGCCCGCGATCGGATGCGTGGTGGCGAGGCCGTCGACCACGGTCACCAGGGCCTCGGGGCTCGATCCGACGATCGAGAAGGCAGTCTCGTCGTTGTCTCCCGGAACGTGCATCAGGTACATGTACGGGCTCGGGTTGGAGGCCCGCAGCATGCGGTACACGTCGAGCGGCGACGCATCGGTATCCATCTCGAAGCGCTGCGAGAGAACCACCTGGAACGCTTCGCCGGCTTCGATCTCCTCCACCAAGCGGGCGACGTCGGCACCGAATCCCTCGGAGGTTCGCTGCCGACGAAACTGCGGTGCAGGCTTCGAGACGGTGGAGACGGTGGAATCAGCCGGCTTGGACAGGTCGGCGCACATGCGATCCAGTCGGCGCACGGCGTCGTCGTAGGCCTCGTCGACGTTGTCATCGGTTCCGTCCCAGTTGACCGCGTTCGCGATCAGAGTGATCGCACCCTCGTGGTGGTCGACGGCCGCCAGATCGGTCGCGAGCAGCATCACCAGCTCGGGCACACCGAGGTCGTCCTGCGCATGCTCGGGCAGCTTCTCGATACGCCGCACCGAGTCGTATCCCAGGTAGCCGACCATGCCGCCGGTCAACGGGGGCAGACCGGGCACCCGCTCGGAGTGCAACAGCTCCAGTGTCCTGGCCAAGACCTCGAGCGGATCGCCGCCGCTGGGCACCCCTGCCGGAACGTTGCCGCGCCAGGCCGCTTCGCCGTCGATGACCGTCAGCGACGCCGGAGCGCCTGCACCGATGAACGACCACCTCGACCACGAACGGCCGTTCTCCGCAGACTCGAGCAGAAAGGTACCGGGCCGGTCCGCACCGAGCTTGCGGTACGCCGACAACGGAGTCTCGGAGTCGGCGAGCACCTTTCGTGTCACCGGAACCACTCGGTGCTCGGCTGCGAGCTGCCGGAACACCTCGCGGGAGGTGGTCGAGTCCGAGTTCTCGGTATTGGAGGTGGGACTGGGGTCGGTGGTCGTCTCGCCGCGCATTGCCCCATCCTCCCAGGTTCGGCACAACGGGTCACTCCGCAGGCTCCGCTCCGGCGACAAGGCCGGCGCTCGCGGTAACCTGCCGAGCATGAAACCAGGCGAACTCGTTCCCGACTTTTCCCTACCGGACCAGACCGGACAGATCCGAACCCTGACCGAACTGCTGACGAACGGTCCGATAGTGCTGTTCTTCTACCCGGCTGCCTTCACCCCCGGGTGCACGGCCGAAGCGTGCCATTTCCGGGACCTGGCCTCGGAGTTCGCCGAGATCGGAGCCACTCGAGTCGGTATCA
Organism: Rhodococcus sp. 14-2483-1-1; assembly: GCF_002259335.1. Lineage (NCBI taxonomy): Bacteria > Bacillati > Actinomycetota > Actinomycetes > Mycobacteriales > Nocardiaceae > Rhodococcus > Rhodococcus sp. 14-2483-1-1. Next base: position 463,076 of record NZ_NPFX01000021.1, on the reverse strand, counting down.
GTGCCGATGCCGTCGCCAAGCAGGCGGAGTTCGCCGCGGCCAAGTCTTTCGACTACCCCCTGCTGTCCGACGAAGACGGTGCCGTCGCCACCGCGTTCGGCGTCAAGCGCGGTCTGCTCGCCAAGCTCTCTCCGGTCAAGCGGGCAACGTTCGTCATCGGCACCGACCGGAAGGTGCTCGAGACCTTCTCGAGCGAAGTACGGTTCGAGGCTCACGCGGACAAGGCGCTCGAGTACCTGCGCGCACATCGCACGTAGAACATCTGTCGGACGTGATGCCTCGGGTGGGGGGACCCTCGAGGCATCATGTGCAGACCACAACTATCTGGGCAGGAGTGGAGCCTGCAGGAACGACCCAGAGATAGGAGTGGTCTGCAGTAACGACCCAGAGATCGAGAGGTTCCCCGCGATGGACACGTCGGCGACACCGATGGATGCGACACCGAGTTATGCGGTGGATCCCCAGTGGCTCACCGAGAGTCAACAGGAGGCCTGGCGGTCGCTCGTCGCCCTCATCACTCGACTTCCGGCAGCGCTGGACGCCCAGCTGCAGCGCGATTCTCGGCTGACCCACTTCGACTACTTCGTTCTCGCCACCGTCAGCGAGAACCCGCAGCGGCGAATCCAACTTCGGGATCTGGCCGAGTTCGCAAATGCGTCGCTCTCGCGGCTCTCACACGTGGTGACCAAGCTCGAGAAGGCCGGGTGGGTTCGCCGGGAGTCCATCCCGGGCAGCCGCGGTTCCTACGCGGTGCTGACCGACTCGGGTATGGCGAAGGTCGTGGAATCGGCCCCAGGGCACGTCGGCACGGTACAGGCGCTGGTGTTCGAGGGGCTCTCGGACACGGAGGTCGAGCAGCTCTCGACCCTGAGCGCAACCCTGTTGGCCCAGTTGGACAAGGGAATCGCTGCGGGCACAGGTCACGCCTGAGAGTTCTCGGGCCCCATCAGCACGTCGGCGTCGAAGCAGGTGTGGGTGCCGGTGTGACATGCCGCACCGACCTGATCGACTACCAGAAGCACGGTGTCACCGTCGCAGTCGAGCCTGACCTCGTGCACGTACTGCGTGTGCCCCGACGTCTCGCCCTTCACCCAGTACTGCTGCCGGGACCTGGAAAAGTAAGTGCCCTTGCGGGTTTCGAGGGTTCGAGACAATGCCTCGTCGTCCATCCAAGCGACCATCAGCACCTGCCCGGTCGATCGTTCCTGCACGACCGCACTGAACAGTCCGGCCTCGTTGCGCTTGAGTCTCGCGGAGAGACTCGCGTCGAGTGTCATCGGAAACCTCTTTGCTATCGAACGACGATGCGCTCGACGCGCATCGCATCTTTGACCTGACCGATGGTGAGGTCGCCGAAATGGAAGACGCTGGCGGCGAGAACGGCGTCCGCCCCGGCCTGCACTGCGGGTGCGAAGTGCTCCACCCGTCCCGCTCCCCCGCTGGCTATGACCGGCACGTGCACCGCGGCCCGGACAGCCGCAATCATCGGTAGATCGAACCCGGCCTTCGTGCCGTCGGCATCCATCGAATTGAGCAGAATTTCTCCCACGCCCAGTTCGGCACCACGAACCGCCCATTCGACGGCGTCGATGCCGGTTCCGCGTTTACCGCCGTGTGTGGTGACCTCCCAGCCAGATGGGGTGTCCTGCTGCCCCTGCGGAACGGTACGAGCGTCGACCGAGAGCACGATGCATTGAGACCCGAACCGCTCACTGAGCTCGCGCAGCAACTCGGGTCGGGCGATCGCGGCGGTGTTGACACTGACCTTGTCCGCTCCGGCCCGCAACAGACGATCGACGTCTGCGACCGTGCGTACTCCCCCGCCGACAGTGAGCGGAATGAACACCTGCTCGGCTGTACGGCTGACGACGTCCAGCATCGTGCCTCGATCCGAGGTGGACGCGGTGACGTCGAGAAAGGTCAGCTCGTCGGCTCCCTGTGCGTCGTAGGCAGCCGCTAGTTCGACGGGATCACCTGCGTCGCGGAGGTTTTCGAAGTTGACACCCTTGACGACACGTCCGGCATCGACGTCGAGGCACGGAATCACTCTGACCGCGACGCTCATCGCGCAGGTCCTTCCAGATAGTCGGCGGGGTCACCGAGTTCGGTGATCACCTTCAGTAGCTGATCGTGCACCCCGGGCCCGGCAGCGAGCACCGACGTCGAGTCGACCGTCCACGGTTCGCCCGCGAGGTCGGTGACGATTCCGCCTGCGGCGCGCACCAGCAGCGCACCGGCAGCGTTGTCCCAGGCCCGGTGGCCGAAGACCACAGCGCCGCCCAGTACACCGCTGGCCGTGTAGGCCAGGTCCACTCCGGTGGCACCGTGCATCCGCAGACGCGAGGACTGCATCGACAGTTCTTCGAGGATGCGGAACCTGAACCGTCCGGGCAGTGAGCCACGACTGGCGACGTTGAAGGCACCGAAGCCGATCATGGACTCGCGCAACACTTTCGGCTGCAGCGCCGGGAGCGCAACACCGTTCAGTAGTAGCGGGCCGCCCGCCACCGCAGCGAAACGCTGGTCCACCAGCGGCAGCCAGGTCAGGCCGAGGACGGGCACACCGTCGTCGAGCAACGCCAACAACGTCCCCGCCGAAGGCAGCCCCGACGAGTAGTTGAACGTGCCGTCGATGGGGTCGAGCACCCAGACGAGCCCGGAGTTCAGATCCGGCCCGCCGAATTCTTCACCGTGAACTGCAATTCCGGTCGAATCGAACAGTTCCGCACCGAGCCGACGCTCGAGTTCCAGATCCACAGCGGTGGCGAAATCGTCGGGCCCCTTCTGCACTGCACTCGGTGCGCCGACGCCCGCAACGAACCGATCGTGGACGCCGTCGAGCAATCCACCGGCGATCTCGAGCAGACGAGTCGGCTCCTCGGGAAGGGTCATTCGTTGCTACCGAGACACCGCGGCGAGGGCGTCGGGGAGAGTGAAACGTCCGGCGTACAACGCCTTTCCGACAATGGAACCTTCCACGCCGCGATCGACAAGGCCGGCGATCGCTTCCAGATCTGCAATGGTGGACACGCCGCCCGACGCGATGACCGGCTTGTCGGTCTTGGCACACACGTCGGCGAGCAGTTCGAGATTGGGCCCCGTCAACGTGCCGTCCTTGGTCACGTCGGTGACCACGTAGCGCGAACACCCGTCGCGCTCGAGCCGCTCGAGCACGTCCCACAGATCGCCGCCGTCGCTGACCCAGCCGCGGCCGCGTAGTCGCGGAGCTCCGTCGACGATCAGCACGTCCAGACCGACCGCGACGCGATCACCGAACTCTCCGATCGCACGGGAGCACCACTGCGGATCCTCGAGGGCTGCGGTACCGAGATTGACTCGCGCACAACCGGTCGCCAGCGCCGCGCGCAGCGACTCGTCGTCACGAATGCCACCGGACAGCTCTACCTTGACGTCGAGTTCGCCGACGACCGACGCGAGCAACTCCCGGTTGGAACCCCGCCCGAACGCGGCGTCGAGATCAACGAGATGGACCCATTCCGCGCCGTCGTTCTGCCACGCGAGGGCGGCATCACGAGGCGACCCGTACTTGGTCTCGCTTCCGGCTTCTCCTTGAACGAGACGAACAGCTTCGCCGCCTGCGACATCGACAGCAGGCAATAAGACCAGGCTCACGTGCGGTTATGCTACGGGCCGAGCGTGCGTGAACCCAAAACGGGTCGTCTGTGGTCCTACCGGAGGTCCCTGCGCGTCATACGCGTGGACACCACTCCCATTGCTGCGATCGCTCCGACCACACCGGCCAAGGCAATGGACAGAGCTATGCCGGCGCTCGGTTGCAGGACGGCGATCAGGGCAGTGGCGAGAGCCAACACCGCGACGGCCGCACCGAGTGCCCGGACGGCCAACCTGCCCAGCGAGAACTCGCGGTCGCTCACACCGATCGAACCCAGTTCTCGAGTAGCGCGGCACCGGCGTCTCCGGATTTCTCCGGGTGGAACTGGGTGGCCGAGAGCGCGCCGTTCTCCACGGCAGCGAGGAATCGGCCGCCGTGATCGGCCCACGTCAGCAGAGGCGCGGCGATGGTGTCGCTGGGTTCGAGCTCCCATTGCTGCGCAGCGTAGGAGTGGACGAAATAGAACCGGGTCTCGGGATCGATGCCGTCGAACAGCACGCTCTTCTCCGGTGCCTCGACGGTGTTCCAGCCCATGTGGGGCAACACGTCGGCCTGCAGGCGCTCGACCGTCCCCGGCCATTCCCCACATCCGTTGGCCTCGACACCGAATTCGACGCCACGATCGAACAGAATCTGCATTCCGACGCAGATTCCCAACACCGGGCGTCCGCCGGCCAGGCGACGCCCGATGATGCGGTCACCGCGCACCCCCAGCAGACCCTCCATGCATGCGGCGAACGCGCCGACACCGGGAACGACCAATGCCTCTGCATCGAGGGCTTCGTCGAAATCCGAGGTCACCGTCACGTCGGCACCGACCCGGGCCAACGCCCTCTTCGCCGAGTGCAGATTGCCCGAGCCGTAATCGAGCAACACCACAGAAGTCATGAGGGAAGTCTATCGGGGCGTGGTCGGGCGATCAGCGCCACCGCCGCAACGACGACCACCGTGATTGCGGCCGCGGTGAATCCCGCGGTGTACCCCACGCTCGTGGCGAGAACGCCCAGCGCGAGCGCACCCGCACCGGTGCCCGCGTCGAAGCTGATGTTCCACACGGCGCTGGCGCTGCTGTAGCGAGCGGGCCCGGCCGCGTCGAACGCCATCACCAGACTGTCGTTCTGGCACGCTCCGTACCCGATTCCGAACAGAACGGCGGCGACGAAGAACAGTGCAGCGGGCATGTTCCCCAGCGCTGCGATCGCGAACAGCGCGATGCCGATCGCAGCCGAGACCAGCGCGGGAACGACGGAGCGTCCGATGCCGATTCGATCTGCAACCGATCCTGCGGTGTACCGGCCGACGAGCATCGCGGCACTGACGACGGCCAAGGCAAGACCGATCATGGCGGCTCGGTTCGATTCCGCGATCGGCAACAGGCTGGTGATTCCGCCATACGCCGCGGACACCGAGGCCACGACGAGACACGGCACGAGGAATTGCCGTACGTCGAGGCGAACCCGTTCGATTCTGGGCGGCTGCGGCGCGGGTCTGGTGGGCGGTAACAGTGCCACGCCGATCAAGCCTGCTGCAGGCACGAGAGCGCCGAGCACGAACACGGCCGTCGGATTCGCCGCAAAGATCACCAAACCCATTGGCAGCGTGACCATCTGAGCCAATGCGACGGCGATCCCCTGCGCGCCCGTCGCACGGCCGAGCAGAGCAGTGGGGGCCAGCTCGGCGACGATGGCAGCACCGGCCACCGTCAGCATGCCGAAGCCTGTTCCTCTCAGGGCCGACACGGCCAATGCCGGTACGGCATCGACCGACACGATGAACAGAAGAGACGGAACACCCAGGAGCAAGCACCCTGCGGCAAGTACAGCGCGGTGGCCGACGCTCATCAGCATCCGCGGCACGAACAGCTGAGTGATCACCGTGGTGGTCATGAAGATCGCGGTGCTGGCCGCTGCCACCGCGTCGGATGCCCCGGATTGCGACACTGCCAGGGGTATGACCGGAAGCAGCAAGCCCCAGCCACCGAACGACGCTGCCCCCATTGCCATCGCGGCCGGAAGCCCGCGAATCGCCAGCAGACCGCTCAAAGTACGAGTGCCGGTCGATCGATCACAGACTTCCCTTGGTGGACAGAATTCCGGTCACCCGAGGGTCGTACTCGGTGGCCTGACGCAGTGCTCGCGCGACCGCTTTGAACTCTGCTTCGGTGATGTGGTGCTGATCGCGGCCGTAGATCACTCGGACGTGCAACGCAATCCGAGCGTTCGAGGCCAGCGTCTCGAACACGTGCTTGTTGATCACGGTCGAATACGGAACACCGGGGTAGCCGCCGATCACGGAATGCACCATGTAGTCGGGCTCGCCGGTGTGCACGCAGTACGGACGACCGGACACGTCGACGGCCGCATGCACGAGCGTTTCGTCCATCGGAATGAACGAGTCGCCGAATCTGGTGATGCCGGCCTTGTCGCCGAGGGCCTGCCCAAGGGCTTGACCGAGCACGATGGCGGTGTCCTCGACGGTGTGATGTGCCTCGATCTCGATGTCGCCCTTCGCCCGAACCGTCAGGTCGAAACGAGCATGGGTGCCCAGCGCGGTGAGCATGTGATCGTAGAAGGGAACGCCGGTGGAGATGTCGACGATGCCGGTGCCGTCGAGGTTCAGCTCGACCGAGATGTCGGATTCCTTGGTGGTGCGCTCGATCTTGGCGATGCGGGGAGCGGGTGTGGTCACTTCTGTGCCTCTGCTGTTTCGGTCGATGCGAGTGCTGCGCTGACGGTGAGGAATCGGTCGTTCTCGTGCGCCAGTCCGATGGTGACGCGTAGATATTCTGGTATTCCGACGTCCCGGATGAGCACGCCTTCGTCCAGGTACCGCTGCCAGGTCGCGGCCGCATCGGAGAACCGGCCGAAGAGCAGGAAGTTGGCGTCGGACGGCACCACGTCGTATCCCTGGCCGGCGAGTGCACGTGCAACCCGATCACGCTCGGCGGAGAGCTCGGCCACGCTGCCGAGGGTGTCCGAGGCATGCCGCAACGCCGCGCGAGCGGCGGCTTGAGTGACCACCGACAGGTGATACGGCAAGCGCACCAACAACATTGCGTCGACGACGGCCGGGGCCGCAATGAGGTATCCCAACCGACCACCGGCGAACGCGAACGCTTTGCTCATGGTTCGGCTGACCACGATCTTGCTGGGGTAGCTCTCGATCAGTCCGATTGCGCTTGTTGCCGAAGAGAATTCGGCGTAGGCCTCGTCGACCACCACGATTCCCGGTGCGGCGTCGAGGATCCGCCGCAGATCCTGCTCGTCGACGCTGTGCCCCGTCGGATTGTTGGGGCTGGTGACGAACACGACGTCGGGCTTACGCTCCTCTATCGCCTGCACCGCATAGTCGACGTCGAGCGAGAAATCTGCCCGACGCTTCGCGGGAATCCATTCGGTCTGAGTTCCCGAGGAAATGATCGGGTGCATCGAATACGACGGCACGAAACCCAGCGCGGTGCGGTCCGGTCCGCCGAACGCCTGCAGAAGCTGCTGCAGAATTTCGTTGGATCCGTTGGCCGCCCACACGTTGGCGGTGGCGACCGCGAAGCCGGTCTGGTCGGTGAGGTAGCGCGCGAGGTCGGCACGCAACTCGTCGGCATCGCGATCCGGATAGCGGTGCAGTTGCGCAGCAGCAATCCGCACCGAGTCGGCGACGTCGTCGATCAAGGCCTGCGTCGGCGGATGCGGATTCTCGTTGGTGTTCAACTGAACCGGAACGGTGAGCTGCGGCGCGCCGTACGGCGACTTGCCGATCAGCGCCTCGCGCAGAGGTAGGTCGTCCAGCGAAACCGACCGTCCCAGAGCATCACTCATGACGCGTCACCGGTGCGCAACCCTTCGAACCGCAGCCGCACCGCTTCGCCGTGGGCCGGCAGATCCTCGGCATTGGCCAGGGCAATGACATGCGCAGCAACATCTTTGAGCGCAGCTTCGCTGTAGTCCACCACATGGATGCCCCGCAGGAACGTCTGCACGCTCAGGCCGGACGAGTGCCGAGCACACCCGGCGGTCGGGAGCACGTGATTGGACCCGGCGCAGTAGTCACCGAGGCTCACCGGCGACCAGGCTCCGACGAACACGGCACCGGCGCTGCGCACCCGAGCCGCGACGTCGGACGCGTCCTTCGTCTGGATCTCGAGGTGTTCGGCGGCGTACGCGTTGACCACCGCCAACCCCTGCGTGACGTCGTCGACCAGCACGATGCCGGACTGGCTGCCGTTCAGTGCCGTGGTGACGCGTTCCGCGTGCCGGGTGAACGCGATCTGCGCATTGACGGCCTCGTCCACGGCCTCGGCGAGCTCCATACTGTCGGTCACCAGCACACTGGCGGCCATGACGTCGTGTTCGGCCTGGCTGATCAGGTCTGCTGCCACATGGATCGGGTCTGCGGTGCCGTCGGCGAGAATTGCGATCTCGGTGGGGCCTGCCTCGGAGTCGATTCCGATGAGCGAGCGGCACAGCCGTTTGGCAGCGGTGACGTAGATGTTGCCGGGACCGGTGATCAGATCGACCGGTGCCAGTTCGCCGCCGTCGGTATCGACCCCGCCGTACGTGAGCAGCGCAACACCCTGGCCGCCGCCGACAGCCCAGACCTCGTCGACGCCGAGGAGCTGCGCGGCCGCAAGGATTGTCGGGTGGGGAAGGCCACCGAAGTTCTTCTGCGGCGGTGACGCCACCACCAGCGAACCGACACCTGCAATCTGAGCCGGAACGACATTCATCACGACCGACGACGGATACACGGCGTTGCCACCGGGCACGTAGAGCCCTACGCGATCGACCGGAATCCAGCGCTCGGTCACGGTGCCGCCGGGTACCACCTGAGTGGTGTGGTCGGTTCGGCGCTGATCCGAGTGCACGAGACGGGTTCGCTCGATGGCAACTTCGAGCGCGGCCCGGACGGCCGGATCCAGCTCCTCGAGTGCGCGAACCAATTCCTGCTGAGGAACTCGAATGCGGTCCGGTCGGACCCCGTCGAACTTCTCGCTGAACTCGAGGGCCGCGTCGGCACCGCGCTCCTTGACCGCGTCGACGACGGGGCGAACCTGATGCAGCACCGAATCGACATCCACTCCGCCTCGGGGAAGTGCGCCGCGTAGTTCGGCGGTGGATGGAGTTCGTCCGCGTAGATCGACGCGGGCGAGCTCGATGCGGGCAGGCATAGTGGGCCCCTTCGTGAAGTCGGTTCGGTGCCGGGGTTCGGTCGAATCAGTGTTGTCCGAACTCCCAGGATAGTTCCACCGAATTCGGCTCAGCCCCGCACGTCCCACAGATGGTGAATCGGATCGTGTATGTAGTACGCGGCCAGTGATTCGACGGAGAAGTTCGACCCGTCGCTGCGTCGACCCGTCCGGTGGCGCTTCTCCGGCGGCACGGCGGCGAAATCATCGGCGAGGGCCCGGGCAGCATCACCGAGCTCCGCCGCCACCGCCGCAGGGTTCTGGTCGTTGTAGTTCTCGGACACCGCGGTGGCGTCCTGGTCCCAATTCGCGAACTCGGGATCGTCCTCGGTGAGCACCAGCTCCAGTCGGGTACGAAAGATTCGATGCGCGTCACGGACATGGGCGGCGTACTCGAGCGCAGACCACGTCGAGTCGTCGGGCCGCAGTGCGACGTCGTCGCGCCGCAGAACTACATCCCAACGCTCGACGTCGGCGCGGATCAGGTTCGGGATGTCGTCGTAAACGACGGCACTCGAGTCGAACCCGCAATCCGGGCACACTCGCTCGAGTACCCAGGTCCAGTTCTTGGTGTCGGGATCGATCGGCATGCCGGTCAGAATAGATTCAGGTCAGGCGTAGCGGGCAGCCAGGTTGTGCAGTGTGCTCTTGATGCCCTGCGCGTTCTTCTGTGGCATCTTGAACAGCTCCAACATCTTCGGCACCTTGGCCGTGCCGTACTTGAAGCTCTCGGTCACCGTGGTCAGGCCCGGCTGCGTCTCCTCGAACTCCCAGCGCCAGCTGTGACCCATCGGGTGCTGCCACTCGACAACCTTGTGCCGATCGGCGTCGACGAACTCGGTGACGGTGCTGGTGATCTTGTACGGCACGCCGTACTGCTTCATGCCGACGGAGAACTTTGCGCCGGTGCTGAGGCGATCGGGACCGCGGACGGTGTCCTTGACCGTGCCCGATCCGTCGAGCTCGCCGTGCCGAGTGGGATCAGCGACGATGTCGAACAATTCGGACGCCGACGCCCGCACCTCGGTCTGACGGGTGACTTGCTGCGGACCTGTGTCGATGGTTCTGATGTCTGCCATTCCCACGGCCTACCCCACAGCGCCTCGTTCGACACACCGGTCGAGACGAAAGTGAATTGACGGGCATAGTTCAATGAACACATGTCCTGGTCAGTGTGGCTCGCGTTTCTCGGTGCCAGCATCGTCATCAGTCTGTCCCCCGGTGCCGGTGCCATCGCATCGATGTCCACCGGGCTTCGCTACGGCCTGCGCCGCGGTTACTGGAACATCTTCGGTCTGCAGATCGGCTTGCTCCTGCAGATCGGCATCGTCGCCGTCGGACTGGGTGCAGTCCTCGCCAGCTCGGCGCTGGCGTTCACTGCAATCAAGTGGTTCGGTGTTGCGTACCTGGTCTACCTGGGTGTCCGTCAGTGGCGCGCAGCTCCCACCGACGTCGCCGACGCCCCCGCGGTGGCCGATCGCGGAACGACGATGCTGGCACGAGGATTCCTGGTCAACGCCAGTAACCCGAAGGCCGTCGTGTTCATGGTCGCCGTCCTTCCCCAGTTCCTCGATCCGGCGCGGCCCCTGCTCGCTCAGTACCTGGTCATCGCGGCCACGATGGTCGCGGTCGACATGCTGGTGATGACCGGATACACCTCGCTGGCATCTCGGGTGCTGCGGCTGATGCGCTCACAGCGCCAACAGAAGACGATGAATCGCACGTTCGCCGGGATGTTCTTCGCTGCCGCAACATTTCTCGCGACTGTTCGTCGGGTGACACCGTGAGGAAGTACCGCGTGATCATGAAGAACGCGCTCGGCGGAGACCCGATCCCGTTGGGATTGTTCGACACTCTCCTCGAAGCCAACACGTGGATTCAGGATGTCGGTAAGCGGGACGAGCACGAACTCGGTACCTACACAGTCGAAGTGGAAGCAGCCGAGTGAGTCGACGGTGTCCGTGTTCGAGTGGTGACACGTTCGACGCGTGTTGCGAGCCGTATCTGCGCGGCGATGCCAGCGCGCCGACAGCCGAGAAGCTGATGCGATCTCGATTCACTGCGTTCGCCGTCGGCCATGCGGCTTACCTACGCGCGTCGTGGCATCCCGACACGGTTCCGCACGAGTTGGATCTCGATTCCGATCAGCGGTGGTACCGACTCGACATCGTCGGGGTCGACGCGGGCGGCCTGTTCGACGACGAAGGAACAGTCGAGTTCCGAGCGCACTACAAGCACCCCGAGGGTGCGGGCGCGATGAGCGAGGTAAGTCGATTCGTCCGCGTGGGCGGCCGCTGGCTCTACCTCGACGGAGTGGTCTCGCGCTAGAGGTTGCGCAGCTTGGTCGGCCGGTTGCCTGCAGTACGACGCGCTTCCTGCTTCTCCTTGATGCGTTCGGCATCCTTGCGAACCTGGATCTGAGTGCGGCGCTCACGAACGAGCCACTGCGGCGGGCTGGCGACGAGCTCGTCGATGGCGTCACTGGTCAACGCTTCGGTGACTCCGCCGCGGGCCAGGCCTGCGATGGACACGCCCAGCTTCTTCGCGATGACGTCGCGCGGAAACGGTCCGTTGGTCTGCAAATCGGTCAGCCACTGCGGCGGATCGCTACGCAACGCGTCGAGGTCGGACCTGCTGACCATCGAGTTCTGAAACTCCTCGGGCGCTGCGGGAAGGTAGATGCCGAGCTTGTTCGCCGCGGTCAATGGCTTCATGGTCTGCTGTTTGTTCTCCGGGCTCACCGGACCAGCTTATCCGGCATTCCGCGGTCTCGACGCCACCGTCCCGCACGTTGCGCGCCGTCCAATAGGCTCGACACCGTGAACATCGATGTGCAGACACTGCGCTGGTACGCCGCAGTGGCGCAACAACTGCATTTCGCCCGCGCTGCTCAGTCGCTCGGAATATCGCGAATCCGCCTGAGCAAGACCATCGTGGAACTCGAGGAGCAGCTCGGCGCCGACCTGTTCGTGCCGGGGGTCTCCCCCACCGAACTCACCGAGGACGGCCGCGCTCTGCTCGAGCGGGCTCTGGTGGAGATTGCCGAGGACGATCGGCGCTCGGAGCTCGCTCAGGTTGCTACTGCCGAGCCGACGACGTTCACCATCGGCTACGCCGAAGGTGTGACGCTGACGAAGTGGACGCGAATCTGGGCGGATCGGTTCCCGGACGTCACGCTGTCCGTAACGGCTACGACGCCGGAAACTCAGGTGTCGGCCCTGCACGACGGAACGGTCGATGTGAGCTTCGTTCGACCGCCGTTGGATAGAGAGGGCCTCAATGCGATCGGCCTGTATCAGGAAGTCCAGGTTGTGGTGGTCCCGAAAGACCATGCCGTCGCAGCATTCGATTCTGTCACCGCGAGCGATCTCGCCGACGAGCATTTGCTGGCCGATCCCGCGACGGTCCCCGAATGGGCTGCTGTTGCAACGGAACTCGAAGTCGGCAATCGCCCTGCCCTGCCCCCGATGAATTCCACTGCCGAGACGTTCGAGTACGTGGCTGCCGGGCTGGGGGTGGCGATCGTGCCGCATTCGGTGGCCCGATTCAACGCTCGCAAAGATCTCGTCTACCGCCCGGTGACCGACCTCGAGCACTCCCAGATTGCATTGGCGTGGGTCGCCGAACACGAGGACGACCGCATCGAGGAGTTCATCGGCATCGTTCGAGGACGGTCGACCCGTAGCTCACGAGGTTCGGCAGACGACGCGCCGGTCAAGAAAAAGAAGGCGCACCCCTCCAAGCCGGCCCGTCCGGTTGCCAAGACGAAGACGAACGCGCGACGGAGCGGCAAACGGCGCTGAGTCGGTCTCCCCACGTCGCTTCCGGTTCGCGGGAACGTGTGTTCGAAAACTTGTCGGTGGGTCGCGGTAGATTCTGTTCATGCTTTCGGGGGACGGCGGATCAGGGGTGGACGGCATCGAGACGGTGCCGCCTCCCCCTGTCGTGTCCGATCCCGAGTTGTCGGTGTTGGTGGATCGTGTCGAGTCCGCGGTCGCCGAATTGGCCGCGCAAGCGTCGGTGTCGTGGACGAACGCCGACCGGCGTGCGGTGATCCAGCGGATGGAAACACTCACCCGATCGGTGACGGCGTACTCGTACACCTGGCTCAACGAGTTGATCGCTCAGCACGGCCTCGATGTGTATCCGGGGTCGGTGCCGTGCTCGGTGGCGTGGATGCTGCGGATCACCCCACGAGCAGCCGGTGCACGGGTGCGTCTGGCTGCGGAGTTGGGTGATCGCACCGCATTGTCGGGTGAAGTCCTCCCTCCGCTGCTGCCGCACACCGCGGCAGCACTACGGGCGGGGTTGCTCGATACCAAGCATGTGCAGATGATCCGCGAATTCTTCAAGCACTTGCCTGCCAGTGTCGACCCGCAGACCCGGGATCTCGCAGAACAGCAGTTGGTGGGCTACGCCTCGACCAGACTCCCTGACGACTTCGCACCGCTGGTGGCGCACCTGGACTCGATCCTCAACCCCGACGGCGATCACGACGAGGACGAGGACGGGAAGCCCAAGCCACGCAAACGACGCGATGCGTTCTTCTACCTCGGTGAGCAGGGTGCCGACGGGATGTCGGAAGGAAGCTTCTGCGTCGACCCCGAACTACTGGCCTATCTCGAGGCTTTGTTCTCGAAAGCTGCGAAGCCGGGAGTGAATAACCCGGCCGACCCGACGTCGGTCGTCCACGACGACGAGAACGGCAGTGCCACAGCGCCGAAGCCCTAGCCGACCACCCACGAAGCAGACCCCAGCGATGCAGGCCTGTGGGATGAGAAGAACTACGACGGCGACGACGAGTGCGACGACGAATGTGATGAATATCCCGAATATCGTTGTGGGACAACGCACGACGGCACATCTGCACCCAATGACACCGCGGCACCCGACGACCCTGCTGACTCAGACGACGCAACCGATGCAGACAACGCCTTGGGATCGGACACCGGCGGCGACGATGCAGGTCCGGACACCGCTACGCGGGATGCTGCCGCAGAGCGGGATGCTGCCGCCGCGCGGGATCGACGCACCCAGAACGAACGCCGTCACGACGCCCTGAAACTGGCCCTCCGGCACACACTCGCCTCCGAGACTCTCGGCACCCACCGCGGCCTGCCCGTCGCCGCCATCGTCACCATGACCCTCAAAGACCTCGACGCCGGATCCGGGTACGCCATGACCGCCACCGGATCACGCGTCTCCATCCGCGATGCGATCCGTATGGCGTCCCACGCCCACCACTACCTGACTATTTTCGACGACCACGGACGCGCCCTGTACCTCGGCCGGTCCAAACGCATCGCCTCCGCCGACCAACGCATCGTGCTCATCGCCCGAGACCGCGGCTGCAGCTTCCCCTCCTGCACCCGCCCCGCTACCTGGTGCCAAGCCCACCACCTCGACGACTGGACAGACGGCGGACCCACCGACATCGACTCCCTCACCTTCGGCTGCGACATGCACCACGCCCTCGTCGGCACCGGCCCCGGAAAATGGGCGACCACCAAAACCACAGCAGCACATCGATATCCGGGCCGCACCCTCTGGCACCCACCCACAGGAACGGACCCCAAGCGCCGCGGGCTGATCAACCACGCACACCACCCAGAGGAAGTCCTGTACCCACCCGACCAGCACGACGACACCGGAGACGAGGAACCACGACAACCCGCATGACGACCTACACCAGCATCACGGCACAGCTCTGCCTAGACAGTCCCCGAAGCGCCTCAGCGAACCGGGTGACGCTTTCGATTGCGAATCAGAACTGCGATTCCGAGTCCTGATGAAATCAACAGAAGAGGTGCGGCAATGGCGAGGGACGCGTCGATAGCCAGAAACAGAATGAGCAGCGACGCTGCTGCCAGAAGATACACCGCCGCGAAACGTGGGGTCCACAGGACGGAGTCCATGCCACACCTCCTTGCGCGTACGAGCCGCTTGTCGTTACCTAAGGTAACCGAATAGGCTCGCGCGCACTAGAGACCCAGGCCCCGCAGTCGGTCGATCTCACGACGATCGCGCTTGGTCGGTCTGCCGGCTCCTCGATCACGACGCGGTACGGAGGCCAGAACTTCCTTCGGAGGCGGCGGCGGACTGTGATCGATCAGGCACTCGGGGACGACAGCTGCACCGACACGCTTGGTGATCGCCCGCACGACCACGACGATCTTCTCCACGCCGTCGACCCGCAGCCGAACCTCGTCGTTCGGGCCGATTCGCAGACCAGGCTTGGCTGGGGTTCCGTTGACGCGGACGTGCCCACCACGGCAGGCAGCGGCTGCCGCGGACCGCGTCTTGAACAACCGCACCGCCCAGATCCAGCTGTCGAGGCGGGCACTCTGTACTTCCATCTTCGAACGAATTCCTCACATCGCGGGCCTGACTACATGTCCAGACCTAGATCGAGCACTGTCACCGAGTGTGTCAGACCGCCCACGGCAAGAAAGTCGACCCCCGTCCGCGCGTAATCCCGTGCCACGTCGACCGTCAACCCACCCGAGGATTCCAGCTTGGTCTCGGGAGCGAACTTGTCACGACGCTGAACCGCCATCTGTGTCTGCCACAGCGCAAAGTTGTCCAGCAGAACGAGTTCGACGTTCTCGGCAAGCACCTGGTCGAGTTGTTCGAGGCTGTCGACCTCCACTTCACAGGCGATGTTCGGCGCAGCGGCCCGCACCGCGTTCAACGCAGCGACGACCGAACCGGCAGCCGCAACGTGATTGTCCTTGATGAGCGCAGCATCGCCCAACCCCATTCGATGATTGACGCCACCGCCGGCGCGCACCGCGTACTTCTGCAACGAACGCATGCCCGGCAACGTCTTTCGGCTGTCCCGAATCTTGCACTCGGTCTCGGCAACCTCGGCGACCCAGCCGGCTGTCGCGGTGGCGATTCCCGAGAGATGGCACACGATGTTGAGCATCGTGCGCTCGGCCGTGAGCAACCCCCGAGTCGGGGCCTGAACCGTCAGAACGGCCTGTCCTGGTTCCACATTCGCCCCGTCCTCGACGCGATGCACGATGGAATACCCCTCGGGACCGATCACCTCGTCGAGGACCAGAAGGCCGACGTCGAGGCCGGCGATCGTGCCGAACTGGCGTGACACGACCGAGGCCGTCGCCACCGCGTCCTCGGAAACCGTTGCCGTGGTAGTGATGTCGGGCCCGTACCGCAAGTCCTCGTCCAGCGCCGTCCGGATCAGTGCGAGCACCTCGGCTCGGTCGACACCCGGGTTCACCTCGGTCGAGATTTCGGACATGTCAGCTTGCTCCCGTCATCACGTCGTCGTTCACGATCCCCAGCCGTCCGTCGGGACCTCGTTCGATGTGCAGGCTTCGGCGTTGCGATGGCGCACTCTCGGGGAAATCGCGTCGGGTGTGGCACCCTCTACTTTCGCGGCGGTGGTTCGCGGCCAGGACGATGACCTCCGCCGCGGCTGTCAGCGCAGCATCCTCGACAGCACGGGCGTCGACCGGCGGTTCCGATACGACACCCTGAGCCAGGACGCGTTGTGCCGCAGCGAGTCCCACTGCATCGCGAACCACACCGACCTCGGCAGTCATCGTGCGCTGCAGCACGCCCCGGTCGATGCGGCGATAGGTGGGTAACGCGAGGTCCGTCACCTCGACCCTCCTGCCGACCCGTTCGGCAGCCACAATTGCCGCACGTTCACCCACGACAAGACCTTCGAGCAGACTGTTCGACGCCAATCTGTTGGCACCGTGCAGGCCGGTGCGCGCCACTTCGCCCGCAGCGAGCAAGCCCGGAACCGAGGTGCGTCCAGCGGTGTCCGTCACCACTCCTCCGCACGAATAGTGTGCTGCGGGTGCCACCGGAATCAGGTCCGTCGCCGGATCGATGCCGGCCTGGAGGCACGAGGCGGTCACGGTCGGGAATCGCTCGTGGAAGTGCTCCACGCGGCGGGCGTCCAGCAGCACGTGGTCGTCGCCGCTGTCGTGCAGCAGTTCGGCAATGGCCCGGGACACTACGTCGCGTGGCGCAAGATCAGCCAGCGGGTGCACTCCGGCCATGAACGCGCGGCCTGTGACATCGACCAGGTGGGCACCCTCGCCGCGTACCGCCTCGCTGATCAACGGACGGCGTCCCGTCGTCCCGGCAGCGAACAGAACCGTGGGATGGAACTGCACGAATTCGAGATCGGCCACGCGCGCGCCTGCATCGAGGGCGAGCGCGATGCCGTCTGCCGTCGCGCCGGCCGGGTTGGTGCTGCACGAGTACAGCTGCCCCAGCCCGCCGGTGGCCAGGAGAACCGTCGGGCAATGAACGACTCCGAGGCCGTCGGGCCCGCGGACGAGCAGACCGACAACCTCGCCGTCGGTGGTCAGCACCCGCAGCGCGGTCGTGTCGAACTGCACCGTCGGCACTGCACCGTCGAGTGTGCGCTGCACCTCCGCACCGGTGGCGTCGCCGCCGGCATGGATGATGCGGCGAACACTGTGGCCGCCTTCCCTGGTGCGTGCGACGGAGCCGTCGGCAGCGCGATCGAATTCTGCTCCCGCAGCTTCGAGCGAGGCGATGGCCGCACGCCCGCCGGCAACGATGGAGCGCACGGCGTCCTCGTCGCACAGTCCGGCACCGGCAGCACACGTATCGGCCACGTGCGATTCGATCGAATCGCCGAATTGTGCTCCGACGACAGCGATCCCGCCCTGGGCATACTGCGTCGCGGTGTCGGTGGAGCTGCCCTTGCTCACGGTCAGCACCCTGAGGCCGCGGGCGGCAGCGGTACGAGCCGCAGTGAGTCCGGCGATGCCGCCGCCGACGACGACCAGATCAGCTCCGGTTTCCCACGCGACGGACGGATTCACTCTCCGCCGCCGGGGGTACCGATTTCGATCATCCGCTGCACCGACTTGCTGGCGATGTTCGCAGTTTCGAGGTCGACATGTACCTCGTCTCGTCCTTCGACGAGGCAGCGAAGCAGCGCGGCAGGGGTGATCATCTTCATGTAGCCACACGATGCACGGTCGTTGACGGCGAGGAAGTCGACGTCGGGTGCGGCCATGCGCAGTTGGTGCAGCATGCCGATCTCGGTGGCGACCAGAACCTGCTTCGACGCGGTGGTGCGGGCAGCGTCGAGCATGCCGCCGGTGGAGAGAATCTTGACCTTTTCGGCCGGAACGAATCCTTCGCCGGCGAGGTAGAGAGCCGACGTGGCGCAACCGCATTCGGGGTGCACGTACAGCTCTGCATCGGGGTGGGTGCGAGACTTCTCGGCCAGCTCGTCGCCGTTGATGCCGGCGTGCACGTGGCATTCTCCTGCCCAGATGTGCAGGTTCTCGCGTCCTGTCACGCGCTTGACGTGTGCGCCGAGGAACTGGTCGGGCAGGAACAGGATGTCGCGGCTGGGGTCGATGGACTGTACGACCTCCACTGCGTTGGACGACGTGCAGCAGATATCGGTCAGTGCCTTGATCTCGGCGGTGGTGTTGACGTACGAGACGACGACGGCGTCGGGAAAATCGGCCTTCCATTCGCGGAGCTGGTCTGCGGTGATGGAATCGGCCAGCGAGCAGCCGGCGCGCTGGTCCGGGATCAGGATCGTTTTCTGCGGGCTCAGGATCTTGGCGGTCTCGGCCATGAAATGGACTCCGCAGAACACAATCGTGTCCTCGGAGACCTCGGCGGCCATACGCGAGAGCGCAAGGGAGTCGCCGACATGGTCCGCGACGTCCTGAATCGCGGGCAGCTGGTAGTTGTGCGCGAGCAGCGTCGCGCCGCGCAGATCGGCGAGCCGTCGCACTTCGGCCGCCCATTCCGGAGTTGCCTCCACTCCCCCGTAGCCACCTGCTCCGTCGACGATGTCGCGAACTCCGGCGAATGCCGAGTCCAGGATGTTCACCCGGGTAGCGCTGCTGGTCATGACGGTTCTCCTTCACCGATCATCCGGTCGTCGGTGACCGAATTTCCTCCGAGGAAGTTTTCGACCTATGATCGAAAACATGATTCATCGTAGCACCGTCCACGAAGTACTCATCGCGGTGTTCCAAGTTCGAGCCTTTTCCGACCCGGACACCCCCGAACTGGCGGTGCTGCTGTGGCAGCGCGCTCTCGACCCCGAGGCCGGCACCTGGTCGCTTCCCGGTGGCACCCTGCGTGACGACGAGAATCTCGCCGCGTCCGCGCGCCGTCAGCTCGCCGAGAAGGTCGATGTGCGCTCGGTTGCGCACCTCGAGCAGCTGTCCATCTTCAGCGAACCCGACCGTGTCCCGGGAGATCGCCGGATCGCGTCGACGTTCCTCGGCCTGGTGCCGATATCGGCCGAGCCGACACTCCCCTCGGACACCGCGTGGCACCCGGTTTCGGCGCTGCCCGACATGTCGTTCGATCACGGAACCGTCGTCGCTCACGCCCGACACCGCTTGGTAGCGAAGCTGTCGTACACCAATATCGGCTTCGCACTGGCTCCGGTCGACTTCGCGATCTCGTCGCTGCGCGAAATCTACGGTGCGGCACTGGGGTACCAGGTGGATGCCACCAACCTGCAGCGAGTACTGAGCCGTCGGGGCGTCATCGAACCCACCGGCCGTCGGGCACCGTCCGGCAGAGCCGGCGGCAGGCCGCCGGCTCTGTTTCGCTTTGCCGACAACAGCATTCGGGTCACCGACGAGTTCGCTGCATTGCGTCCTCCGCAGGCGTGAACCTGGCCGACTGTCAGTCGGCCCGATTCGAATCGAACGACGGCGGCGGGAACGGCTCGGCGTCCACGTCCTCGGGTTCGGGATCGGTATGTTGCAGATTGTCGTTGGGGTTCATCGCTGCCAACAGCAGGACGACCAACGACGCCGTCAGCGCCTGGACGATCAGCACCAGTGGGGTCTCGATGCTCGGTGCCACCGTGACGATCGAGCCCACTGCAGGGTCGGTGGCCTTCGGGAACCGCAGGGCGGCAATAGCATTGCCGACCACAATCGCAGCGATCGAACCGGCGAGCGCACCCACGAAGATTGCCACGAAAAGGCGTGGACCCCGCTCCGACTTCCACAGCCACCAACCGACCGGGAGGACGAGACCGAGCGCGAACGAGACGAGGGAGAAGATCGCGATGGCGTCGAATCGGTGCAGACTTTCACCGGTCAGAGCCGCCCCGCGGTCCTGCGCCACCACGAGCAACTGCTGCGCGGGCACCAATAGGCCCCACAGCATGCCGCCCAGTGCGGACAGCGCCACCGATATCGCTACCACCACCGCCAGAACCCGGCGGGTGCTGTGTCGCGGCGGACTTTCGAGCGGTTCCGACATGGACACCTAGCGCCTGCCCGTCGCTGCCGAGTCGAACAGGCCGTGCCGCGAGCACACCGAGGACCACCCGTCGGGAACTATCTGCACCACCATGCGGCGACCGCATTCTGCGCAGAACCGCGGCGGCTCCAACCCGAGCCGGACGGCGACCGACGACGAATCCGCACCCACCTCGGCTCCGGCGTCGACAGGCCGACCGGTGTACGGGTCGTAGTGGGTCTCGCTCGTCATTCGACCCACCCTAATACGCCCATCAGATAGTCGAGTTCAGCGCTTTGATCGGCATCTGCAGCTGACCGAGAAGATCGAGATCCTGCTCTGCCGGACGACCGAGCGTCGTCAGGTAGTTGCCGACGATGACGGCGTTGATGCCGCCGAGAATTCCCTGCTGTGCACCCAGATCACCGAGAGTGATCTCGCGGCCGCCGGCGAATCGCAGAATCGTCCGCGGCAGCGCGAGACGGAACGCGGCGACGGCGCGCAGAGCATCGGATGCCGGCAGCACATCGAGGTCTCCGAACGGGGTTCCCGGTCTCGGATTGAGGAAGTTCAACGGCACTTCGTCGGGCTCGAGTGCGGTGAGATCGGCCGCGAACTCGGCTCGCTGCTCGAGCGTCTCCCCCATCCCGACGATGCCGCCGCAGCACACCTCCATGCCTGCCTCCCGCACCATCCGAAGCGTGTTCCACCGTTCCTCCCAGGTATGAGTGGTCACAACATTCGGAAAGTACGAGCGAGAGGTCTCCAGGTTGTGGTTGTAGCGGTGCACGCCCATCCCTGCGAGCTGATCGACCTGATCCTGCTCGAGCATGCCCAGCGAACACGCGATGTCGATGTCCACCTCGCCTCGAATGGCTTCGATTCCCGCAGCGACTTGGGCGAGCAGCCTGGCGTCGGGTCCGCGGACCGCCGCGACGATGCAGAATTCTGTGGCCCCGGTCTTCGCGGTCTGCTTGGCCGCCTCGACCAGAGACGGGATGTCGAGCCAGGCAGCGCGCACCGGAGATGCGAAAAGCCCCGATTGCGAACAGAAGTGGCAGTCCTCGGGGCATCCGCCGGTCTTGAGGCTGACGATTCCCTCGACCTCCACCTCGGGGCCGCACCACTTCATCCGTACCTCGTGCGCCAGCAGCATCGCCTCCTCGAGACGGTCGTCGCCGAGCTGGAGGACCTCGAGAACCTGAGATCGTTCGAGTGCGATGCCGTCGTCGAGCACCTGTGTACGGGCCGTGCGCAAAATGTCCATTCCGGTCCCCTCGTAGTCGAACGGCGACACATTGAACACCGTTCAAGTTGAACGGTGTTCACGTTAGGCACCGCCCTCGGCTACTGTCAAAGCGACGAGGCGTCGATCGACTTGGGGGAAGCAGTGCAACTCAACAGGCAAGACGTCCTGGACGGCGCGATCGCCATTCTCGACGAGTACGGCCTTGCCGACCTGACCATGCGACGGCTTGCGACGTCCCTGCACGTGCAGCCCGGTGCGCTGTACTGGCACTTCCCCAACAAACAGACCCTGCTCGGCGCGATCGCAGACCATCTGCTGTCCAGCGCCGACGCCCCACCCACCGAGGGCGCGTGGGACACGCAGATCGAGCAGATCGCGCATCGGCTGCGCGACGCGCTTCTCTCCCGTCGAGACGGGGCCGAACTCGTCGCCGCGACCTACGCGTCGAGGATGACCACCAATCGCATTCGCGAACGCATTGCCGCCGTCTGCATTCGCGCGGGACTACCGCGACGCGACGCGGAACTGACCGCCGACACCCTGCTGTACTACGTTCTCGGCCAGACAGTGGACGAACAATCGCGTCTACAGATGGACTCCGCGGGAGCCCTCACCCCCGAGGCGTCCCCGATCTTCGAGAGTCCGGACCCAACCAGCAGATTCGATTTCGGATTGCGGCTCTTCGTCGACGGAGTCCGCCACTCGACAACCGATCGGATCCGGCGCTAGAGGTCCGGCCGATCAGGACTCCGCGAAGACGATCCGTTCACTTCCGTTGTCCAGGGTCATGGTGCCGTCGTTCCGAGACCACCGCGGCGTGGACGCCAAGAATTCCGAGAGCCACGCGTCCTGATCCATCAATGCCTGTGGGCAGCCCATACGGGTGGAACCGAGAGAATCGGTGGTGATCCTGCCCTGCGAGGTGTCGACCGTGCCGAACAATCTGTTGCACCCGGCCTCCGCCGAGATTCGGTCGTCGGCGAATTCGAGCCTGATCGTGGTTCCGTCCACCGGCACATAGGAGTCGGAAGCGTCGATGGACGTGTAGATCTTGTCGGCCGGAAATTCGCCGTACGAGTCGGCACACCCGGACGCCACCGCGCCCACGCCCAACGCGAGAGCGACCAACGCGCGCCGCGCGTCAGCCACCGAAGATCGGCCCCAGGCCGGCCGCACCGGCATTTCCGCGGGACGCGAACGGGTTGTCGTGCACCATGTACGTCCAGGTCGACGTCGGTCGACGCAAACCGGCATCGTCGAGATCGATTCCGTCGGAGGTGATGTCGGCCGACTCGAAGGTGGCGTGCGAGAGATCCATCGCCTTCGACGACACCGTCTTGAATGCTTCGACCGCAATGCGGTGATACTCGTCCAGCGGATTCTCGCGCCCCAATGCCCGAAGGTGAATGCTCTCACGCACGTCTGCGAGGTGCGCGAGGTAATCGGACCACGATCGATCGAGGTGGTACAGAACTATCTGGCGAGCGACCTCGATCAGCGTCTCCTCCGAGACGGTGTCGCGAAGCTCTTTCGAGCGCTTCGGCGAGTGCGCCTCGAGCAAGGTCAACGCCTCGTCCGAGTTGAGCAACGTCGCGCGGCTGCGATCCAGAATCTCGCGATGTTGAGCCGTCAACTGGTTGTAGCGCCAAGTACGAGAATGTATTTCGAGCATCTGGCCCTCGGCGATGCGTTGTGCGTGATCGACACGGTCGGCCGCTGCCGGCGAGGTGAACATTCCGCTGTCGTCGATACCCTTCGGTGCGTCCTTGTCACCGATGTTGTTCTTGACGACGTCGTCCTCCCAGCTGCCGAAGAACAGTGAACGACCCGGATCTCCCTGCCGACCTGCGCGTCCCCGGAGCTGGTTGTCGAGGCGCTCGGTTGTGTGGCGACCGGTGCCGAGAACGAACAGTCCGCCGAGCTCGGCAATACGTTCGCGATCGGCACCGTCGGGACCGCCGAGCTTGATATCGGTTCCGCGACCGGCGATCTGAGTCGACACGGTCACCGCGCCGTGCACTCCCGCCGCGGCGATGACCGCTGCCTCCTCAGCATCGTTCTTCGCATTGAGCACCACCACGTCCACGCCCGAGGCCGTGAGAGTCGACGCCAAAGCCTCGGACTCGGCGACATCATGGGTTCCGATGAGAATCGGCTGCCCGGTCTCGTGAATTTCCTTCACCTGCAGGGCAATTGCAGCGTTCTTGTGTTCGATCGTGTCGTACACACGGTCGTTTTCGTCGACGCGCACCGTCGGCACGTTGGGCTCGATGACCGAGACGCCGAGGCTGTAGAACGTCCGAAGCTGCTCCCCCGCCGCCATGGCCGTTCCGGTCATGCCGCACACCGTGGCGTACCGATTGACCAATGCCTGCACGGTGATCGTGTCGAGAATCTCGCCGGTCTCGGTGGGAGCAAGCCCCTCCTTGATCTCGACTGCCGCTTGCAGCCCGTCCGGCCAGCGCTGAAGTTCGGCGACGCGTCCACGCGAGGCGTTGATCAGCTGAACCCGTCCGTCACGAACGATGTAATCGACGTCGCGCTGCACCAGCACCTGGGCGTGCAGCGCCACGTTGACCGCCACCAGGGTCGATCCGACATGCTGTTCCGAGTACAGATCGATTCCGCCGAGCTCCTTCTCGATCCGCAGGGCACCCTCGTCGGTGAGGAAAACGTTCCGCCCTTCGGCATCGGTGTCGTAGTGAACACCCTTGTCCAACAATCGGACTGCGTCCATCACGGTCGAGGTCGAGACGTCACCCGATACCGAACCGGCCAACACCAGTGGGACGAGCGCCTCGTCCACCAGCACGGAGTCGGCCTCGTCGATCAGTGCGACGTCCGGGACGGGCGAGACCAGATCCTGTCGATCGTTCACCAGATGATCACGCAGGACGTCGAAGCCGACCTCGTTGACCGAGGCGTACGTGATGTCGCAGGCATAGGCGGTGCGACGCTCCTGCGCGCTCGACGCCTCACCGATGGACCCGACCGTGATACCGAGAACCTCGAACAACGGCTTCATCCACTGTGCATCGCGTTGCGCAAGGAAGTCGTTGACCGAGACGACGTGCACCGCGCGCCCGGACAAGACGTACCCGACGGCAGCGATGGCGCCGGCCAACGTCTTGCCCTCACCGGTCGCCATCTCCACCACATCGCCGGCGAGAAGTCGCACGGCACCGTGGAGCTGTACATCGAAGGGCCGCATGGACAGTGTTCGCGCACTCGCCTCTCGCACCAACGCGAGGTACCGCGGAACATCGAGCCGCGCTGCGTTGTCGACGCGAAGTGCGGTCGCCTCTGTCGCCAAGTCGCTGTCGTCCAGAGCGGCCGCCCACTCGGCGTGCTCCTGGGCTCGGTCGACGTGCTGACGGGACGTGCTCTGCGCCTTCTGCGCGGAGCGTCCGAGTACACGCCAGAACCGGTCGGAGCCCAAAGCCATGTGCAATCCCTACCTGAGAAAGAAAGAACGTTCCTTTCCACAGTACCGAGTGTGACGTCGTCCTCGGTTCCCCATCATCGATCGACCGTGTACTCGTTCACCACCACCCCGGACTCGAAGGGGGTACTGGCCACGAGGCGACTTCGGATCGGTGAGTACGCACGCTCGGCGAAGAGACGCTTACCCGAGCCGAGGAGGATCGGGTTCACCTTGAGGATCAGCCTGTCGATTTCGCCCGCCACAGCCGACGCCAACATCCCTCCCCCGGCCAGCCAGATCCCACTTCCATTCTCGCTCTTCAGCTTTCGCACGACCGCTACGGGATCTTCACCGGTGAGCGTCACGGCCGCTTCCACGCCCGAGTGATCGCGCGAGAAAACGTACTGCTTCAGGTGGCCGTACGGACCCTCCGGGGGATGGATTCCACCGGCCTTGTACGTGTTCCACCCCATGAGCACGGTGTCGAAACGACTCAGGTCGGGGGTCAGGCCCGTCGCCCGAAGGCCAAGCGTCGGAATGGTGTCGGTGTACTCACGCAGGATCATGTCGATGTGGTCGCCGTGCATCGGGAAGTCGGCGAAGGAGTCGTCGGGGGCAGCGATGTAGCCGTCGAGACTGACGGCAACGTAATAGACCAGTTCACGCATGAGCTTCTCCGATCACGACGGGTGTAGTGGTTGCTTCAGACTACGACATCCGTAGTGGTTCCGCTAGTCTGTTTCCATGGCTCGCAACCCACTCCGACGCTCCGAACTGGCCGACGCCGGACTTCGCCTGCTCGCCGCGGAAGGAGCGCGCGGACTGACCCACCGCGCGATCGACGAGGAAGCAGGTGTGCCCAAGGGAACGGCATCGAACTATTTCAAGACCCGCGCCGACATCATTGCCGGACTGATCGAGCGGATCGGCGAGAGACTCGCCCCCGACGCCGAGGTCCACGAACCACTCGCCGCGCAACCCCCCAGCCCCGAGCTGTTCGGCGCGTACATCCGCGACATCGTCGCCCGACTCCTCGCGAACGGCGACGTGACACTCGCGCTGTTCGAGCTGCGGCTCGAGGCATCGAGACGACCGGAGATCAAGGAGATGCTCGGTAGCTGGCAGCGCTCGAATTTCTCTGCCGACGTCGAATTCAACCTCGCCGCAGGACTACCCGGGGGGCGCCAGGAAGTTGCACTCTTCCACTACGCGATCGACGGCCTTCTGCTCGACCGCCTGACGTACCCGATCGATCCGGACACCTCGACAGACGAGGTTGTCGACGCCCTGGTTGCGGGCCTTCTGCATTCCTCATCGATGCCCTGACCATCCACTGACCGCACAACCTGGACAAACAGACGAGTCCGCATTACCGTCTTCCACTAATCAACTAGTGAAAGGGTCCTGGTGATCGCATACCGTATCGATCGTCAGTCCGGCATCCCCACATATGTCCAACTGATACTGCAGACCAAACAGGCCCTGCGCCTCGGATCACTCACTGTCGGCGACAAGCTCCCGACAGCGAAAGACGTGGTCACGGCACTCGCCATCAACCCGAACACCGTGCTCAAGGCCTACCGCGAACTCGAACGAGAAGGCCTGGTCGAACCACGGACCGGATCGGGAACCTTCGTCGTCGCCTCCCTGGCGAAACCCGGCATGGCCGAACGATCGGCCCTCGAGAACGAACTGGGCCGCTGGATTCGCCATTGCCTGGCAGCAGGACTGGACAGACCGGACCTCGAGGCCATCGTCACCGCTGCCCTCGACACCCACTTCGACCGACCGGAAAGAGACGGATCATGACCGACGCAGTTCTCACCATGGACGAGGTGGTCAAGTCGTTCCGCCGAAAGACCGTCCTCGACCACTGCTCGTTTGCCATCGAAAGAGGAAGCGTCACAGCGTTGGTCGGCTCCAACGGCGCAGGCAAGTCGACTCTGATGTCGTTGGCGGTCGGACTGCTCACACCGGACTCCGGGAACATTCGAGTACTGGGCGAAGCCGTGGGCCAGCGCGGCATCGCGCCCGGCCTCTCCTACCTCGCTCAGCACAAACCTCTCTATCCACACTTCACCGTCGCCGATACTCTCCGCTTCGGCCGAAACACCAACGTGCACTGGGACGATGCGTATGCGGCAGAACTCGTGGACGCAGCGGGGATAGCCGTCTCGGCACGCGTCAAGTCACTCTCTCCCGGCCACCGCACCCGGGTCGCGCTGGCCTTGGCCCTGGGTCGGCGCCCGGAGGTACTGCTGCTCGACGAGCCTCTCGCAGACCTGGATCCGGTTGCCCGCCGCGCTGTGGCCCGGACATTGATGCGCGACGCGGCCGAGAACGGCACGAGCATCGTGCTGTCGTCGCACGTGTTGTCGGAACTGGTCGACGTCGCCGACCGACTACTCCTGTTGCGTGACGGCCGCATTCGACTCGACGGTGACCTGGATACCGTCACCGCCGAGCACTACCTGCTCGTCGGTAGCACCGATGCCGAACCCACCGTTGACAACGGAACCATCATCTCCGACGTATCCGGTTCCAGTGCAGCAGTATTCGTTGTCCACGGCACTCGACCGGAGACAGCGCGACCGGGCTGGACCGTCGAGGACGCCACCGTGGACGACGTTGTACTCGCACACCTCGGTTCGGAGGTAGCGGCATGATCTGGGTGACATGGAGACAATTCCGCGCGACAATTCTGCTCGGGGTCCTGACCCCACTTCTGTTGGCGACCATCACGATTGCGATCACAAAACTTGCTGGGGGCGTCGCACCGATTACCGGGATTCGGGGATGCTTCGGGTTCCAGGAGGATTACTGCACAGCCGAGACCGCCCAGACCATCGCTATATTGCTCACGATCGCACTGCCGGTCGTTCTCGGTGCCTTCGTCGGCGTGACCGTCTTCTCCCGCGATCTCGAACGTCGAACTCACGTACTCGGTCTTACCCAATCGGTGAGCAGACGACGGTGGTACGGCGTGCGCGTACTGGTCGTGTTCGTTCCGACGATCCTCGCCATGGCGTTGCTCGGATGCGCCCTCTACTGGGCGAAATATCGCACCTCGCCTGGGTCGTTCACTTTCATCAGCACCGGCGAATCACGCCTGGACTTCCCCACCTTCGGCGCAACGGGATTCGTTTCGGGCGGGTATACGGCTGCCGGACTGATGCTCGGCGCAGCATGCGCGCTGGCCATGCGGAACACCGTCGCCGCGATGATCACCACTGTCGTGCTGTCCACTGCCTTCCTGGCGCTGCTGCCGACGCAGATTCGCGAACACTACGCGACTCCCGCGGTCGAGACCCAGACACTCGAGCAGAAGATGAACGACATGTACGGCGGCACACCGGACTACTACCGGCCACTGGAATCGATCTCGATATATCCGCGATGGAACGTGTCGGCGGATTACGTCGACGGCCAGGGAACACCCGTAGCGATCGACCTGCAGAAGTGCACGTGGCCCGACAACTACCGGGACATGAGCGAATTCGAGACGGTCGCGCAGTACGAGGAATACGCCGATCTCCGTGCCGCGGAGGACGCTCGCACACAGATCGACTGCACCCGAGCTCAGGGTGCCGACGCCTTTGAGACGAAGTACCACGAGGATCGACTGTTCTGGCGGTTCCAGGCGATCGAGACAGCTCTGACGCTGCTGATCGCCGGTCTTCTCGGAGGACTGTCCCTGCTACTGGTCAAAAGACTGCGGCCCTGAGGTAGCGCGGTCGGTGCAAACGGCTGAGGCGACAGCATGTTTCGGTGTTCACAGTCGCGCAACGAGGGCCGGCAGCCCCGCCGCCGCAGTGGTGCGCCACCGGTGATCGGCCATGTCCGAGACCTCGGTCTCGACCGGGTTGATCTCGACGACCGTGGCTCCGGCGCTACGAGCGATCGCCGGCAGTCCCGCGAACGGGTACACGACTCCCGACGTGCCGACCACGAGAACGAGGTCGGCACGTCGGACGGCGTCCTCGGCCGCGTCCCACGCGGCCTCGGGTAGCGATTCGCCGAACCACACCGCGCCCGGCCGAATCAGCCCGCCGCACAACGGACATTCCGGCGGCGGAACCCGCTGGTCCGCCTCGGCCGGTGCGTCGGCGGCACCGGCGTCGAGCACTGCCCGTGTCCCACAGTCGCTGCAATACGGCTCGAACAGAGATCCGTGCACATGTGACAACACCGTGGCTCCGGCTCTCTCGTGGAGGTCGTCGACATTCTGGGTGGCGATGTCGACGTGCGCCCGCTGCTGCCATTGTGCGAGTGCCACGTGACCGGCGTTGGGCTCGGAGCGTCTGAC
Source organism: Rhodococcus sp. 14-2483-1-1 (assembly GCF_002259335.1). NCBI lineage: Bacteria > Bacillati > Actinomycetota > Actinomycetes > Mycobacteriales > Nocardiaceae > Rhodococcus > Rhodococcus sp. 14-2483-1-1. The sequence goes on along the minus strand of NZ_NPFX01000021.1, from coordinate 434,034 downwards.
CAGTTCCGCTCGCCATCGATACCAACCCCACACCAGATCGCTGTCGGCCATCCAGCCCTCGGGGCTGGCGAGATCCTTGGGATCGAAGTCCTTCCACAACCCGCTCTGGGCGTCACGGAAAGTTGCGATCCCCGACTCGGCCGACATCCCCGCACCCGTGAGAACGGTGATGCGCGACGCTTCGCGGGCAGCGTCCGCCACAGGCTCTGGAACAGCATGGGCCGGCAGGTCACGAGGGAAGGTCACGTCCTCATTGTGCCAAGCTGTGTGCCCGGTCGCGCTACCGTGGTGGCATGAGCATCGACACCAGCGCGCGTACTCGACGACGGTGGCCTCTGTGGGTGGCGGCGTGCACGGCTGTCGTCGTGGTTGCGGTCGTTGGTGTTCTGTGGCTGGCCCCGAGCCGATACCTCCCGTGGGACACCGAGGCATTTCCCGAGGTGAACACCGGTGAACTGACGGCCGATCAGGCCCGAGTGGTGGAACTGTTGCGCACCGAGCACGAGCAGCAGCGCCCGGGAACCTTCTATGCCGAGGGTGTGGACGAAGCCTGGTGCGCCGACTTCGTCAGCTGGATCATGAAGGAAGCGGATATGCCGCTGTCGAACCCCAATTCCGGTTCGTGGCGCATACCCGGCGTCTACACCCTGCAGGAGTACTACCAGGAGCAGGGTCGATTCGAGGCCGTCGGTGGCTACACGCCGTCGGTGGGTGACGTGGTGCTCTACGACAACAGCAGCTGGATCGGCCAGCACACCAACGTGATCGTGGCGGTCGACGGAGACGAGGCCATCACCGTCGGAGGTAACGAGGCCGGCAAGATCCGAGTTCACACCCTGCACTACGGATCCGACTCCGGCGTGGTCGGATTCGGCCGACTGGCGAGCTGACGCTCACTCGCCGGATCGGCGGCTTCCGTCGCTGTACGATCGCGCGCCACCATCTCGTTTGGCCTGAAAGAGCAACATGTCTGCACGATCGAAGCAGTCGTCCACGGACTCGCCTCGTCGCAACGTCGTGTGCCCCGCGGAGAATGTCTGCTGGTCGGGAACGACGGCGGCGAGCTCGGTCAGCACGGCGGCCATCGTCGTCGATCCCACTCCCGGCATCGCGAGAGCGAACTCCTCCCCACCCCATCTCGCGATCGAGGCTCGGCCACCGAGCAGATCTGCCGCAGCAGCGGAGAACCGAACCAACAGTTGATCACCGCGGCCGTGGCCGTACTTGTCGTTGTACAACTTGAAGCGGTCGAAATCGATCATGGCCAGCGCAACCGCGCCCTCGTCCCCCGGCGGTGTGGTCAACTGGTGCAACCGATCTCGCCATCCGCGCCGATTGAGCAGTCCGGTCAGGGCGTCGGTCTGTGCAGCTACGCGCAGGTCGTCCTCGACGCGCCTTCGATCGGTGATGTCGTGCACAACGGCCATCGTCCACCTTCGACCCTCCGGTCCCGGAACCTCACTGGCCGAGATCCAACCCCACCGCACTGTGCCATCGGCATGCAGGTAGCGCTTCTCGACGTGAACCGATTCCCCTCGAGACTTCGCGTCGTCCATGATCTGCTCCATGGCGGCGTGCTGGCCCAAGTCGTCGGGATGGGTGAACTCACGAGAAGATCTGCCGGGCAGGCGTTCACGAGGACACCCGACGATGGCTGCGTAGGCCTCGTTGGCGAGAACGAGCAGTCCGTCTTCGTCGGCAAGCGCCAATCCGACCGTGCTGGCCTCGAACATTTCCCTGTACCAACGATCGGCGTCGACCATCTTCAGCCAGGTCTCTTCCTCGAACGGTGCGAGCCACGACGACTCACACGACGACCCGACGATACGCCGCGCTACCACGCCCGGCCCTGGGAAGGCGAGGCAGACGGACTTGACGTTGACGTAGCGTCAAGGTTCACACTGAACCACATGCGAATCGGATCTCTGGCGGAGGCCGTCGGAACGACACCGCGAACGGTGCGTCATTACCACCGCCTCGGCCTGCTCGACGAGCCGCGCCGTCTGTCCAACGGATATCGCGAGTACACGATCGACGACGTGGTTCGTCTGATGAGAATCCGGTGGCTGGCCGACTGCGGGATGCCACTCGGCGAGATAGCCGCCGCCCTCGGTGAGTCTCCGGCGGGCGAGACCGATGTGGTCGCTGATCTCAGGGCGCTTCTCGTCGATATAGAACGGGAGCAGTCCGCGCTCGCGCGCAAGCACATCCGCCTGTCGGCACTGCTGAACGACGCAGTCGACCATCGCCAGCTGACCGCACTTCCGCGCGAGGTTGCCGACGCCCTGAGCGCGCTGATCGACGCTTCCGCGGAAGCGGACCGAGAAGCATTGATCCGTGAACGCGATCTACTCGAGGTGATGGCGATATCGGGCACCGTTCCCGAATCGTTCTTCTCTACCGTGACCGCAACACTCAACGATCACGGCCTCCGTCAGAAGTACCTCGGACTACTACGCAGATTCGCAACCCTCGAAGGCCGAGATCCGGACGAGGCCGAGAGCGATATCGATTCGCTCGCAGCGGAACTGGCGTCGATGCTCGATCTCGATTCGCTCGCCTCCACCGCACCCGACGCCGCAGTGAACACCGGTGAGATCAGCTCCCTGACTATCGACGACATCCTCCCCGATCCGGCCCAGCGCACCGTGATCGTCCGCGCCACCGCACGCCTGCAGACCATCGACCACCCGCCGTCCGGAGGCACCCGATGACGGTCGACTTCCCTGTCCAGGTCGGTAGATGGCACTCGTTGGCGCTCTGGACGCGCGGGCAGCACGCGCCGATCGCCGCGGACTCGACCGTGTTCACCGCTACCCGCGGAACACTCGGATTACCCCTGATGTTCGGTGCTGCCACCGTGATCGAGATGGTCGTTCTGCACTTTCTGATTCCGTGGCTGTGGCTCAGTGCGCTGGTCGCAGCCGCGTCGGTTGCGTCCCTGGTGCTACTCGCGTCATCGGTCGCCCTGGCTCGGGCGCACCCGCATGTTCTCTCACCCGAAGTCCTCGTTCTGCGCATGTCCGGCACGGTCGTAGCGAGGGTCGACCGAGCGAATATCGCATCGGTTCGCATCCACCGTCGGTTCGGCGTCGTGTCGCCCGCTCTGGACGGAGGCCGGCTCGTCCTACCGAACCAGGACGGCACCACGGTCGACATCGAGCTGTTCAGTGCCGCAGAGGTTGTGGTTCCCGCACTCGTGCAGCGATGGCGGATATCCGGCTTCGCTCACTCGTTCGGTGTTCAGGTGGACGACCCCGCAGCACTGGTTGCTGCGCTCACTCCGTCCACTGCGGCACCCGAAGAGGAGCGGCGCAGCAGACGAGTTGCGAACAACAGGACCAGCAACGCGAGCACGGTGATACCGGATCCGGCCCAGATGGGCGAGGTGTAGCAGAGGCCGGCCGAGATCGTCACGCCGCCGAGCCACGCGCCCAACGCATTTCCGAGATTGAAGGCGGCGATGTTCGCACCGGACGCCATCGTCGGGGCGTCGGGCGCGAACGACATCACCCGCATCTGCAGCCCCGGCACCGTCGCGAAACCGAAAGCGCCCATGAGGACGAGAGAGGCAACAGTCGCCGGTCGACTCTCTGCGGTGAGCGCGAAGAAGACGAGAACGACGGTCAACGCGCCGAGCAACGTCAGCAACGTCGCGGTGAGGTTGCGGTCGGCGGCCTTGCCGCCGAGGTAGTTTCCGATGAAGAGACCTCCACCGAACAGCACGAGCAGCCAGGGCACCGAGCTCGACGCAAACCCGCTGACGTCGGTGAGGGTGAACGCGATATACGTGAACGCGCCGAACATACCGCCGAATCCGAGCACCGTCGTGGCGATGGAGAGCCACACCTGGGGAGACCGGAACGCACGCAATTCGCGGCGCAGATCGCTCTCCTCACCGATCCCGGTTTCCCGAGGAACGAGGGCCGCGATGCCGATCAGCGCAACGATGCCGATCACCGTGATGGCCCAGAACGCCGACCGCCATCCGTAACTCTGACCGAGGAACGTTCCGAACGGAACGCCGAGAACGTTGGCGGCGGTGAGGCCGGCGAACATCATGGCAATCGCTCCCGCCTTCTTTGCGGGCTCGACCAGACCTGCCGCGACCACGGCACCGATTCCGAAGAAGGCTCCGTGGCACAGTGCGGCGACCACACGACCGAGCAGCATCGTGTCGTAGCTGCCCGAGAGTGCAGAAATCAGGTTGCCTGCGATGAACAGGCACATCAGTGCAAGCAAAACGGTCTTGCGGGGAAGTCGCGTCACCGCAGCGGTGACCACCAGCGCTCCGACGACGACGGACAACGCATATCCGGTGATGAGCCAGCCGGCGGTGGCTTCGGTGACCGAGAAGTCGGCCGCGACCTCCGGTAGTAGGCCCATAATGACGAATTCGGTCAAACCGATGCCGAATCCTCCGATTGCGAGGGCGAGCAGGCCGAGAGGCATGTCGAATCTCCTGAGACGAAGTGGCGTAGGTAAATATCTGGCTATCGCGTGTAGTTGCACGCGCTTGGCAAATAGTTGCACACGCGCTCTATCCGCGCAAGAAGACAATGCGCCGGATCAACCTCTACGCTCCCGAACTGGGACTATTGCCCCGAAGCAGACTCCGAGAAGTGCTTCACCTCGCGTACACGTATTGTTTGCCCGGTATCGCACATCCGACCGAGTAGTCGATCGACAGCCGGAGCCACTTCTCCTTCATGCATGTACACCCGACCGACAGCGACTCGGCCATCGATTTCTCGAGACCGGGCCAGGGCGCTTCCGCTCCGGCACCCGGCCCACAGGGTCGACCACCGCAACGGCGAGATCTCAATGGCTTGCGCGGCGTCGCGATCGCACTCGTCGTCGTGTTCCACATCTGGATGGGTCGCGTGTCGGGTGGCGTCGACGTCTTCCTGACGCTGTCCGGCTTCTTCTTCACCGCATCCCTACTGCGATCGGCCGAGGCCGGGGCAAGCCTGAATCCGATCACCCGCATCACGCGCGTGCTCCGCAGACTGGGTCCACCGCTGCTGATCACGCTGCTCGCAGTCGCCGTCGCATCGGTGTTCCTGCTGCCGCGCACCCGCTGGGCAGACCTGGGTGATCAACTCGTATCCGGTGTCTTCTATTACGTGAACTGGCAGCTGGCGACAACAGCGAACGACTACTTGGCGGCCGATCCCTCGGTGAGCCCCGTTCAGCATCTGTGGTCGGTCGCCGTGCAGTTCCAGTTCTATCTGCTGGCCATTGCCGTCGTGTTCGGTCTCGCATGGCTCCGACGCATCGCCCGACCCGAGGGGCCACGAAGTCTTCGACCACACACCTTTGCCGTGATCTTCGCCGTGATCGCTGTGGTGTCCTTCGTGTACGCGGCGGACGGTGTTCGACGGCATCAGGCGTGGAACTACTACGACACCGGTGCGCGGCTCTGGGAGATCATGCTCGGTGCGGCACTGGCGGCAGTGCTCGCCTCGCGAACAAGCACCTCGGTGGCCGCCGCCTCGCCCTTACGTGCCCGCTGGTCGTCGACGGCACGTGGAGTCCTGGCCGTTCTCGGCATGACCGTCATCGTCGCGTGCGGTTTCGTCGTCGACGGTGTGACTGCGTTTCCCGGTCCCCTGGCTTCGATTCCGGTGCTCGCGACCCTCGCGTTGATCGTCGCCGGGTCCGAGACCGCCGTCGCGGCAACGCTCTCCAACCGGTTCTTCGCCTGGGTCGGATCGATCGCATTTCCGCTGTACCTGTGGCACTGGCCGCTGCTGATCTTCTACTTGTCGGCCACCGGCAGATCCCATGCAGACGCGCTCGGGGGTCTCGGCATCGTCGGGGCGTCGGTCGTACTCGCATGGCTGACCGTGCGTCTGGTCGAGCGCCCCACGCAGTCGAGCACGTTCACGCCGGGACGGATCGCGGTCACTGCCTGCGCGGGGATCGCCGCGCTCTCCGTCACGGCCGGTTCGGTCGGATGGAACGTCTACATCGACCGGTCGATCACCGCGGTACAGGCCGATGAATCGGTCGACGAATTGACTCACCCGGGGGCGCTCGAACTGACCGACGGGATTCGCGCCGAGCCGGCCTCCGTCCGTCCCCCGCTGTATTCGGCTCCCGAGGACCTCCCTGCCACCACCCTCGAAGGCTGCATCGCCGACTTCGAAACACGCGATGCGGTCTCGTGTAGCTACGGCGACCTCGACGCGAACCGAACCATCGTGCTGGCGGGCAGCTCACACGCCGAGCACTGGGTGACGGCCCTCGACGCGCTCGGACTCCAGCACGGGTTCAAGGTCGTCACATTCCTGAAGATGGGCTGCCCGTTGAGCATCGACACGATGCCGATGCTCGGCCCCAACGAATACCCGGATTGCCTCGACTGGACGCAGACCGTGCTCGCCGACGTCGCAGCGATGGAACCTGCCTACGTGTTCACCACCGCCACCCGCCCGCGGGAGGACTTCCCCGGCGATTACACCCCTACCTGGTACGCCGCGGTGTGGCAGCAACTCGCTGCGGACGGTGTCGGAATTCTGGGTGTTCGGGACACCCCGTGGCTCGCGTACCGGGCGATCGATTGCCTGGCCGACGGCGGCAATGCCACCTCGTGCGGCATTCCACGGGACGAAGCGCTCGACCCCGTCAATCCGGCGCTTGCGGCCTCGTTCCGACTCCCCGGGTTCTCCGCTCTCGACCTGTCCGATGCAGTCTGCGACGCGACCGTGTGCCGCGTCGAGCAAGGCAACGTACTCGTCTACCGTGACGAGCATCATCTCACTGCGACCTACGTGCGAACTCTGACCACCGAGCTGGGACGGCAGGTCGGATCGGCCACCGGGTGGTGGGCCGGACCGTGAGCCGAACGCCTCGCGCTCGGTAAGCCTGGGCCCACCCGCCACAGTAGGGTTGATCCATGCTGCACGAAGCCTCCGACGACACGCCTGCCATCGCAGTATGGCCGGGATCCGCCTATCCGCTCGGCGCGACCTACGACGGAGCAGGAACCAATTTCGCACTGTTTTCCGAGGTCGCGGAGGCCGTGGATCTGTGTTTGATCGCCGACGACGGAACCGAGACCCGCATCCGTTTCGAGGAGTCCGACGGCTACGTCTGGCACGCATATCTGCCCACAGTGGTACCGGGTCAGCGCTACGGCTACCGCGTTCACGGCCCCTGGGATCCGGCAGCCGGGCATCGCTGCGACCCGAGCAAGCTGCTCGTGGATCCGTACGGCAAGGCGTTCGAGGGATCGTTCGACGGCGACCGATCGCTGTTCTCGTACAACATGGACGCGCCCGCTCCCGAACCCGAGGCCGAGGTACAGATCGACGAGGAATCCGCGGATTCACTCGACGACGAGGCCCCGTTCGAGGACGCCACCGATCTTGCCGATCCCGACGACGAGATCATCGAGGAAGCTCCCATCGCGCACGACGACGCGCCGAACAACGAGTTCCCCCAGCATGATTCGCTCGGTCACACGATGACCACCGTCGTGATCAACCCGTTCTTCGATTGGCAGGCGGATCGCGCCCCGAAACGCCCGTACCACGAGACCGTGATCTACGAGGCCCACGTCAAGGGCATGACGATCAACCACCCCGACATTCCCGAGGCCGAGCGCGGCACCTACGCCGGGCTGGCGCATCCGGCGATCATCGATCACCTCAACCACCTCGGAGTCACGGCCATCGAACTGATGCCGGTGCACCAGTTCATGCAGGATCAGGTTCTGCTGGACAAGGGACTGCGAAACTACTGGGGCTACAACACATTCGGATTCCTGGCCCCGCACGCGGAATATTCCTCACTGCAGTCCCCCGGTGCGGCGGTCACCGAGTTCAAGGCCATGGTTCGCTCGTTCCACGCCGCCGGCATCGAGGTGATCCTCGACGTGGTCTACAACCACACCGCCGAGGGCAATCACATGGGCCCGACCATCAGCTTCCGCGGCATCGACAACGCTGCGTACTACCGGCTCGTCGACGGCGATCTCGAGCACTACATGGACTACACCGGTACCGGCAACAGTCTCAACGCCCGGCACCCGCACACGCTGCAGCTGATCATGGACTCGTTGCGCTACTGGGTGACCGAGATGCACGTGGACGGGTTCCGATTCGACCTCGCATCCACGTTGGCTCGCGAACTGCACGACGTCGATCGCCTCAGTGCATTCTTCGATCTCGTTCAGCAGGATCCAGTCGTCAGCCAGGTGAAGCTGATCGCCGAGCCCTGGGACATCGGTGAGGGCGGCTACCAGGTCGGCAACTTCCCCGGCCTGTGGACGGAGTGGAACGGCAAGTACCGCGACACCGTGCGTGACTACTGGCGCGGGGAGCCCGCGACGCTGGGCGAGTTCGCGTCGAGGCTGACCGGATCCTCGGATCTGTACGAGTCGAACGGTCGTCGCCCCGGAGCCAGCATCAACTTCGTCATTGCCCACGACGGGTTCACCCTCAACGACCTGGTCTCGTACAACGACAAGCACAACGAGGCCAACGGTGAGGGCAACAACGACGGCGAGAGTCACAACCGATCCTGGAACTGCGGCGTCGAGGGACCGACCGACGATCCGGAAATTCTGGACCTCCGAGCCCGCCAGATCCGCAACATCATGGCGACCCTGCTGCTCAGCCAAGGTACGCCGATGATCGCTCACGGCGACGAGATGGCACGAACACAGCAGGGCAACAACAACGTCTACTGCCAGGACTCCGAACTGGCATGGATGGACTGGTCGTTGGCCGAGACCAACGCCGAACTGATCGAGTTCACTCGCAACGCCATCGCATTGCGCGCCGAGCACCCGGTGTTCCGCCGGCGCCGGTTCTTCGAGGGCCGTCCCATCCGAACCGGCGAGCAGGCACGAGACATCGCGTGGCTGACCCCTGCGGGCGAAGAGATGACGCCCGAGGACTGGGACAGCGGCTTCGGCAAGTCGCTGACCGTGTTCCTCAACGGCGAAGGAATTCCGGAACCGAATCAGCGCGGTGAGCGCGTGGTGGACGACTCGTTCCTGTTGTGCTTCAACGCACATCACGAGACGCTCGAGTTCGTGACCCCGGACGGGAACTACGCCAAGGAGTGGACGGTCGCCTTGGACACAGCAGCCCGAACGGGAGCGGGTGAGAAATCGATAGAAGCGGGTACACCGGTGGAAGTCACCGCTCGTTCCCTACTCGTTCTACGAAAGACTGCCTGACACATGCCGCTGCCCACCAGTACTTACCGGTTACAACTGCGGGGCGATGCCTTCACCCTGGCCGATGCCTCCGACGTGGTCGATTACCTCCACGACCTCGGGGTCACACACCTGTATCTGTCGCCGATCCTGACTGCGACCGACGGATCGACACACGGATACGACGTCACCGATACCTCGACGGTGTCGGCCGCCCTGGGCGGTCGAGAAGCGTTGACGCAGTTGCATTCTCGTGCCGCAGAGCTGGGCATGGGGATAATCGTCGACATCGTCCCCAACCACGTCGGAGTGGAGGACCCACGGCAGAACGCGTGGTGGTGGGACGTGCTGCGACGCGGTCGCGACTCCGAGTACGCGACGTACTTCGACATCGACTTCGGAGCCGACAACGGCGTCGACGGCAAGATTGCAATCCCCGTGCTCGGCAGCGCGAGCGACGTCGGTGAGCTCACCGTCGACCGCTCGGAGGAGCAGCCTCTCCTCGCGTTCTACGAGCACCGCTTCCCCATCGCAGACGGCACCGACGGCGATGATGCGCAGGCCGTACACGACCGTCAGGCCTACCGATTGGTGAGCTGGTCCGACGGGCTGATCGGATACCGACGGTTCTTCTCCGTGAACGGCCTCGCAGGAATTCGACAGGAAGACCTCGACGTCTTCACCGACTCCCACCGCCAGGTGGCCGGTTGGATCGAAGACGGCCTGATCGACGGACTGCGGGTCGACCATCCCGACGGTCTGGCCGACCCCGCCGGCTACCTCACCGAACTGCGCGGACTTCTCGGGCCCGACCGGTGGCTCGTCATCGAGAAGATTCTGGCCGACGGTGAACCGCTGGACGAGTCGCTTCCCGTCGACGGAACGACCGGGTACGACGCGTTGGCCGCGGTCGGCGGAGTGTTCGTCGACCCCGCGGGCGTGCATGCACTCACTGCTCTGTCTCAGGTGCGCTCGGGCATCGCCTACGACGCCGAGACCTTGCACGAGACCGAGTTGGACCTCAAGACCGCCGTTGCGCGCGGCGACCTGTCCCCCGAGGTGCGACGCCTCGCTCGGGCCGTGGTTCGCGAGTCCGGCACCACCGTCGACCTCGAGTCCGTCATCGACGCGATCGTTGCCGTCGTCGCGGCCGTCCCGGTCTACCGGACCGACTACGCGCCGCTCGCCGGCGTGCTGCCGGGCGTGATCGCTGCTGTCGGCGAGGAGCAGCCGGACCTGGCCGGCGGTCTGGGCGCACTGGCGACCGCCCTCGTCACCGGTGCAGAATCGCCGGTCCGCTTCGACCAGGTCTGCGGTGCAGTCACGGCAAAGGGCGTAGAGGACTGCCTGTTCTACCGCGCCAACCGGTTGATCTCCCTACAGGAGGTGGGCGGCGACCCGAGCCGATTCGGTTGCAGCACAGCGTATTACCATCTGACGAATGCCGATCGAGCGCGACGCTGGCCGGCCGCGATGACCACTCTGTCGACTCACGACACCAAACGCGGCGAGGACGTACGGGCGCGAATCGGCGTGCTGTCACAGACTCCCGAACTGTGGGCTCGCTGCATCACGGACTGGGAAGAACTGACCCCGAGTCCCGACGGTACAACCGGAATGTTTTTGTGGCAGAACCTTTTCGGCATCTGGCCGGTCGACGGAGTGATCACGTCCACGCTGCGTGAGCGAGTTCACGCCTACGCGGAGAAGGCAATCCGCGAGGCCGCCCTCCGCACGACGTGGACTGCTCCGGACGAGGAGTTCGAGTCCGCGGTACACAGCTGGCTCGACGCCATCTTCGACGGTGCCGTCGCTCGATCGATGACGATGCTGGTCGACAAGCTCGCTCCCCATGGCCATTCCGATGCGCTGGGTCAGAAACTGTTGAATCTGGCCGGGCCCGGCATCCCCGATGTGTACCAGGGCACCGAGTTGTGGGAGGACTCGCTCGTCGACCCCGACAACCGCAGACCCGTCGACTACTCCGTCCGTCGATCGATGCTCGCCGCGTCGAACACCGATGCGCTCTCGATCGATACGGGTGCTGCCAAGCTGGCTGTGGTTCGCTCCGCGCTGCACGTGCGCCGCGAACGGCCGGAGAGCTTCGTCGGTGGCACCTACGCGCCGATCGTTGCGGACGGATCCGCGGCCGAGCACCTCGTCGGATTCGCACGCGGACCGGTTCCCGGAAACGCCGACGTGATCGCACTGGCGACCAGACTCTCGCTCGGAGTATCCGAGACGGGCTGGGGCGACACATCCGTGACGCTGCCTGATGGCAGCTGGCGCGATCGCATCACCGGCTCCGAACACACGGGCACCGTCTCGGTAGCCGAGATGTTCGCCTCACTCCCGGTCGCACTCCTGGTGCGCGACAACGAAGAAGCGGTGACACAGTGACATCGACAGCAGCGACATCGACAGCAGCGACATCGACAGCAGCGACCTCTTCGGCGACGACACGACGATTCCAGGTCTGGGCACCGTCCCCCGAGACGGTCCGATTGCAACTCGACGACTCGGTGCATCCGATGCAGCGCTCCTCGGACGGGTGGTGGCATGCCGACGTCGACGCCACACCGAACTCTCGATACGGCTACCTGCTCGACGACGCAGACAAGGCACTACCCGATCCGCGATCACCGCGGCAGCCCGACGGCGTGCACGAGCTGTCCCAGTTGTTCGACGTCGATCCCACGCTGTGGACCGATGCGGCATGGACCGGGCGTCAACTACCCGGCTCCTCGATCTACGAATTGCACATCGGCACGTTCACCGACGAGGGCACGTTCGAGGCGGCCATCGGCAAGCTCGATCACCTGGTCGAACTGGGCGTGTCGTTCATCGAGATCATGCCGGTCAACGGATTCAACGGCGTGCACAACTGGGGATACGACGGTGTGCTCTGGTACACCGTGCACGAGGAGTACGGCGGCCCGGAAGGGTTGCAGCGCTTGGTCGACGCCTGCCACGGCCGCGGCATCGGCGTTGTCCTCGATGTGGTCTACAACCACCTCGGCCCGTCCGGTAATTATCTCGAACGCTTCGGCCCCTACATGACCGAAGGGGCCAACAGCTGGGGCCAGGCAATCAACTATGCCGATGCAGACTCGGGCGAGGTTCGGCGATACGCCCTGGACAACGCTCTGCGTTGGTTCTCCGAGTTCCACATCGACGCATTGCGGCTGGATGCAGTACACGCGATAGTCGACCACACTGCGGTGCATCTGCTCGAGCAGCTCTCGATCGAAACCCGCACCCTGTCAGCGCATCTCGGTCGTCCACTGACCCTGATCGCCGAGAGCGACCTCAACGATCCTTCGCTGATCACGGCACGGTCGGGTGGCGGCTACGGACTCGACGCGCAATGGGACGACGACATTCACCACGCGATCCACGCGGCTGTCTCCGGTGAGCGGCAGGGCTACTACGGCGATTTCGGTTCCCTCCAGGGTTTGGCGAACACGCTGCGGCAGGGGTTCTTTCATGCCGGAACGTATTCGAGCTTCCGCGGTCGGATCCACGGCCGCCCGCTGGACACGCGCCGAATTCCGGCCAGTTCACTGGTGACCTACACGACCACTCACGATCAGGTCGGTAACCGCGCAATCGGCGATCGACCGGGTTTCTACCTCTCCCCCGGCCAGCTCGCAATCAAGGCTGCTCTGGTGTTGACCTCGCCCTACACACCGATGTTGTTCATGGGAGAGGAGTGGGGAGCGTCGACGCCGTTCCAGTTCTTCACCTCGCATCCAGAGCCCGAGCTCGGTAAGGCGACCGCCGAGGGACGCAAGGCGGAATTCGCCGAACATGGCTGGGACAAGAGCGATATCCCGGACCCACAGGATCCCGAGACCTTCACACGATCGAAGCTGAACTGGTCGGAACTGGGCGACGGCGACCATGCACGACTGCTGGCCGTCTACCGCGATCTGTTGAGGCTGCGCCGCGACCGGACCGAACTGACCGACCCGTGGCTGGACCACGTGAAGGTGGACTACGACGAGGACGCGAAATGGATCGTCGTTCGCCGCAGCCGACTCAGTGTGGTGTGCAATCTGTCCGAATCTGCTGTGACCGTGCCGGTCGGCGGCTCACCACTACTCGAGTGGGAGCCGACGACATCGGACGAAACTGGCTCTGTCACAACGATTCCCGGTCACTCCGTCGTCGTACTGGAATCCTGACGCCTGCGTAGATTGACCAGGACGAATACGGCGGTGATCGCCAACACCACCGCGGTGGCGACGGCCGCGACATGCATGCCCGAGACGAAGGCAGCATGCGCGGAGTCCAGTAGGACCGTCGCCACCGAGTCCGGCAGCTCACGGGCCACCGCGTCGGCACCGCCGAGAGTCTCACCGGCCCTGGCCCCCAGCTCGGGGGTCAGCTGCGTGACGTCGATGCCGCGACGGAAGATCGCCATGACAACGGTGCCCAGTAGTGCGACGCCCAGTGCGATACCCAGTTCGTATGCGGTTTCCGACACTGCCGAGGCAGCTCCCGCCCGTTCGGGTTCGACGGCACTGACCACCAGCTCGGAGGTCAGCGTCAGCGCGACACCGACACCGGCCCCCACGAGGACGAACCCGGCAATGAACAGGGCCGGGCCGCTGTCGGTTGCGAGGCCGACCAGGAGCCCGGCACCCGCGGCGGCGACGAACATTGCGACCCCGAGAACTGTTCCCGCACTGAAGTATCGAACCAGGACCGCAACCAGCAGTGAGGTGACGATGCTGGCGGCGGTACCGGGCAGCAGCAGCAGACCCGCCTCGAGCGGGCTGTTGCCGAGCACGAGCTGCAGATACTGCGAACCGAAGAACAGGACTCCGGCGAGGGCGAACACCGACAGGAAGTTCGTTGCGACGCCCGTCGAGAAGGCCCGGTTGGCAAACAGTCTCAGGTCGATCATCGGTGCCGCGAGGGTGCGCTGACGGCGGACGAACACGTATCCGGCGATCACACCGACCACCGCCGACAGCAGGTAGGCCACGCCGAAGCCGTGTGCCGCGGTCTCCTTCACCGCGAATACCAGCGGCACGATGGCGAGCATCGACAGCGCCGAACTCGTCAGGTCGAACCGACCCGGGTGCGGGTCCTTCGACTCCGGAATCACCAGCGGTCCCAGCGCGATCGGCACGAGCATCACAGGGATGTTGATGAGAAACACCGATCCCCACCAGAAGTGCTCGAGCAACCAACCGCCCACGAGCGGACCGGCAGCGGCACCGCCACCGGCCATCGCGCCCCACACGCCGATCGCGGCAACGCGTTGACGCGGGTTCAGGAAGATGGTGCGAATCAAGCCCAGGGTCGCGGGCATCAGTGTCGCACCGGAAATACCCTGCAACACGCGGGCCGCGATCAGCATCTCCGCGCTGGTCGACACGGCCGCTACGAGTGAGGCGATGCCGAAGCCTGCAGCACCGATCAGTAGCAATCGGCGACGGCCGATTCGGTCGCCGAGCGTGCCCATGGTGATGAGCAGGCCGGCCAGCACGAACGAGTAGACATCGATGATCCACAGCAACTGGTTGCTGGTCGGTGCCAAGTCCGAACTGATGAAAGGCAATGCCAGGTCGAGGACAGTGCCATCGACAGCGATGAGCAACACGGCGAACGCCAGTACCACCAGACCGAGCCAGTCCCGCGGGGTCGCCCGGTGCTCGGATCCCCCGGCTACCTCGTGCACCGAACCGGTGCGCATGTCACTCACTACATCTCCTACGTTCTGCGCCCGGTGCGCCGGCGATCGCCGGGTCCGAAACGCTCGAGAGCACCAACCGTCCAGCCGGTACAGTGATTGAGAGTACCGCGAACCGTCCAGCCGGTAAAGTGAAATTCATGTCATCGGACACGCGGGACCGAATACTCGACGCACTGGAATCGATGCTGATCGAGCACGGTATGACCAAAGTGACCCTCGACAGCGTCGCTGCCGCTGCAGGCGTATCGAAGGGCGGACTGCTGTACCACTTCAAGACCAAGGACGCTCTGGTGGCGGCCATGGTGCGACGACTCGGCGCCCAGGCGGACGAGCAGCGCGCCGACGCCGCAGCAGGCGGGACGTCCGTGGCCGAGTGGTATCTGCAACCGCCGGATTCGATCTCGGAAAAGGAGATCGCTCTCTATCGATCGACATTGGCCGCGTTGCGGAGCGTGGACGGCAATTCCGACGAGGTTCAGGAGGCCGTCGTCGACATGATGCGATTGTGGGACGAGGGTCTGCGTACCGAAATCGATGATCCCGTGCAGGCCGAGATCATCCGGCTCGTCGGCGACGGAATCTACCTCGGTGCCGTGCTCGACCTGCCGGCCGTGGACCCCGAACTGCACAAACGCGTCGTCGACCGCCTGCTCGGTCGCTGACTCAGGTCAGGTACCGGTACACCGGCGAACCCGGCTCCAGCTGCTCCACCTGCAGGTGCGATGACCGCATACGTTCGAGGAGAGAAGAGAGGCCGTCCGCAGCGCCGAGTTGAATGCCGACTAGCGCGGCACCCGTCTCCCGGTTGTTGCGCTTGACGTACTCGAACAGGGTGATGTCGTCCTCGGGCCCGAGGACTTCGTCGAGAAAGCGACGCAGTGCGCCGGGCTCCTGCGGAAAGTCCACGAGGAAGTAGTGCTTCAGGCCCAGGTGAACGAGCGATCGCTCGAGAATTTCGCCGTAGCGAGAGACGTCGTTGTTGCCGCCGGACACCAAGCACACGACTGTGCTTCCCGGCGCGATGTCGAGATGCTCGAGCGCCGCAACGGCCAACGCGCCTGCAGGCTCGGCGATGACGCCTTCGTTCTGGTACAGCTCGAGCATTGCGGTACAGACCGCGCCCTCGTCGATCTGGGTGATCAGGAATGCACCGGGGCCGGAACTGTCGAACACGGGCGCGGTGATCAGCGGCAACGAAGCATGGGACACCACCGTGGCACCGAGCGACTGCAACGCTGCGTACGGCACGTCGCCGATGCGGCGGACGGCGGCCCCGTCGACGAACGGATCGATCTCGGAGAGCGTCACCGGACCACCGGCGATCAGCGCGGCGGTCATGGATGCCGCGCCGGACGGTTCGACACCCACCAGTGACGTCTGCGGTGCGCGCTCACGAAGGTAGCTGGAGATGCCTGCGATGCATCCGCCTCCGCCGACGGGCATCACGACGACATCGGGTGCCCCGCCGAGCTGATCGATCATCTCGGCGGCAATGGTGCCCTGCCCGGCCACGGTTCGCGGATCGTCGAACGGCGGCACCATGGTGGCACCGGTGCGGGCTACATCGGCGGCCGCGGCTGCCGCCGCGGCATCGAACGTATCGCCGATGACGATGAGCTCCACGAAGTCACCGCCGTGCACTCGGATTCGGTCGCGCTTCTGCTTGGGGGTGTTCGCGGGGACGTAGATGCGACCGTGCACCTGCATCGAGCGACACGCGAACGCCACTCCCTGAGCATGGTTGCCTGCGCTCGCGGTGACCACGCCGACAGAACGCTCGGCATCGGTCAGCTGGTCCATCAGGTTGTACGCGCCACGAATTTTGTACGACCGCACGATCTGCAGGTCTTCGCGCTTGAGGTAGACCCTCGCGCCGGTCTCCGCCGACAACCGCTCGCACAACTGCAGGGGTGTTGCGGCCACCACCGACGAAATTCGCACCGCAGCGGCATCGATATCGGCAGCGGTGACGGCTACCGACGATGGGAGCTGGGAGGCGAGGTCAGGGGATGAAGACACCAGCACATGCTGCCACCAGAGTGGAACGGTCACCCACTCGGGACCGTTCCACGGACCGACGGATCCTGTTCAGACGCGCGAGAGGACGAACACCGGGATCTCGCGATCGGTCTTCTTCTGGTAGTCCGCGTAATCGGGGTAGGCCGCGACCGAGCGTTCCCACCACACGGCTTTCTCGTCGCCGGTCACCTCGCGAGCGACGTAGTCGTGCTTCTCGGTTCCGTCCCGCAACTCGACGAGCGGCTCGGCTTTGACGTTGTGGTACCAGACGGGGTGCTTGGGCGCTCCGCCCAGCGAGGCCACGATGGCGTACTCGCCGTCGTGCTCGACTCTCATCAACGGCGACTTGCGCAGCTTGCCGCTCTTGTTCCCCTTGGTGGTCAGCAGCACGACCGGCATCCCGTTCATCGTCGTGCCCTCGGTTCCGCCGGAGTTCTCGTATCGCTCGGCCTGCTCACGGGCCCAGTCGGATGAACTCGGTTCGTATTCTCCTGTCAATGGCATGACTTTCAGTGAACACCTCTTGTGCGCGTGACGCCACGAGATCAGCCACATTGCCTGGTCCAGATGCCAAGTTCGGTGGACCGAATCTTTCGATGGGTATAGTCTGAACTTCGCGTGCCGGACAGCCGAATCATCACCACCCCGGGCGCAGCAGAGGAGAACACGATGACCTTCACGAGCACCCGGGTGAGCCCCCGACCCACCGCTGCCCTGCGCAGCGTCGACGTCGCAGGCATCGCATGGCCGGTCTACAAACTGGAAGCCCTCGCGCTGGGATCATTCGTGTTCGTCGTGACGCTCGTCATCGCCGGCTCCCTGCACGCCGCAGTACTCGCCGGTGCCACAATCGCGGTCGCGGCCTGGTGGACGCTGCTCCTCACCGAGCTACACCCGACCCGGCCTGCGTCACCCCGTCAAGCAGCCGGGTCCCAGTAGCGCCTTCAGGTCTCCCATCAACGCCGATGTCGGCGTGACGCGCAGACTGTCGTCCAGCTTCATCGTGGTGATCTTGTCGCCGCTCACCAGCCGAAGGTGCACATCCGAGGTTCCCGGGTGGCTGGACAGGACTCGTTTGAGGGCACCGACCTTGTCCGCCGTGCACAGCCGCGTCGGCAGACTGACCGCGAGTGGCTTGTCGATACCGATCGCCGAAAGATCTGGTACCGCAAGGTCGTTCGCGATCAAGGAGACCCGGTCGTCGCGCACCGACACCCGACCCTTGACGAGTACCACCGAGTCCTCGGTGACATCGGCACCGAACACCGAGTACGCCTGTGGGAAGAACAGCACTTCGATACCACCGGCCAGATCCTCGAGCTGAGCCGACGCCCACGTCAGACCGTTCTTGTTGATCCGCCGGTTGACCGAGGCCAGAATTCCGCCGACGGTGACCTGTGTGCCGTCCTTGATGTCACCTTCGAGAATGGTCGGGATATTGCAGTCGGACTTCGCGGCCAGCATGTGCTCGACGCCCAGGAGCGGGTGGCCGGAGACGTACAGGCCGAGCATCTCGCGTTCGAGGGCGAGCCGGTGCTTGGATTCCCACTCCTCGTCCGGCACCCGCACGTTGAACACCGCGGAGATGGACTCGTCGGCGTCCTCGCCGCCGAACAGATCGAACTGACCTATTGCCTCGGCCTTCTTGGTGCCCATCACCGCGTCGATCGCGTCGGCGTGAATGAGCATCAGGCCTTTGCGTGGATGGTCGAGCGAGTCGAAAGCGCCTGCCTTGATGAGGGATTCGGTGACCTTCTTGCTGCAGGCAATTGCGTCGATCTTGCCCAGGTAGTCCGAGAAATCGGTGTACTTCGACTTCTCCGATCGCGCCCTGATGATCGAGGCGACCACGTTGGTGCCCACGTTGCGCACTGCACCGAGACCGAACCTAATGTCTTTGCCGACCGACGCGAAGTTCAACTCGGATTCGTTGACGTCGGGAGGCAGCACGGTGATGCCGAGCTTGCGGCAGTCGGCGAGATAGATCGCGGCCTTGTCCTTGTCGTCGCCGACGCTGGTGAGCAGGCCGGCCATGTACTCGGCCGGGTAGTTCGCCTTGAGATACGCGGTCCAGTACGACACCAGCCCGTAGCCCGCCGAGTGCGACTTGTTGAACGCGTAGCCGGCGAACGGCAGCACGGTGTCCCACAGCGCCTTGATGGCCGCCTCGGAGAAACCGTTGTCCAACATGCCCTGTCGGAACCCGGCGTACGCCTTCTCGAGCTCGGAGAGCTTCTTCTTGCCCATGGCGCGGCGCAGCAGGTCGGCTTGGCCGAGGGTGTACCCGGCGACCTTCTGCGCGAGCTGCATGATCTGCTCCTGGTAGACCACCAGGCCGTACGTTTCACCGAGAATCACCTTGAGTGGCTCTTCGAGCTCGGGGTGAATCGGCTTGACCTCTTGCCTACCGTTCTTGCGGTCGGCGTAATCGTTGTGGGAGTTCATTCCCATCGGACCAGGGCGGTACAGAGCCAGGACGGCGACGATGTCCTCGAAGCCGGTGGGCTGCATGCGGCGTAGCAGGTCTCGCATGGCGCTTCCGTCGAGCTGGAACACGCCGAGTGTGTCTCCGCGAGAGAGCAGATCGAACGTGGCCGGATCGTCGAGCGGCAGTGCGTCGAGGTCGATCTCGATCCCGCGGTTGGCCTTGATGTTGTCGATCGCGTCACCGATGACGGTGAGGTTGCGCAGACCGAGGAAGTCCATCTTGAGCAGGCCGATGGCCTCGCACGACGGGTAATCCCAGCCGGTGATGATCGCGCCGTCCTGCGCGCGCTTCCACACCGGAATGGCGTCGGTGAGCGGCTCCGAGGACATGATGACCGCGCAGGCGTGCACGCCTGCATTGCGGATCAGGCCTTCGAGGCCCTTGGCCGTCTTGTAGATCGTCGCGACGTCGGGGTTGGAATCGATGAGCGCACGGACTTCGACGGCCTCCTTGTAGCGCTCGTGCGACGGATCGGTGATGCCCGCTACCGAGATGTCCTTGGCCATGATGGGCGGCGGCAACGCCTTGGTGATCTGATCGGCGATGCCGAAGCCCGGCTGACCGAACTGCACCCTCGCAGAGTCCTTGATGGCCGCCTTGGTCTTGATGGTGCCGAAGGTGATGACCTGAGCAACGCGATCGCTGCCCCACTTCTCGGTGGCATAGCGGACCATTTCACCGCGGCGGCGATCGTCGAAGTCGATATCGATATCGGGCATCGACACGCGCTCGGGGTTGAGGAATCGCTCGAACAGCAGACCGTGTGGCAGTGGATCGATGTTGGTGATGCCCATGGCGTAAGCCACCAACGATCCGGCCGCGGAGCCTCGTCCGGGCCCGACGCGGATGCCGACGGCCTTGGCATGGTTGATCAGGTCGCCGACCACCAGGAAGTAGGCCGGGAAGCCCATTTTCAGGATGACCTTGATCTCGTACTCGGCCCGCGCGAGGTAGTCCTCGGCCGGGCCGTCGGGGAACCGACGCTCGAGCCCGGTCATGACCTCGTGGCGCAGCCAGGTGCCCTGAGTGTGGCCCTCGGGAACCGGGAAGATGGGCATCCGGTCTCGGTGCGCCCACACCTCGTCGTACGGCTGGACTCGCTCGGCGATGAGTAGCGTGCTGTCGCAGGCACCGGGCACCTGGTCGTCCCACAGTGCGCGCATCTCGGCGGCCGACTTGAGGTAGTAACCGTCGCCGTCGAACTTGAAGCGGGTGGGATCACTCAGCGTTTTGCCGGTCTGAATGCACAGCAGCGCCTCGTGGTTCTCGGCAGCGTCCTTGGTGACGTAATGGCAGTCGTTGGTAGCGAGCGGCGGGATGGAGAGCTTCTTACCGATGTCGAGCAGGCCCTCGCGGACGCGCCGCTCGATGGACAGGCCGTGATCCATCAGTTCCAGGAAGAAGTTGTCCGGTCCCCAGATCTCCTGCCACTTGGCTGCAGCTTCGAGCGCCTCACGCTCCTGGCCGAGCCGGAGCCGAGTCTGTACCTCGCCGGACGGGCAGCCGGTGGTGGCGATGATGCCTTCCGCATGCGAGGCAATGATCTCCTCGTCCATGCGCGCCCATTTGCCGAGCTGACCCTCGATCGACGCGAGTGACGACAACTTGAACAGGTTGCGGACGCCGGTGGCGTTCTCGGCGACCATCGTCATGTGCGTGTACGCACCACTACCGGAGACGTCGTCGGACTTCTGGCTCCGATCGCCCCACAGCACGCGCTTCTTGTTGAACCGAGACTCCGGGGCGATGTAGGCCTCGATACCGATGATCGGTTTGATACCGGCCTTCTTGGCCTCGTTGTAGAACTCGCTGGCTCCGTACATGTTGCCGTGGTCGGTCATCCCGACCGCCGTCATCTCCAACCGCGCCGCCTCGGCGAACATGGCCCCGATCTTGGCGGCACCGTCGAGCATCGAATATTCGGTGTGGTTGTGCAGATGAACGAACGAATCGGCCACGAAGGTTCTCTCCTGAAGGTCGTGCGTTTTCGAAAATACGAGCCGCGAATGCACCCACTCTAAGCGGTGGAACCGACAGAATTTTCGTAGCTGTCGGTGTGTCCTGGGAGGACGTGACGCGTGTGACGAACGAGACTGGAGTTGCCCTCATTCCGCCGGAATCGGCCCGTCGTCCGGCAGCGGCCCGACGATGTCGACGTACTCCGGAAGCAACGGCTCGACGGCGAACTTCCCGGACACCGCGTCGGGTGGAAGCGCCTCCACCGCCCGCACTCCGTCGCGGCCGGCCACCTCGCTCAGCTCGGCCGCGGTGCCCCGCACCACCAGTGTCACCACGCACGCGCATCCGCCAAGCAACCGGCGCTGCGACACCGCCTCTATCTGCGCCTGCCGGTCCCCTGCGCCGAACGATTCCTGGATCTGGCCGGCAGCGCGCGCGGTCGCGTTCAGTACCGACCGTTCACTGCCCGGAACGCCGACCGTGAGTATCGGGGTTTGCACACGATCGAGCGGTACTCGAAAGAGCACCTGCGAGATGCGCACGCCGTTCGCTGCGGCATAGGCCTGTTCGGCGGTGAGTGCGCGATCGAACGACACAGAGCCCCAGCGGGGTTCGGCACCACCTGGGAGCAGGCTCGTCTCGGCGCGAGCCAGGTAGTCGGTCACCTGCTCACCGCTGTCCGGGCCGAGCCGGTCGGTACCGACACCCAGTTGCCGTTGCGGGTTCAGGTTCCCGACGACGGCAAGGCCCCCGACCACCAAGGTGGCAGCGGCGACGAGACCGACCACACCCGAGAATCCGCGCATCACGCCTTCCGGAGCACCTCGAGCGCATGTTCGAGGTCGGCCGGATACTTGCTCTCGATCTCCACCCAGCGGCCGTCGGACGGATGCGCGAAGCCGAGCGAACGGGCATGCAGCCACTGGCGTTCGAGGCCCAGCCGTTCGGCCAATCGCGGATCGGCCCCGTAGGTCAGATCCCCGCAGCACGGGTGGCGCAGGGCCGAGAAGTGCACTCGAATCTGGTGTGTGCGACCGGTTTCCAGGTGCACGTCCAACAAACTCGCGGCCTGGAACGCCTCGACGGTGTCGTAGTGGGTCACGCTCGGCTTGCCGTCCGCGCGCACCGCGAACTTCCAGTCGTTGCTGCCGTGTCGCCCGATCGGGGCATCGATGGTTCCACTGCTCGGATCCGGATGTCCTTGCACCAGAGCGTGATAACGCTTGTCGATGGTCCGCGCTTTGAACGCACGCTTGAGCACGGTGTACGCCCGCTCGGACGTCGCGACCACCATCACCCCGGATGTTCCGACATCGAGACGGTGCACGATTCCCTGACGCTCGTGTGCACCGGAGGTGGAAATTCGGAAGCCGGCAGCAGCCAGACCGCCGATCACCGTCGGGCCGGTCCAGCCCACGCTGGCATGAGCAGCGACACCGACGGGCTTGTCCACGGCCACGACGTCGTCGTCGGCGTAGAGAATCTCCATCCCCTCGACCGGTTCGGCTTCGATCGTCAATTCACGGGCGGGCTCGGGTAGTGTCACTTCGAGCCACGAGCCTGCGGCCAAACGATCGGACTTGCCCACGGCACCGTGATCGACCAGAACCGACCCCTCTTCGGCCAGTGCGGCGGCGACGGTACGCGAGAGCCCCAGCAATCGCGCGAGCCCGGCATCGACCCGCATTCCGTCCAAGCCGTCGGGCACCGGCATGGAACGAGATTCCCTCACGAGTCGGCCTTCTCCGGGGCATCGGACGTGGACTTGGTCACGCGTTCGCCGTTCGGCTCGAAGCCGAACAGGCTCAGCACGACGAGCAGAATCGCCCCGCAGACGATGGACGAGTCGGCGACATTGAACACCGGCCACCAGCCCACCGACACGAAGTCGACGACGTGGCCCTGGAACGGACCGGGAGCGCGAAAGAAGCGGTCGATCAAGTTGCCCAGTGCGCCGCCGAGAACCAGACCCAATCCCAGCGCCCACCACGGTGATCGCAGCGTCCGGCCGATCTTGATCACACCGATGACGACAGCGACGGCCACCACCGTCAACAACCACGTCATGCCGGTCGCCATGGAGAACGCCGCGCCGGGGTTGCGTACCAACCGCAGCGTCACCACGTCGCCGACGATCTCGATCGGGTTTCCGGGCTTCACGAAGTGCACGACCAGAATCTTGGTCACCAGATCGAACAGCAGAATCACCGCCGCGATGGCGATCAGCAGTCGAGTTTTCAGTGGCTTCACGGGCCTGGCGACAGCGCTGTCGGAATCGGTCCCCTTCGGGTCCGCGGTCTCGTTCGGTGCCGAGACACCGCTGCTCTCGGGTGTCGGGTCGTCGGCGCGGTCTTCACTCACCTGTCCATCATGGCGCATCGGCGGCGGCGGACACTCATCCGTGCCGCGCGATACGGCTACCGGCCGGGCTGTCAGTAGCCTGGTGGCCGTGAAGTCGACCGATCGCGCCAGCACTGTCCACTCCAGCACCGTCCGTGCCGGTTTCCTCGCTGCATGCTGCGCGGTGGCTCTGGTGGCGGGATGTTCGAGCACCGACACCGAACCCGCAGCCGAGCAGACAGCGTCCACGAACGAGGTGACGATCGCGGTGACGCCGACGACCACCACCGTCGTCGACCCCGGGGCCGAGCCACGCCGCGTGCTGGCGTTCGACACGGTCGATACGGACTCGCAGAACATCGACCTCACGACCACGTCCACCGTCCAACAACAGATCGACGTCGGGGCGGCGCAGGACTTCTCCAGTCCCGAATTGACGGTGCCCCTGAGCGCGTCGACGGCCGATGCCGTGCCGGACGACGACGCCTCGACCGGGGCGACGCGGTCGATCGACCTGACCATCGGGGCCGCCACCTCACCCGACGAGGGCCTGACCGACGCACTGTCCGCGTCGGAGGGCTCCACGGCGCGGCTGGCGGCCACCGAGTCCGGAGCGATCACTGCGTTGCACATCACTCCGGCCGATGCCGCGCTCGATACCGCCAGGGCAGCGATCGAACGCTCGTTCAACGCCGCGGTGTACCGCTCCGTCGCCTTTCCCGACGCAGAAGTCGGTGTCGGTGCCGTGTGGACCGTCGATCAGCAGGTGCTGAGCGGAATCACTCTGAACCAGCGCACGACGGTCACGCTGCGAGCACTCGACGGCGACCGGGCGACCGTGGATATCGCGATCACTCAGACACCCGAATCACCGGTGTGGAACCTCCCCGACAATTCCGGCACGCTGAACATCGCGTCGTACACCTATACGGGCTCGGGAACCCTGGACATCGACCTGACACAACCGCTTCCCGTCGGTGGGTCGATCACCGCGGGTGGCGATCAGATGTACACCGATCCCGACAGCACGACCGTGTTGCGGCAGACGGTCGGAGATTCGATCACCTGGGGTGACCGATGACACGAACCACCACGCGTCTACTGGCCGGGCTGTCGTTGGTCGGACTCGCCGCAGCCGCCGGATGCAGCTCGGACGAACCGTCGGAGGCCACCGCGCCTGCACCCACTGCCGTCGCCGCTCCGGATCCCCTGCTCGGTGTACCCATCACCGACAGCGCCGTTCTGACAGCATCGATGCTGGGGCTGGGCGATTTGCCGGACGGCTTCTCCTCGATTCCGGACCCGGTCCGGGACCTGGGACTGGACCCAGCCCCGGACTACGACTCACCCGACAAGTCCAGCACCGACCCGGCTGCGTGCGCGGCCGTACTGGCACCGGTCTCGGAACAACTCGGCGGTGCGGCGTCGTCCGCGGTGGCTCGCTTCTCAGGGCCGAACTTCTCGTCGATCGACGAGGACGCGGCGAGCTACACGGGCACCGGAACAGCAGAGGCGTTCGCATCGGTGCAGCAGGCGTGGACCGGGTGCGCCGAGTTCACCGGCACGGGTGCCGACGGGGTGAGCGTCGACTACGCGTTGGCGGGCCGCGAGCAGCCGCAGATCGGTGACGCGTCCGCCTCCATTCGTCTGACCACCAGCAGCGAGGGATTCACGTTGATCTCCGACGTCGTGGTGGCCGTAGTCGATTCGACCGTCCTGCAGATCGTCGTATCGGATCAGAGTGGACTCGAGCCCGCGACTGTCACAGCCGTGGCCGAGGCCGCCGCCGACCGTATCCGAACGGCCACGCCCAGCGCCTGAGTCGGTACGAGCCTCCGAACGAAGAACTGCCGGTGACATGTCCCCGAGGGGAGATGTCACCGGCAGTTCAGGTTCGGTCAGAGACGATCGGCAGGACTCAGGGTGCGGGGCACGCCGGGCTGGTCAGCTGCGCGAGCGAAACGATGCCGCAGGCGTTCTCCTTGGAGAGCTTCCACACGCCGTCCTCGGGGACGAACTGGAACGTGCCCGGGTTGGCCTGCCCGTTGAGGGTGATGGTGATGCCCGCGTTGAGAACTCCGGTACCGAGGTCGTCGATGCTGGTGATCTCGATCTGAGCGTTGTTGGCCACAGCAGCGGCGGCAACCTGGTTGATCAGATCCGGGTCCTCGGACGCGCCCTGGATCAGAGCCGCCTTCTCCTCGACCGGGACGTTGGGATCGAGTCCGCGCATGAGCTGGGTGTTGAGCTCCTCGACCGTGGGTGCGGGCGGGTACGCGCCGCCCGCGGGTGCAGCCGTCGATGCCGAAGTCGTGGCGGCCGTGGTCGTCGTAGCAGTCGTGCCGCCTTCTTCGGAGCTGCAGGCAGTCATGGTGAGGGCTGCGGCGATGGCGATACCGGCAACCATTGCCCGTCGGGTGTTGCGAAGCTTCAAGTGCTTGTCCTTTTCACTCTGAGTCACGTCTCGATCGTTCTGTGACTCGTCGGTCGTTGCGGGTAGTGGTCGTCTCGGACCGGAGTCCACTATGTCAGCTCGGATCGGTCGAGACACAACCCGTAACGCCTACCTGTGAAACCTCACAGAGTTTCCTCAGCTCTGCCACAACTCACTTCAGGCTGTCGAGAACATCGGCGACGACCAGGTTCTCGTCCGATTCGGCAAAGGTACGCGCGGTCCCGGGCCCGGTGGTGCGGGTCTCGAATCGCACGGTCACCACCGCGTGCCCGGCACCCTGCACCCAGCCGTGACCGAATTCGGGATGCCTGACGTCCATGCCGGGCTGCCACCGCGGGCCGTCCGGAACGACGACGTCCGCGGCGGCCGCCACCGGCACGGCCGACTCCTCGGTCGCGTCTGATGCATCCACGACCGGTTCGTGTTCGAGTTCGGGGAACAGCGACCCCTGCCGAACGGCCGACAGCCCGGCCAGACCGACCCCGACCAGCCGGATCGGTCCGACGTCGACGGGATCGACCGCCAGTCGCTGTGCGGTGGCCACGATCGTCTGCTTGTCCACGGTCGCGTAGGGCAACGTCGCCGATCTGGTGATGATGCTCATGTCGGACTTGCGCAGTTTGAGTACTACCGTCCTGGCACCCCGACCGTCCTTCAGCAGTCTGCGATGCGTCGACTCGACGATGGCCTCGATGGCAGGGCGCAGCTGAGCGAGAGAGATGACATCCTGCGCGAACGTGGTTTCGGCGCTGACCTGCTTGGCCTCGGCGCGCTCGGCCACCACTCGATTGTCGATGCCGCGCGCCAGCTGATGCAGGCTCGGCCCCATCGTGGCACCGAGAATCGACGCCACCTCGGACTCGGGGGTGGCCACGAACTTGCCGATCGTATCGATTCCCAAGCGCCGCAACCGCTCTCCAGCCACCGGGCCGATCCCCCACAGCTTCCGCACCGGCAGGGCAGCCATCAGCTCGGCCTGCACTCCCGGAGCGACGACGGTGATTCCGTCGGGCTTCGCCAGGCCCGACGCGATCTTGGCGATCTGTTTTCCCGATCCGGCACCGATCGAGGCCACCAAACCGGTCTCGGCCAACACCAGGGCGCGCAGATCCGCGCAGAACTGCTCGACCTCGCTCACTTTCGCGCCGCCCAGTTCGATCGGCTCACCGAACGCCTCGTCGATCGAGAGCTGTTCGAGGACGGGCATCCGCCCCCGCAGTGCCTCGAACGCCCGCCGACTCAACTCCGAGTACAGCGGGAACCGCGGCGGCAGGACCACCGCACTCGCACCGACCAGCCGACGTGCCTGATGCATCGGCATCGCCGATCGGGCTCCGAACGCACGCGCCTGATAGCTGCAGCCCGCCACCACACCTCGCCCGCCTGCTCCGCCGACGAGAACCGGGCGGCCCCGGAGCGTGGGCCGAGTCAGTTGCTCGGCGGAGGCGAAGAACGCATCCATGTCCAGGTGCAGCACCCATCGGCGACTCCGCAGGGTGTCGTCGGCGATGTTCGGCACGGTCAGCGAGGATCGACGGTGAAGCCGAGCGCCTGACCAGCGCGTTCGGGTGTCGGATCCGACCACAGTTCACCGTAGTTCTCGGTCGTGGTCAACGATCGGGTATGCGCGGTGTCGATGTACAGCGTTCCGCCGAGGTGGTCGGTCTCGTGAGCCACGATTCGGGCCGGCCAGCCGCGGACCACCTCGTCGATCTCGTGACCGAATTCGTCGGTGCACTCGAGCCGTACCTCGGCTGCCCGGGTCACGACGGCCTGGTATCCGGGAACGCTGAGACAGCCCTCGTAGAAACCTGCCGTCCTCGACCCCACCGGCGCGTACCGGGGATTGACCAACACTCGGAACGGCAGCGGCGTGCGCTCTCGCGCACGAGCGACCGCCTCGCCGACATCGAACAGATCCTCGATCACAGCAATCTGCAGCGGAATGCCGATCTGCGGCGCAGCGAGACCGACGCCCGGTGCGGCGTGCATCGTCGCCCGCATCACCTCGACCAACTCCGCGAACGTGTCGGCGTCGAGTTGCCCGTCGTACGCCGCTGCCTGCGAACGAAGAACCGGGTCACCGGCGGCGACGATCGGCACGACGCCACCGCGAGCTCCGGCGAGGAGCTCGTGAACGGCACCGACCACCGCCTTCTCGGTCATATGCCCTTCGCCCACATGTCCTCCACTCACGACGACTTCGTGACCGCTGCCCGAACTCCTTCACCGAGATCGCTGCCGTCGTCTCCGACGCGTCCGTCGACGAGGGAGAGTGCGAGCACCTCGCGCGCGATCAGATCCCGGTGAGTGTCCAGCCACGCCTGTCGGTGCTCGGGCACCTCGATGACGATGTCGATGCGGTCCGAGACGTCGAGTCCGTGATTACGACGCGCGTCCTGCAGTTCGCGGATGCGATCCTTGGCCCAGCCCTCCGCCTCGAGCTCCTCGGTCACGGCGGAATCGAGCACCACCAGGCCGGCGTTACCGGGCAGAGGCGCCGTCGACTCCGGCTCGGCAGCAACGAGTTTGCGGGTGTACTCCTCGGGCAGCAGTGCTGTTCCCGCTGCGCTCACGACACCGTCGGCATCCTCTTCCCAATCGCCTGCCTTGACGGCCTTGATCACCTTCTGGACGTCCTTGCCGATACGCGGGCCCGCAGCACGCGCGTTGACGACGAGCTCGAACTTTCCGTGTACGGCAACGTCGTCGGTGAGGTCGACCTTCTTGACGTTGACCTCGTCGGCGATGATGTCGACGAACGGACGCAAGCGCTCCGCATCGGCGGCGGCAACCGTCACCTCGGGCAGCGGCAACCGCACTCGCAGGTTCTGCGCCTTACGCAGACCCAGCACGGTGGAGCACACGGTACGAACCTCGTCCATGCTCTCGACGAGTTCCGGATCCGACGGCAGTTCGTCGGCCTCGGGCCAATCCGTCAGGTGCACCGAGCGGCCACCGGTCAAGCCCCGCCACACCACCTCACTGATCAGCGGCAGCAACGGAGCTGCGATGCGCGTGAGCACCTCGAGTACGGTGTGCAGGGTGTCGATCGCGTCGGCATCCTCGCTCCAGAACCGCGAACGAGACCGTCGCACATACCAATTGGTCAATGCATCGCAGAACGTGCGCAGCTCGTCGCAGGCACCGGCGATGTCGTTGCCCTCGAGCGCATCGGTGATCGCGTCGCGGGTGGCCGACAGCTTGGCGAGAACGTAGCGATCGAGCACGTGCGGCGAGTCGGTACGCCACTGGCCGGGGGTCGAGGCGTAGAGCTGAAGGAAGCTCCACGCATTCCAGATCGGCAGCAGTGCCTGCCGCACTCCCTCGCGGATGCCCTGCTCGGTGACGATCAGGTTGCCGCCGCGCAGGATGGGTGACGACATCAGGAACCACCGCATGGCGTCGGAGCCGTCGCGGTCGAAGACCTCCTTGACGTCCGGGTAGTTACCCTTGGACTTGCTCATCTTCAGACCGTCGTCGCCGAGCACGATGCCATGTGCGGCAACAGTTTTGAATGCAGGCCGATCGAAGAGCGCGGTCGCCAGCACGTGCAGCGTGTAGAACCAGCCGCGGGTCTGCCCGTTGTACTCGACGATGAAATCACCCGGGTTGTGCGTGGAGAACCATTCCTCGTTCTCGAACGGAAAATGCACCTGCGCAT
This sequence comes from Rhodococcus sp. 14-2483-1-1, assembly GCF_002259335.1. Taxonomy (NCBI): domain Bacteria; kingdom Bacillati; phylum Actinomycetota; class Actinomycetes; order Mycobacteriales; family Nocardiaceae; genus Rhodococcus; species Rhodococcus sp. 14-2483-1-1. Next base: position 404,230 of record NZ_NPFX01000021.1, on the reverse strand, counting down.
ACGGCATCGAGCCCGACTCGAACCAGCAGTCCAGCACCTCGGGAACGCGACGCATCGTGGACTTACCGGTCGGGTCGTCCGGGTTTGGTCGCGTCAGGTCGTCGATGTACGGACGATGCAGATCCGTCGGACGCACACCGAAGTCACGCTCGAGCTCGTCCAGGCTGCCGTACACGTCGAGACGAGGGTAGGCGGGGTCGTCGGACGTCCAGGCCGGAATGGGGCTGCCCCAGTATCGGTTTCGGCTGATGTTCCAGTCTCGTGCACCTTCGAGCCATTTGCCGAACTGGCCGTCCTTGATGTGCTCGGGCACCCAGGTGATCTCCTGGTTGAGCTCGACCATCCGATCACGGAACTTGGTGACCGCGACGAACCACGACGGAACCGCCATGTAGATCAGCGGCTGACCGCTGCGCCAGCTGTGCGGGTACGAGTGCTCGATGGTCTCGTGCCGCAGCAGGCGGCCCGAGGCCTTGAGGTCCTTGATGATCACCGGGTTGGCATCGAACACCATCAGACCCTCGTACGGCGGCACCAGCGAGGTGAACTTTCCGCCCGCGTCGAGCGGTTGCACCACCTCGATACCGTTCGCGGTGGCGACGTCCATGTCCTCTTCACCGAAAGCTGGTGCGAGGTGCACGATTCCGGTGCCCGAATCGGTGGTGACGTAGTCGGCCTGCAGCACGCGGTGTGCGTTCTCGTGGCCGAGGAAGAAGTCGTACGGCGGTGCGTAGGTGAGTCCGACCAACTCGGTGCCGGTGTGCTCCGAGAGCACCTCCGGCTCCTCCCCCAGTTCCTTCGCGTAGTGCGGAAGACGCGCAGCGGCAAGCACGTAACGCTCGCCGTCCGTGCCTCGCACCTGCACGTAGTGCACATCGGGGTGCACCGCGATCGCCAAGTTGGACGGAAGGGTCCACGGAGTGGTGGTCCAGATCAGTGCGTTCGCGCCGTCCAGCGGTGAGCCGGGAGCCGTCAACGGCATCGTGACGGTGACCGCGGGATCCTGACGCATCTTGTATGCGTCGTCCAGGCGGGTCTCCTGATTGGACAAGGGCGTCTGCTCGTACCAGCTGTACGGCAGAACTCGGTAGCCCTGGTAGATCAAGCCTTTGTCGTGCAGCGTCTTGAACGCCCACATGACCGACTCCATGAAGTCGACGTCGAGGGTCTTGTAGTCGTTGTCGAAATCGACCCACCGCGCCTGCCGGGTGACGTAGTCCCGCCACTCGTCGGTGTACTGCAGTACCGACTGCTTGCAGTAGGCGTTGAACTTCGCCAGGCCCATCTCGTCGATCTCGGACTTGTCCTTGATGCCGAGCTGCTTCTCCGCTTCCAGCTCTGCGGGCAGACCGTGGCAGTCCCAACCGAACCGACGCTCGACCTTCTTGCCGCGCATGGTCTGGAAACGCGGGACGAGATCCTTGACGTACCCGGTGAGCAAATGTCCGTAGTGGGGCAGGCCGTTTGCGAACGGAGGGCCGTCGTAGAAGACGAATTCCTCGGCATCTGCGCGGTTGTCGATGCTGGCCCGGAACGTACCGTCCTCGGCCCACTCGTGCAGCACGATGCGCTCGAGATCGGGGAACGGAACACTTCCCGATCGACCTTCGGCCAGGTCCACCAGCGGGTACGACTCGCTCGTGGGACGTGAGCTCGAATCAGTCATATCTGTCTCCTCCGTGCCGGACGCGTACGAGACGCGACATCCGTTGGCACGGGGACGACATTCGACGATCTGGACGCCGATACCGCGGTACCACCCCGCTTGCTCGCACTCGACGTTCCTGCCGTCGGAGCGAGCCACTCCACGTGAGCTGTGACGGGCTCACCCGTTCGGTTCTACTGAACGTCAATCCGAAACACCTCGGCGCTTCGCATCGACGTCGTTCTTCCGAAGGCTCCCCGGTGATGGCCGGATCGACGCCTGAACCTACCTGTCCTGAAGGTGATGCTACCTGTCGAGTTCTGGCGGTGGTCGACGGCCGGTGAGCGCGCCGACCAGGAGCAGAATCGCTCCGAGGATGCACACCACTATGCACGCCCAGGCCCACACGACGGACCCCGTCATCAGGGCGAGAACCAAGAATCCGAAACCGATCGCCGCTGCGCCGAGAGTCAGGACCAACACGGGATTCCTCGCTCACCATTCGCCATGACAACCGGGTCCGACGCTGCCGTCATCGGCAGCGTCGGCGGACGCAGTCGAGCGTCAGTTGCCCTTGGCGTACGACTGGCTGTACCCGGACGACTGGTTGTCCTGATTGAAGTTGTCCTGGCCGTTGTCGACGGGCAGAGCCGACGAACGATTCTCGAGCTCTTCGAGCTGAGATTCGAGGTACGACTTGAGGCGCACCCGGTATTCGCGCTCGAACGTCTTGAGCTGCTCGATGCGGCCTTCGAGAACGGAGCGCTGCTGGTTGATCGTCGCCATGATCTCGGTGTGCTTGCGCTCGGCGTCGGCCTGCAGTGCGTCGGCCTTCTCCTTGGCCTGACGAAGCTGGGTCTCGGAGCGAGTCTGTGCGTCGGAGAGCAGCGACTCGGACTTCTGCCGAGCCTCGGACATCATCGACTCGGAGCGCGTGCGGGCATCGGACACCAGACGCTCGGCGTTGGTGCGAGCATTGCCGAGCAGCTGCTCGGACTCCGACTTGGCATCACCGGTGAGACGATCGGCCATCTCCTGAGCGAGGCCGAGGATCTTGGCGGCCTGCATGTTGGAGTCGCCGCTCTGCTGCGGGGCTGCGGCAACGGGTGCGACCGGTGCAGGCTGCTGGACCACAGGCGCGGGCTTGGGGGGATCCACCGGGCGCGGCGGCTCGACCTTCGGTGCCGCGACCTGAGCGGGCTGCGGGTTCTGCCGAACCGAGCTCTTGGCATCCGCGAGCTCCTGATCGAGCTCACCGACTCGCTGGCGGAGGTCGGCGTTCTCTTCGATCAGTCGCGACAGCTCTTGCTCGACGAGGTCGAGGAAAGCGTCGACCTCGTCTTCGTTGTAACCACGCTTACCGATAGGCGGCTTGCTGAACGCTACGTTGTGCACATCAGCTGGAGTCAGCGGCATGGAAGGATCCCTTCACGCGTCTTGGGGCGGTAGAGCAAGCATTCAGTTATATGCCATTCCGCGCGAGTGCAGAACAATCAAACTGTAACTGGCGTCCATTCTGTCACACAGGACACGCAGCTTGCGCGCGTCCTACGTTCTAACATTCCATCTTCGGCCTCAGGCCGCGAGACCGCTGGTCACATTCCACGCGATGAAGACGACGAACAGCAGGACCATGATGGACAGATCCAGCCGAACTCCACCGAGGTTGAGCGGCGGAATGATCCTGCGGAGAAACTTCACCGGCGGGTCGGTAACCGTGAAGATCGCCTCGAGCAAGATGACGACCACTCCCGTCGGTTGCCAATCTCTCGCAAAAGTCCTGATGAACTCGACGATGATTCGACCGATGAGAAGGAGCCAGAAAAGAAACAATACGATGTTGATCACCGTGAACACGATCACGGCTATACTCTGCCTGACTTCGCCAGGCTGAGCAAAGTGCGCTGGTCACAGCCTCGAACTACCGCTCCGAACAGAGAAACTCTCACTGCTGGCTGTAGAAACCGGTCTCAGCAATACGCCTGCGCTCCTGCGGCGATACATCGACATCGGCGGGCGAGAGCAGAAAGACCTTCGTCGCTACCTTGTCGAAGGAACCACGGAGCGCAAAGGCCAGACCGGCAGCAAAATCGACCAGTCGCTTGGCGTCCGCGTTGCTCATCTCCACCAGGTCCATGATCACCGGAGTGCCGTCGCGGAAGCGCTCGCCGATGGTGCGGGCCTCGCTGTAGTCGCGCGGACGCAGCGTGGTGATCTTCGACAGCGGACCTCCGTCGTCGACGATCGGGCTGCGTCGAGTTTCCGCCCGCACATCCATACGGGTGTCCATGGCCAGGGCTCCGCGAGTGGCCGTACCTCGGGTCGACGGCGCCGATGTACGTCCTCGGCTGCCGATCGGGGCCAGGGTGGCGGCCGGCCGGGGAGCCTCGTAGTCGTCGTAGTCGTCGTCGAGTTGAGCGTGCCGAGATCCACCGAACGACGGCTTCACGAACTCACGCTCGTCGATGTCGTCGTAGCTGTCACGCCCACCACGGGAGCTGCGTCGCGCGTCCGGATCGTCGAGGTAGTCGTCCTCGTAGTCGGCGAGCGGAACCATGCCGAAGTACGCCTTGAACTTGTGCAGGGTGCTCATCGTTCTGCCTTCCGTGGAGTGTGTCTACCGTCGATCCCCAGGTTCGCAAGTGTCTGTTGTGACTGATGTGATCCGTGGACTGTTATTGCGAGGTTATCGGCCGGGCCCCGAGTATTGCGGTACCGACACGCACGCACGTCGATCCGTGGCGCACAGCAGCTTCCAGGTCTCCGGTCATACCGGCAGACAGCTCGAGTGCCTCGGGATGATCGAGCAACAGACGATGGTGAAGATTCTCGAGGTCGGCGAACGCGGCCTCCGGTTCGGCGTCGAGAGGCGGCACCGCCATCAACCCCGCCAGACGTAACCCTGCTGCGTTCGACACAGCCTCGGCAAGCTCGCGGAGTTCGTCACGTTCGACGCCTCCGCGGTGCACATCGCCGTCGAGACTGACCTGAAGAAGCACGTCGAGTTCCGACCGACGCACGCCCTCGTCCAGAGCGGATGTGGTCGCTTTCGACAATGCCGCCACGAGCCTCGCACTGTCCACCGAATGGATGGAATGGGCCCAGGCCGCGACGGACTTCGCCTTGTTTCGCTGCAGATGCCCGATCATGTGCCACCGCGGCGGATCGGGGAGAAAATCCTCGGCCGTCTCGGCAACCTTCGGCGATGCGTCCTGCTCTCGGGATTCGCCGAAGTCGCGGCAACCGAGCCGGTACAGGGTGCGCACGTCCGACGCCGGAAAGAACTTGGTCACCGGCAGCAGAGCCACGTCAGCGGGCGTCCGGCCTGCATCGACACAGGCGCGGCGCAACCGCTCCCGCACCGACGTCAACGCCGTCTCGATCTCGACCGCACGGTCCGCGACCGGCCCGCCATCATCGATGGGTTCGCTCATGACATCCCCTTCTGCCGACTCAGCGATCGACCGCTGCGGGCCGATCGTCCGTCGATGCACTGTCCATCCACACCACGCTGGCGATCCGGCCGGTCGACCCTTCCCGGCGGTGGCTGAACAGAGTTCTGTCCTCGATGGTGCAGCGCGGATCCTGCGCCACTGCCGACACTCCCGCCGCGAGCAGTTGGGCCCGGACACCGGCGGGGATGTCGAGTCCCGGCGTGTTGCGAACCGTCGTCGTCGCACTGCCGGGGAGATGCTTGTCTACGTCCGCGCGCATCGCTGCGGGCACCTCGTACTGGCGTCCACTCGCGGCCGGGCCGAGAAATGCACCGATCCTCGCGGGCACCGCACCGAGCTCGACCATGGCCGCCACGACCCGAGGCACGATGCCGATACGGGCACCGACCCGACCTGCGTGCACAGCGGCGATCACTCCGGCTTCCTCGTCGGAGAGCAGGATCGGTACACAATCGGCGGTCAACACCACCAGCCCGAGGTCACGCTGCGTCGTCACCACTGCATCGGTCATCGGCACCGGCTCGGCCACGGGACCGTCGACCACCGTGACGGTGCGTCCGTGGACCTGTTCCATGAAGACGAGCCGCTCGACGCCCATTCCCAATCTCTCGCCGAGACGACGGCGGTTGGCCTCGACGGCCGACGGGTCGTCGCCGACGTGATCACCGAGATTGAAGGTGTCGAACGGGGGTGCCGAGACACCGCCCGCTCTCGTTGTCGAGACGCGTCGAACGCGGAACGGACCAGCGGGTGCGGTACCGCTCACCGCCGCATGAAGGACGGTACGTCGACTTCGTCTTCGCCCTCGTCCTCGGCGATCGGCACTCGACGGCCGGAGCCGACACCCTCGCGGCCCTGCCCGCCGCCGGATTCCCGGCTGGACGACTCACGGTTGGACGAGCTCGACGAGTTCAGCGGCGGCAGGCTGCTGCCACTCGGTGCACCGACCGGGTCACGGAACACAGCACCTTCGGAGCTCTCGTTCGTGCGCGAGGACACCTCACCGGAGCGGGCCGATCCGATCGGACCGCGCGTGGACGTGGCCGCTTCGACCGGGCGGCGCGTCGGGGTGCCACCGTCGAAGCCGGCGGCGATGACGGTCACCCGAACCTCGTCGCCGAGCGAATCGTCGATGACCGTTCCGAAGATGATGTTGGCGTCGATGTGGGCTGCTTCCTGCACCAGCGACGCAGCCTCGTTGATCTCGAACAGACCGAGGTCCGAGCCGCCGGCGATGGACAGGAGCACTCCGCGTGCGCCTTCCATCGACGCTTCGAGCAGCGGCGAGTTGATCGCCGATTCGGCGGCCTTGATCGCGCGACCTTCGCCGCGGGAGGAACCGATGCCCATCAGCGCACTGCCTGCGCCGGACATGACGCCCTTGACGTCGGCGAAGTCGACGTTGATCAGGCCCGGGGTGGTGATGAGGTCGGTGATGCCCTGGACACCGTTGAGCAGAACCTCGTCGGCGCTGCGGAATGCATCCATGAGGCTCACCGCTGCATCGCCGAGCTGGAGCAAGCGGTCGTTGGGGATGACGATGAGCGTGTCGCAGGATTCACGAAGCTGCTGGATGCCGGTATCGGCCTGTCCGCCACGACGCTTGCCCTCGAAGGAGAACGGCCGAGTGACGACGCCGACGGTCAGTGCGCCGAGCTTGCGAGCGATGTTGGCGACGACGGGAGCGCCGCCGGTACCGGTGCCGCCGCCCTCTCCTGCGGTGACGAAGACCATGTCGGCACCCTTGAGCACCTCTTCGATCTCGTCCTTGTGATCGTCTGCTGCGCGGCGACCCACCTCGGGATCGGCACCTGCGCCGAGTCCGCGGGTCAGTTCGCGGCCCACGTCGAGCTTGACGTCTGCGTCACTCATCAGCAAGGCCTGAGCGTCGGTGTTGACCGCGATGAACTCGACTCCCTTGAGTCCCTGTTCGATCATGCGGTTGACCGCGTTCACGCCGCCGCCGCCGATGCCGACGACCTTGATTACGGCGAGGTAGTTGTGCGGGGGCGTCATGGGCTCTCGCCTTCCATGGGTTGTTGCGTGAAATGTGGAAAACCCTCAACCTAAACCACAGGCTTAGAGTTATGTCAAGTACTGAACTGCTCGGAACGCTATTCATCCCCGACGGCTATCGCCATTAGGCGCGCCGACGCCGCGCCGGAAATATGCGTCACTAGCGCCGAAACTACTTCGTGGTGGGTAGATCCGGACTCGACACATCGAAAATTTGACCGGGCTGCGACAGCAACGCGATCGCCACCGCGGCCTTGCGTTCGGAGTTGTCCTTGCTACCCCACACCACGGTTCGTCCGTCGAGCAACAGAACCGAGATGTCGGACAAGGTGCTCGCGCGCAGCTCTCCCACTTGATCTCGCAACAGCGGCGGCAGCGTATCGAGCACCGCCAGAGCATCTTTCGTCACCGCATCACCGAACACCGGATTCTCGGTCACCAGCCGCACAACCCCGGGCGGCGGAGGTGCGATCGCAAAATCCACGCCGGTGGAATCGAGCAGATGGGTGCCGTCCGGAGAATCGAAGAACGCCACCGGCGTTCGCTCCTCGACAGTCACCTGCACGGTCGACGGGTACTTACGCTGCACGCGCACCGTCGCCAACGCCGGAATCGTCGCCACCCGCTGCGCCGCCGCAGCCGTGTCCACGCGAACCAGCGGAAGACCGGCGGGAACGTCGAGCAGATCGAGGATCTCCTGCTCGGACACCGAGGACTCCCCCGCGACCGTGACGCTCCGAACCGAGAGCAGCGGCGTGAAGTACACCAGCGCAGCAGATCCCACCACCACGACGACGACGGCAAGCGCAATCAGGACGGCCTTGCGACGCGACCGCTTCACCCGAGCGCGCTCGTGTTCCCTGGCCAGGGCGCGCGCTTGCTTGTCGCTCATCGGCGATGGCGAATCATCCTCTGCTGCAGCTGTTCCCGACCTCGAAGAACGAACTCGATCGGAGCGGCGGTTCACTGCGCCGGCCGATCCTTCGGTACGCCGCGGCCGGTCGCGGCACCGAAATCGGTTTTCGAGCGAAGTGCGTCCAGAATCGGACCACCGAGCATCGTCACGTCACCGGCACCCATGGTGATGACCACGTCGCCCGGCCTGCTCAGATGAGCGACCTGCTTGGCCACCAACGACAGATCCGGTTGATAGTTCACCGGCTTGGTCACCGAGGCGGCAACCAGTGCTCCCGTCACACCGGGCAACGGCTCCTCGCGCGCACCGTAGACATCGAGCACCACGATCTCGTCCGCCAACGACAACGCAGCACCGAACTCCTCGGCGAACGTCGCGGTCCGTGAATACAGGTGCGGTTGGAACACCACCACGACGCGCCCTCGCTCGAGACCTGCGCGGTCCTGGCCGGCGACGAGAGCCTGCGCTGCCGTCAACACCGCACGGACCTCGGTGGGGTGGTGTGCGTAATCGTCGAACACTCGGACGCCGTGCTCTCGACCGGTGAACTGGAAACGTCGGTGAACCCCGCCGAAGCCGGTGAGCCCGGCCAACAGTTCCTCGGTACCGGCACCCACTTGACGCGCCGCGACGAACGCCGCAAGCGCATTGAGCGCGGTGTGCCGTCCAGGAACACCGAGCCGAACCGTGCGCGCCGCATCCTCACCGGCGATCTGCAGCTGCGCGACGCCGCCGATGTCCTCGGGCTCCCACGCCAACAGACGAACGGCCATCTCGACCGGTCCGGCGTCGACGTCGGACGAACCGTAGCCGAGCACGGTCACGCCGGGCAGGTTCTTCTCGACCACCCGGCGAGCGAGCGCCGCCGAACCCGGATCGTCCATGCATGCCACGAGCACGCCGCCGGGGCGCAGCACAGCGGCGAAGTCGTCGAACACCTGCACGTAGGCCTCGGTGGTGCCGAAGTGGTCCAGGTGATCGGCCTCGATGTTGGTCACGATGATCACGTCGGCCGTGTACTGCAGCAGCGAACCGTCGCTCTCGTCCGCCTCGGCCACAAAAACGTCGCCGCTTCCGTGGTGCGCGTTGGTCCCCGCCTCGTTGAGCTCTCCCCCGACGGCGAACGACGGATCGAACCCGCAATGCTGGAGCGCAACCACCAGCATCGAGGTGGTCGACGTCTTTCCGTGGGTGCCCGAGACCAACAATGTGCGGTAGCCCTGCATGAGAGAGGACAGCACGGCCGGGCGCAGAACCACCGGAATTCCGCGCATCCGGGCCTCGACCAGCTCCGGATTGGTCTTGGGAATAGCGGCATGGGTGGTCACCACGACGGTGGGGCCGCCGTCGATCATGTCGAGCGCACTGGCGTCGTGACCGATGCGAACCTGCGCACCACGTGCACGGAGCGCGAGCACACCACGTGATTCCTTGGCGTCCGATCCCGATACCTGCCCGCCGCGAGCCAGCAGGATGCGCGCAATACCGGACATTCCGGCACCACCGATACCCACCATGTGCACTCGCTCGAGCTCTGCCGGCAATTCCGACATCGCCGCACCGTCAATTGTCACGCGGACGTCTCCCTCGTTCTCTTCGCATGCGCGACACCGCCCGGATCAGCGTCTCGCCGCGTGCGCAGTATCGAGCACGATCTGCGCTACGGCCGCTGCTGCTCCTTTGTGCCCGGCACCGGCCGCGGCCCGGGACATAGCAGCAATCTTTTCCGTGTCGTTCAGCAGCGCGATCACCGTGTCGGTCACGTACTGCTCGGTCAGTGTCGCATCGGACACCAGGATGCCACCTCCGGCGTCGACGACCGGACGGGCGTTGAGCTCCTGCTCGCCGTTTCCGTGTGGCAGGGGTACGTACACCGCGGGCAGACCGGTCGCGGACACCTCGGCGACCGTCATGGCACCGGAACGACAGATGGCCAGGTCCGCGGCCGCGTACGCCAGATCCATCCGGTCGATGTACGGCAACGCGACGTAAGGAGCGTTCGGGTTGCGCTGCTCGACGTCCAGCGAGTTCTTCGGTCCGTGCGCGTGCAGAACCGAAATGCCCGCCTTGGCCAGGGCAGACGAGGCACCGGAGACTGCGTCGTTGAGTGATCGGGCTCCCTGCGAACCACCGAACACCAGCAGCACCGGGCCGTGCTCGGGCAGACCGAAGTGTTCCCGGGCCTGTGCGCGCACCGCCACGCGGTCGAGTTCGGTGATGGTGGGGCGCACGGGAATTCCGATCACTTCCGCGTCGGCTGCACCGCGCGCCGCGATACCCGATCCTGCAACGGCCGCGAGCACCCGTCGAGCGGACCGAGCCCCGACCTTGTTGGCGATGCCTGCTCTGGCATTGGCTTCGTGAATGACGACGGGAAGTCGGCCACCGCGACCGAGCAGCCGTCCACGCGCGGCGAGATAGGCGGGCAACGCGACGTAACCACCGAATCCGACGAGCACGTCGGCCTCGACGGCCGCGAATATCTCCCTGGTTCGACGTACCGACCGCACGACGCGGACCGGCAGCTTCAACAGGTCGACGGTGGGCTTACGCGGCAGGGGCACCGGCGGGATCAGTTCGAGGGCGTACCCACGGGCCGGAACGAGCGTCGTCTCCAGGCCGCGGCTGCTGCCGAGAGCGGTGACGGTGACGGTGGGGTCGAGGACGCGGAGGGCGTCGGCCACGGCGAGCGCCGGCTCGATGTGCCCGGCGGTTCCGCCTCCGGCGACCACGACTGAGATCGGTCGAGAGGTCTGCTTCACCGTCGATATCCTCGCTCACCCGAACGAACGGGTGGGCGACCGGGTTGTGGTTCCGGACGCGGACGGTACGAAGTCTGAGGTTCGGGACGGGGCCGGGGGGACGTCCGGGATCCTGCGGGGTACCCGGCGGACGGCTCACGACGCTGCGGTTCGGTGCGGCGAGCCCGGCCACGGAGCGAATCGCCGCGTCGGTCGGTCGCTGCGTGCGACATCGTGTCGGCCCGAGAACTCGATACTCGGGTACGACCTGGCTCGGGTGCCCGCGCTCCTCGTCCGTCTTTGCCCCTGCGGGCCTCGAGACGTTTGCGGTCCTGAGCGGCCAGGGTGGGGCGAGTGGACTTCGAGCGAGCCATCGCGGCCCGTTGCGGCGAGAACACCGCGGGCAACGGAAGCTTGAGGGCACGAGCAATCCGGCCCTCCTGCCCGGAGTGCAAGGCCGCGATCGCTTCCGGCTCGTGGCGGGCAGCGCTGGCGATGATGCCGAACATCAACAGGGTGATCGCCGTCGACGTACCGCCGTACGACACGAGTGGCAGCTGCAGACCGGTCACCGGTAGCAGACCAACGACATAGCTGATGTTGATCATGGCCTGACCGAACACCCAGCAGGTGGCACCGGCCGTCAACAGGCGCAGGAAGGGATCGACCGAACGCATGGCGATGCGCAGGCCCGTGTAGACGAACAGGCCGAACAGGCCGATGACCGCAAGGCAGCCGATCGTGCCGAGTTCTTCACCGATGATGGCGAAGATGAAGTCGTTGTGCGCGTTGGGAAGATAGCTCCACTTCGCACGACTCTGCCCCAACCCGCGGCCGAACAAACCGCCGTCGGCCAGCGAGTATTTCGCCTGGGTCGACTGATAGGACAATCCCGAGGTGTCTTCTCCCGGGTTGAGCCAGGCCTTCACGCGGTTGGAGCGGTAGCCGGCGGTGAACGCGAGCACAGTCGCCAGCGCCAGACCCGTCATCAGCACCGCACCGAACAAACGGGCGTTGAGGCCGGCGAACCACAGCAGCGCCACCAGGATGATGCCGAGGGCGATGGCCGTACTCAGGTTCGGCTGCAACACCACCAGCAGACACATCAGCAGACCAGCAGGCAGCAGCGGCACCAGCAACGACTTGATGTTGCCGTGTTCGCTGCGACGCGAAGCCAACAGGTGCGCACCCCACAGCACCAGCGCCACCTTGGCCAGCTCGGACGGCTGGAACGAGACGACGCCGAAGTCGAACCAACGCCGCGCACCCTGACGCTCGGCACCGATTCCCGGAATCAGCACGAGCATCAACATCGTGATCGAGACCAGGAACAGCGGAAAAGACAGCTTCCTGAGGTACCGAACCGGGAGTCGGAGAGCGACGTAGAACGCGACGACTCCCAGTGCCACGCCGATCAACTGCTGAGTGAACAGCGCGTATCCGGACTCGTCGGCCGCGAAGGACTCGGCGGACGACGCCGACAGAACCATCACCAAGCCCAGCACCGTCAGCAGTACGGCGATCGTGACGATGAGGTGGAACGACGCCAACGGACGGCCGAACCACAGGCCGATTCGAGTGCGGGGCGGCGAGGTGCGGCGAGGAGAGCGCGGCGGCCGAGCAGCGGTGGTCACGAGCGCAGCGATCCGATATCGGTGGCATCGAGGCGCTGGACCGACTCGGCGAAGCTGCGGCCGCGGTGGCCGTAGTCGACGAACATGTCCAGTGATGCAGCCGCGGGAGCCAGCAGGACGGTGTCCCCCGGCGCAGCGCGTCCGGCCGCATGGGCGACAACCGCCCGCATCACCGCATCAGCATCTTCAGCACCATGAGTCACACCAGCATCGTCTCCCGAAGGGAGCCTGACGACCGGAACATCGGGCGCGTGTCGCGCCAAAGCCTGTGCGATCTGCATCCCATCGCGGCCGAGCACCACCGCAGCAACGAGTCGATCGGCGATCTCCACGACCAGATCGTCGATCACGGCACCCTTGAGCAACCCGCCCGCGATCCACACGACGCGCTCGTGCGCCAGGATCGACGAACGCGCGGCATGAGGATTCGTCGCCTTCGAATCGTCGATGAACGTCACTCCGCCGAGCTCGCGCACCACCGCCGCGCGATGCGGTCCCACCCGATAGCTCTGCAGACCGGTACGAACCGCGTCTGCCTGCACCCCTATCGAGCGAGCCAGCGCGGCGGCCGCCAGCGCGTCGAGAATGCCGGAGGGTCCACTCGGCTCGACGTCCTCGGCTGCGAGGAGTTCGACGTTCTCACCGAAGGCGTTGTCCACGAGTACGCCGGACCGCACTCCCAGCTCGCCCGAGGCGGGTTCACCCAACCGGAAACCGACGACGTCGACCGCAGGCGAGCCCGCGGCCAGACTCGCCGCTCGCTCATCGTCGAGCCCGACGACAGCGACGTCACCGGACAGCGCTCGAGCCTTGGCGTGGACATATCCGTCCATGCCGGCGTGCCAATCGAGGTGATCCTCGGCAATGTTGAGCACCACCCCGGCTGCCGGATGCACCGACGGAGCCCAGAACAACTGAAACGACGACAGTTCGACGGCGAGAACACTCGGATGTGGGGTGCGACGCAACGCGTCGGCGATGGGGAGTCCGATGTTTCCGCAGGCCACCGACTCGATGGCGGCCGCCTCCAGAATCGACGCCAGCATCGAGGTGGTGGTCGTCTTCCCGTTGGTTCCGGTGACCACCAGCCAGCGAGTTCTGGGGCCGTACAGCTCGGCCCGGTCCACGTGCCAGGACAACTCGACATCGCCCCACACCGGAATGCGCTGTTCTGCGGCAGCGGCCAACACCGGAGAATCGGGACGGAAGCCGGGACTGGTGACGACGAGCGAAAACGCTGCCAGCGCTGCAGGATTGCCGAGCAGGTCGTCCTGCAGCGCCACCGCGGCACCGATGCTCGACGCCCCGTCGAGCGCACCGCGATCGGAGTCGGTGACGGTGACGACGGCCCCGAGATCCACCAATGGGCGCACCACGGCGAGGCCTGACACGCGGGCACCGGTCACCAGCACCGACTTACCGCGCAACCACGTCAGGTCGGTCGAAGATTCGTTCATGCCCTATCCGCCGACGGCAGCGAGGTACTCGCTGTAGAACAGGGCGAGTCCGACGGCCGACGCGATGGCGGCCAGCAACCAGAACCGGATGATCACCGTCGTCTCGGCCCATCCCGCCAACTCGAAGTGATGATGGAACGGGGCCATGCGGAACACGCGTCGGCGACTGGAGCGGAACACCGCGACCTGAATGACGACCGATGCAGCCTCGGCGACGAACAGCGCACCGATGACGACCATGATCAGTTCGGTCTTGGTGACCACCGACAGACCTGCGATCAGGCCGCCGAGGGCGAGAGATCCGGTGTCACCCATGAAGATCTTGGCCGGGGCCGCGTTCCACCACAGGAAACCGATGCATGCGCCCGCTGCGGAGGCGCAGACCAGAGCCAGGTCGAGTGGGTCTCGAACGTCGTAGCATCCGGGGGCAGGCCCGGCGGGCCCTGCGCAGGCTTGCCGATACTGCCAGAACGTGATGACGGTGTAGGCACCGAGCACCAGCGTCATCGACCCGGCGGCAAGGCCGTCGAGACCGTCGGTGAGGTTGACCGAATTGGACCACGCGATCACCAGTAGGCAGACGAAGAACACGAACACGACAGCCGACATCGACCAGGTGGCGATGTCTCGGACGTAGGAAAGTTGAGTACTGCCGGGAGTGAGACCACTGTCGCTGCGGAACTGCAGTACCAGAATCGCGAACAGCACGGCCGCCGTTATCTGACCGACGTACTTCCCGGTGGCGTTCAGGCCCAGGTTGCGTTGCTTGCGGATCTTGATGAAGTCGTCGAGGAAACCGACGAGCCCGAGCACCGTCGTCAGTCCGAGGACCAGCAGAGCAGAGGCCGACGGACCGTCGGCGTCGTATCCGATCCCGATCAGGTGGGACCCCCAGTAACCGGCCCAGATTCCGACCAGAATCGCCACGCCGCCCATCGTGGGTGTACCACGCTTGGACTGGTGACTCGCCGGACCTTCCACTCGAATCTCTTGACCGAAGCCCTGTTTCGAGAAGGTCTTGATCAGTATCGGGGTCAGCAGAATTGCGACGGCGAGCGCGATACCACCGGCGAACAGGATCTGCCTCACTGCTCGCCCTCCGTGACGGCGTTCGACTCGGCCAGGACGGCGTCGGCAACTGTCCACATGGCCCCGGACTGTGACGCCTTCACCAGAACAATGTCGCCGGGACGCACCTCGTCGAGGAGCACCGCGATCGCCGACTCGCGGTCGGGTACGAGCATCGACTCCTCGCCCCACGAACCTTCCATGACCGCACCTTGATGCAGCGCCCGAGTGGGACGCCCCGAGTCGACGATGATCAACCGATCGACATCGAGTCGTACGGCCAGCCTGCCGATCGCGTCGTGCTCGACCACCGAGTCGGCACCCAGTTCGCCCATCTCTCCGAGAACCGCCCAGCTGCGACGCTTGGGCCCGTCGTCACGGCGCGACATCGACACCAGGGCCTTGAGTGCGGCGCGCATCGAATCGGGATTGGCGTTGTAGGAATCGTTGACGACCGTGACCCCGTCGGCACGAGTACGCACGTCCATCCTCCTGATGGACGTCGGAGCAGCGGTCGACAATGCGTCGGCCACCTGCGCCAACGTTGCTCCGCATTCGAGCGCGACGGCCGCTGCCGCGAGCGCGTTGCCGACCTGATGCTCACCGTGCACCGCGAGGGTGATCGCTACCGTGCCCGACGCGCATTCGAGCGTGAACGACGCGCGAGCGTCGGTATCGACCTGCACGTCGACCGCCCTGACGTCCGCATCGGCACTGCGCCCTACCGTCACGACGGATGCCGTTGTGCGCGTTGCCATCTCGGCAACCAGACGATCGTCGATGTTGAGAATCGCCACTCCCCCGTCGGCGGCACTGGGCAGCGCTTCGACGAGTTCGCCCTTCGCCAACGCGATGGCGGCACGCGACCCGAACTCGCCCAGGTGCGCTGTCCCCACGTTGAGCACCACCCCGATCCGCGGAGGCGCGAGCTCGGCGAGTTCGGCGATGTGGCCGATTCCCCTGGCCGACAACTCGAGACACAGGAAGTCGGTATCGGCGTCGGCCCGCAGAGCCGTCCACGGGTGGCCGAGTTCGTTGTTGAACGATCCGGGAGGGGCCACCACCGAGCCGAGCGGTTCGAGAACCGCGGAGATCAGATCCTTGGTGGAGGTCTTTCCCGACGATCCCGTCACGCCGACGACGGTCAGGCCGTGCTCGGCGGTCAACTCGAGCACCGAGGCCCGGGCCAGAGCTCCGAGTGCGGTCAACACGGCCGAACCGGAGCCGTCAGGGTCGTTCTCGAGCGCCATCGCACGACTGTCGTGCGGGACCGGACGGACGACCACGGCCGGTACGCCCACCGGACGCGCGGCCAGCACCAGTGCCGCACCTGCGGCAACCGCGTCGGCGGCGTGGTCGTGCCCGTCCACCTTGGCTCCGGGGAGGGCGAGGAAGATACTGCCGGGGGTCACCTTGCGGGAATCGAACTCCACCGGCCCTGGCACCACGACCGTCGGATCCGACACGTCGTGCAGTGTGCCTCCGACGATCTCGGCGATACGGCCCATCGTCAGCGGAATCACCGTGCGCCCGCGCTCGTGCCGACCAACCGCGCGTCGATAGCCGAGGCGAGTACCACTCTGTCGTCGAACGGGTGTTTCACCCCTGCGATCTCCTGGCCTGTCTCGTGTCCTTTTCCTGCGATCAACACAACGTCCCCTTCGCGCGCCCACACCACGGCCTGTTCGATCGCCGCCGCGCGGCCTGCCACATTTCTCACTTCACCACGAACATCGTCCGGCACCGACAGCGCTCCGTCTTCCACGGCCCGCCGAATGGCGGCCGGGTCCTCGCTGCGCGGGTTGTCGTCGGTCACCACGAGGAGATCGGCTCCCCGCGCCCCGGCTGCACCCATCAGCGGGCGCTTGGCGGTGTCGCGGTCTCCGCCCGCCCCGAGCACCACCGCAATCCGGCCACGGGAGGATTCACGCAACGTCGCCAGCACGGCCTCGACGGCCGCGGGCTTGTGCGCGTAGTCCACCACGGCCAGGAAGTTCTGACCTCGATCGATGCGCTGTACACGTCCCGGCACATCGACCGTCGCGAGCCCAGCCGCCGCTGTCGGCGCGTCCACACCGGCCGCCGCGCAGGTCGCCAGCGCAAGCACGGCATTGGCCACGTTGTAGCGGCCCGGCAGTCGGACCGAGACCGGCAGCGACAGACCGTTCGGATCCGCGACGACGAACGACTGCGTGCCGTCGTCGTGCTTGGCCCAGTCCGACACCGTCCATTGCGAATCGTCACCGGTCGATGCGGTCACCACCGTCGAACCGGCAGCGCGAGCGATGTCGGCCATCCGCACACCCCACGCATCGTCGACACAGACGACCGCGGTGTCGGCGCGAACAGCAGAGTCGGCCGCGAACAGCCGACTCTTGGCCAGAAAGTAATCCTCTAGCGAATCATGGAAATCGAGATGGTCCTGAGAAAGATTGGTGAACGCTCCGACCGCGAAGCGGGTTCCGTCGACGCGGCCGAGAGACAACGCGTGCGAGGACACTTCCATCACCACCGTGTCGACGCCCTCCTCCACCATCACCGCGAAGAGCGCGTGCAACTGCGGTGCCTCGGGCGTGGTGAGGGCGCTCGGTACGTACCGACCTGCGACGCGTGTCTCGATGGTGCCGATCAACCCGCACCGACGACCGGCAGCCGTCAGGCCTGCTTCGACCAGATACGACGTCGTCGTCTTTCCCGATGTACCGGTGATCCCGACGACGGTCATCTTCGACGAGGGATTGCCGTAGATCAGCGCGGATACCGCACCCAACACCTGACGCGGAGAATCGTGCACGAGCACCGGAACCTGTCGGTCGACGTCGGCGAGGGCGCGCACCACGATGTCGAGTCCGGCGGGGTCGGTGAGAACCGCCACGGCACCGCGACCGACCGCGTCCGCTGCGAATTCGGCTCCGTGGCGAGACGAACCGGGCAGCGCGGCGAAGAGATCGCCGGACAGGACGGACTGTGCTCGCAGATCGATGCCGGTCACACGCACGCCTGCGGGGTCTCCGGCACCGATCGTGGCTCCGGCCGCGGTCGCCACCTCGGAGACCTCGGTGTGCGGTGGATGCGCCGGACGTGAACCCGGAGCCGGTTGTGAATCCGCTGAGACAGTCACTCCTGCTCCCTTCCTCTCTACTGCAGGGCGCGCGCCTGCCCCGGCTCGATCACGCCGCGGCGGCGGCCGAACGAACGCGCCCGAACCGATGTGTCAGATTACCGGCGACCGGGATCGCGATGTTGCCGCCCCGACTCGAAGAACCGGCGGGTTCGGAACTCAGTCTGCCTGCAGAACCAGCTTGGGTCCGGGGTCTGCCGACATGGGCACACTGTCCCGTTGCAGCATCCAGCTGGCGATGTTGTGGAACAGAGGGGCTGCCGACTGACCGCCCGAGCCGTCGGCGCTGCGTGTCGGGGCGTCGAGCATGATGCCGATCACGTAGCGAGGATCGTCGGCGGGTGCGATACCCGCGAACGTGATCCAGTAGTTCGAGTTGGAGTAGCACTTGCATTCCGGATCGACCTGCTGCGCCGTACCGGTCTTGCCACTGATCTGGTAGCCCTCGACGCCTGCGGCCACACCAGTCCCGCGCTGGTTACCCGTGTCGTCCTGGGTGACGGAACGGAACATGTTGCGAACGGTCTTCGCGGTATCGGGGCTGACGACGTACACCCCGTCCGGCCGCTGGGTCTCGGTCCGCTGACCGTTCGCGTCCACCGTCGCCTCGACGATGCGCGGGGGGATGCGCACGCCGTCGTTGGCGATCGCCTGGTACATCCCGGTCATCTGCAGCAGCGTCATCGACAGGCCCTGACCGATGGGAAGGTTGGCGAACGTACCGCCCGACCATTGATCCCGACTTGGCACGCTTCCGGCGCTCTCGTTGGGCAGACCGACATCACTGCGCTGGCCCAGGCCGAACCTGCTGAGCATGTCGGCGTATCGGTCCTCGCCGACGCGTTGCGCCAGCATCAGCGTGCCGACGTTGGAGGACTTACCGAACACGCCGGTCGTGGTGTACGGCGCGACACCGTGGTCCCACGCATCCTTGACCGACACACCGGACATGAAGATGCTGCCCGGAACCTGCAACACCTCGTCCGGGGTGGTGAGTCCGTATTCGATGGCCGCAGCCGCCGTGATGATCTTGTTCACCGAACCCGGCTCGAACGGGGTGGTGACGGGGAGATTGCCCATCTCCTTGGTGCGCTCGTTGTTACCGACACCGATCCCGGCATTGAAGGTGTTGTCGTTCGACATCGCCAGCACTTCACCGGTGCGTGAATCCTGCACGTAGGCAGACGCATTCTTGGCTCCGGACAGGTCCTTCGCCAACTGCACCTGCTGCTGCACGTAGTACTGAAGGTCTGCGTCGATGGTCAGTTCGACGCTGGAACCGTTGACTGCAGGCTGCTTGTCACGCCAGCTGCCGGGAATGACAGCACCGTCGGACCCACGGTCGTAGGTCTGCGAACCGTCGGTTCCGGCCAAAGTCGCGTCGAGTGAATCCTCCAGGCCGAGCAGACCGTGTCCGTCCCAACCGGTGGCACCGACGATGTTGGCGGCCAGAGATCCGCCGGGATACTCCCGAATGTCCTGACGCTCCAGCCCTACCTGCTTGAAATCCGCACTGATCTTCGACGCCACGGTGGCATCCACACCCCGTGCCAGGTAGGTGAATTCGTCGTTGCTCTTCAGTTTCGCGAGCAGATCCTTCTCGCTGATCACGTCACCGAGATCGTTGTGAATGCGCGCGGCAATGTCCTCGAGGTACTGCTCGGTCTCCGGCGCAGTGGGATCCTTCGCCCTGGCCTCGTCGAGTTCCTTACGAACCCGAACCGGCTGAAACGTCAGCGCTTTCGCCTCCATCGTGAAGGCGATCGGATTTCCGTTGCGATCGAGGATCGACCCGCGCATCGCGGGATCGACAAGGGTGGTGGTGCGCTGCGACGCCGACTCGGCCGACAGTCTCGGACCGTCGAAGCCCTGAATCCACAGCAACTGCGCTGCCGCGACGGCCAGCGCCACGTACATCAGAATTCTGCCGGTTCCGTGACGGAACCGAAAAGTGGACGAGTCGAGACGCTTTCGGCTCGGTGGCCGTCGACTCGGAGCAGGCGTAGGCCTGGTCACTGCCCGTCACCCGCGGCTTCTTGTGTGGCCGGAGCCGCAGGGGTAGCGGACGATGTGGTAGCTGCCGAGGGAGTTTCGGCCGACGGTGTCTCGAGCGAGGGGATGCTCATGGGAATGAATTGTTCAGCAAGCGCAGTGTTTCCAGCGCCATTGCTTGCGCTCGGCGTGGCGGCACGAGTATCGACCGTTCCCGAGGTCCGGTTGGGCTGCGACGCGCTGCGCGGCGTCTGTTGCTGCGACTGTGATCCCGACGTGGGGACGGTGCCCTCGCCTGCAGCGGCGGGAGCGACCGGATCGAGCGGAGCAACCGGCGCACCGTCGGCCGGAGCCGGGGTACCGACGACCTGTACGCCGCCGTCGGGGGCGACGATCAGGCGCGCAGGATTCTTGGCCGGAACCATTCCGAGCCCGGCGGCTTTGCGTGCCAATTCGGGAGCCGACTCCGCCAACTCGACATCGCGCTGCAATGCTGCTCGCTGCTGAGCAAGCTCGGTGTTGACGGCCTTGGCGGCGCTGAGGTCGTAGGAGTCGCCGGCAGACCGCGTGGTGAGCAACAACGTCAAGCCGAGCCCGAGGGCGAGCAAGCCGATGATCAAGGCAACGAACGGAATTCGCGCAGCGATGGCACCTCCGTCGATCGACCGACGAGGGCCGGAACCACGAGCGGAGTCCGACGTGTGAATCGAGGCGCGCTGCTGCCTGCGCTCGTACGCACGAAGCGCGGCGCCCGATCGTCCACCGCCCTTACCCGTACGTTCAGGGCGCGTCGCGGGAATCCGATTGCGTTGTGTTCCAACGGTTGTGCCTGGAACCGTCATTCCGCTCTCCTTGCAATCCGTTCGGCGGCGCGCAATCTCACCGGAGCCGAGCGTGGGTTGACGTCGATTTCTGCATCCGAGGCACGCTCGGCACCTCTGGTCAGGAGCCGAAACTCCGGACCCATTCCGGGAAGCTCGACCGGCAGCCCCTCGGGGCTGCGGGACTTGATCCGAGGGGCCAACTCCTGCTTGACTACTCGGTCTTCGAGCGACTGATACGACATGAAGACCACCCGGCCACCCACAGCCAAGGCCTCGAGCCCGGCAGGCACCGCAGACTTCAACGAGTCCAGCTCGCCGTTGACCTCGATACGCAGGGCCTGAAAGGTGCGCTTGGCCGGGTGCCCACCGGTTCGCCGCGTTGCGGCCGGGATTGCGGCGTAGAGCAACTCGACCAACGGACCACTCGTGGTGAACGGCGTGTGCTCACGTCGTCGCAGAACAGCGGAGGCGATCTTGCCGGCGAACCGCTCCTCGCCGTAGGTACTGAGCACCCGCGCGATGTCACCGTGCGAGTAGGTATTGAGCACGTCGGCAGCAGTGATGCCCACCGTCGGATTCATCCGCATGTCCAGTGGCGCATCGACAGAATAGGCGAACCCGCGATCGGACTCGTCAAGCTGCATCGACGACACTCCGAGATCGAACAGAATGGCGTGCACGGAATCGAGTGCCGGCAGACCGGCTTCGTCGAGTGCCTCGGCGATACCGTCGTACGTTGTGTGTACCAACGTGATTCGATCGGCGAACGGAGCCAACCGAGATCCGGCGAGTCGGAGTGCATCGGGATCGCGATCGAGTCCGATGAGGTGCAGATGTGGATAGGTTCGGAGGAAGTGTTCGGCATGACCGCCGAGTCCCAGGGTCGCGTCGATCATGACGCGGGGGCCGTCCGCGGAATCGAGTGCGGGGCCGAGCAATTCGTCGGCGCGGTCGAGTCGAACCGGTACGTGCAACGGACCTGCGGATCGACGATCGGGTCGGTCGGTGGACGATGCGCTCTCGTCCTGCCCGTCGCCCTCCGTCATGGTTCCTCCCGGTCGTGCGTACGTACGTCTCGCCCGGGTCCGGGCCGTGCGGGTTGCCCACGGACGCCGGTGCGAATGCTTCGAGGTCCCTGTCCGATAGGGAACCTGGCGTTGGGGAAGAACGTCAGGGTCCTGATCTGCGAAACCTGGCGTTGGGGAAGAACGTCAGGGTTCTGATCGGGCAGAGGCCTCGCTGCACTCGCAGGCGACCGGGGCGGGCTACAAGATTCCTCCGAGGGATTCGTCGAATGCGTCGGAGAAGTCCTGCTCGTTTTCAGCGGAGTAACGGGCCCATGCTTCGTCGTTCCAGATTTCGATGAAGTCCATCGAACCGATCACGACGCAGTTACGTTCGAGTCCCGCGTAGCGACGGTGCTCTGGGCTGATGGTGATGCGTCCCTGTCCGTCCGGCCGCTGCTCGTCGGTTCCCGAAAAGAACTGACGAACGTAGGCGCGGGCTTTCGGGTTGGCACGAGACGCCGCCGTCAGCTTCCGAGAACGCTCCGCGAAGTCTGCCGCGGTGTAGACCGCGAGGCTGAAATCCTGCCCCTTGCTCACCATGACACCTCCTGCAAGCGCGTCCCGAAATTTGGCCGGCAACGTCAGTCGACCCTTGTCGTCGAGCTTCGGCGTGTAGGTACCGAGAAACACTCGCCACCTCCAGCCTCGACTCTCCGCTGCGGACCACTTTACCCCACTCTCCCCCACTTCGAACCATTCGCAGCGTGAAAACTTTGGGCAAATGCACATATCCGCAGCTCAGCGACAGCAAGACTGCTGGAATTACCGGTCAGCACCCGACCATGGAAAGTAGCCACGAACCGACGGCGGGCACCCAGACCCCTCCGATCCAGCGGTACGACCAGGCATTTCACGCCACCGGCGGCCGAGAAGCATCGCTTCGATGCACCCAGTGGGGCTCAGGTGGGGAAAAGTGGGGACTTTTGTTGATCGTGGGGCGAAGTGGGGAGGCGGCTCGACATGCGCCGGCTACGACCATCCCCACCGGGCCTCCGACGCCGGTCGGCAGAGGCGGCCGCGGAACGTGGTCCGATAGCGGCGGAAACGACAACAGCACCCCACCCGAAGGTGAGGTGCTGCTGTGCGTGACGCGTGAAGTTGTGGGAGCGAACCGATATCGGGCGGGTTGTTCGGAACCCGGACGACTCAGTCCTGCTCGAACCTCTTACGGAACCGATCTTCCATGCGAGAGGTGAAGCTGCCGCCTTTGCGGCCACCCTTCGACTTCTGTCCGGAACCACGACCGGAGGCTTCGGCAGCACTGTTGGTTGTGCCACCTTCGTCCGGCGTCGCTGCGGCTCCCTTCTTGGAGCCACCGAACAGGAACAGTGCCCCGGCACCGAACATGAACAAAAAGCCGATGAGACTGACGACGAGAAAAGCCAAGCTGTTCGTCGACAAAGCAACACCGGCGACGAGCAACACGAGTCCCACGACGAACAGCGCGGCAGCCTGAAAGCGCCTCCTGCTCGACGCCGCGCGAACGCGACCGCCTCTCACATGAGACGCGAACTTGGGATCCTCGGCGTAGAGAGCGCTCTCGATCTGATCGAGCATGCGCTGCTCGTGCTCGGAGAGTGGCACGGTACCTCCCCCTGCACTGATATTGAAGGTCGTTTCTGTTGCGAAACGACGGGAAGCTGACCTTGGCGGCTACCTAGTGACGATGATACGAGCTGAATCCGCTGCTTACCACCTACTCGCACGATGTGTTCCTGAGAAACGCCGAAGTTTTCGAGACGGGCGTCCCGGAAACTACGACCGAACACCGCGTGACGTGGCAGTTCACACCCGTCGACCAGCTCGGTGAGCTACGCCGACAACGGTGTGGCCATCGGATCGACGGAGGCGAACCGTGACTGACCGCCGAGTCGATCGTCGACCGAGTTCAAGAAACGACTCACGTGCCGATAGAAATCGTCGGCATCGAGATCGGCGATCGTGCTCGACGCGCCCGCTTCGACCGCGGCGCGGGTGGCCGAGAACGATGCGAAGTACTCCGACCAGACTGCGAGTTCGGGTGCTGCCTTCGCCATCAGCACCCACGCGTTGCGCGAGCGCGGGCGCGCACCGATCGAGTTCGGCAACGACGCCAGTACTGCCGCCGCCCCTTTGAGCGCCGCGGCGTAGCTTCCGAGAAACCGATCACCCGCATCGCTCTCCCCGATGGACTCGGACAACAGAGCATCGGCCCGACCGAGCAGAACCCGGGCCTGACGCGGCACCGGCGACCGCACGCCGGCATCGAATGCCTTCGTGATCGTCATACTCGAACACCTCCAGTTCGAATCTCCGGTGCGTACCTGACGCGCCCGGAACCGTGACGAAGCCTTACAGTCGAACTCCGGAGTATTCGACCCCTGATTCGAGTCGAAGCCACCGGCGCACTCGGCCCCGATCATCGAACACCCGTTCGACGCTTTTCAATATAGCTGTGCCCACCGACAAGTTTCCGAAGAAAGGTTGAGGACAGTCGTCACCGATGCGCGGACAACGCCGTACCTGGTCGATCTGACGCCCCCGGAATTCCGCCTGCGGCTGCTCGAAGCACTGTCGATCTACGTCGAAGCCATGGGTTACCCACGCGGAACCGAGCAGAGCCGGGCACCGATGTGGAGCGAACATCTGCATCGTCCGGGCTGGCGAGCGGTCGGAGCGCTGCTCCCGAACTCCGACCCGAACCAGCCCGATTCACTGGTCGCAGTTGCCTACGGCTACCACGGTGCACCCCATCAGTGGTGGCATCAACAGGTTCGTGACGGGTTGCGCCGCTCGGGGCACCCTCCGCACAGCGTCGAGAACGCGTTGGGGAACTACTTCGAGCTGACCGAGCTCCACGTCCTCCCGAGCGCTCAGGGATATGGCCTCGGCGGGCAACTGTGCCGTCGGTTGCTCGACGGTGTGAGCGCGGACAACGTGATGTTGTCCACACCCGAGGTGGCGCGAGAGGACAATCGAGCCTGGCGGCTCTATCGGCGGCTGGGCTTTGCGGACGTGCTGCGGGACTTCAGGTTCGCGGGCGATCGACGGCCCTTCGCCGTCCTGGGTCGCCAGTTGCCGCTGGACGGGCCAGTAGCCTGAAAGATGTGATCGACGCTGTGGTGGTGGGCTCCGGCCACAATGCCCTGACCTCCGCCTGCTACCTGACCGATGCCGGGTGGTCTGTCGAGGTTCTCGAACGCGACACCGTTGCCGGTGGCGCAGTATCCACCGTGGAGCGCTTTCCCGGACATCGAGTGGATCGCGGTTCTTCGGCACACATCATGATTCGCCACACCGGCATCGTCGAGGAGCTCGACCTCGCAGAGTTCGGCCTGCGCTACATCGACTGCGATCCCTGGGCGTTCGCACCGGGAGCCGTCGACACCGACGAGCGCGCCCTCGTCTTCCATCGCGACCTCGATCGCACCTGCGACTCCATCGCCGCCGCGTGCGGGGCCGCGGACGCCAACGCCTACCGCACGTTCGTCTCGGTCTGGGGTCCCCGTAGTGAACGAACCATGCGCGCGTTCGGCGGGCCGCCGACCGGGGCGAAGCTGCTCCGTTCCTTCTGGGGTCTCGGGGCTCCGGACGGGGGCAGCATGCTCTCCCGCGAATTTCTCGCCACCGGCGATTCGTTGCTGGACGAGATGTTCTCGAGCGAACGCCTCAAGGCCGCACTGGCATGGTTCGGTGCTCAGTCGGGCCCGCCCATGTCCGAGCCGGGTACCGCACCGATGGTCGGTTTCGCCGCTCTCATGCACACCCTTCCGCCCGGCCGCGCCGTCGGTGGCAGTGGTGCGCTGACCGAGGCGATGATCGCCCGCCTGCACCGGGACGGGGCCGAACTCACTCTCGGCGACGCCGTGACCTCGCTCGTACGCCGGCCGCACGGCTGGACCACCAGGACCGCGTCGGGTCGGGAGATCGACAGCCGTGTCGTCGTTGCCGGTTGTCATATCCTGACCACGCTCGACCTGCTCGCCGACGGTGGGCACGACGCGACGCAGATCGCTCGGTGGCGCAGCACGATTCGGGTGGGTCCGGGACTCGGTACTGCGGTCCGGTTGGCCACCGACGCCCTTCCGGTGTATCCCAGTGCCGACCGAATCGAGGACGGCACCCACGGCCTTGCGCTGCTGGTGCGCGATCGCAGCCAGCTGCGCCTGGCGCACGGCCATGCACTCGCCGGTGATCTGCCGCCGACTCCGGCCGTGCTGGGAATGTCGTTCAGTGCCATCGACCCCACCATCGCGCCGCCAGGACAGCATCAGATCTCGCTGTGGTCGCAGTGGCATCCGCACACTCTCGCCGACGGCAGAAAATGGCGTTCGGACGTTCCGGGCGAACGCTCGTTGGCCGAGTTCGAGGCGGACCGGATCGTGGCCGAAATGGATCGGTACGCACCCGGGTTCGCCGGTGCAGTGCTGGATCGACACGTCCAGTCTCCGCTCGACATCGAACGTGAGCTCGGGCTGATCGGAGGCAACATCATGCACCTGGACATGTCACTCGACCAGATGATGATGTGGCGGCCGCACCCACAACTGGCGGGTCATCGAGTCCCGGGGGCGGACGGGCTGTATCTCACCGGCGCATCCACCCACCCCGGTGGCGGGGTCACCGCAGCCAGTGGTCGGTCGGCAGCACGAATCGCGATCGCCGACGCCCGCGCCGGACGCCGTCGCGAGTTCTTCCGGAGGAGGCGAGTATGAGGATCGCACCGATCGTCGTGGCGGTCGCTGCTGTCGGCTGCCAGATCGTCTACCCACTGGTGTCGGGCACGACCCGAGACGCGGTGACGGTTGCTGTGGTCGCCTTGCTGGCACTCGCGTCGATCCTGCACGCCGTGCTGCACCGAGGAGCGGTGTGGGCCACCGTTCTGGTCCTCGTGACGGCAGGCACCGGTTTCGCATCCGAACTGGTGGGCACCGCCACCGGCATCCCTTTCGGCGAATACTTCTACGCACAGAATCGCTTGGGTCCCAGTCTGTTCGAGGTGCCCGTGGTGGTCCCGCTGGCCTGGACGGCCGGTTTCTACCCGATCTGGTGCGCGGTGACCTACGTCGTTCGCCGTCTCGGCACGACACAGGTCCGCGCCGCCGGCCTCCGGATCGCGGCGGTAGCGGTGGGCATGGTCGGCTGGGACCTCTATCTCGATCCGCAGATGGTCACCGACGGCCAATGGACGTGGACGGCCGGTGCCGTCGGCCTGCCAGGGGTGCCGTCCATCCCGCTGACCAACTACCTCGGCTGGCTCGTGGTGGCCACGCTGATGGCGGCGGTCATGGAGTCGCTCGACCGTGCCATCGGAGGCTTTCGCCCGTCCGATACCCGGCTGCAACCGTTCGACGATGCGGTACCGATCGGGCTGTTCCTGTGGACGTGGCTGGGGTCGGCGCTCGCGCATGCAGTATTCCTCGACGGTCCGGAACTTCGATTCTCGGCGGTGTACGGGTTCCTGGTGATGGGCGCGGTCGGCGTACCGCTGGTGTGGATCGGTGGCCGCGAGCGTCGCCCACGATCACGCGCAGCAGTCTCCGGTCTCGGTACCGACACGCCTCGCTGACAACCCCTGCCGACTGACATCGGCTCGATGCCCTGGCACGATGTCGCTGTGCAGTCGACATCGCGAACATCTCACCGAACCCATCGCCGAAGAATTCTCTCGGTGGTCGCACTGGCGCTGCTGGTCGCGCCGCTGCTGGCCGGGTGCCTGCGGGTACAGGTCACGATGGGGGTGTCGGCGAACGACCGGGTGGCGGGCCAGATCGTGGCGGCCAGCGTGCCGACATCGGACTCCGATACCGGCCCGGAGCTGGTGGTTCCGTCCTCGATCGAGGACAAGGTGCGCGTCGAGCCGTACAACCAGGACGGATACGTCGGCTCACAGGCCATTTTCGACGATCTCTCGTTCGGCGATGTGCAGACGCTCGGGTCCATCTTCCAGAACGCTGCCGGATCGTTCCAGCTGGAGCTGCAGCGCTCGGGTGACACCGTCACCCTGGCGGGCAACGCGGACCTGTCCTCGGTTCCGGCTCAGGGTTCGGACGTGCAGTTCACCATTGCATTCCCTGCCCGCATCGGAACCACGAACGGCACCCGCGAGAGCGACAACTCCATCTCCTGGAAGTTGCCGGCAGGCGAAGTGACGTCGGTGCGCGCCGAGGTCAACTACCCCGATCCCAACACCAGAAGCTTCGCCGGCTGGGCGGGCATCGTCGGTGGTGTGACCGTCGGCGTCGCGGCCATCATCGGAGCCATGGCCTGGGTCTCGCGCAACCCACCGCTGCGCAATCGGCAGCCTCGAGGACCCGAGGCGGACAGTCCGACCGACAGAACGTCGGTGTGACCGACCGACTCCTCGCACGAACGACGGCGACCGCCGCCGGCCTGGCAACGGCGTCGGCTGCAGTGTCGCTGCTCAATGCGCGCTTCACGCCCGGCTTGCGAACTCCGGATCGGGACATCACCGAACGGATCGTCGTCTGCATTCCCGCCCGTAACGAGGTGACGACACTGCCCTCGTTGATCGGCGATCTCACCCGTCAGCGATCGTGCACCGATCTGCACGTCATCGTCCTCGACGACGACTCGAGCGATGGAACGGCGTCGGCTGCCCGCACGGCCGCCGCCGGTGACCCGAGAATTCGCGTCGTGACCTCCGATGCCGCTCCCCCGGCCGGCTGGACCGGCAAGGCCGCCGCCTGCGCCGAGCTGGCGAGACTGGCCGACGAAGGCGACGCACAGGCGTCACTGATCATGTTCGTCGACGCCGACGTGCGACTCGCGCCCGATGCCGTGGCTGCCGCTGCGGGGACGCTACGACAGCACGCTGCGGCGCTGCTGTGCCCGTGGCCCGAACAGCTGGTCGGCAGTGTCGCCGAGCGACTCGTTCAACCGCTGCTCGCCTGGTCCTGGATGTCCACTCTTCCCGTGCCGTTGGCCAACTCGATGCTGCTGCCCTCGATGGCAGTGGCGTGTGGTCAGTTCATGGCATTCGACGCCGCCGCTTATCGCGCCATCGGGGGCCACGGCTGCGTCGCGGCCAGCGCAACGGAGGATCTCGATCTGGCACGCACCCTGCGCCGGCAAGGCATGTCGACGGTGGTGGTGTCGGGAGCGGGGTTCGTCAGCTGCCGGATGTACCAGTCGGTTGTCGACCTGCGGTCCGGGTACAGCCGGTGGCTGTGGAACGAGTTCGGCGGCCCGGTCGGTTCGGCCACCGCCACAGTGGCGTCGGCCGCGATCTACCTGGTGCCGCCGATAGCGGCACTCACGGCTTCGGGATCGGTGCGTCGCCTCGGCTGGGCCGGATACCTCGCGGGCACCGTGTCTCGAATGGCCGCGCGTCGACGCGAATCGGGACCGCGGTTCGGCGTCGACGACGTGGTGGACGCTGCGCTGCATCCGGTGTCGATTCTCGCCTTCACCGGGCTCGTCGCGGAATCCCACGTTCGCAGGCGACGCGGATCGTTGACGTGGAAGTCTCGCCCCTCGCCCTCACCGCAGCACTGACGCGGCTACACCCGCGCGGGCGCGAGACCCAGGTTGCACAACACCTCACGGGTGGCGCGGGCAAAGTTCAACGTGATGAAGTGCAAACCGGGTGCACCTTCGGAGATCAGCCGCTCGCCGATGTTCGTGGCGAGTTCGATGCCCACCTCTCGGACGGCGGCGCGATCCTCTTCGGGCCCGGATCCGGCTGCGCGAGTGAACTTCTCGTCCAGGGAGGACGGCAGCGTGGTGCCCGAGAGCTCGAGCATCCGGCGAACCGACCGGAGTGAGGTGATGGGCATGATCTCGGGAATGATCGGCTTTGCACCCTGCTCGGCGTCGTACGCAGACACCCGATCGCGCAGACGCAGATAGTCGTCCACATCGAAGAACATCTGGGTGATCGAGTACTCGGCCCCGGCACGGAGCTTGCCGACCAGGCACCTGGTGTCCTGTTCGAGGTCGTCGGCGCGGTGGTGTCCTTCGGGGAACGACGCCACTCCGACGTGGAAGTCGCCGAGATCGCGCACCAACCGAACGAGTTCCTCCGCGTATTCGACTCCGTCCGGATGCTTCTCCCAGTCACCGAGCGGATCTCCCGGCGGGTCTCCGCGCAGCACGAGGATGTTGGTGATGCCGCGGTCGGCGTATGACCCGACCATCGACCGCAACTCGTCGACACTGTGCGAAACGGCAGTGAGATGCGCCACAGGGAGCAGCGTGGTCTCTTCCGCAATCTGCCCGGTGACGCGCACCGTTCGGTCACGCGTCGAGCCTCCGGCACCGTACGTCATCGATACGAAGGCGGGGGCAAGCTGCTCGAACTCACGGACTGCACGCCACAACCTGGCCTCGGCTGCAGCATCGCGCGGCGGCGAGAACTCGACGGAAAACGGGATTCTGGCGTCCGGTTCAGTGCGCAGTCGGTCGACGATGGACGGCGTGTTCGTCACGAACCCTCGGCTCGCCCGCCCCCGGACTGATTCTTCGCTCACCCGAAGATCATAGGTTGCGCGTCGGACAGCCCGTCGGGCCTCCCGGGCGTCGGTGTTCGCTGCACGTCGGCGCACGGGTGTGGGCGGCTACTAGTCTGGGAACCATATTCCGACGCACCCACCGCACACCTTGGAGGATCGTCCTGTCCGGAGACTTGTCCTCGCCCGTCGTCGACACCCCCACCGCTGCAATAGGACCGGAGGCGCTGCGTGCTGCCGTGGACGCGAAGCTCGCCGAGTTCTTCGCCACGCGCCGCGAGGTCGTCGACACCGTCGGCGGTGGCTACCCCGCAGCCGTGGCAGATCTCGAAGCGTTCGTGCTGCGCGGCGGCAAGCGCATGCGCCCCGCGTTCGCCTGGACGGCATGGCTCGGTGCGGGTGGCGAACCCACCGGTCCGCGATCCGACGCAGTGCTTCGGGCCTGCTCGGCGCTCGAACTGATTCAGGCCTGTGCCCTGATCCACGACGACATCATCGATTCGTCCAGCACCCGGCGAGGCTTTCCGACCGTGCACGTCGGCTTTGCCCAGCGACATCGGGACGCGGGCTGGTCCGGCTCCTCGAACCACTTCGGCGAGTCGGCGGCCATTCTCGTCGGTGATCTCGCCCTGTGCTGGGCCGACGATCTACTCCGCGAATCGGGCATCGACAACGACGCGGCACGCCGGGTCCAGCCGGTGTGGTCGGCCATGCGCACCGAGGTCCTGGGTGGCCAACTCCTCGACATCGAGGCCGAAGCAGGCACCGACGAGGGGGTGGCGGCTGCAATGCGGGTCAATCGTTTCAAGACCGCCGCGTACACGGTGGAACGACCGCTGCACCTCGGCGCAGTTCTTGCGGATGCCGACGAAGACCTGATCGCTGCCTATCGCAGCTTCGGGGCCGATATCGGGATCGCGTTCCAGTTGCGCGACGACCTGCTCGGAGTGTTCGGCGATCCCGAGGTGACCGGCAAGCCGTCGGGCGACGACATCACCGAGGGCAAGCGCACCGTGCTCATCGCGTCGGCACTGAAGCACGCCGACGAGAACCGGCCCGATCTTGCAGCCACGATCCGGGCCAGCCTCGGCACCGAACTGGACGCCGAGGCAGTGGCCGATATTCGTTCGATTCTGGTCGAACTCGGAGCAGTCGATGCCGTCGAACGGCAGATCGACGAGCTCGGCGCTCGGGCGGTTGCGACCCTCGACAACAGTTCGATCGAGCCGGCCGCTGCCGCGCACCTGCGCGCCATGGCAACCGCCGCAATCAAGCGGCAGTACTGAAAGTGAGCGTCATGTCTTCGATTCGCACGGTCGCCGGACCCACCGACCGGGTCGTCGTGGTGGGAGCCGGATTGGCTGGATTGGCTGCCGGTCTGCATCTGCTCGGAGCAGGCAAGAAGGTCACCATCGTCGAACGAGACGAGACCGTGGGCGGCCGAGTCGGGGTGTATCCGGTGTCCGACACCGACGGCTCGCATCTGTACGACATCGACAACGGCGCAAGCGTGTTGACCATGCCGAACCTGGTGCTCGAGGCTCTGGCCGCGGTAGGTGCCGATTTCGAGTCGACGACTCCGCAGATCCGTCTCAGGGCGCTGTCGCCGTCTTATCACACGCGGTACGCCGACGGTACGTCGATCGATGTCTACTCGGACCCGGAGGCGATGGCGGCCGAGGTCGAACGGACCTGCGGGCCCGCCGAGGCGCAGGGATACCGCAACCTGCGTCGGTGGCTGGCCGACATCTTCGATGCCGAGTTCGACCGGTACATCGACTCGAACTTCGATTCCCCGCTCGATCTCGTGGGCTCGAAGGCCGCCGTTCGCGACACCGCCACGCTGATCAAGCTGGGCGGCTTCGGCAGACTCGGACCGCGTGTCGACAGCTTCCTCGAAGACACCCGGCTGCGCCGCGTCTTCACCTTTCAAGCGCTCTACGCAGGCATGGCACCGCAGAAGGCTCTTGCGGTCTACGGGGCCATCGCACACATGGACACCTCGCTCGGCGTCTTCTTCCCCGAGGGCGGCATGGCGGCCATCGCCAGGGCCATGGCCGACGCGTTCGTCACCGCGGGCGGAACACTCGACCTCGGCACCGAGATCGTCGACATCACCGTCGACCGCGGGCGTGCCGACTCCGTGCTGACCGCAACCGGCCATCGAATCGCCTGCGACGCACTCGTTCTCACCGCCGACCTGCCCGTGGTCGATCGACTCCTGGACCGGGCGTCGGTGTCGAAGAAGGGCAGGCGCAACGGCTACGGCGTCGTCTCACCGTCGGCGGTCGTCGCGCACGGAACCGTTCCCGTCGAACAGACCGCGAAGTGGCCCGCTCGCGCGCATCACACCATCGACTTCGGCGACGAATGGGCCGAGACGTTCCGGAGGATCACCGCCAAAGCGGGCAAGGGATCGTTGATGGCCGATCCCTCGTTGCTCATCACCCGGCCTTCGGTGAGCGATCCGAACCTCGAAGTGGTGCGCGGCGGTGTTCGCAGTGAGCCGGTGTCGATATTGGCACCGTGTCCCAATCTGGACAGCGCCCCGCTGGCGTGGGCGGAATTGGCGCACCCCTATCTCCGCGAAATACTGACGACGATGGAGGGTCGCGGGTACACGGGACTTCTGGACGGATTCGTTCTCGACCACATCGACACACCCGAGACCTGGGCGCAGAAGGGCATGATCGAAGGATCGCCGTTCTCGTCCGCTCACGTGTTCCGGCAGACCGGACCGTTCCGACGCAAGAACATGGTCGCCGGACTCGACAACGTGGTTCTCGCCGGCTCCGGTACGACGCCGGGTGTGGGCGTTCCGACGGTTCTGGTGTCGGGAAAGCTCGCCGCCGAACGGGTGACAGGACGCTCGGGGCGGTAGCTTCGTTCGATTCACTGCACGGACCAACTAAGCTGAACGCGATCGTTTGCCGGTCGCGTTCATTGCTGCGACCATGATCGTTCGGCGTCGGGCGAAAACGCATCGGCTTCAGATGTGGATCGCGAACAACAAATTCGTTGCAGAGGAGGAGTAGGCGGCAATGTCTTCGATTTCGTCGCACTCCACCTCCGAGGATCGATCCTCGGACGACGCCTCCGCGTCGTCGACCTCACCACGACCGTCGAGAATGACCGCCACGGGAAACTTTCTCCGCAGCCCGGAGGGCAAAGCGGCAATCCTCGGTGTCGTCGGGGCCGTCTGCATCACGTTCGGCGGGTTCGGCGCAGGTAGCGTGCGCCGACGCGATCCACTGCTCGAGGAGATGCACCTGTCGTGGCTGCGATTCGGCCACGGATTCGTACTGTCGACCATCATCGTCTGGGTCGGCGTACTGCTGATGATCACCGCCTGGGTCCGGCTCGGGCGAGCGACCCTGCACGGTCGCACCACGGTCGGCGAGCTCAGGTGGATCGTTCCGGCATGGACGGCACCGCTGTTGCTGTCGGTACCGATGTTCAGCCGCGACGCCTACTCCTACCTGGCTCAGGGTGCCCTGCTCCGTGACGGTTTCGATCCGTACGGCGTTGGCCCCGTTGCCAATCCGGGGGTTCTGCTCGACAACGTCAGCAATGTCTGGACCACGACGACGGCCCCCTACGGCCCCCTGTTCCTGCTACTCGGGCGCGGTATCACCACGTTGACGGGCGACAACGTCATCGCGGGGACCATGCTCCTGCGCCTGACCATGTTGCCCGGTCTGGCGCTGATGATGTGGGCGGTTCCGCGGCTGGCAAAGCACCTCGGCGGCCGAGCGACCACGGCTGTGTGGCTCGCAGTGCTCAACCCCTTGGTCCTGATCCACCTGATCGGCGGGGTGCACAACGAGTTGCTCATGGTCGGCCTGATGACGGCCGGCATCGTGTTGGCCCTCGAACATCGCCACGTGGCAGGCATCGCGCTGGTGGCGATCGCGGTGGCGATCAAGGCGACCGCCGGCCTGGCACTGCCCTTCCTGGTCTGGATCTGGATGTTGCACGTACGGGACAAGGCCCGCGCCGAAGGTCGAACGCCGCCCTCGCCGGTGCTGGTGTTCACGAAGACCGCGGGTATCGGAGCCTCGGTCTTCGTTGCGGTGTTCGCGGTCTCTTCGCTGGTCGCCGGAGTGGGAATCGGGTGGCTGACAGCGCTCTCGGGATCGGCGAAGATCATCAACTGGCTTTCGCTTCCCACGATTCTCGCGCACCTGGTGACCGTCGGTACCTCCTGGTTCCTCGATCTTCGACTGGACCCGGTTCTCTACGTCATGCGGCTGCTGTGCTCGATCGCCCTGGTGGTCATCCTCGCTGCAGCCTGGTGGTGGGGCCGCAAGTCCGAGCGAAACGCCGTCAAGGGCATTCTGATCGCCCTCGTCGCCACGGTCGTTCTCTCCCCCGCTGCCCTGCCCTGGTACTACTCGTGGCCGCTGGCGATCGCCGCCGGCTTCGCACTGTCTCGAACGACGCTCATGGTCCTGACCGGCCTGTCGACATGGCTCATGCTCGTCTTCCAACCCGACGGCGCCATCGGCCTGTACAACATCGTGCACGTGGCACTGGCCGTCATCGCGGCCGTGGTTGCCGCCCTCGCGTTGACGCGCGTCGACCCGCTGCGTTTACGATCGGACCGATCCAGGGAACACCGTGCCGTGCCGAACGCGCCCAAGAACACCGCACCCGAACCATCCGGAGACGAGTCCACGTCATGAGACTCCCGCGATGAAGGAACTGGACGGCATCGATCCGGCGCTGCACGAGGCGTACCGAATCTGTCGCGAGCTCAACGCCCAGCACGGTAAGACCTATTTCCTCGCCACCCGCCTGCTGCCGACAGACAAGCGCGCAGCAGTGCACGCGCTGTACGGATTCGCCCGCATGGTCGACGACATCGTCGACCTCGAAGGCACCGACATCGCCGTCGGATCGGACGAGCTCAACGCTCGCCGCATCGTCGAGCTCGACGCGATCGAATCCCGAGTACGCGACGCCTTGACCGGAAAGCCGTTGCCGCACAGCGTGACCGACCAGGTACTGAGCGCACTGTGCGACACCGTGTTGCGGTACGACATTCCGCACGACTACTTCTTCGCGTTCATGCACTCGATGCGCATGGACATTCCTGGCAGCGATGTGTTCGTCTCGCGCTACCGAACGATGGAGCAACTGCGCGAGTACATGTACGGCTCCGCTGCGGTCATCGGACTGCAGATGTTGCCGATCCTGGGAACCGTCGTCGAACGGTCCGAGGCCGAGCCTCCTGCCGCAGCCCTGGGCGAGGCATTCCAGCTGACGAACTTCATTCGGGACATGGGCGAGGACCTCGATCGCGATCGAATCTATCTCCCCACCGACGAGCTGGCTGCCTTCGGAGTCGACGAAGAACTGCTCCGGTGGTGTCGCACGAAGGGCACTGTCGATGCCCGGGTCACCCGAGCTCTCGCGCACCTGATCGCCGTCACCCGCTCGATCTATCGCACGTCCGATGCCGGTATCGACATGCTCGACCCGCGAGTGCGTCCGTCGATGCGTACGGCGTCGATTCTCTACGGCCGGATTCTGGACGAGGTCGAGTCGCAGGGCTACCGCGTGCTTTATCAGCGGGCGACGGTGCCGCAGTGGACTCGAGCTCGAATCGCACTTCCACAGTTCGCGGTCACCGGCTTCAAGCGTGCGACCGTTCGCTAGAAGGCCATGGCCTGTGCGCGCCTGATCACTTCGCGCATCAGATCACCGTGCAGTGCGGCCACGGGAGCACCGGGCAAGCTCTCGTCTTCGGTGAACAGCCACCGCAGGATTTCTTCGTCCTCGTAGCCGCCGTCGTGCAGTACGGCCAACAAGCCGGGCAGACCCTTGACGATGGAGCCCGTCCTCGCGTCGAGGAACTGCTCGGGAACGCCGGGCACACGCGAACGCTTCAGAGCCAGCAGCTGGCGGTCTCGAACGAGCTGCTCGACGCGGGTCTTGGGAACGTCGAGGATCTTCGCGACGTCGGCGAACTGCAGCAAAGACACCGACGGATCGAGCACGTCGTCGGCATAGGGAATGGCACTCACGCAGGTAACGTTAACGGGTCCGGCGTCCAGACTTCAAAAACGGCAGACCCGGCAGGGACAGCACGACACGATCGCCGATGGTCGGTCGACGCACCGATACGATCGGCGTCGTAGTTCCGCACAGAAGAGGTCCGGCACCGAAGCGGACAGCACAGCAGCCAGAGCAGTGGACGACGAGAGGAGGTTCGGTGATACCGGGTTCGATGCTCGATCGTCGATACCGTATCGACGGACCGATCGCACGGGGCGGTATGTCGACGGTCTATCGCGGCCTCGACACCAGGCTCGATCGCCCGGTCGCGGTGAAGATCATGGATCCGAAGTTCGCCGAGGATCCGCAGTTCGTCCAGCGATTCGAGTTCGAGGCACGGGCCGTGGCCAGGCTCAGCCATCCAGGCCTCGTCGCCGTCTACGACCACGGGCGGGACGGCGAGCACGCCTTCCTGGTCATGGAACTCGTCGAGGGCGGAACCCTACGCGAGCTCCTGCGTGAGCGTGGCCCCATGCCACCGCACGCGGCAGTCGCCGTCGTTCGGCCGGTTCTCGAGGCGCTCGCGGTCGCCCACCGAGCAGGATTGGTGCACCGCGACATCAAACCCGAGAACATTCTGATCAGCGACGACGGCGACGTGAAGATCGCCGATTTCGGACTCGTGCGTGCCATCGCAGCCTCGACGGTCACGTCCAGCAGTGTGATTCTGGGCACCGCCGCGTACCTGTCTCCAGAACAGGTCACGACCGGCTCGGCGTCCGCGAGCAGCGACGTCTACGGCGTCGGGATCGTGCTCTTCGAGCTGCTGACCGGACGCACCCCGTTCACCGGCGACACCTCGCTGTCCATCGCCTATCAGCGCATCGACAACGACGTACCGCTTCCCTCCACCTTCATCGCGGGCGTTCCGCCGCAATTCGACGAGGTGGTCCAGCACGCGACCGTCCGCGCCCCGGAACACCGGTATCGCAACGCCGACGACATGGCGCGCGCGCTGCGCGGGGCCGCGTCGGCGCTGGCGCTGCCCGACTACCGAGTACCCGCGCCGAAGCGGTCGGCCGAGCATCTGAGCTCCGCGGCCGCAGGAGCACCGACGACGGTGGCCGGTGATCGTGCGCCTTCCGCTCGCACCCAGGTGGTCCAGGATTCCCCGCCCCCGCCCCCGCAACACGGGGTGCACCACACCCGTGTGGTCACGTCACCGACCTCCCGCGGTGTCGAGTACGCCCCGGAAGACGACGATGCGCCGCCCGCCGAGCCACCTGCGACCGGCCGAGGGCAGTACCGTTTCCCGGACTTCGAGGCGGATCGACAGCGCTCGCGCCGTGCGATCGTCATCTGGCTGCTCGTCGTCGCCCTGCTCGCCGTGCTCGTCGGCTTCGGCGGCTGGTGGATGGGGTCAGGTCGTTACACCGCCGTCCCGATGGTCGACGGGCTCGACACCACCGGTGCCACCAGCGCCGTCGAGGCCGCCGGACTGGAGGCGGCGGTGCGCGGAACCTACTCCGACTCGGTGGACACCGACCTTCTCATCGGCACCGACCCCGCCGGTGGATCACGAATCGCCAAGGGCGACACAGTGTTTCTGCTGGTTTCATTGGGTAGCCCGAGTGTCCCCTCGATCGACGCGAGCGCGTCCGTCGCCGATATGGAACAGCAACTCCGCGACCGGACCTTCACTCCCGTCGACGGCGGCGAGGCATTCAGCACCACCGCTCCCATCGGCGGGGTCGCAGCACTGGACCCACCACCGGGCACCGTTCTGACCACCGGAAGCTCGGTGACGGTACTGCGCAGCAAAGGCGCACCGCCGGTCGAGGTGCCCGACGTACGCGGCCAGAGCGTCGACCAGGCCCGCACAACGCTCGAATCGGTGGGAATCACCGTCGGCGAGGTTCGGGAGACGTTCGACGACGAGACCGACGGCGGCAAGGCAATCGGAACGACGCCGGAGGCCGGGCAGA
Organism: Rhodococcus sp. 14-2483-1-1; assembly: GCF_002259335.1. Taxonomy (NCBI): domain Bacteria; kingdom Bacillati; phylum Actinomycetota; class Actinomycetes; order Mycobacteriales; family Nocardiaceae; genus Rhodococcus; species Rhodococcus sp. 14-2483-1-1. The sequence continues at coordinate 365,859 of NZ_NPFX01000021.1, read as the reverse complement.
CGGTCAGATCGGGAACCACCGCCGTGCTCGAGGTGTCCAACGCCGTCACCGTGCCTTCGCTGCTCGGGCGTTCGGTCGGTTCGGCGCGCACCACGCTCGCTGCCCTCGGCCTGACCATCGACGTCCGTCAGGTGGTCGACACGGATGGCTCGCTGGTGATCACCCAGAGCCCCGGAGCCGGTTCCCACGTGGAACCGGGCTCCGAGGTGATGGTCGTCTCGCTGCCCTGAGCCGGATGTAGCGACCGAGTCAGTCGCGGAGCATCTCGGCTACGAGGAAGGCCAGCTCGATGCTCTGCTGCGTGTTCAGCCGCGGGTCGCAGGCCGTTTCGTAGCGGCCGGCGAGGTCCAGATCGGAGATGTCCTGTGCACCGCCGAGGCACTCGGTGACGTCGTCGCCGGTCAGCTCGACGTGGATTCCGCCCGGATGTGTACCGAGACCGTTGTGTACCTCGAAGAAGCCCTGCACCTCGTCGACGATGCGATCGAAGTGCCGCGTCTTGTATCCGGTCGACGCCTCGTGGGTGTTGCCGTGCATCGGGTCGCACTGCCAGATGACCTGGTGTCCGGTGGCCTGCACCTTTTCGATGATGGCAGGCAGGATGTCGCGGACCTTGCCGTTGCCCATGCGCGAGATCAGCGTCAGACGGCCCGGCTTGTTGGTCGGGTCGAGGCGCTCGACGTACTCGACGGCCATCTCGGGGGTCGTCGTAGGTCCGATCTTGAGACCGATCGGGTTCGAGATCAGCTCGGCCAGGGCAATGTGCGCCCCGTCGAGCTGGCGGGTGCGGTCGCCGATCCACAGGAAGTGAGCCGACAGGTCGTACAGCTTGGGGTGATCGTCGGTGTTGTCCAGGCGCAGCATTGCCCGCTCGTAGTCGAGAACGAGCGCTTCGTGGCTCGCGAAGATCTGCGCGGTGTGCAGGTTGGGGTCGGAGACGCCGCAGGCATCCATGAACCGCAGCCCGCGATCGATCTCACCCGCGAGCGCCTCGTAGCGCGCACCGGCAGGCGATTGCGCGACGAACTCTCGGTTCCAATCGTGCACCTTGTGCAGATCCGCCATGCCCGCGCCGGTGAGTGCGCGAACCAGGTTCATCGCGGCACTGGCGTTGGCGTAGGCGCGCACCAGTCGCGACGGGTCGTGGCCGCGGACGCTCTCGTCGGCCACCAGCGAGTTGATCATGTCGCCGCGGTAGGACTGGAGACCGAGCGCATCGATGTTCGACGAGCGCGGCTTGGCGTACTGTCCGGCGATCCGCGCCACCTTCACCACCGGCATGCTCGCTCCGTAGGTGAGCACCACTGCCATCTGCAACAGCGTGCGGATGTTGCCCTTGATGTGAGGTTCGGTGTTGTCCACGAACGTCTCGGCGCAGTCGCCGCCCTGCAGCAGGAAGGCCTCACCGCGCGCAACGGCAGCAAGCTTGTCCGACAACGCCTCCACTTCACCGGCGACGGTGATGGGCGGAACACTCTCGAGCACCTTGCGCATGTCCGCTGCGTGCTCGGGGTCCCATTGCGGCTGCTGCGCAGCCGGCTTGGCCAACGCATCGTCCAATCGAGTGCGCATCGTCGGCGACAACGGCGGCAGGTCGGGCAAGCGATCGATGGGTACGTCGACAGTCCAGTTCACGGGTACAGGATATTCGCACCACTGTCATCGCAGGACAACGGGTGTTCACCCGCGGTGCGAGTACTCCTCGATCGCCTGGAACTTCGCCAGATTGTGCCGTGCATCGGCCAGTGCATCGTGCGCATCGTCGGGAACCGACGGCAGCTCGGGGCTGCCTCGATCCTCCCAGTGCTGGCGCAACTCCCGGGTGAACCGCGGCAGAGAACGGGGCAGCTCGGTCATCGAACCCCACAGCTGACACAGCGCTACGTGATCGTACGCAGCCACCCACGCCCACAATTCGACCTCGGCACCGTAGTGCGGCACCAGGAACTCGAGTAGTTCGTCCCGGATTCGAGACCGACTCATCCACAGCGGTGACGAGTACGGTGGCAGCTTGGGCAGCACGTTGCGCCGAACCCAGCGGCCTGCGCGCTCCGGATCGAACTCGGAGGACACCGCATAGAATTCGCGACCGTCCTCCGAAACCACACCGATCGAGACCAACTCGATTGTGCGACCATCCTCGATGAACTCTGTGTCGTAGAAGTAGCGCACGCGGCTCACCCTAGCGCGTGGCCCGACACCTCCCCACGTACCGGTAGTCCGAATCCGAACAGCCCCGAAAGGCCCACGTTGTGACATCGCCCGACACCAACCGTCCGATCGCCGAGGCATCGGAGCCGGCCGGGCCGACGCCACGTCGGTGGCCGTGGTGGGCTACCGCGTCGAGCAGGATCGTGGTCCTGATCGCCGCCGCAGTCGGCGTCTTGTTCCACCTGAACGGCTTTCCGGGTCTGCGGGCTCTCGGCGAGCACTACCGACTCGATCTGGACGTGTATCGACTCGGTGGTCAGGTGTTCGCCGAGGGCGGGGACCTCTACGGGCAGTTGCCGCCGATCGCGACCGGTACGACCCTGCCGTTCACTTATCCCCCGATCGCCGCGGCGATCTTCAGCCCGTTGTCGTCGGTGTCGCTGTACGCCGCGTCGATCGCGGTCACGGTGCTGTCCATGCTGCTGCTGCTGGTCACCGTCGTAGTCACCCTCACCTCGCTCGGACTTCGTCCTCGCACGCTCGTGTGGTGGACTGCCGGAGCAGTGTTCGCGTTGTCGGTGCTCGTACTGGAGCCGGTCACCTCGACGCTGAACTACGGACAGATCAACATCGTGCTGATGGCGTTCGTGGCACTCGACTGCCTGCCGAAGAAGACTCCGTGGCCGCGAGGGGTTCTGATCGGTCTCGTGGCCGCCGTCAAGCTCACTCCCGCCGTGTTCGTGTTGTTCTTTTTGTTGCGCAAAGACTTTCGCGCCGCTGTGATCTCGGTTCTGAGTTTTGCCGTGTTCACCGCAATCGGCTTCGCGCTGACGTGGTCGGACTCGCTGAAGTACTGGACACAGACCATCGTCGATTCCGACCGGATCGGTGGCCCGGCCTACCCGCCGAACCAGTCGATCACGGGCGTACTCGCGCGCCTGGGATTGGACGAGCTGCCCCGGTCGATCCTGTGGATCGCATTGTCGGTGGTGGTACTCGGCATAGCGGCAGTCGCAATGCGAAAGGCGTTCGCGGCCGGGCAGATTGCGCTGGCCCTGACGATCAACGCCATGTTCGGCCTGCTGGTCTCACCGGTATCCTGGTCGCATCACTGGGTGTGGGCGGTTCCGTTCACCATCGTGCTGGCCGTCCTCGGCTATCGCCGCCGCAGTGCATTGCTACTGACTCTGGTTGCGGTCGGACTGGCACTGATGGTGTATCCGCCACATTGGAAGCTCGGCGAGGGACGATGGAGCGGGCTCGGCTGGCCGTTGCTGGACCAATTCGCGGCCTCCGCCTACGTGTGGTGGGCTCTGGCTTCGATCGTTGCCCTGGCCGCGATCAGCTTCTCCGACCGCTCGAACACATCGAACGAAGCCGCTGCGGTTCAGCGATAGCGGGTTCAGCTGGCCTTGGAGTCGGGGATACGGCGCGCCGCGGGAGCCGAATCTTCCACCGGTGCAGCCTTCTTCAGAGACGCGGCGTACACGTCCACGTATTCCTGACCGGACAGCAGCATCAGGTCGTACATCACCTCGTCGGTGACGGCGCGCTCGACGAACCGATTGCCTGCCATTCCCTCGAAACGTGAGAAGTCGATGGGCTTCCCGACGCGGATGGTGACCTTGGCCGGCCGCCAGACGCGCGAACCGATGGGGTTCATCTTCTCGGTACCGACCATCGCGACCGGTACGACCTGGACTCCGGTCTGCAGTGCCAGACGCGCCATGCCGGTCTTGCCCTTGTACAACCGGCCGTCGGGAGAGCGCGTGCCCTCGGGGTAGATGCCGAGAACCTTGCCCGCTTCGATCACGCGAACACCGGCGTTGAGAGCGTCTTGTGCCGCGTCGGCTCCGGTGCGATCGATCGGCACCTGCCCCACCGCAGTGAAGAACCACTTCTGGAAGGCACCTTTGAGTCCGGGACCGGTGAAGTATTCGCTCTTGGCGAGAAAGGTGATGCGGCGAGGCGTTTTCAGCGGGAGGTAGAAAGAATCGAGAACGGCTTTGTGGTTACTCGCCAGAATGACCGGACCGTGCGTCGGAATGTTCTCCGCACCCTCGATCGTGGGCCGACCCAAGGCGATGAGCAGGGGCCCGACGATGACGAATTTGAACAGCCAGTACCACATTGACGCGCTCCCTGATGATGGTCCGGAAATCATTTGGTGCCTGCTCCCGCGAGCGAGAATCGACCGCGGCCGTGCGTCCTGGAACCGTGCCGCGTAGTGAACTGTACCCACGGTTTATGACACCAGCCACATCATCTGCGACTCCGGGACCGAGCTCACACGATATGGGTCGATACGGTCAGCGCACGCCGGTGACGAACTGGGCCCGGGCCAGCTCCGCTGCCCCGATCATGCCCGCCGCTTCGCCCAGTTGCGTACTTCGAATACGAGCCAACGGTCGATGGCCGGTGCCGGTCACCAGCTCCGCGTACTTGTCGGTCGCACGGGCGAGAAACTGGCTCGACGACGTGGCCACTCCCCCGGCCAACACGATCAGATCGGGGTCGTACACGTCACTGACCATCGACAGGCCGACCCCGAGCCACTGCGCGAAATCCTCCATCGTCCGTCGGGCGATCGAATCACCGTCCTGCGCGGCAGTGGCGATCCGACGACCTGTCAACGAGCCTGGATCGAGGAACACCTCACGGGCCAGAGTCGTCGACGACGACGGGTCGGCGGCGAGAAACTCGACTGCGGTATCCACCAGCGCAGTGCCACTGCAGTACCGCTCCCAGCAGCCACGCTTGCCGCAGGGGCACGCCCGGCCGTCCGGAACCACCTGAATGTGGCCGAGTTCCGGTGCCACGCCATGGCTGCCGCGGTAGATCCTGCCGTCGATCAGCAGCGCAGCGCCGATTCCGGTACCTATGGCCACCATCACCACGTTGCGACCACCGGATGCGGCTCCGAATCGATATTCGGCCCACGCCGCCGAGTTGGCGTCGTGTTCGAGCAGCACCGGCAGTCCGATGCGCTTGCTCATCTCGGTTGCGACGGGGGTGTTCACCCAGGGCAGATGCGGAGCGAACCGCACTGTCGTGCGCTCGGAATCGATGAATCCTGCAACCGCGAGCCCGACGGCGGCGATGTCGTGTCGCCCGGCCAGCTCCTGCACGGCACGGTCGAGCCCGCGCTCGAGTGCTCGCGCGGTGTGCGGAGTGGGAGCAGCCGTCGAATCCAGCACTTGCCCCTCGGCGTCGACGACGGAGGCCCGCAGGCTCGTCCCGCCCACGTCGATGCCGACCGTCAGTCGCTGCTGGTGTCGTTTCATTCGTTGATGCCTTTCTCCGCCGTCCCCCACACGGCTGTCACCGATCGATCCGCGCGCTCACCCGTCACGGACGATCCTGCGTGTCCGATCGTGAATTCTTCACTCGAACGGTAATCGGAACGAACGCCGCCCGACGTTCGCCCGGGATATTCGTGTCGACCGACACGTTCGAGAGGTCGACCGGTTCGGTCGACGCTGGGTCCGGCCCGGGCTCTGGCGGAGAGGCTTCCGCGGGAGCCGCGGCGGTGTGACCGGTTCCGGTGTTCGTGTGGTCGGCGAGCAGTTGACGCAGCAACGCGATGATCACCGTGCCCTCGGAGGCCACGAGTTCGACCAGATCGTGCCGCTCGCCGCGCACCAGTGCAGCAAGTGCACATACCGGACACCAACTGCAGCCCTGTTGATCACGTTCCTGCTGAGTTTCTGCAACCCGGCGCAGGATGGGGTCGAGCCGAGTGAGCACGGTGTCGGCCAGGGCCAACAGATCGGCCCCCAGCTCGGAATGCCCGGAGGTCATCGCTGCACCCCGAACGTAGTGAGCGAAGTCGTTACCGTGGCCGCACGTTCTGTCACCATGGCTACACGTTCTGTCACAGTGGCCACACGTCGGGATTCGGGCGGAAGCGCACCACCAGGCAGGGCCCGTCGAGCTCGGCGGAGTCTGCGATGCACCGACGAAGCACCGACGCCAACCTGATGCGTCGTCGCCTCCCGTCGGCAGTGACTATCAAGTCGTCCTCCACTCGCCCCACACCCAAGGTCGTCGAATCCACTACCGGCAGCAGCATTCTCATCGCATATACGGATTCGAGTCCGCTCCCGGACTCGAGTACCACGGAGGGCTGCTCACCCCGCTCCGGCGCGCGCCGTTCGAGCAAGCTCGGTTCCAGGCGATCGGCCACGTCCTGCAAGGGCCCCAACCCTACCGGTTCACCAGGAACTCGCTCCACCTCCACTATCGATACGGTGCCGATACGTCGTCGCAGCTCGGCGACGGCGGCGAGCTGCGTTGCCCGCCAGCTCTCGAACCAGAACACCGCCGGATGGGCACCGACCAGACCGATCGACGAGGAGTTGAGCCCCGGCAGAATCTTGTTGACGAGAACCCGATCGATTCTGATTCCGAGCAGTGCTGCGGCCGACAGTGTTCGCTCGGCATCGACGACCGAGAGCTGTTCGGCAGTGACGACCACGGTTGCGCCGGTGCGCGCAGGGTCGGTGATCAGCGATCGAACCGAGTCGACCTGGGCAAGCACTCGCTCGATCATCGCCACCACGAGCGTGAGCCGCACGTCGGAACCGGTGCCGGCCACCATCCGATCGTGGCGCGGCCAGATCCGCTCCACATACGCGGCCACGGTGTCGGGCAACTGCAGAGTCTTCAACGCATCAGCCGATGCAGGCATGTCCACTATCACTGTGTCCCAGCGACCTTCGTCCACCAGACGACAGATCTCGTGCATCCCCAGCAACTCTTCGATTCCCGGAAAGCCCGGTAGTTCCTCCGGCTCTATCGCCCCGAAGCTCACCCCGTGCTCGTGGCCCGCCGACGCCATGGCCACCACGGAACCGAGTCCTCGATACCGCGCCTCGAGCAGTCTCAGCGTGTCGATCTCGACGATGTCCAGGCCCGCCGTGACGGGTCGGACTCGGGACAGCTCCACGGACTCGTCGTCGACAGCGCCGTCGGGCAGCCCCGAAAACGCGTCGACGAGCGACTGTGCCTGATCCACGGAGGCAATCAACACCCGCTGTCCGGCCTTCGCCAGTCGCAGGCCCGACGCCGCCGCCAGCGTGGTTTTCCCCGCACCACCTTTGCCGAGGAACAGCATCACCGTGGTGCGGGGTTCGGTGCGAGCTTCGCTCAGCCTTCGACCCGCTTCTTCAATTCCTTGAGTGCAGTGTCGGTGATGACCTTCTCTGCCTTGCGCTTGAACAGGCCGATCATCGGGATGTTCAGGTCCACGGTGAGCTCGTACGTCACGTCGGTGCCGCTACCGGTTTCGCGCAGCGTGTACGAGCCCTTCTGTGACTTCTGCATTTCACCCGACACGAGGTTCCACGACACGGAGCTGCCGTCGGCGGCCCAGTCGTACTCGAGTTCGTAGGTGTCCTTCACCATCCCGGCGTCCAGCACGAACTTCACGCGCTTACCGCGTCCGTCCGCATCGACGTCGAGTACCTCGACGGATTTCGCGGCCGAGACCCACGTGGGGTACGCGTCGAAATCGGCGATGACGTCCATGACCTGGTTCGGCGGGGCTTCGACGACGATCGATCTCTGGGTTTTCTCCGCCATGACTTCTCGTCCGCTTCCTCTCGGGTACTTCGATCGATTCGTTCGCTGTTGAGCCGTGGAACAGGGGGCAGATCTATCTCACACGATCGATCCGCGGACGCACAATCGCGAACCGGCCGACCGTACCGCGCGGTTCAATCGCGAGCTGAACTCGACGCTACGTGGCTCGGTGCCTCACCCGCAGACCGACCGGCCTCCAGCTCGCGTTTGAGCTCGAAGGTCATGGCGCGGCCCGCCACCCGACGAGCATGCTGCTGCGACGCGATCTCGCCGGAACCGGAGGGCTCCGCATGCAGGAAGTAGTGCACGACGACTCCGTCCAGCGCGGGCTCGAGCCACAGTTCCATCGTTCCGACCACACCGCCGCGCACCGCCCAGCGGATCCCCTTCTCACCCCGGTCCTCGGTGATGGTCAGGTTCAGATCCGGCCACCACCGACGCCACCGCTCGGGTGAGGCGAACGCCTGCGCCACCCGTTCCCCGGGGGCGGCCACGAATGTCTGATCCGCAACTTGAATACTGCTCATCGACAGAGCTTCACATATCGGGTCGCAGGCCGCGCACGTCACCTCTTTTACGGCTCGTTCCTGCAGGCTCCGCTCGAGGTTTCACTGCTCGTTCCTGCAGGCTCCACTCGAGGCGCATTCAAGCGTCCTCGAGCCGGGTCTAGAGTATCTGTGAAGCCGAGCTATCGACTTTCGTTCTCCCAGTTCTATCCGGAGGTAATCCCGTGCGCGAGTACACCGCCGCTGCAAAGTACGCCATCGAGGACACCGACTCGGCTGTCGACACCGTCTTCCTCCGTGCTCGCAACACGCCCGATGCCGTTGTGTTCCGACGGCTCGTGGACGGCAGCTGGACCGACGTCACCGCGGCCGAGTTCGAGCAACTGGTCGTCGGGGTGGCGCGAGGTCTGATTGCAGCAGGCATCGAACAGGGTGATCGCGTTGCATTGATGTCGTCGACGCGGTTCGAGTGGTCTGTCGTCGACTATGCGATCTGGGCCGCGGGCGGGGTGACCGTGCCGATCTACGAGACATCCTCCGCCGGGCAGGTCGAGTGGATTCTCGAAGATGCCGAGCCGGTACTGCTCGTGCTCGAGAACGACGCGCACGTGCAGGAAACGAAAGATGTTGTGGCAGCGGCACAGTCCGTGCGTCGGACGTTCGTGATCGAGTCGGCCGACACCGACACCGCCGCGGTGCAGGCACTGATCGACGGGGGCGCAGATGTCACCGAGGACTCTGTGCACCGACGGGTTTCGGCCTCGAGCTCGTCCGATCCGGCAACGTTGATCTACACCTCGGGCACCACCGGTCGCCCCAAGGGCGTCCAACTGACCCACGCCAATCTGCTCGCGGAGTCTCTCGGTATTCGCGAGACGTCGCTGAAGTCACTGATGACGCAGGGTCGAAGCACCCTGATGTTCCTCCCCCTGGCCCATGTACTCGCACGGGCAGTGAGTATCGCGTCGTTCGACGCCGGGGTCACGCTCGGTCACACCAACGACATCCCGAATCTCGTCGCGACGTTCGGAACGTTCCAGCCGGACTTCATCCTCTCGGTGCCGCGAGTGTTCGAGAAGGTCTTCAACACTGCGAAGCAGAAGGCGCACGCCGACGGCAAGGGCAAGATTTTCGATCTGGCCACCGAATGTGCGGTGGAATGGAGCGAGGCACAGGACACCGGCGGACCGGGAATCGTGTTGCGCGCCAAGCACACCGTGTTCGACAAGTTGGTCTACGGCAAACTGCGGGCAGCGCTCGGCGGCAAGTGCGAACTCGCCATCTCCGGCGGCGCGCCTCTCGGTTCCCGTCTCGGCCACTTCTACCGGGGCATCGGTGTGACGATCTACGAGGGCTACGGGCTGACCGAAACCACCGCGGCGTTCGCGGTCAACACCATCGGATTCCAACGCGTGGGCAGCGTCGGGCGTCCGTTGCCCGGCAACACCGTTCGCATCGCCGAAGACGGAGAGATTCAACTGCGCGGGCCGGTGGTGTTCGACGGTTACTGGCGCAACGAGGAGGCAACCGCCGAGTCACTGGACGACGGTTGGTTCCGCACCGGAGATCTCGGCAGCGTCGACGACGACGGGTACATCACGATTTCGGGTCGCAAGAAGGAATTGATCGTCACGGCCGGCGGCAAGAACGTCTCGCCCGCCGGTTTGGAGGACCGACTTCGTGCGGGCGCTCTGATCAGCCAGGCTGTTGTCGTAGGCGATCAGAAACCGTTCATCGGGGCGCTCATCACTCTCGACCCGGAGGCGTTCGATCGGTGGAAGTCCGCGCACGGCAAGGCCGCAGACGCCACGGCGGCGGATCTGCAGAAGGACCCCGATCTCGTCGCCGAGATCGATGCTGCCGTCGCCGACGCCAACAAGTCCGTCTCGCACGCGGAGTCCATCAAGAAATATCGACTGCTCCCCCATGATTTCTCGGAGGAAAGCGGCGAACTGACCCCGACGATGAAGCTCAAGCGCAACGTCATCACCAAGGCGTACGCCGACGAGATCGAATCCATCTACGCCCGGTGAGGCCAACGGCCTCGAACTACGGACGCTAGATCAACGATCGCAACTTCTCCGTCAGCACGTCCCAACGCCACTCGGCGTCGACCCACGCACGGCCGGCGTTGCCCATCTGCGTTGCCAGCGCGCGATCGGACAGGATTCGCACGATCGCATCGGTGATGCACGAGACCGAAGTTCCGTCGACCACGAGCCCGGTCTTGTTGTGCTGCACAGCTTCCGGCGCACCCCCGGACGTTCCGGCTACGACGGGCACACCGCAGGACGACGCTTCGAGGTAGACGATTCCGAGGCCCTCCACGTCGAGACCCGCGCCACGGGTGCGGCTCGGCATGGCGAACACGTCGGCGATGGTGTGGTGGGCGGCAAGCTCCGCGGACGGCACCGTGCCGGTGAACACCACGTGCTGCTCCATTCCGGTGGATCGAACGAGCTCGCGCAGAGTCTTCTCGTACGGCCCTCCTCCGACGATCACCAGAACGGCACCGTCGACGGCTCGCCGAATTCCCGGGAGCGCTCGGATCAGGAAGTCCTGTCCCTTACGGGGTACGAGCCGCGAGAGACACAGAACGGTGGGTCGGTCGCCGAGGCCGTAGCGCGCGCGAAGTTCCGCTCGCGCGGCGTCATCGGGAACGAAACGATCCGTATCGACACCGGGCGGCAGGTGCTCGAGGGCTGCGGTCCGACCGAACGCCGAGCTGAACCGACCCCGGGTGTACTTGCTGACGTAGGTCACCACATCGGTGTTCTCGCCGATCGTGCGTAGGGTCGCCCGTCCGCCCGGCACCATCGACCAGCCGACCTCATGACCGTGTGTACTGGCCACGATGCGCTCTGCCCCAGCCTTGCGCAGGTGCGACGACATCACGGCCAGCGGAGCCGACGCCCCGAACCACACCGAGTCGCACCGATGCGACTTGAGGATTCGAGCTGCCCGGCGCGCCACGAGCGGAGTCGGCAGCATCAGTGTCGTCGGATGCCGGATCACCTCGAACGGCTGCTTGGCATCGAACTTCTCGTGCGAGTCACCGCGCCACCGCGGTGCATAGACCACGAGCTCGTCTGCGGGTAGTTGCGAGGCGAAACTGTGCAGGTATGACTGGATTCCACCCGGGCGAGGCGGAAAGTCGTTCGTCACGAGAAGAGTACGACGCATGGCGTCAACCGTAGCGCTCGAGGTCAGCGCGCCCGATCAGCCACCCAGTTGCCCCACGAGGCGACGAACTGGGTGCGGTCCAATCCCAGTACCGACGCGAAGGCGGCATCGGTGGAGCCGTCCGAGGCAGGCCCAGCCGCCAACGCCTCGTACAGCCTGCGCAGTGTCGGCTCGCCGAACCGATCGGCCACGAAGGCGAACACCGACCACGCCGACTCGTAGGCCACACTCGACCGTGCCCCTCCGGCACCGAAATCCTCGTCCTTCGGCAGCACCGTCGGCGGTCCACCCGACGCCACGATCGCGGCGAGGGTAGGAGCGAGCTGCGAAAAATCGGCACCGGAATTGCGGTACCCGGAGTAGTCGGCGAACCCCTCCGCCACCCACAACGCCGTACCGTCCGCCGTCCGCGCCCTGGCCGCCACATGGGTCAACTCGTGCCGCAGAACCGAGCGAACGGTGAACGGCGTCAAGCGGGCCGCGGCATCGGGACCGAACACCACCCGCTGGCCGGTCGGACGCGAACCGTCCCCCGCCACCGCGTCGGACACGGTCACCGCAGCCACGTCCGTCGACGGATCGGATCCGGTCAGCTCGGCGAACTCCTCCGCGGAGGATGCAACGAATACCAGACCGTCTCGCGCCCAGTCGTCTCCCCAGAAGTCGGTGACGGCATCGATTGCCGACGGGAGCTCGGCTGCCAGGGCATCGACGAACTGCTCCCGGTCCGGATGCCCCATGACCACCGATGTCCCCGAAGTTGTGGGAACCGATCGTGTCGTCAACGATCCGAAGTCCCACGGCCCACGCCAGGTGTGGCGTCGATACTCGGGCAGGTCCGCATCGTCGACGAGCCGCCATCGACCGTCCCGCTCGGCTACGACGAGCGAGACCGGCCGACTCGTCGGCGACGCGTCCGGCCCCGCCACGGCGTAGCGCAGATACACCGGCGGTGCCCAGATGTCGGTGGCGTCCAGTGGCTCTGCAATCGAAGGAGGAACCGGTGTTTCCGGCTCGTCGCCCAGGACGTAGCCGAATTCGGAGAACGGTACGCCCGGAACCGACGCGGCCCGACGTACCTGCGCCTCGACGAAATCAGGATCGGCCCGCGGATCCATCAATTCCCGCAGACCGTCGACGTCTCCAGCGCGAACTGCGCCGGCCCATCGGTCGAGAAGGACGGTCACATCGGCGCGGCGCTGCTGATCGTAGGTCGGCGGGGCCTGGCCGACGGACGTGTCGGTCGACGTAGCTCGGGATTCACCGTCAGTGCTGTAGACGTTGTGAAAGACGACCACCGAGAGCGCTACTGCAGCAACGAGAACAAGTGCCGTCCACCGAAGCCGCGCCGATCGGACCAGGAGGCGGATCCCCGCGGGCTGGTTCGGCCCGCTCATACGCGCAGGCGTCGATCGTCGAGGCACACCTCAGTATCGACGCGCCCCGTAGTACGGGAACGATGCCATCGACTGCACCTTGACGGGGACCCCGAATGTCGACGCGTGCAACACGTTGCCGTTACCTGCATAGATACCGACGTGCGAGGCGTCCGGATAGAACAGCACCACATCTCCCGGCTGCAGATCCTTCTGATCCACCGGTGTACCGCCTTCGGCCTGAGCCTGACTCGACCGAGGGAGCGTCTTTCCCACCTGCTTGTACGCCCACACCACCAGTCCCGAACAGTCGAAGCCGTCCGGGCCTGTTCCACCCCAGACGTACGGCTTGCCGATCTGCGTCAGACCGGCTTGCAACGCGCTGGTACCCGACCCTGGCGTCAGATTCTGCAGAATTGTCGTGGGATCGAAACCGTCGGGCAATGCCGATCCAGCGAGCGAGAGCTGCTCGGACGACGACAGCGCGCTGTAGGCGGCCATCACCTCGGCTATCTGGCCCTGCAGTTCGCTCTGCTTGGCCTGGAGATCGTCACTGACCGCTTTGGCCTGCTCGGCCGCGACACGAGCTTGGTCCGCGGCCGTCGTTGCCGCTTGTTCGGCCGCAGCGGCATCCGAACTCGCCTGCTGGAATTGGGCAACCTGGCCTGCGGTCTCGGCCGAGATCACATCGAGAGCCGACATCTGGTCGAGCAGTTGCTGAGGCGAGTCGCTGACCATGACAGCGAAGAGGCGGTTCGTACGCGCGCCCTGGTAGTTGACGTTGGCTACCTTGTCCATGGCCGGCTTGAGCTGAGTCAGCTGCGCCTGCGCTGCGTCGAGAGCGGCGCGGCTCCGATCGACGGCGGCCTGGGCATCGAGCTGCTGCGCAGTCTTGGCATCGAGGTCGATCTGAGCGTTGTGCAGAGATTCGTTCGTCTGCTCGGAATCTCGGGAGAGCTCCGCAAGCTTGGTCTGGGCGTCGGACGCCGAGTCGAATCCCGGTTGAGCGATCGCAGTCTGCGTCGGCACTACGGCGATGCTTGCGGCCAACGCGACAGCAACCACCGAGTTACGGGCCAGCCGCCACACTCGGTTCGATCTCGATATCGCCACGGAAAGCGACTCTCCGTCCTTACATCTGTCGCCTACACGAGGCGACGGTTGGATTAGCAGCCCGGAAACGAACCATACCCATGCTCTTGCGGGCGCGGAGGTGAACACCGTCTGAAATCGATGGGGTTCGTCGGTGACAGGTCACAAAGTAAACATCGACCAGGTCTCGATCAGATTACGAACTGGGGCGTCCGCTGTCCACCGGACCGGCGTGTCGCATGCCGTGTCCGGAGACGACGACAGGGTCGAGCCGGGGTACGGCTCGACCCTGTCGGTCGATCACAGCGAACGTCTGCGCTCGAATCAGTAACGACGAGCACCGTCGAACGGCATCGAGTCCACGGGAGCAACCTTGACCGGCACGCCGGACGTGGATGCGTGCACGACGTTGCCGTCGCCGATGTACATACCCGAGTGCGAGCCGCCGTAGAACGAGACGACGTCGCCGGGCATCAGGCTGTCACGCGAAACCGGAGTGCCCGCGGCTGCCTGGTCGTAGCTCGTGCGGGGCAGGCTGACGCCGGCCTGCTTGTACGCCCACTGGATCAGACCCGAGCAGTCGAACGAATCCGGACCCGAGGCGCCGTACACGTACGGAGCGCCGATCTTGGACTCAGCAGCCTGAACGGCCTTCGCTGCGGGCGTGACCTGGGGAGCCAGCGGCGCGCCCGGTGCGGGGATACCCGGAATGTTGAGGGGAGGGAGGCCCGGGATGTCGGGAATCTCGAAGGTTCCGACGCCGGGGATGGTGAGGGGGGCCGCCATCGCGGGTGCAGCGGGAAGAATGACCACGCCTGCCGTGAGCGCTCCGGCTACGAGAACTCGCCGCAATGATCGGTTGGAAAGTTGTGACGCCACGAAAGATGGTGCTCCGTTTCTTCCTATCGTCCGCCGACCGAGTTAGCTGACGGGTTCGGGCTGGGAAGAGCAGCCCTACCCACCGGCCACCGTGGGTGGCTCAGCGGGATTCACCCCAGTAGATATCGGGTTCCCGGTACGAACACTCTCGCGAGTGATCGATTAGGCGGTGACTTGCGACGCCACTCCGGTTTGGACTGGCGAGACTCCGCAAGGTCTCAGGAAGGTTACGAAATGGCATACCCCTGTGTCGACCCCAACGCGCCGACGCAACCGAATTCGACCCGAATTTCGCTAACCAGCGCGCTGATCCCCCGGTGCGTCACGAGTCGGTAACGACGGAACTTCGGCGGTCTCGTCCGCGTTCGTCACGAGCTTGAGCGTAGGGACGAGACCGACATCCGCGAGCACCCCCATCGCACCCAGTTCCTCCTGCTCGAGCGTTATCGGCGAGGGTGGTCCGACCCACCGTCCGTCCGACCTCGATGGCATTCCCGGCGGCCCCAGAAGCACCGTCACGACGCAGTCGGCGCAGGCGATGTCACGGACCAGGCAGTCACTGCAGTCGATGATCATTGTGATCCTTGTCTCTTTGCTGTTTCAGGCGGCCGAATCAGCCGATCGAGCGAAAGGTAGCGCGCGCCACCGACAGGTTTCGTGACACTTCACGGTCCGGGCGCGACGACACGGTCACCGACGACGCCGCCATGCGCGTTCTTGTCGGAGGTCGGACCTACCGTCGTCCCGGTGAGCCTGCCCATCCAGCTGACGTTCGACGAACTGGACACCCCACTGCACGAGACCACGTTCGTCGTCGTCGACCTCGAGACCACCGGCGGCAGCGCAGACACGGAGGCCATCACCGAGATCGGTGCGGTCAAGGTTCGAGGAGGCGAAATTCTCGGCGAATTCGCCACCCTCGTCGATCCGGGCAGGTCCATTCCCCCGTACATCGTCGAACTCACCGGAATCACGTCGGCGATGCTGATCGGCGCGCCTCGGATAGAACGAGTGCTACCCGGTTTCCTCGAGTTCGCCCGCGGCTCGGTGCTCGTGGCCCACAACGCGGGCTTCGACACCGGGTTCCTCAAGGCCGCCGCCAGTCGTCTCGACATAGCGTGGCCCCGGTTCCAGGTGTTGTGCACCGTCAAGCTGGCTCGACGGGTACTCACGCGCGACGAGGCACCCTCGGTCAAACTCTCCGCGCTGTCCACACTGTTCCGATCCGGCACCCGGCCGACTCACCGGGCTCTCGACGACGCCCGTGCAACGGTCGACGTTCTGCACGGCCTCATCGAACGAGTGGGCAATCAGGGCGTTCACAGTTATGCCGAGTTGGTCGACTACCTTCCTGCGGTGTCGGCCGGCCAGCGCGCCAAACGCGGGCTGGCCGCTCACCTGCCCGGCACGCCCGGCGTCTATCTCTTCCGCGGCCCGTCCGACGAGGTCTTGTACGTCGGCACCTCCAACAACCTCAAGCGCCGAGTACGCAACTACTTCACCGGGTCCGAGACCAGGGGCCGGATGAAGGAGATGGTCTCCCTCGCCACGCGTGTCGACCACGTCGAGTGCGCGCACGCACTCGAAGCCGGTGTCAGAGAGCTGCGCCTGCTCTCGGCGCACATCCCGCCGTACAACCGTCGCTCGAAGTTTCCCAAGAAGGGCTGGTGGATCACCCTCACCGACGAGGCGTTCCCACGACTGTCGATAGTCCGTACGCCGACGCCCAACAGTCTCGGACCGTTCTCGGTTCGCGGTGACGCCGCGGAGGCTTCGGCGCTCGTGGCGGAGTTCTGCCGTCTGCGCACGTGCACCCGCCGGCTGGCTCGTTCGGTTCGGCACGGTGACGACTGCCCGGCAACCGACGTCGGCGGCTGCCCAGCGGCGCTCTCCGGGCCGATGACGGCCGACGAGTACTCCGGCGCACCTGCGCAGTTTCTTGCGCTCGTGTGTGGCCAGGACGACGCGATCCTCTATTCCATGCGCCGGCGGGTCGCCGAACTCGCGGACAGGGAGCTCTACGAGACTGCCGCGCGCCTGCGCGACCGGATCGCGATCACCGTGGAGGCGCTACGCCGGATGCATCGGTCGGCGGCCGTGGCCGCCATCGCGGAACTCGTGGCGGCGCGACGGACCGCGGACGGAGGATGGGAGTTGATCGTGGTGCGATTCGGCCGTCTGGCCGGTGCTGCGGTGGCTCCCCGCGGAGTGCACCCGATGCCCGTCGTCGATGCCATCACCGCGTCCGCCGAGACGGTGATGCCCGATCCGACACCGCTGCGAGGTGCGCCGCCGGAAGAGGTCGGCCTCATCGCATCCTGGCTACGCACCGATGGGGTTCGCATCGTGCGCACCAGCAGTGGTTACTGCAGCCCGGCTCGCGCTGCGGGTTCGTGGGAGGACTGGTGCCGAACGGCGAGAGAAGCCGCGCGGCAGGAGTGGAGCCCGCGGAACGACCGGTAGTGCAGGAGTGGAGCTCGCGGAACGACCGGTAGTGCAGGAGTGGAGCCCGCGGAATGATCGGTGGAACTAGGGTTGGGTGGGAGCTCGTCGTACATCGAGCTCGAGATGCATGAGGAGCACAGATGATCAATGCCATCGTCTTGATCGACGCCGAGGCCGATTTGATTCCGGAGGCAGCGCAGGCCGTTGCCGACGTCGATGGTGTGACGGAGGTCTATTCGTGCGCTGGGGATGTCGATCTGATCGCCATCGTCAAAGTGCGCGACCATGCCTCGATCGCCGACGTCGTCACCAGACACATCAATCGTGTGCGTGGCGTTCGGAGCACCACGACTCACATTGCGTTCCAGTCTTATTCGAGCGCCGACGTCGATGCAGGGTTCTCGATCGGCGAGTAGGGCACAGTTCGTCAGTCGGCCAATGCAGTGGTGCAGCGAGCCCAGTCGGCGAGTAGCCGCGACGCGGAACCGTTGTCGACAACCGTTGCAGCAGTTGCCAATCCGGCTTCGATGCGCTCGTGTAGGTTCCCGGAGACGCCCTGATGCGCGGCAATGGCCGCGGCGGCGTTGAGCAGCACGGCATCACGGACCGGCCCGTGTTCGCCGGCGAACACACGATGCGCCACTGCGGCATTGAACTCCGCATCGCCGCCTCCGAGGGCCTCGATGGGTGCCCGGTCGATTCCGTAGTCGAGTGGATCGATCGTCTCGATGGTCACCGAGCCGCCGGACACCACGTGCACCGTTGTCGAGGTGGACAGGGTGATCTCGTCCAGTCCGTCGTCGCCGCGCACGACGAGCACCGAGCTGCCACGGCCGGCGAACACGTCGGCCATGACGGGAGCCAAACTTTCGAAGGCGCAGCCGATCAGACCCGCGCGCGGGCGGCCCGGATTGGTGAGAGGCCCCAGGACGTTGAAGACCGTCGGGATGCCTATCTCCTTGCGCGGTGCCGCGGCGAAGCGCAGTGCGGGGTGGTGCATCGGCGCGAAGCAGAACCCGATACCGACCTGCTCGACGCTCGCCGCGACCGCGTCGGCTCCCAGAGTCACCCGGACGCCGAGCGCTTCGAGTACGTCGGTCGTGCCGCTCTTGGACGACGCCGCGCGGTTGCCGTGCTTGACCACCCGGATGCCACTGGCCGCTACGACGATGGCGGCCATGGTGGAGATGTTGACGGTGTCGGCTCCGTCACCACCGGTTCCGACGACGTCGACGGCGTCGGTATCGGTGTCCACCAACACCGCGTGCGAAAGCATGGATTCGGCGAGACCGCTCACCTCCGCCGGAGTCGGCCCCTTCATCCTGAGGGCCACTCCGAACGCTGCGATCTGCGCCGCCGTCGCGTTGTCGGCCATGATCTCGTCCATCGCCCAGCCGGTGTCTGCGCTGGAAAGGTCGGTACGAGTCGTCAACGCGCCGAGAATTCGACGCCAGGTTCGTGGCTGCTCGTCTGCGGTCGGTGCGTTCATGGCTGGTTCCGTTCGTCGATCCGTGGCCGCGGCCTTGGTGCGGTGGAAGCTTAGCCAGACGCCGGGTCGGCCTGCGCCGGCTGCAGCGCATCCCACCCGAGCACAGCGCCACCCCGGCGTTGGGCGAGGCCCGCCATTCGAGATCGCTCCTGTGAACAATGAAGCGCGTCGAGCACCTGCACGCGCTGCAGAACCAGAGGAACGCCGTCGTCCACGTGTGGGCGGTATCCATCGATGTCCGACAATTCGGCCGCGGGCCCCACTTCGTAGTCGTCCTGGGCCGCGACCGCGGCAGCGTCCTCTACTTCGTGTGCCGGCAGCAGCAGATGATGCCGAAGCAACACATCCGACGCCGCCGTCCACACCGGCGGAGTTCGGGCTGCGTCGTCGAGCACAGCCGAACACGCCTGTGCGTCGTCGAAGCAACTCGCCACTATCACCAGATCCTCGCGCGTGGGGTCCAGACGTTCTGCGGTCGACCGCGAGAACAGCCGCCGAAACCACCCACCTTCGGTGCTCTTTGCCATGAGGCCAGCCTTGCACGACTGGACCCTACCGGCCCGTACAGCCCTCCTGACCAGCGTGGGAACAAGGACGCTCCTGGATTCGTTGTGTTGCGACGCGCCCAGAGCGGACCCGGATATGCCTTCCGTACTACGACGGGTCATACTTCTTTCTGTGACGAGCGCTGTAGGGACTCAAGGATCGGCAATCACCCAACGCGTGCACTCGCTGAACCGTCCCAATATGGTCAGCGTCGGCACGATCGTGTGGCTGTCGAGTGAACTCATGTTCTTCGCCGGGCTGTTTGCGATGTACTTCGTCGCGCGAGCCCAGGCGAACGGAAATTGGCCGCCGGAACCGACCGAGTTGAACCTCACTCTGGCCGTACCGGTGACGGCCGTGCTGATCGCGTCGTCGTTCACGTGCCAGCTGGGCGTGTTCGCCGCTGAGCGCGGAGACGTCTTCGGCCTTCGACGGTGGTACATCATCACGCTGGCCATGGGCGCGTTCTTCGTGTCCGGCCAGGCGTACGAGTACTACCACCTGGTGCACGAGGGCACGACGTTGTCGAGCAGCGTGTACGGATCGGTCTTCTACATCACGACCGGCTTCCACGGACTGCACGTGATCGGCGGACTCATCGCGTTCGTCTTCCTGATCACCAGAACCCTGGTCAGTAAGTTCACTCCCGCGCAGGCCACCGCCGCCATCGTCGTTTCGTATTACTGGCACTTCGTCGACATCGTCTGGATTGCCCTCTTCGCGACTATCTACTTCATCCGCTAGTGACAGTCAGCACGCCAAAGATAACGAACGAACGGATTCAGCCCCCGACGTTCGGTCCGTCCCGACACGACAAGGGATAGAAGATGAGTACATCTCCCCCAGCAGCATCCGTCGACAAGGCCGCCGCCAAGACGCGACGGCAGCGTAAGACGCGCCGACGCATCACAGGTGCTCTCGTTCTGATGATGGGCCTTCTGAGCGCGGGTTTCCTCGCTTCGGCCCTCACACCGACTCCGCAGGTCGCTACCGCCGACACCGACTCGGCTGCGCTCATTCGCGAAGGCAAGCAGCTGTACGACACGTCGTGCGTGACGTGCCACGGTGCCAACCTGCAGGGCGTTCAGGATCGCGGACCGAGCCTCATCGGCGTCGGCGAAGCGGCTGTCTACTTCCAGGTGTCCAGTGGCCGTATGCCTGCTGTGCGTAACGAGGCGCAGGCACTCCGCAAGCCACCGAAGTTCGACGACAAGCAGATCGACGCCCTCGGTGCCTACATTCAGGCCAACGGCGGCGGACCCACGGTCATCCTCGACGACAACGGCGAGGTTGCCCAGGAATCTCTGCGCGGCGACGACATCGCACGTGGCAGTGAGCTGTTCCGGTTGAACTGTGCGTCCTGCCACAACTTCACCGGCCAGGGCGGTGCCCTGTCCTCAGGCAAGTTCGCACCCGACCTCGGTCCTGCGAACGAGCAGGAGATCTACACCGCGATGGTCACCGGTCCCCAGAACATGCCGAAGTTCTCCGACCGTCAGCTGACGATCGAGGAGAAGTCGGACATCATCGCGTACGTCAAGTCGGCTCAGGAAACCAAGGCCGCGGGCGGTTGGGGTCTCGCGGGCTTCGGTCCCGGTACCGAGATGGTTGCACTCTGGGTTGTCGGAATCGCCGCAGTCGTCGGCGCAACACTGTGGATCGGAGCTAGGTCATGAGCGACGGCGATTCCGGCCGCAAGGACGCGGCAAACACCAGTGGTGTGGATGCCGACAAGAAGTACACCGACGAGGAACTGGCTTCACTGAGCCGCGACCAGCTGGTCGAGCTCGGTACCAACCTCGACGGCGTCGACGTCGCTTTCCGCAGAAACCGCTGGGCTGTCGAGGGCACCCGGGCAGAGAAGCGCGCTGAGCGCAGTGTGGCGATCTGGTTCGCCATCGCCGGTCTTTCGGCCGTCGCGTTCATCGGTGTCTACCTGTTCTGGCCCTGGCAGTACGCCGGAATCGGCGACGAGAACTACCACCTCTACTCGCTGTACACGCCGTTGATCGGCGGCACGATGGGTCTGGCAATCCTCGCCGTCGGCGTCGGTGCGGTGCAGTTCACCAAGAAGTTCATTCCCGAAGAGGTCTCCATCCAGGATCGCCACGACGGAAGTTCGTCGGAGACGGACCGCAAGACGTTGGTGGCCGAACTGGGCGACTCTCTCGACACGTCGACCATCGGTCGCCGCAAGGTGATCAAGCGTTCCCTGTTCTTCGGCGGTGGCGCACTCGGCATCATGGCACTTCTCCCGCTCGGCGGCCTGATCAAGAACCCTTGGGCCAAGGGCGAAGATTCTCCGTTGTGGGTATCCGGTTGGACTCCTCGCTACGATGGAGAGACCATCTACCTCCGACGAGACACCGGGCGACCGGAAGATGTCGTTCTCGTTCGGCCCGAGGACTTGGACGCTGGTGCCATGGAGACTGTATTCCCGTTCCGCGAATCGGACCGCGAGAGCGAGCACGAACTTCTCGTGTCTCTGCGCGGAATTCGCAACGCCGTCATGCTCATCCGCCTGCGTCCCGACGATGCCAGCACGGTCGTCAAGCGCAAGGGCCAGGAAAGCTACAACTACGGCGACTACTACGCCTACTCCAAGATCTGCACGCACTTGGGTTGCCCGACATCGTTGTTCGAGCAGCAGACAAACCGCATTCTCTGCCCTTGCCATCAGTCGCAGTTCAACGCGCTCGAGTACGCCAAGCCGATCTTCGGACCGGCCGCGCGCGCGCTGCCCCAGCTTCCCATCACAGTCAACGAGGAGGGATACCTAGTGGCACAAGCCGATTTCCACGAAGCACTGGGCCCCGCCTTCTGGGAACGTCGACCGGAGCGTGATTCATGAGTCCTTCACTGCAAACTCTCGCAGCCAAGCAGGCCGACGACGTAGACAGTCGTTACCACTTGGCACCGGGACTGCGCCGTCAGATCAACAAGGTGTTCCCCACCCACTGGTCGTTCCTGCTCGGTGAGATCGCGCTCTACAGCTTCGTGATCCTGCTGATCTCCGGCGTTTTCCTCACCCTGTTCTTCGATCCGTCGCTCAGCGAGGTCGTCTACGACGGTTCGTACCTCCCACTCAACGGTGTGACGATGTCTCGTGCGTACGCCACTGCCCTCGACATCTCGTTCGAGGTCCGCGGTGGTCTGTTCATGCGACAGATCCACCACTGGGCTGCGCTGATGTTCGCCGCGTCGATCATCGTGCACATGGCCCGCATCTTCTTCACGGGTGCGTTCCGTCGCCCCCGCGAGGCCAACTGGGTCATCGGCTGCCTGCTGCTGATCCTGGCGATGTTCGAGGGCTTCTTCGGATACTCCCTTCCCGACGACCTGCTTTCGGGCACCGGTCTTCGCGCCGCCTTCTCCGGCATCACGATGAGCATCCCGATTGTCGGAACGTGGATGCACTGGCTGATCTTCGACGGCGACTTCCCGGGCACCATCATCATTCCTCGCCTGTACGTGGCTCACGTCCTGCTGCTGCCGGCAATCATCCTGGCGTTGATCGCAGCTCACCTCGCCCTGGTCTGGTACCAGAAGCACACGCAGTTCCCCGGACCGGGACGTACCGAGAAGAACGTCGTCGGCGTTCGTATTCTCCCGGTCTTCGCGGTCAAGTCCGGTGCATTCTTCGCCGTGACGTTCGGTGTTCTGGCAGCAATGGGTGGTCTGCTTCAGGTCAACCCGATCTGGAACCTCGGCCCGTACAACCCGTCGCAGGTCTCGGCAGGTTCGCAGCCCGACTTCTACATGATGTGGACCGACGGCCTGGCTCGACTCTGGCCCGCATGGGACATCTACATCGCCGGTCGCTACACCATCCCGGCCGTGTTCTGGGTGGCAGTGATCATGGGCCTCGTATTCACGGTCATGATCGCCTACCCGTGGATCGAGAAGCGCCTCACCGGCGACACTGCACACCACAACCTGCTGCAGCGCCCCCGCGACGTACCGGTCCGTACGGCCATCGGCGCGATGTCCATCGCGTTCTACGTCGTCCTGACGCTCTCCTGCGTCAACGACCTGATCGCGTACAAGTTCGACATCTCGCTCAACGCCATGACCTGGATCGGTCGAATCGGCGTACTGATCCTGCCTCCGATCGCCTACTTCGTTGCCTACCGGTTCTGCATCGGTCTGCAGCGCAGCGACCGGGCGGTACTCGAGCACGGCATCGAAACCGGAATCATCAAGCGTCTCCCGCACGGCCAGTACGTGGAAATCCACCAGCCGCTCGGACCGGTCGACGATCACGGACATCCGATTCCGCTCGACTACCAGGGCGCACCGGTACCCAAGAAGATGAACAAGCTCGGCTCGGCCGGTAAGCCCGGCTCCGGATCGTTG
Source organism: Rhodococcus sp. 14-2483-1-1 (assembly GCF_002259335.1). Lineage (NCBI taxonomy): Bacteria > Bacillati > Actinomycetota > Actinomycetes > Mycobacteriales > Nocardiaceae > Rhodococcus > Rhodococcus sp. 14-2483-1-1. The sequence continues at coordinate 342,253 of NZ_NPFX01000021.1, read as the reverse complement.
TTCACCCCGGACCCGGTGGCTCAGAGCAAGGCTCTCGAAGATGCACTGCACAAGGGCGAACACGAGCAGCTCGCGATGCTCCGCAACTACCAGGCGGGAATTCTCGGCAACGGCTCGAACGGCCACTCGAACGGGAACGGCAACGGCCACGCAAATGGCAACGGCCACTCGAACGGGAACGGCAACGGCCACGCGAATGGCAACGGGTACGAAGACGCGGCGATCACGTCGGGTCGTCAGGACAGCGACAGCGATCACTGATATCTGACACAGCACGAAAGAAGGGCGGCACCGGCAACGGTGCCGCCCTTCTTTGCGTCCACTGCACTTGGACAAGACGAAGCGTCCACACCGACGGACAGGGACCTTCGTGCCTCTCCCCTCCCCCGGCCTCCGGCGTCCCCACACGCCGAGCTCGAACAGTCGGCGGACCGTCTCAGTGCGAGCGCACCACTGGGTCGCAACAGATCGGCCTCACCGGTATTACTATCGGCACATGGTCCGAATCCCCCTCACCCCCGGCGAACTCGCTCGCGGTGCCAGGCTCGGCGCAACACTGCGTCGTTACCGAGGCAGCCGCACCATGACCGATGTCGCCGACGCTGCCGGCATCTCGGTCGAGACGCTCAGAAAGATCGAGACCGGACGCATACCGACTCCAGCATTCTTTACCGTCGCGGCCCTGTGCGAGGCGCTGAGCATCTCGTTGGACGCCTTGGCGGACTCGACCTCGGACTCGATAGCGAGACACTCCGAGGCCGACGCCTCCTGACGTCGCGGACGCCCACTCCTGGTCGCCCCCCACCCCTCGTCGCGCACCTTTCTTGGGCCGTCATCGCTACACGTGCCGTCGCGGAGGCTCTTGATCTCACACGGGTACAAAAAAGGGCCCCGATCGTTCTCGCGAACGATTGGGGCCCTTCCCAGGTGTATGCAGTCAGTGACGCTCGGCTCCGACGTGGTACTCGAACACCAATCCAGCGGCAGATGCGATGACGCAGACGACGCCCACAGCGATGAGCCACGGCTGGAAGAAAGCGAATCCGAGAGCCGTGATGGACGCAGCGCCGGCGAGCACGATCGGCCAGAAGCTGCCGGGGCTGAAGAAGCCCAGATCGCCTGCGCCGTCGCTGACCTCGGCATCGTCGAAGTCTTCGGGGCGGGTGTCGAGGCGTCGGGCGACGAACCGGAAGTACGTACCGACGATCAACGTCAGACCCACCGACAGGAAGATCGCGGTGACGCCGGCCCATTCCACTCCGGTGCGGCTCAGGCCCGTGAACAACGCGTACACGATGCCGACCAGGAGGAAGAAGACAGTGAGGATCTCGAAGATCTTGGCTTCGATTTTCATATCAGCATGCTTCCTTGGTCAGTTGCCTTCGGCGACAGTGGCGGTACGGACGGTGCGATCGGTCTCGAACGGCGAGGTACTCGTTGCGAGCGGGCTCTCACCGATGGCGTCGAGCGCCTGCGCATTGGTGAGCGCTTCGCCGCCCTCGGACACCGGCTTGCGCAGCTCGATGTACTGCTCGAACTTGTCCGGTGACACAGCGCGAACCTCGAAGTTCATCATCGAGTGGAAGGTGCCACACATTTCGGTGCACCGGCCGACGAACGATCCTTCGCGTTCGATCTCGCTGATCTGGAACACGTTGTCGGAGTGGTTCTCCTCGGGGTTCGGAAGAACGTCACGCTTGAACAGGAATTCCGGTACCCAGAAGCCGTGGATGACGTCCGAGGACGCGAGCACGAACTCGATGCGCTTACCGGTCGGGAGAACCAGTACCGGGATCTCGTCGCTGGATCCGACCGTTTCGATCTTGTTGTAGTGCAGGTAGGACAGGTCCTGCGGGATCGCTCCATGGATCGCTCCTGGAACGAATTCACCGTCCTCGCTTCCCTCGGCACCTTCGCCGGGAGTAGCGGCGGCTTCCGCTGCGGCCTGCTGCTCTTCGTCGGTGCCCTCGTACTTGGCGGCACCGTCCTTGAGGTCGATAGTCCGGTAGCCGAACTTCCAGTTCCACTGGTACGCAGTGACGTCGACCTGTACGTCGGGGTCGGCCTGCTTCTCGTCGACGTAGTTCTGCACCACGACGGTGAAGTAGAACAGGACGGCGATGATGACGAACGGCACGGCCGTGTAGAACAGCTCGAGCGGAACGTTGTACGCCGTCTGGCGGGGGAACTCCGGTGAGCTCTTCTTCTTACGGTGGAAGAGCACCACCCAGAAGATCAGGACCCACACGACGATGCCCATGACCAAGGCGGCAATAACCGACCAGGTCCACAGGTCGCCGATGCGTCGCCCCTGAGGAGTGACGCCAGAGGCGAAACCGAAATTGAGTACGTTGTCGCTGCTGATGGAACAGCCCGACAGCATCAACGCGGCTACACCGAGAAATGCTGTCAGCCCCGCTCGCCGAAGGATCCGACTATGCGCCACGTTCACGCCTTCCTGATTGCCCACCACTGAAGAATAAGGGCTTCCACATGGAGATGCCCGAGTACTACGCAGCGTAGACCAAAGCCGACGGATAGCCATCCTTGGGTCGTTACCTACGCTCGTGCGTGTCTGCGGCATACTCGGTTCCTGATCTGCCGTCCCGCTGACGCCGCTCGCGGAGACTCGGACCGCTGCATTGTCCCCAACTGCGAGAAGAGGTAGCAGACGCTGTGTGTGGACTGCTCGGAGTACTCACGTCTCACGGAACGACCGCCGCCGGAGTCGAGCTGGTGAGCTCGGCAACCCACTGCATGCGACACCGAGGCCCGGACGAGCCCGGCGGCACGTGGCACGACGACGACGTCGTCTACGGCTTCAACCGGTTGTCGTTCATCGACATCGAACACTCGCATCAGCCGATGCGATGGGGTCCGCCCGAGTCGCCGAACCGGTACGCGCTCGTCTTCAACGGCGAGATCTACAACTACCTCGAGTTGCGCGCGGAGTTGGCGCGTGATCATGGGGCAGAGTTCGCCACAGAGGGCGACAGCGAATCGATCGTCGCCGCATTCCACTACTGGGGTCCTGCCGCAGTGCAGCGACTGCGGGGCATGTTCGCGTTCGCAGTCTGGGACACCGAGACCCGCCAGATGTTCATTGCACGCGATCCCTTCGGCATCAAGCCGTTGTTCCTGGCCACCGGCCCGGGAGGCACCGCATTCGGCAGTGAGAAGAAGAGCGTGCTCGAGTTGATGGACCTGGTCGGGGTCGACGACGATCTCGATCAGCGCGCCATCGAGCACTACACCGTGCTGCAGTACGTCCCCGAGCCCGAGACCCTCCACGCGGGGATCCGTCGGCTCGAATCCGGCTGCTACGCCACCCTCTCCCCCGGTACCGCGCCGAAGGTCACCCGATACTTCACGCCGAAGTTTCCGGTCCAACCGTTCGCGCCCGGCAGCGAGAAGGCTCGTTACCAGGAGATCGCCGAGGCGCTCGAAGATTCGGTCGCCAAGCACATGCGCGCCGATGTGACAGTCGGGTCCTTCCTGTCGGGCGGTATCGATTCGACGGCCATCGCGGCGCTGGCAATCCGCCACAATCCTGATCTGATCACCTTCACCACCGGTTTCGAACGTGATGGGTACTCCGAGGTCGACGTCGCCGCGGAGTCGGCGGCTGCCATCGGTGCTCGCCACATCGTCAAGGTCGTCGGGCCGGAGGAGTTCGCAGCATCCATCCCCGAGATCGTCTGGTACCTGGACGACCCGGTGGCGGATCCGGCCCTCGTACCGCTGTACTTCGTCGCCAAGGAGGCGCGCAAGCACGTGAAGGTCGTGCTCTCCGGCGAGGGCGCGGACGAGTTGTTCGGCGGGTACACCATCTATCGCGAGCCGCTGTCACTGAAGCCGTTCGAGTCGCTTCCGGCATTCCTCAGACGCGCTGCCGGGTCGTTGAGCGAGCGGATCCCGGAAGGTACCCGCGGAAAAAGCCTGCTGAACCGTGGATCGATGACTCTCGAAGAGCGGTACTACGGAAACGCTCGCAGCTTCAACGACGCACAACTGCGGTCCGTACTGCGCGAATTCCGACCGGAATGGACCCACCAGGACGTCACTGCGCCGATCTATGCGCAGTCGCAGGGCTGGGATCCGGTGGCTCGCATGCAGCACCTGGACCTGTTCACGTGGTTGCGCGGCGACATTCTGGTCAAGGCCGACAAGATCACCATGGCGAACTCGCTCGAGCTGCGAGTCCCGTTCCTGGACTCCGAGGTCTACAAGGTCGCCGAGAAGCTCCCGCTCGAGCAGAAGATCACCAAGAGCACCACGAAGTACGCTCTGCGCCAGGCGCTCGAGGGAATCGTTCCCGGTCACGTACTGCATCGCGCCAAGCTGGGATTCCCTGTGCCACTGCGCCATTGGCTGCGCGGCACGGAACTCTTCGACTGGGCGCGCCAGCAGATCGCCGATTCGCAGACCGATCACCTGCTGAACAAGCCCGCCATAGTCGCGATGCTCAACGACCATCGCGCCGGAAAATCCGATCACAGCCGACGTCTGTGGACGCTGCTGATCTTCATGGTGTGGCACGGCATCTTCGTCGAGAAGCGCATCGTGCCGCAGATCGCCGAACCGGAATACCCGGTCAACATCTGACCGGTACACCCGTCTCCCCCGGGATCAATGTGGATTCCAGTCGCTCAGATTGCAACAAAGCCGCATTGATCCCGCTGAGGGAGACCGATCTCAGGCCGGCAACAGCGCGCCGATCTCCTCGCCCGCCTCGGTGCCGTACGCCGCGCTCAGACGCTTGATCGCGTCGTCGCGGTTCAGGCTCCACTCCTGCGTTCCGGTGGTTTCGAGCACCAGAACGGCGACGAGCGAGCCGAGTTGCGCTGCACGTTCGATGCTTGCGCCCGCCAGATGCGCGGTGAGGAAACCTGCGCGGAAGCCGTCGCCGACGCCGGTCGGGTCGACCTTGCTGGTTTCCGGTACGACACCGATGTGGGTATGCGCACCGTCCTTGGTGACGATGTCCACGCCGCGCTTGCCCAATGTGGTGACACGCAGATCCACCTTCGCGGCGATGTCTTCGTCGGACATGCCGGTCTTCTGCTTGAGCAGAGCCCATTCGTACTCGTTGGTGAACAGATACGCGGCTCCGTCGATCATCTCCATTGCCTGCGCAGCATCGAGGCGAGCGAGCTGCTGGGACGGGTCGGCTGCGAACGGGATGCCCGCAGCGCGGCACTGGGCGGTGTGCGCTGTCATCGCATCGGGGTCGTTGGCACCGATCAGAACCAGATCCAGGTCGTGCTGGGTCGCCAGCGCTTCGATGGAAATATCGCGAGCCTCACTCATGGCCCCGGGGTAGAACGATGCGATCTGCGCCATGTCCTGGTCCGTGGTGCAGACGAAACGCGCCGTGTGGGCGGTTGCGGAGATGCTCACGCCACTGCAGTCGACGCCGTGTTCTTCGAGCCAGCCGCGGTATTCGGCGAAGTCCGGTCCCACAGCCCCCACGAGCAGCGGCGAGCCGCCGAGGACCCCGAGCGCGTAGGCGATGTTGCCGCCTACTCCTCCTTTGCGGATGACCAGGTCGTCGACCAGAAAGCTCAACGAGATGTTCGAGATCTGGTCGGCGACGATCTGCTCGGCGAACCGTCCGGAGAATCGCATCAGATGGTCGGTCGCTATCGAGCCGGATACCGCGAGAGTCACGAAGGAGAGCCTTTCGAATGGAGGTCCTGGTTTGCTGACAGGCAGACACGACTGTGACCGATACACGCATGCGTGTATCGGTCACAGTCGAAAACGGGTCAGCTCAGTTGAACGAGTCGCCGCACGCGCACGAACCCGTGGCGTTCGGGTTGTCGATCGTGAAGCCCTGCTTCTCGATCGTGTCCACGAAGTCGATGGATGCACCCTCGACGTAGGGGGCGCTCATCCGGTCCACTGCGAGGGTGACGCCGTTGAAGTCGACCGCGAGGTCTCCGTCGAGGCTTCGATCGTCGAAGAAGAGCTGGTAACGCAATCCTGCACAACCACCCGGCTGCACCGCGATGCGCAGCGCGAGGTCGTCGCGGCCTTCTTGATCCAGCAACGCCTTGGCCTTGGCCGACGCGGTGTCGGTCATGGTGACCTTGTGCGCCGTGGTTTCGGTTGTTGTGGTCTCGCTTGAAACGGTCATGGGCTCTCCCTATCAGTCGTACAAAACCCGTGAACTACTCAACCGTACTCTCGGTGCCTCTATTCCTCACGCTCGCCGCCTCGGATTCACGGCAGAGTCGGCAACCTCGCCGGCGATACGTGCGGCCAGCAGTTCGAGCTGGTTGGCTGCATCGGACATCGCCAACTCCACCGATCCCGCGAACTCGCTGATCGAATGTGCGGCCTCGATACCGGCCGAGGCCAGGTCGTCCTCGGTCAACGTGACCTGTCCCGCGAGCACGATCGTCTCCACCCCGGTCGCGCCACCGGCGGCCGCGATTCTGGTCACCAGCTTGCCGCGCAGCGATTGTGAATCGAACTTTCCCTCACCCGTCAACACCAGATCGACGGTCTCGAGCAGTTCTTGCTGTCCGGTTCGCTCGGCCACCACGACGGCCCCCGGCTGCTGTGTGCCGCCGAGTGCGAACAGGGCGGCACCGAGGCCGCCCGCGGCTCCTGCACCCGGCCGATTCGCCACGTCGTGACCCGCTGCGGACAGAACTGCGGCCCAGTCGGTGTTCAGCTCCTCGAGTCTTTCGACCGTCTCGGCGTCGGCACCCTTCTGCGGGCCGAACACCCGAGCCGCACCCCACTCGCCCAACAACGGATTTTCCACGTCCGACGCGGCAACGAGGTCGATTCCCGCCAATCGAGCGACCGCCGATCCAAGTCCACCCATTGCGCGAATCAGTGCACGGCCGCCGTCGGTGCAACTGCTGCCGCCGAGCCCGACGAAGATCGTTCGAGCCCCGCTGCCGATCGCTGCATCGATCAGTTGCCCGACGCCGTAACTGCTGGCTTTCAGTGCGGACAGGGGGCTCGGCGGACCGTCGAGCAGATGCAGCCCGCACGCCTGCGCTGATTCGATGTATGCCGCTTGGCCGTCGAGCAGCCAGCGGGCCCGAACCGGGGTGCCGAGCGGTCCGTCGACGTCGGCGACCTGCACAGTGCCGATGCGCGAGGCCAGCACCTCGACGAATCCGGGCCCGCCGTCGGATTGGGGGGCGAGCTCGAGTTGGTCCTGCTGTCGAACCGACGCCCATCCCTTCGCGATTGCATGGGCCGCGCTCGCGGCGGTCAGGGTGTCTCCGAAGGAATCGGGCGCAATCATCACTCGCATCGTGGAAAGTCTAGGGCCGCACCATGCGAACGGCATCTGCTGATCTGCCAGCTGACCTGGCCGGTGTTCGAGATCGATACGTCATCCCATACTCTGGATGCGTGAAGCTGCTACGCCGTGGAAACTCCGACAATTCGGACGAACAGAACTCGAACGAATCCGAGTCGATTGCGTCCGGGAACGAGGCCGCATCTCCGGTGTCCCTCGGCAAGGGCCGGCCGACACCCAAGCGCCGTGACGCCGAGTCCCGTCGGCGTGGTCCGGTCGCTCCGGCTCCCCTGACGAGCAAAGAGGCTCGCGAGCGCCGCAAGGCGAACAAGGGCAGCAAGGAAGACCGCAAGGCCGCGTCCAACGAGCGCCGCGCCGCTGCAGCCGAGCGCCGTGCGCGCATGCTGGCCGGTGACGACAAGTACCTACTCCCCCGCGACAAGGGTCCGGTTCGCGCGTACGTTCGCGACATCGTCGATGCGCGGCGCAATCTCGTCGGACTGTTCATGCCGCTCGCACTGATCCTGATCTTCGCACTGTTCCTGCAGCCTGCGGTGCAGCAGTACGTCACTCTCGGCATGTTCGTGATGATGCTGTTCATGGTCGGCGAGGGCATCTACCTCGGCAAGATGATCAACAACAAGATCCGAGTCCGATTCCCCGAGACCACGGACGGCGGCTTCAAGATCGGGTGGTACGCGTTCGTCCGCGCGTCCCAGATTCGCAAGATGCGCGCACCCAAGCCGCGAGTCAGCGCCGGCGCGGCTGTCTGACGTCGGTGGGTGAACCGACTCGAACCCTCGTACTCGGTGGTGCCCGCTCCGGTAAGTCCGCGCACGCCGAGTCGTGTGCCGTCACGGAGCCGGTTCGCTACCTCGCTACCGGTAGGCGCGACCACACCGACGAGGATTGGCAGCGTCGCATCGACCTCCATCGGGCGTCGAGACCGCAGCATTGGTCCACCGTCGAGACGGTGACCGCGCTGGCCTCGTCGATTTCGGAGCCCTGGGACGGCACCACCTTGGTCGACGACCTCGGAACATGGCTGACGGGGATGCTCGACGACGCTCGGGCGTGGGAGCGACCGCGCGGCACGATCACGCCGGCCGTCGACGATCTTGTCGGGGCGGTTGCGGACTGCACGTCCACCCTTGTGCTGGTCAGTCCCGAGGTAGGTCTGTCCGTGGTTCCCGAATCGCATTCCGGACGCCTCTTCCGAGACGAGCTCGGACTGCTGAACTCTCGACTCGCCGCAGTGTGTGACAGGGTTCTGCTGGTCGTCGCGGGACTCGCGATGACCCTCAAGGAACCACCGGCAGACTTCATCACCGCGAAAGGCGAAGTGTGACAACTCTTTCGGCAGAAGATTCGGCGTCGTCGCCGTTTCGTCCGGTGACCGCTCCGTCCGATTCGGCTCGCTCGGCCGCCGAGGATCGCCAACGTGAACTCACCAAGCCCGCCGGCAGCCTCGGCCGCCTGGAGAAGCTCGGTGAATGGATCGCGGCGTGCCAGGACAGCTGCCCTCCACGCTCGCTCGATCGGGTGCGCGTCGTCGTCTTCGCCGGCGATCACGGGATCGCAGCGCATGGAGTCTCTGCGTACCCGCCGGAGGTGACAGCTCAGATGGTCGAGAACATTCGCGGCGGCGGGGCGGCAGTCAATGTGCTCGCTGACATCGCCGGCGCCACGGTGCGGGTAGTCGATATCGCGGTGGACGCCGAGACCGATTCGTCGGTGTCGGCGTTCAAGATACGACGTTCCAGCGGATCGATCGACCGCGAGGATGCACTGAGCGAAGCCGAGGTTCGAGCAGCGCTCGCCGCGGGAGCAGCCATCGCAGACGAGGAGGTCGACGGTGGGGCGGATCTGCTCATCGCGGGCGATCTGGGTATCGGAAACACCACTCCCGCAACAGTATTGACCGCAATCCTAACCGACACCGAGCCTGTTGCGGCCGTGGGCCGAGGCACCGGAATCGACGACGCGGGGTGGATCAGGAAGACCGCCGCAATCCGGGATGCCATGCGTCGAGCGCGACCGGTCGCCAAGAACCCAACCGATCTGCTCCGGGTAGCGGGCGGTGCCGACTTCGCGGCGCTGGCCGGATTTCTCGCACAGGCCGCGCATCGTCGCACCCCGGTAATTCTCGACGGCCTCGTGGTGACCGCGGCCGCGTTGGTGGCAGAGGACGGCGCGGCCGGGGCACGGGACTGGTGGGTTGCCGGGCACCGCTCGGCCGAGCCCGCTCACACACTTGCGTTGCGTCATCTGCGTCTCGAACCGGTCGTCGAGCTGGCCATGAGACTGGGTGAAGGGTCCGGTGCCCTCGCGGCACTGCCTCTGGTTCGTGCGGGCGTCGGCACGTTGAACTCGATGGCGACTTTCGCCGACTCCGGTGTCAGCACCGGCGACAACGAAGCCGACAGCACTACCGAAGACCACTGACGGTGCGCGGGCGAGCCGATGGACTGTTGCTCGCGTTCTCCTGGCTGACCGTACTGCCCGTACGCGGCCCCGAGAACGTCGATCGACACGCGGCCGGACGGGCGATAGCTCGTGCTCCGATCGTCGGTCTCGCTCTCGGCGGCACCTGCGCGGCGCTGGTGTGGGCATCGATCACCGTCGGACTGTCGCCGCTGCTCAGCGGACTGGTCGGCGTCGCGGCTGCTGCATTGCTGACCAGGGGGATGCACCTGGACGGCCTGGCCGACACCGCAGACGGACTCGGTTGCTACGGCCCGCCCGAGCGCGCGAGAGAAGTCATGAAGTCCGGCAGCGCAGGCCCGTTCGGAGTGGCAGCGCTTGCTCTGGTGTTGGGGATACAGGCTGCAAGCGTGGGCCAGCTCGCTCAGTTGCACATGTGGTGGGCCATCGTGTTCGTCTCGGTCATCGGACGTGTGTCGGTGGTGCTCGCGTGCCGCCGAGGGATCGACGCGGCGGCACCGACCGGCTTCGGCGCGCTGGTGGCAGGCACTCAGTCGACCGCACTCGTGGCGTTGTGGACAGGCGTGGCAACGGCCATGTCCGTGTACATCAGGCCCGACCGCCCGTGGCACGGCCCTCTGGTGGTCGTCGTTGTGCTCGCCCTTGCCGTGGTTCTGACTCGGCACTGCGTCCGACGCTTCGGCGGTCTCTCCGGCGACGTGCTCGGGGCCGGAATCGAGACCACCACCGCCCTGGCCGCGATCGGCATTCTCGTCGGGAGCTAGCGCAGTGTGGTCATCCAACCGTGGGTATCGGCGAACGTGCCGCGCTGGATGCCGGTGAGCGTGTCTCGCAGTGCGAGCGTGATCTCGCCGGGCTCACCGCCTGCGATCTCGAATGCTCCCTCGGTGGACTTGACGCTGCCCACCGGGGTGATGACGGCTGCGGTGCCACAGGCGAACACCTCGGTGATCTCGCCCGAGTCGGCACCCTTGCGCCACTCCTCGGTGGAGATTCGGCGTTCTTCGACGGGGATGCCGGCGTCCGTCGCCAGCGCCAGCAGCGAGTCACGCGTGATGCCGGGGAGGAGTGATCCGGACAGCGATGGCGTCACCAGTCGCGCATCGGAGCCCGAGCCGAAGACGAAGAACAGGTTCATCCCGCCCATCTCCTCGACGTAGCGGCGCTCGGTGGCGTCGAGCCAGACCACCTGATCGCATCCTTCGTCGCTGGCCTGCGCCTGGGCGAGGAGTGACGCGGCATAGTTGCCTGCGAACTTCGCAGCTCCAGTACCGCCCGGTGCCGCCCGGACGTACTCGGTGGACAGCCAGACGCTCACCGGCTTGACTCCCCTGGGGAAGTACGCGCCCGCAGGCGAGGCGATCAGCATGTACCGGTACGAGTCGGCGGGGCGCACGCCCAGGCCGGCTTCGGTGGAGAACATGTACGGACGGACGTACAACGCGTCCTCACCGCCGGCCGCGGGCACCCACTCGTGGTCGAGTTCGAGCAGCTTCTCGATCGATCCGACGAAGAGCTCGTCCGAGAGTTCCGGCATCGCGAGCCGGCGAGCCGAGGACCGGAACCGCTCGGCGTTGGACTCCACCCGGAACGTCGAGAGGTCACCGTTCGGCTGACGGTAGATCTTGAGGCCCTCGAAGATGGCCTGTCCGTAATGCAGCACCATCGCCGCCGGGTCGAGCTCGATCGGGCCGTACGGAGCGATCGTCGCGTCGTGCCAGCCACGGTCTCGGGTGTAGTCGATGTACACCATGTGATCTGTGAAGTGCTTTCCGAATCCTGGTGCGGCAAGCACGGCGTCGCGCTCCGCCGGTGTAGCGGGCGAGGGATGCTGCACGTACGCGAATTCGGAAACACCTGTCATGCCCGAGATCCTATCGTGGAGGTCACCCGCTCTCGCGCGGTCACCTGGTCTTGGCAGCGACGAACGGTGGCGCGACCACTTCGCAGCGCAACGCACGCCCGCGAACATCGACCTCGACCTCCGAACCGACCGCCGGAGCTGCCTCGGCGTCGAGCAGGGCCAGGGCGATACCCACCTTGAGCGACGGTGAGAAAGTTCCAGAGGTCGTCGTCCCGATGTCCTGACCCGACGCCCGCACGGTGAGACCGGGGCGGAGTACGCCGCGGTCGAGAGCTTTCAGTCCGCGCAGTGTTCGCGCCGGCCCATCGGCCTTCTCCGCGGTCAGTGCCTCCTTGCCCCAGAACGCGTCCTTCTTCCAGCCGATCGCCCAACCGCACCGGGCTTGCAGGGGCGAAATGTCCAGTGACAGTTCGTGTCCGTGCAGCGGGTATCCCATCTCGGTGCGCAGAGTGTCGCGTGCTCCGAGCCCGCACACCTGTCCCCCACGAGACCGCACGGCGGCCAGCAGTGCGCGGAAGAGCGGTTCCACATCGCCCGCCGGTGGAACGAGTTCGTAGCCGTGCTCGCCGGTGTAACCGGTTCGGCACACCCGCACTGCCACCGAATTCCAGGTTGCGTCCTCGAACGCCATGTAGTCCATGTCGGTCGGCAGGCCCAGTTCCTGCAGCACCTCGGCCGCTTTCGGCCCCTGCACGGCCAGCACTCCGAACTCGCGGTGCTGATTCACCACCGACACGCCGTCGGGTGCCTGCGCTGCCATCGCGGCGACGACCTCGGCCGTGTTGGCCGCGTTCGGCACCAGGAAGACGTCGTCGTCGGAGACGTAATACGCGATGAGGTCGTCGACCACCCCGCCGGATTCCGTGCAGCACAGGGTGTACTGCGCTTTACCCGGCTCGATGCGGCCGAGATCGTTGGTCAGAACAGAGTTCACGAAGGCGGCAGCGCCGGGTCCGGTGACCGACGCTTTGCCCAGGTGGCCGACGTCGAACAGACCTACGGTTTCCCGCACCGCGGTGTGCTCGACGACCACACCGGCGTACGACACCGGCATGGTCCAACCGCCGAAAGGCGCGAATGTCGCACCCAATTCGGTGTGTACGGCGTGCAGCGGTCCCTCGATCAGGTCGGTGTCGGTCATGGCGGTCACGCTAGCTCACATCACGGCTCGTGCGGGCCCTGCGGACCGAGTTCGTCCCTCGGTCCGCTGCGCCATCGATCGTCATTAGGATCGAGGTACCTACACGTCAACCCCTACAGGAGCAGCCACGTGCCTTCACCTTCGACGCTATCCCGCACTCTCGGACCCGACCTGGTCCTCGCGGGCAAGCTCGGCAAGAAAGTCGACGTTCTCGTCGTCGCGCTGAGTACCAGTGACGACGGCCTCGAGCTCGCCATCACCGATGACATTTCGGATGACGCCGTTGCTTCAGAACTCCTCGACGCCTTCGAATCCGTCGGTGCCACCGGCAAAGCCGACGAGCTCGTTCGGATACCGGCTCCGTCCGGACTGCCCGTCTCCAGTGTCCTGGCAGTGGGCCTCGGCAACGCTGCCGACATCGACAGCGAACGCGTTCGTCAGTCGGCCGGTACCGCGGCACGCTCGCTCAAGGGTGTCGATACGGTCGCGACGACGTTGTCCGCACTCGATCTCGGAGCGGCCGCAGAGGGGTTCTTCCTCGGCGCGTATCAGTTCACCGAATTCAAGTCCGCACTGTCGGCACCGAAGGCCGACGGTCTTCCCCTCGCCCGCGTCGAATTGCTCGTTGCCGACTCTCGCTCGAAGGATGCCAAGAACGAGCTGGCGCGCTCGGTCGCCATTGCCGAATCCGTCGCCGTGGCGCGCGATTTCGTCAACACCCCACCGAGCCACCTCTATCCGGAGGAATTCGCGGACCGAGCCAAATCGCTCGGCACCGCAGCAGGACTGAAAGTCGAGATCCTCGACGACAAGGCCTTGGAAAAGGGTGGTTACGGCGGCATTCACGGAGTCGGTAAGGGATCCTCGCGGTTGCCGCGATTGGTTCGCCTGACCCACGCCGGCGGCAAGCGTGGCACCAAGAAGGTTGCCCTGGTGGGCAAGGGAATCACGTTCGACACCGGCGGCATCTCCATCAAACCCGCTGCGGGCATGGAGAACATGACCTCGGACATGGGCGGCGCGGCTGCGGTCATCGCGACGGTGATCCTCGCCGCGAAGGTCGGCCTGCCACTCGATGTCATCGCGACGGTGCCGATGGCCGAGAACATGCCGTCGGGAACCGCGCAGCGTCCCGGCGATGTGTTGACGCAGTACGGCGGCATCACCGTCGAGGTCATCAACACCGACGCCGAAGGTCGACTGGTGCTGGCCGACGCGATAGTGCGTGCCTGCGAGGACGATCCGGATTACCTCATCGACACAGCAACGCTCACCGGGGCTCAGGTCGTAGCGCTCGGCAACAGAACGCCGGGCGTGATGGGTACCGACAACTTCCGCGACCGGGTTGCCGAAATCTCCCAGGCCATCGGCGAGAACGGCTGGGCCATGCCGCTTCCGAAGGAGATTCGACGCGAACTCGACTCCAAGGTGGCCGATCTGGCGAACGTCACCAACGGCCGGGCCGGAGGAATGCTGGCAGCAGCTCTGTTCCTGAAGGAATTCGTGGCCGACGGCGTCGAATGGGCACACATCGATGTCGCGGGCCCGGCCTACAACACCGGAGGCCCCTTCGGCTACACCGGCAAGGGCGGCACCGGAGTTCCCGTGCGGACCATGTTCGCGGTTCTCGAAGACATAGTCGAGAACGGCTGATTCGGACCGTCCGTGCGCGAGGAGCAACGTCCTCGCGCACGGACTTCGATCACACGTCGCGCTGCTGCTGTTCGCGCTTCTTGATGATCTTCTGGCGCGCGTCGTGGTCGCGCATTCGCTGGGGATACCCGGTCTTGCGGACGTCGTACACCGGGATCTTCAGGTCGGGTCCGATCTTTCGTGCATATTTTTCATCCAGCGGCCGCCGGGTCCATTCGCCGTCGTTCGCGACCAGTACGACGGTCAGCGGGGTCACCGTCGTCTTGGGCTCGACGTAGGCCTCGACACCGATTCGCGCGGCGGTCCAATCGGCCAGGTACTGGGCGACCGACCCTTCGGGGCCACGTTTGGCGGCCCCGCCGCTTCGTTTGAGTCGATCGAACAATCCCACGAGAACATCCTTTTCGTACGGCCTATGGATCGCCGGCACGGATGCCGGAAATGTTGTTACCCGCCAGTTTGCCAGGCGTGTTGTGCGCCCTAGGGGAACGGCGAGGCGACAACAATGGAAGGATGACTGTAGAGGGTTCAGCTCTCTTGATAGTGAACCAAGGCTCGTGAAGTGAGTAAGTGAGTTGCCGAGAGGGAGTGTCGACGTGGGCGCTGGATCGAGCCGAACATGCTCGGTGAGTGTCGATCGCACCGGTGCCTCCGTCGAATCGAATCACCCAACTCTCGTCCATGAACCCTGTTCCGCCAGCACAATGGTCTGCGACCACAAGTCGTAAGAACTACATCACCCGCATACAACTGTCGAGGAGTCAACAGACATGGCCTTCTCCGTCCAGATGCCAGCTCTCGGTGAGAGTGTCACCGAGGGAACTGTCACGAGGTGGCTCAAACAAGAAGGCGACACCGTCGAAGTCGACGAGCCATTGCTCGAAGTCTCCACGGACAAGGTCGATACCGAGATCCCGTCGCCTGCTGCCGGTGTTCTCACCAAGATCGTCGCTCAGGAAGACGACACCGTCGAGATCGGTGGCGAGCTCGCCCAGATCGGTGACGCAGGCGAGGCCCCCTCGTCCGACGCACCGGCCGAGGACGCTGCCCCCGCCGAGGAATCGGCACCCGAGGAAGCTGCCGAGGAGCCCACTCCCGCAGCCGAGCCCGAGCCCCAGGCAGAGGAGGAGGCACCCGCAGCGAGTGCATCGTCCGACTCGTCAGGATCCGGTACGCCCGTGACGATGCCCGAGTTGGGTGAGTCCGTCACCGAGGGCACCGTGACCCGATGGCTCAAGGCCGTCGGCGACGAGGTTGCAGTCGACGAGCCGCTGCTCGAGGTCTCCACCGACAAGGTCGATACCGAGATCCCGTCTCCGGTCGCCGGAACACTGCTCGAAATCTCCGCCGAGGAAGACGACACGGTTGCCGTCGGTGGCCAGCTCGCCGTCATCGGATCCGGATCGCCCGCCGAGAAGGCTCCCGAGCCCGAGGCCACCCCGGAGCCCGAGGCCCCGAAGGCCGAAGAGCCGAAGAAGGAAGAGCCGAAGAAGGAGGCTCCCAAGCAGGAAGCCCCGAAGGCCGAGCCCAAGCCCGAGCCGAAGCAGGAGGCTCCCAAGGCCGCTCCGGCCAAGGAGTCGGCACCGTCGGGTGATTCCAGCCCGTACGTCACACCGCTCGTCCGGAAGCTGGCGTCGGACAACGACGTCGATCTCTCCACGGTCAAGGGCACCGGTGTCGGTGGACGTATCCGCAAGCAGGACGTGCTCGCGGCTGCCGAGGCCAAGAAGGCTCCGGCAGCTCCGGCCGCCGAGGCTGCGCCCGCAGCTGCCGCCAAGCCTGCTGCGCCGGCTACTGCCGGTGTTCGCCCGGAGCTCGCACATCTGCGTGGCACCACGCAGAAGATCAACCGGATCCGTCAGATCACCGCGAAGAAGACGCGCGAGTCGCTGCAGACCTCTGCGCAGCTCACGCAGACCTTCGAGGTGGATGTCACCAAGATCGCCGGTCTGCGAACGAAGGCGAAGGCGAAGTTCGCCGAGAACGAGGGCGTCAATCTGACGTACCTGCCGTTCTTCGCGAAGGCCGTCGTGGAGGCCCTCAAGGCGCACCCCAACGTCAATGCGAGCATCAACGAGGACGCCAAGGAGATCACCTACCACGCCGATGTCCACCTCGGCATTGCTGTGGACACCGAGCAGGGTCTGCTCTCCCCCGTCATCCACAACGCCGGTGACCTGTCGCTGGCCGGGTTGGCTCGGGCGATCAACGACATCGCGACCCGCGCACGTTCGGGTGGGCTGAAGCCGGACGAGCTGTCCGGTGGCACGTTCACGATCACCAACATCGGCAGCCAGGGTGCGCTGTTCGACACCCCGATCCTGGTTCCGCCGCAGGCGGCCATGCTGGGTACGGGTGCGATCGTCAAGCGTCCCGTGGTCGTCAAGGACGACTCGGGCAACGAGTCGATCGGTGTTCGCTCGATGTGCTACCTGCCGCTCACCTACGACCACCGGTTGGTGGACGGAGCCGACGCAGGGCGCTTCCTGACGACGATCAAGCAGCGTCTCGAAGTAGCGTCGTTCGAGGCCGATCTCGGCCTGTAGACAACCGGCGAGTTTCGCGCCTCACGTATTCTCGTAGGAGCGCGACACATTCGCATCGGAGTCTCGACAAGTGGGGCACGAACCGAGCATCCGGGGCATCATTCGTTCGCGAATGATGCCCCGGACTGCGTCAAGGAGGCTTTCGTTCATATGCGCGTAGTCATTGCAGGTTCATCGGGATTGATCGGCACAGCCCTGGTCGCAGCACTGCGGGGTCGGAGCCACGACGTCACCCGCCTCGTACGGCGTTCACCGGCAGGCCCGGACGAGTCGCAGTGGGACCCGTCGCGCGGGAGCATCGACGCGGCCACCCTCGACGGTGCCGACGCGATCGTCAACCTGTGTGGTGTCGGAATCGGCGACAAGAGATGGTCCGGTGCCTACAAGCAGTTGGTGCGCGACAGTCGAATCGCTCCCACCGAGGTGCTCGCAGGCGCTGCCGCCGATGCGGGAGTACCGACATTGATCAACGCCAGCGGCGTCAACTTCTACGGCGACACGGGCGACCGAGTGGTCGACGAGACCGCTCCCGTCGGTGAGGGTTTTCTGGCCGAGGTGTGTCGTGATTGGGAGAACGCCACGTCTGCGGCGTCCGATGCGGGTGTACGCACGATCATGCTCCGCAGCGGCGTCGTGCTGTCGCAGCGCGGCGGAATGCTCGGCAAACTTCGACCGCTGTATTTGTTCGCCCTCGGCGGGCGGCTCGGCAGTGGACGTCAGTACTTCCCGTGGATTTCTCTGGAAGACGAGATCGGTGCCATCGTCCACGGCATCGAGAGCGATTCCTTGCGTGGACCGGTCAACATGGTGGGTCCGACCCCGGTGACGAACGCGCAGTTCAACAGTGCGATGTCCCGTGCGGTGCACCGCCCAGCCCCGTGGGTCGTCCCCGGCTTCGCTCTCAAGGCAGTGATCGGCGAATTCGCCGAGGAAGCCATTCTCACCGGCCCGCGCGCCATTCCGAAGGCTCTGGAGGACGCGGGGTACTCGTTCGAGCACAACACCGTGGGAGAGGCACTGCGAGTAGCTGTGGGTAGCTGACGCGGCGTACCGTTCCGAATCATGAGTGACGCGAACTCTTCGTCGGTCCGAGCATCGGCACGCGCGAGCACCGAGCCTGTCGTGGTCCGCGAGTTGGGCACCGTCGAGTACACCGAGGCATGGGCTTTGCAGCGCGACCTGGCGGGTGCCCGGGCCGACGGCGTCGGCTCCGACACCCTGCTGCTGCTCGAGCATCCGTCCGTCTACACCGCGGGGCGACGCACCGCCGAGGAAGACATGCCCCGGGACGGCACTCCCGTCGTCGAGGTGGACCGCGGCGGCAAGATCACCTGGCACGGTCCTGGCCAATTGGTCGGATATCCCATCGTGAAGCTCGCGCAGCCCATCGACGTCGTTAAGTACGTGCGCCGTATCGAAGAAGCGCTGATCTCCGTCGTATCCGGATACGGCATCGTGTGCGGACGCGTCGACGGCCGCTCAGGGGTGTGGCTTGCAGCCGAAATGCGCGACGGCATCTGGCTTCCCGAGCGCAAGATCGCCGCGATCGGGGTCCGAGTCCAGCGCGGGGTGACACTGCACGGCTTCTCGCTCAACTGCAATGCAGCCATGACCGGGTTCGATGCGATCGTGCCGTGCGGTATCGCCGATGCGGGCGTCACGTCACTGTCGCTCGAACTGGGACGTGACGTGACGACCGACGACGTCCTCGCGGCCGTCACCACCGCAATACTGGCTGCCCTCGACGGTTCGATGCCGGTGCAGGACCACGACATCGAGCATCCGGCGACAGTCGGCGCGTCGATCAACCCGCAGTTCACCACCGTTCGGTTCGGCGCGTAGCATCGAATCTGTGACTGTGGCCCCAGAAGGACGCAAGCTGCTCCGCCTCGAGATCCGAAACGCGGAGACCCCCATCGAACGCAAACCCAACTGGATCAAGACCAAAGCCAAGATGGGCCCGGAATACACCGAGCTCAAAGGTCTTGTGAAGCGTGAGGGTCTGCACACGGTGTGCGAGGAAGCCGGCTGCCCGAATATCTACGAATGCTGGGAAGATCGCGAAGCGACCTTCCTCATCGGCGGTGAGCAATGCACCCGCCGTTGCGATTTCTGCCAGATCGACACCGGCAAGCCGGACGACCTCGACCGAGACGAGCCGCGCCGTGTGGCGGAGTCCGTGCAGGCCATGGGTCTGCGCTACTCCACGATCACCGGCGTCGCCCGTGACGATCTCGAGGACGGCGGAGCATGGCTGTACGCCGAGACGGTGCGCTTCATCAAGAAGCTGAACCCGAACACCGGTGTCGAGCTGCTCATCCCCGATTTCAACGCCAAGCCCGATCAGCTGGCCGAGGTCTTCTCCTCGCGACCGGAGGTGCTGGCCCACAACGTCGAGACCGTGCCGCGCATCTTCAAGCGCATTCGTCCTGCGTTCCGATACCAGCGGTCGATGGACGTCATCACTGCGGCGCGCGATGACGGCTTGGTCACCAAGTCCAACCTCATCCTCGGTATGGGCGAGACGCCCGAAGAGGTGCAGGAAGCGATTCGCGACCTGCACGAGGCGGGCTGCGACATCCTGACCATCACCCAGTACCTGCGGCCTTCACCGCGGCACCACCCCGTCGAGCGGTGGGTGAAGCCGGAGGAGTTCGTCGAGCACTCCGACTACGCCACCGAGGTCGGATTCGCCGGTGTGCTGGCTGGCCCGTTGGTCCGCTCGTCCTACCGTGCCGGGCGCCTGTACGCGCAGGCCATGGCGCACCACGGTCGCGAACTGCCCGAGAGCATGAGCCATCTGACCGACGGCGGCGAAGCCTCACAGGAGGCCAGTTCGTTGATGGCACGTCTGGCCGCTCGCTGATCCTCGTTCCCAATCCGGAGGGGTGCACGTGAGCGCCGGCACAGGACGTATCCTGTGAGGTATGGCGAACGGCAGTAAGGCTGGCAAAGCAGGGAAGCCCAGCAAGGAAGCAAAAGCAGCCGCGAAAGCGGCCCGCAAGAAGGCATCGAAGGAACGCCGCAGTCAGCTGTGGCAGGCATTCCAGATGCAGCGCAAGGACGACAAGGCTCTCCTTCCGCTGATGATCGGGGCGGTGGTCGGGCTCGGGCTCGTCGGCTTCCTCATCGGCCTCGCCTTCGGCTTCCAGTGGTTCTTGCTCCCCATCGGCTTGCTGCTCGGCGTGTTGGTCGCCTTCATCATCTTCGGTCGCCGGGTGCAGAAGTCGGTGTACAAAAAAGCCGACGGCCAGGCCGGTGCTGCAGCTTGGGCCCTGGACAACCTGCAGGGTTCGTGGCGGGTGACCAACGCGATCGCCGGCACCACTCACCTCGACGCCGTGCACCGGGTGATCGGAAAGCCCGGGGTCATCCTCGTTGCCGAGGGTGCACCGCAGCGCGTGAAAGCACTGCTGGCACAAGAGAAGAAGAAGACCGCCCGCCTGGTGGGTGACACCCCCATCTACGACGTCATCGTCGGAAACGAAGAGAACCAGATTCCTCTGTCGGGTCTGCAGAAGTATCTGTCGAAGTTGCCCAAGAACATCGACGGCAAGCGCATGGACACCATCGAGTCACGGCTCTCCGCGCTCGGCACGAAGGGCGGCCCGGCAATGCCGAAGGGACCCGTTCCCGGCGGGGCCAAGATGAAGGGCGTCCAGCGGACCATGAAGCGCCGCTAGATCCCGATCGACACTCCACAGCAGCAGCCCTGGTGCGCTCCCTCAGCGGGTCCGCAGCAGGGCTGTTCCCGTTGCGCGGTCGTGCATTCCGCGTCCGTCCATGTCGGTGATGACGGCCGGCACGACGAACAGCAGAATCAGCTGACGAACCAGCGCCCGGACGAAGCCGACTCGGGCATGGGCGTCGATGCGACCGACCTGGATACCGACCACGAACTGCCCCGGGGTGAACG
This sequence comes from Rhodococcus sp. 14-2483-1-1, assembly GCF_002259335.1. NCBI lineage: Bacteria > Bacillati > Actinomycetota > Actinomycetes > Mycobacteriales > Nocardiaceae > Rhodococcus > Rhodococcus sp. 14-2483-1-1. The sequence continues at coordinate 321,421 of NZ_NPFX01000021.1, read as the reverse complement.
AGAACAGCGAGACGGTCACCAGTCCAACTGCGAACCACACCGCAAGCACGATCGTCGAGATCAACCCACTCGTGGTGTAACCGCCGAGTATCAGCGACGCGACGCCGGTCGCCATGGTCCAGTCCAGAATCAGGGCCAGAATTCTGCGGCCTGCACCTGCCAGTGCGCCGACCCCCTGCTGAGGCAGGCCCAGTTCTTCGCCGCGAAAGTTCTGTGGTTGTCGTGGGTTCGCGGCCGCCGGTCCGGACAACCAGGACCCTGTCATTCGTGCCATGATTTCCAGGATAGGCGCGACCGGACACACGGGAAAACACGCGGACGTACTGTTGTTCGTGCCACTCGTGAACCAGGACGCGTAACACGGGCGAAACACGACCTTGACGGGCGGGCAACACCAAGTCCATACCGTCAGTTCGACGGACTCAACAAAGGAGCAAAAGCGTGGCGTTTTCCACGGCCCAAGAGGTCATCAAGTTCATCGCAGATGAAGGAATCGAATACGTCGACATCCGATTCACGGATCTGCCGGGTGCACAGCAGCACTTCTCGATCGCCGCGAAGGCGTTCACGGCGGATACCCTGGAAGACGGTCTCGCGTTCGACGGCTCGTCCGTCCGCGGCTTCCAGTCCATCCACGAGTCCGACATGATCTTGCTTCCGGACTACGCCACCGCTCAGGTCGACCCGTTCCGCAACGCCAAGACGCTGAACATCGACTTCTTCGTCCACGATCCGTTCACGCGTGAGGCATACAGCCGCGATCCGCGCAACGTCGCTCGCAAGGCCGAGGAGTACTTGGCCAGCACCGGCATCGCCGACACCGCTTACTTCGGTGCCGAGGCCGAGTTCTACATCTTCGATTCCGTCCGCTTCGATTCGCAGGCCAACGGCGCGTTCTACGAGGTCGACTCGTCCTCGGGTTGGTGGAACACCGGAGCCGAGACCGAGGCAGACGGCAGCCCGAACCTCGGCTACAAGGTTCGATTCAAGGGTGGCTACTTCCCCGTCGCTCCGTACGACCACTACGTGGACCTGCGCGACCAGATCTCCACCAACCTGCAGAACGCGGGCTTCGAGCTCGAGCGTGCCCACCACGAGGTCGGCACCGGCGGGCAGCAGGAGATCAACTACAAGTTCAACACGCTGCTCCGCGCGGCCGACGATCTGCAGCTGTTCAAGTACATCGTCAAGAACACCGCGTGGCAGAACGGCAAGTCGGCAACCTTCATGCCGAAGCCGCTCTTCGGCGACAACGGCTCGGGCATGCACGTGCACCAGTCGCTGTGGAAGGACGGAAAGCCCCTCTTCCACGACGAGGCCGGATACGCCGGACTGTCGGATCTGGCACGCCACTACATCGGCGGCATCCTGCACCACGCGCCGTCGCTGTTGGCCTTCACCAACCCGACGATCAACTCGTACCACCGCTTGGTGCCGGGCTACGAAGCCCCCATCAACTTGGTCTACAGCCAGCGCAACCGCTCCGCGGCGGTGCGCATCCCGATCACCGGCAACAACCCGAAGGCCAAGCGCCTCGAGTTCCGCGCGCCGGACTCCTCGGGCAACCCGTACCTGAACTTCGCTGCTCAGATGATGGCGGGCCTGGACGGAATCAAGAACAAGATCGAGCCGATGGCTCCGGTCGACAAGGATCTCTACGAGTTGCCGCCCGAGGAAGCCAAGAACATTCCTCAGGCACCCACCTCGCTCAACGCGGTCATCGACCGTCTCGAGGCCGATCACGACTACCTCACCGAGGGTGGCGTGTTCACGACCGACCTGATCGAGACCTGGATCTCGCTCAAGCGTGAGCAGGAAATCGCTCCGGTGAACCTGCGTCCGCACCCGTACGAGTTCTCGCTGTACTACGACGTGTGAGTCGATAAATTTCACACCCAAAACGCCCGGCCGAATCTTTTCGGCCGGGCGTTTGTGCGTTCTCCATGGTTTCCGATCGGCAACTTTTGCGGCAATACGCAAAGAATTCAGACCGGTCGGCGTTTGATAAGTGGTACGCGGGGTAAAGATATTTATCCGCTACCGGCGAACAGAGGACGACAACTGCATGGATGCACTGTGGGAATTCATCGTCGGACGGCGAAGGCAGTTGGCAATCGACTCCTATCTGCACGTGTCGGCCGTCATCCAATGCGTCGTCATCGCTACCGTCATCGGCGTCGCCATCGGTGTGCTCGTCTATCGCAGTCCGGCCGGCTCCGCTATCGCCACGGCCCTGGCGAGCACCGTCCTCACGATTCCGTCGTTTGCACTGTTGGGTCTGCTGATCCCCATCCTGGGGCTGGGTGTTCGACCGACAGTCACCGCTCTGGTCCTGTACTCACTGCTCCCGATCATCCGAAACACGGTGGTCGGCCTGGACGCGGTCAATCCGGCAGTAACCGATGCCGCCCGCGGAATCGGCATGAGCCGCATTCTCGTGTTGCGGCGCATCGAGATTCCACTTGCGTGGCCCTCCATTCTGACCGGGATGCGAGTCAGTACACAGCTGGCCATGGGCATCCTGGCCATCGCTGCTTACGCCAAAGGCCCTGGCCTGGGCAATCTTCTGTTCTCCGGGCTCGCACGGGTCGGCAGCCCCACCGCCGTTCCACAGGCACTGACCGGCACCATCCTCATCGTCCTGCTGGCGTTGATCCTCGATGGGATCTACGTCGTGATCGGCAAACTGACCACCTCGAGGGGTATCCGTGAGTGAGAAAACGACCGTATCCGGTGCAGAAATCGTGCTGGAGAACGTGACCAAGAGTTACTCGGGCCAGAAGGACGCCGCCGTCGACAACGTGTCGATGACGATCCCGGCCGGCGAAGTGGTCGTATTGGTCGGACCGTCGGGCTGCGGCAAGACGACGACCATGCGAATGATCAACCGATTGATCGAACCGACGTCGGGCCGCATCACCATCGGCGGCAAGGACGCATTGTCGATCAACCCGAACGAGCTCCGCCGCACCATCGGGTACTCCATCCAGCAAGCAGGGCTGTTCCCGCACATGACCATTGCCGAGAACGTCGGCATGGTTCCAGGGCTGATCGGCTGGAAGAAGAAGAGGATCTCGGACCGCACGGACGAAATGCTCGATCTCGTCGGTCTCGATCCAGCGTTGTACCGCGAACGCTACCCACGCCAGCTGTCCGGAGGTCAGCAGCAACGTGTCGGTGTTGCGCGCGCCCTGGCCGCCGATCCGCCGGTTCTGTTGATGGACGAGCCTTTCGGTGCCGTCGACCCCATCACTCGCGGTTTGCTTCAGGACGAATTGATGCGTCTGCAGGCCGAACTGGGCAAGACGATTGTCTTCGTCACGCACGACTTCGACGAAGCCGTCAAACTCGGTGATCGAATCGCCGTGCTGGGCAATCAGTCCCGAATCCTGCAGTTCGATACCCCCGAAGCGGTGCTGGCCAACCCAGCCGACGAGACGGTCGCCGGATTCGTCGGTGCCGGTGCAGCGCTCAAGCAACTGACACTGATGAGAGTGCGCGACATCGAGTTGTCCGATGTTCCTGTCATGGGCGAAGACCAGCCGGTCGAGTCGATGAACGCGGCTCTCGGAAACGACCCGGAGGCATGGGGAATCATTCTCGATGCGCGTAAGCGGCCCATTCGTTGGACCGATCGCCGTCATCTCGCGGGGGTAGGCAGCCTGCGCGATGTCGGTGTTCCGATGGGCGAAATGGTCTCGACTCAGTCGACGCTGCAGGACGCACTCGAAGCGCTTCTCGCCGAGGGCAACGCGACCGCCACAGTTACCGGTCAGCGCGGCGAATACGCCGGCACGATCACCATCGAGCAACTGATCGACACCATCAAGACCATCCGTTCGCAGCATGCTCACGACCACGACAAGGACACCTCAGCGGAAGACGTGACTGCAGGAAGTCCGTCGTGACGACCGCTGCGGATTCCTCGGTCGTCGATGCAGCAGGGGACGACAGCGGCGTGCAGGCGGCGAAGCAGGCTGCCAAGCGAGCGGAACGTGTTCGGCTACTGGTGCAACCGGCCCTCATCGCGATAGTAGTTGTCGCGCTTCTTGCCTATACGTTCACCCGCGATCTGACTGCTACACAAGCGGAGACGTTGAACGCGGCCACGCTGTTCCAGGCGTTGAAAGAGCACGTCTTGATCACGATCGTCGTCACGGCGCTCGTGCTTGCCATAGCGGTTCCTCTGGGAATCCTGTTGACCCGCAACGGCTACCGAAAGTTGGCACCGATCTTCATCGGTATCGCCAACATCGGTCAGGCTGCTCCGGCGGTAGGCCTGTTGGTGTTGCTGTTCCTCGCGACCGGCAAGACCGGTTTCTGGATCGGCGTACTGCCCATCGCGTTCTACTCGCTGCTTCCCGTTCTCCGAAACACGATGCTCGGCTTCCAGCAGGTCGACCCGAGCTACATCGATGCTGCACGTGGACAAGGCATGTCGAGTAGCGGCATCCTCTGGCGTATCGAGTTTCCACTCGCCGTGCCGTACATGTTGGCCGGTCTACGAACGTCGCTGGTGCTCGCCGTCGGTACCGCCACCTTGAGCTTCCTCGTGGGAGCGGGCGGTCTCGGAGTTCTGATCGATACCGGATACAAGCTCTACCAGCCACTAATCCTCGTCGTCGGAGGCGTTCTCGCCGTAGCCCTCGCGTTGTTCGTGGACTGGCTCGGGGCACTCGCCGAGGCCTATCTCGGCCCGAAAGGACTCCGCTGATGCGGCGCTCGACACAACAACTCATAGCTCTGTGCGCGATCAGCACGATCGCACTGGCAGGTTGCGGTTTGCAATCGGGCAGCGCAGTGCCGCTGTCGGTGGAGCCCGGCAGCATCGAAGCGATGCCAGGTCTCGAGGGCGCGGAACTGACCGTCGGCTCCAAAGACTTCACCGAGCAGATCGTATTGGGCTACATCCTCGAATTCGCGTTGTCGGCTGCAGGCGCAGACGTTCGCGACCTGACAAACATTTCGGGGTCCAACAGCACGCGTCAAGCCATGGTCTCAGGGCAGGTCGATCTCACCTACGAATACACCGGGACCGGCTGGATCAACTACCAGGGCAACGAAAGTCCCATCACGGACGCCACCGAGCAGTTCGATGCGGTCCGCGACGCCGATGTCGCCAATGGGCTGACGTGGGTCAATCCCGCACCGATGGACAATACGTACGCCCTGGCGATGAACCAGGCGACTGCGGACCAGACCGGAGTGAAGACACTGTCGGACTACGCAGCTCTCGTGGCGCGCGACCCGGCCGCGTCGGCGTTGTGCGTGGAGACCGAGTTCAATTCGCGGCAGGACGGATTTCCCGGCCTGGCGGCAACGTACGGTTTCGACCCCAACGCCGTTCCCCGTCAGATTCTGCAGACCGGGATCATCTATCAGGCGACGGCCGAGGGTTCGCAATGCAAGTTCGGTGAGGTGTTCACCACCGACGGCCGAATCAAGGGTCTGAATCTCGCCGTGCTCGAAGACGACAAGAGCTTCTTCCCCCGGTACAACGCCACCGTCGTGATCCGCTCGTCGATCGCCGAGCAGTATCCGGAAATTGCCGAGGTGACGGCGCCGATTTCGGCAAAGCTGACCAACGACGAGATCACCGAACTGAACAAGCAGGTCGACGTCGACGGGCGCGAACCGGCCGACGTCGCACGTGACTGGATGGTCAAAGAGGGTTTCGTCACCGCAGGCGCGGATTAGCCGTCTCTTACACCGAGCCGTGAGGACCGAAGCTGATGCGGCAGACGACACGAGGGTTGATTGCCCTGTGCGCCGTCATGATGACGGCAGTGACGAGTTGCGGTCTGCAGTCGGGCAGTGCGGTGCCGCTGTCCGTGGGACCCGGCAGCATCCAACCTGTACCGGGTCTCGAAGGCGCACAAATGATCGTCGGCTCGAAGGAATTCACCGAGCAGGTGATCCTGGGTTACATACTCGAATTCGGGCTGGTGGCGGCCGGAGCGGACGTCCGAGACCTCACCAACATTTCGGGGTCCAACAGCACCCGCCAAGCCATGGTCTCCGGCCAGGTGGACGTCACATACGAATACACGGGTACGGCCTGGATCAACTTCCTGGGAAACGAAACCGCCATCCCGGACGCCCTCGGGCAGTTCGAAGCCTTGCGCGACCAGGACGCAGCCAACGGACTCACCTGGGTCAACCCTGCACCGATGGACAACACGTACGCACTCGCGATGAATCAGGCGACGGCAGACGCGACCGGCATCAAGACGCTCTCGGACTACGCCGCGCTCGCCACGACCGATCCGGCAGCGGCACAGACCTGCGTGGAGACCGAGTTCAATTCACGACAGGACGGGTTTCCGGGTATGGCCGCTGCCTACGGCTTCGACCCCAACGTCGTTCCGCGGCAGGTGTTGCAGGGCGGCATCATCTATCAAGCAACGGCCGACGGTTCGCAATGCACATTCGGTGAGGTGTTCACCACCGACGGCCGTATCAAAGGTCTGAACCTGGTCGTGATCGAAGATGACAAGAGCTTCTTTCCCCGCTACAACGCCACGGTCGTGATTCGCACGCCCGTTGCCGAGCAATACCCGGAGATCGCCGAGGTCACCGCTCCGATCTCCGCGGCCTTGACCAACGACGAGATCACCGAGCTCAACCGGCAGGTGGACATCGACGGACGCGAGCCGGCGGATGTCGCGCGCGACTGGATGGTGAAGCAGGGATTCGTCACCGCCGGAAGTGATTAGGGGGAGACAGTGATCAGCTGCCGCCGAAGGTCCGCTCCACCACTGCCTTTGCCCGACGCGTGACACGCAGGTAGTTGTCGAGGAACGCACCGGCGTCGCCGTCTTCCCAGCCCGCGACCTGCGCCACGGCGGAGAGTACTGCGCCCGGTGCCGGTAGCTGGTCGGTCGGCTTGCCGCGCACCAGAACCAGTGCGTTGCGGGCCTTCGTCGCGAGGATCCACGCCTCGCGCAGCAACTCCACGTCGGTTTCGCTCATGAGCTCGGCCGCGCCGATCGCGTCCAGCGACTGCAGGGTCGAGGTGTTGTGCAGCGAAAGAACCTTGTGCGCATACCGGAGCTGAATCAGCTGGACTGTCCACTCGATGTCGGCCAATCCCCCGCGCCCGAGCTTGGTGTGGGTGGAGGGGTCGGCCCCCTTGGGCAGACGTTCGGAGTCGATGCGCGCCTTGATGCGTCTGATCTCGCGGACCGCGTCGGCGGACACCCCACCCTCGGGGTACCGCACCTTGTCTGCCATCAGCAGGAACCGAATGCCGAGATCCTGGTCGCCGGCCACCTGGTGCGCCCGCAGCAGAGCCTGGACTTCCCAGGCCTGGGCCCACTGCGAGTAGTACGCGGCGTAGGACGACAGGGTGCGCACCACCGGTCCGCTGCGGCCTTCCGGTCGCAGTCCGGTGTCGACCTCGAGGGGCGGGTCGGTGCTGGGCGCGCCGAGCAGTTTGCGGATGCGGTCGGCAATGGTGTTGGCCCACTTGACCGCAACGGTCTCGTCGACTCCATCGACCGGCTCGCACACGAACAGCACGTCGGCGTCGCTGCCGTACCCGAGTTCGCCGCCGCCGAGTCTTCCCATACCGATGACGGCCAGAGTTGCCGGTGCCGGTTCGCCGCGCTCGATCTCGCTGGCCCGGATGGCAGCTGCCAGAGCGGCATTGATGACGGCGGCCCAGACCGACGACAGCGCCCGGCACACCGCAGGCACGTCGAGCATGCCGAGGATGTCTGCCGAGGCCACTCGGGCCAGTTCGTGGCGTCGTAGCGCCCGAGCCGCGTTGATCGCCCGTACCGGATCCTCGTAGCGGGCCGAGGAAGACAGGATGGCGCGATAGGTCTCTTCGGGCTCGACATCGAGTAGGCGCGGACCGGTGGGGCCGTCGGCGAACAAACGAATGACCTCGGGGGCCTTGATCAACAGATCCGGTACGTAGGCCGAGGATCCGAGCACGATCATCAGCCGCTGAGCAACTGCGCCCTCGTCGCGCAACACGCGCAGGAACCACGTCTGCTCCCCTGCCGATTCCGACAGTCGGCGGTAGTTGAGGAGACCGGCGTCCGGATCGGGGGTGTCGGCGAGCCACTCCAGCAGCGTCGGCAGCAGCACGGCCTGAATCTGGCCGCGCCGAGTGCCCGAGCCGACGAGCGCCCGCAAGTGCCCCAGTGCGTTCTGCGGGGTCGCGTAGCCGAGGGCCGCGAGCTGACGCGTCGCCGCGTCGGGTGTCAGACGCACTGTCTCGGAGTCGAACTTGACCACCGAGTCCAGCAGCGGCCGGTAGAAGAGCTTGGCGTGCAGCCGCCTGATGCGCTGGGCATTCCTCTTGATCTCGGCGTTCAGCACACCGAGAGCGTCGCGATTGCCGTCGGGCCGCATGTGCGCCGAACGGGCCAACCACCTCAGCGCTTCCTCGTCGTCCTGCGGAGGCAGGGTGTGTGTGCGCCGCATTCGCTGCATCTGCAGGCGGTGCTCGATCAGTCGGAGGAACTCGTAGGACGCCGTCAGATTCGCGGCATCGTCGCGGCCGACGTACCCGCCCTCGGTGAGCGCGGTCAGGGCGTCGGTCGTACCGAGCACGCGCAGCGACTCGTCGGTTCGACCGTGCACCAATTGCAGTAGCTGGACGGCGAATTCGACGTCTCGCAGACTGCCGCGTCCGAGTTTGATCTCGCGTTCGCGGAGCTCCGGCGGCACCATCTCTTCGACGCGACGACGCATTGCGCGCACTTCCGGAACGAAGTCCTCGCGCTGACTCGCCAGCCACACCATCGGGTTGACCGCGTCGACGTAATCGTTGCCCAGTGCGATGTCACCGGTCATCGGCCTGGCCTTGAGCAGAGCCTGGAACTCCCAGGTCTTGGCCCACCGCTTGTAGTACGCCACATGCGAATCCAAGGTGCGGACAAGTTCGCCGCGCTTGCCCTCGGGTCGCAGCGCGGCATCCACCTCGAAGAAGGCCGAGGATCCGATGCGCATCATCTCACCCGCGATGCGGCTCGCCTGCGAGTCTGCCGGCTCGGCGACGAACACGACATCGACGTCGGAGACGTAATTGAGTTCGCGCGCACCACATTTGCCCATCGCGACGACGGCCAAGCGCGTCGGACACGGCGCATCGGGGCACACGGTTGCGACGGCGACGGCAAGTGCCGCGGTGAGGGCCGCGTCGGCCATGTCGGAGAGCTGCGATCCGACCACCGTGTACGGCAGGACGGGCTCGTTCTCGACAGTCGCGGCGAGGTCGTACGCGGCCAACACCATGATCTGGTCGCGGTACTTCTTGCGCAGAGCGATCACGGCGGGCGGTCCGGTGATCGACGCCCGGTACAGATCGGGTGCGGCATGGGGTCCGGTCTCGGGCTCGGCCCCGACCACCTCGAGGAGCTCCGCAACCAGTGTCGCCTTGCTGGGGAGTTCGATCTTCGCCGAGACCCCAGTGCCCTGACCTTCCTTGGTCAGCAGCAAACGCCAGGTGCTGTCGTCTGCAACGAGGTGATCGGCGAGCGCACTCGATGCGCCGACGAGCCCGAGGATGCGCCCGCGAAATCCCTTGTCCGTGCGCAGCGCCGTGTCGAACTCCGACCAACCGGCACCGAGCGACTCGTACAAGCGTACCAGGGTGCGGAGCGCAAGGTCGGCATTGGGCGCGCGGGACAGCGACCAGAGCAGCTCGAGGCTGTCCTCATCGGTCCAACCGAGAGTGCGCAGATCGGACGGCGCAGTTTCTTCGACCAAACCGAGACGGCCCGGTCCAGGAACGACGGATCTGGAAGTCGGAGGACGCACCATCTACAGTCCACCTCGGCGTGCCACAGTTTTACCCCGTCGTCGGTAATGCGACGCGAGGGTGCCCGCGCCGGCATCGGAACTACATTCACGATCGAGTAGAACGTAGCCCATGACGACGCCGGTCTGTCAAAAGACCCCGCTGCTCTACAGACCCAGGTAGGCCTTCAGCTCGTACGGCGTGACGTGGCTGCGGTATTCCTCCCACTCACGACGCTTGTTGCGCAGGAAGAAGTCGAACACGTGCTCGCCCAGCGCTTCTGCGACCAGTTCGGACCCTTCCATCGCGTTCAACGCCTGATCGAGATTGCCCGGCAGTTCCTTGTATCCCATGGCGCGACGCTCGGCGGACGTCAGTGCCCACACGTCTTCCTCGGCCTCGGGCGGCAGGGTGTACCCCTTCTCGATTCCGCGAAGACCGGCCGCGAGCAGCACCGCGAAGGCGAGGTACGGGTTGCAGGCCGAGTCGGGGCTGCGAATCTCGACGCGCCGAGACGAAGCCTTGTTCGGGGTGTACATCGGCACGCGGATCAAGGCCGAGCGGTTGGCCGGTCCCCACGATGCGGCGGTCGGTGCCTCGCCGCCGCGCACCAGACGCTTGTAGGAGTTGACCCACTGGTTGGTCACGGCGCTGATCTCGTTGGCGTGCTCGAGGATGCCTGCGATGAAAGACTTGCCGGTTTCCGAGAGCTGCATCGGGTCGTCCGGGTTGTGGAAGGCGTTGGCGTCGCCCTCGAAAAGGCTCATGTGTGTGTGCATCGCCGAGCCGGCCTGGTCGCTGAACGGCTTGGGCATGAACGTCGCACGCACACCCTCCTCGATGGCGACTTCCTTGACCACATAGCGGAAGGTCATGATGTTGTCGGCCATCGACAGCGCGTCGGCGTACCGCAGATCGATCTCCTGCTGTCCTGGCGCGGCCTCGTGGTGGCTGAATTCGACCGAGATGCCCATCGACTCGAGCGCATCGATGGCGTGCCTGCGGAAGTTCGGGGCCGAATCGTGCACGGCCTGGTCGAAGTAACCGCCGTTGTCGGCAGGGGTCGGCGGTGAGCCGTCCTGCGGGGCATCCTTGAGCAGAAAGAACTCGATCTCGGGGTGCACGTAGCAGCTGAATCCGAGGTCTGCGGCTTTGCTCAACTGGCGACGCAGCACGTGGCGAGAGTCGGCCCAGGACGGCGAACCGTCGGGCATGGCGATGTCGCAGAACATCCGCGCCGAGTGCTGGTGGCCCTTGCTGGTGGACCACGGCAGGATCTGGAACGTCGAGGGATCGGGCTTGGCGACGGTGTCGGCCTCGGAGACTCGAGCGAACCCTTCGATGGCACTACCGTCGAAGCCGATCCCCTCGTCGAACGCCCCTTCGAGCTCGGCTGGGGCGATGGCCACCGATTTCAGATACCCGAGGACGTCGGTGAACCAGAGGCGGACGAAACGAATGTCGCGCTCTTCGAGAGTCCGGAGCACGAATTCCTTTTGACGATCCATGAACGCGAGAGTAAGCAAACGGAGTTAAATCTGTGTTACATCGTGAATTCAGTCTCACTTCGTGAAACTCTCTGCCCACATCGCGGCAGGTGAGGTAGCAGGTCAGCAGCGCAATCCGTCACCCGGCGGGACCAGATCGACGAGGTAATTCACCAGCGGATCGTCGATGCAGCCCACGCCCGAGAACGCCACCGTGTGCTGGGTGCCGTCGTAGGTCACGAGATTGCCTCGCAGCTGCGCAGCCAGTTCCACTCCGGCCTGATACGGAGTGGCCGGATCGTTGGTCGTCGACACCACCACCAGCGTCGGCAGGCCCTCGACATCGACGATGTGCGGGTCGCTCGTATTCGGCACCGGCCAGAACGCGCACAGGTCGAGCGGCGCGTTGCCCGTGGCTCGGCCGTCGTCCAGATACGGCGCGGCGGCGCGGAACCTGGCGTCGGCCTCGTCGGCCGCTGCTCGGTCCGTGGTCGGCGGTCCGTCCACACATCGGACGGCATTGAACGCGTCGTCGATGTTGGTGTAGCTACCGTCCTCCAGCCGCCCGGAGTAGGTGTCGGCGAGACGGAGCAAGGTATCGCCTCGACCGTCGCGTAGTTCGTTCAATCCCGCCCGCAGCAGCCGCCACAGCTGCTGCGAGTACAGAGCCTGCTGAGCCCCGGTGATCGCGTCGTCGTAACTGAGGCCACGTGGATCGGTCGTCTCGGCGGGCCGGTCGATCAGTGGGTCGACCAAGGATCGAAACTGTGCGACAGCTCGAGCCGGATCGGTTCCGAGCGGGCAGGTGTCGGTCTGTGCGCAGTCGGCGGCGAACTGATCGAACGCGGTCTGGAACGCCGCGCCCTGGGCGACTGCCTCGTCGACGGGTGACTGATCGGGGTCGAGCGCACCGTCGAGCACCATCGCCCGAACGTTCGACGGGAATTCCTCGGCGTACGCGGTGCCGATGCGAGTGCCGTAGGAGTAGCCGACGTAGGTCAGCTTCTCGTCCCCCAGAACTGCCCGGATGACGTCCATGTCGCGCACCACTTCCCTGGTGCCGACGTGCTCGAGCACATCGGCTCCGGTGCGGTCGACGCACTGGGCGGCATAGTCCCGATGCTCGGCCTCGGTGGCCGCGATGCCCTCGGGGCTGACGTCGACGTCCGGCTCGCGGCGTTCCTCGTCGACCTCCTCGGACGTCAGACAGCGCACTTCGGGTTCGGAGGCCCCGATTCCGCGAGGATCGAACCCGACGCGATCGAAGCGGTCCGCAACGGCGGTGCCGTCTGCCTGCGTGGCCAGATACAAACCCGACGAGCCGGGACCGCCGGGGTTCATCAGGATCGATCCGATCTTCTCGCCTGCCGCCCGGGTCCGGGATATGGCGACCTCGATGGTCGTGCCCGCGGGATCGGCGTAGTCGAGCGGCACGGTGACCATCGCGCACTCGACGGAGTCGCCCAGCTCGCTACCGTCGGTGTTGTACCGATCGCAGGACTCCCACTGGAGAGTCTGGTTGTAGAACGCCTCGAGACCTGCGGGAACCGGACCGGCAACCGATGCCGGCGATGATGCCTCGGGCCCGGCGGAGGACTCCGGTGCGGCGGTGGGCTCGGAGCCGGAGCAGCCTGCGAGCAACACGGCAACTGCGGACAGCGCCACGGCCGTGTTCCTGGTGCGCGTTCTCATGGCACGATCGTGCCAGGTCTTTCCGACCACACTCCATTCTCGCTGCCCGGCAGGGACGGCCGCCGAGCACTAGCGTCTACGTGGTGCAGGCCCTCCGACTCGCCCTTGCCCAGACGAACTCCGTCGTCGGCGATCTCGCGGCGAACTCCGCCGCAATCGTCGAGTGGACGGTCCGCGCCGCTCACGACGGTGCCAACGTGGTGCTGTTTCCCGAGATGGCTCTGACGGGATACCCGGTCGAGGATCTGGCTCTGCGGCCGTCGTTCGCCGCCGCATCCGCCCGAGCACTCACCGAATTGGCCACTGCGCTCGATGCCGCCGGATGCGGCGACCGCATCGTGGTGGTGGGCTACCTCGATCGCGATGCCGAGGGCTCGCGGAACAGCGCCGCGGTGATCGTCGACGGACGGGTGACAACTCGCTACGACAAGCACTCCCTCCCCACCTACCGAGTGTTCGACGAGGCCCGCTATTTCGCTCCCGGATCGCGCTTGAGCATCGTCGAGGTGAACGAGCTCAGGCTCGGAGTTGTTGTCTGCGAGGATATCTGGCAGTCAGGCGGGCCGGTAGCGGCCTACGGGGCAGCGGGTGTCGACATGTTGCTCTGCCTCAACGCCAGCCCCTTCGAGCAGGGCAAGAACGAGGTACGGCACTCCATCGCCGCGCGCCGGGCCAACGAGATCGGCGTCCCGATCGCCTACGTGAACGTGGTCGGCGGACAGGACGAGCTGGTGTTCGACGGGGCGAGCTTCGTCATCGGTCCCGACGGTTCCACGTGGGGACGCTCCCCGCAATTCGTCGAGCATCTGCTGATCGTCGACGTGGACGCGCCCACCGATCCACGTCCGAACGCCGAAGCTGTACCCGGTTGGAGCATCGATCGGGTACCGCTTCCCGACGTCGCGATCACCGGCTGGCAGCGAGCCGAGCCGTTCCTCTCCGACGTTGCCTGCGCGGAGGAACAGGTGTGGGGCGCTCTGGTGACCGGCTTGCGAGACTATGTGCACAAGAACGGCTTTCGTTCGGTGACTCTGGGACTGTCGGGTGGGATCGACTCGGCGGTGGTTGCGGCCATCGCCGTCGACGCCCTCGGTAGCGATGCAGTGCACGCCGTCGCGATGCCGTCGACGTACTCCTCGGGTCACTCCCGCACCGATGCAGAAGATCTTGCGTCGCGCACCGGTATCCACTTCAGCGTCGAGCCCATTGCCGACATGGTCGCCTCCTTCGTCGACCAGCTGCACCTGACCGGACTGGCCGAGGAGAACATTCAGGCGCGCTGCCGCGGCATGACACTGATGGCACTGTCGAACACATTCGGCCATCTGGTTCTGGCCACCGGCAACAAATCCGAACTGGCCGTTGGCTATTCGACCATCTACGGCGATGCGGTCGGCGGCTTCGCGCCGATCAAGGACGTACCGAAGTCGCTCGTGTGGGAGTTGGCGCGGTGGCGGAACAAGTCCGCTGCCGACCGCGGAGACATTCCTCCTATCCCCGAATCGAGCATCGACAAGCCGCCGTCCGCCGAGCTCAGACCGGGGCAGCTCGACACCGACTCGTTGCCCGACTACGACGAACTCGACGCGATCCTGTTCAGGTACGTCGACAACGATCAGGGGTTCGACGACATCGTCGCGGCCGGTTTCGACGCGGTGGTGGTCGCGGATATTCTCCGCAAGGTCGATGCGTCGGAGTACAAGCGGCGTCAGTATCCGATCGGCAGCAAGGTCACCTCGCGCGCCTTCGGGCGCGATCGCCGGATGCCGATCACCAACGGATGGCGGGACTACGCGGAACCCGATCGAGTGTGACGAATTGCACTGCCCGGAGCGCTCCGGCAGGTCGTGCGCGGTGGCAGACTTCTCGATGTCATCACACCCCATCCCGGGGACCCGCCGAGCGGGCCTCGAGGACCAGAAAGGGACAAAGATGTCCGAAACTGCTGTGTACGGCGGCTCTTCTCAGGACGTACCCGCCACCGGTTTGACCCGCAAGACCCGCACCCATCACCTGCTGCAGATGAAGGCAGAGGGTGAGCGCTGGGGAATGCTCACCGCGTACGACTACTCCAGTGCGCGCATTTTCGAGGAAGCCGGTGTTCCGGTGCTCCTCGTCGGCGATTCCGCAGCGAACGTCGTCTACGGCTACGACACCACCGTCCCGATCACGGTCGACGAACTGCTTCCGCTGGTCCGCGGAGTCGTCCGCGGTGCGCCGCACGCTCTCGTTGTAGCCGACCTGCCCTTCGGCACCTACGAGGCCTCACCGCAGCAGGCTCTCGAGACCGCAGTTCGGTTCATGAAGGAAGGCCTCGCAGGCGCGGTCAAGCTCGAAGGCGGCGAGCGCGTCGCCGGGCAGATCGCCGCCATCACCGCTGCGGGTATTCCGGTGATGGCCCACGTGGGCTTCACCCCGCAGAGTGTCAACACCCTCGGCGGCTTCCGGGTGCAGGGCCGCGGCGACGCGTCCGAGCAGCTGGTGGCCGACGCAATCGCGGTTCAGGAGGCCGGTGCGTTCGCCGTCGTCATGGAGATGGTTCCCGCCGACATCGCCGGTCAGGTCACCCGAAAGCTGACGATTCCCACGGTCGGCATCGGCGCGGGCAACGAATGCGACGCACAGGTCCTGGTGTGGCAGGACATGGCCGGATACACCAACGGCAAAACCGCGAAGTTCGTCAAGAAGTTCGCCGACGTCGGCGACTCACTGCGCACTGCGGCAACCACGTACCTGTCCGAGGTGCGCTCGGGCGTGTTCCCCGGACCCGAACACAGCTACTGATCTTTCCGGTTCGGATGGCACACTCGAGGCCATGACAACCAGACGGGGTACTACGTCCATCGCAGGTAGAAGCGCAGTCGCACTGGCCGGTGCGGCTGCGCTGCTCACTCTCGTGGGCGCCTGCAGCACCGACACCACCAACACCGGTTCGTCGTCCTCGACGACAACGGTCGCGCCGACCACTACGGTCACCACGACTCCCGCGGAAGCGGTGATCACCGATGCCCAGAAGCAGCAGTTGTGCACCGATCTGGAAGCGCAGCTGTCCAATTGGCGCGTGCAGGGGCCCACGCTCGGCCGCGGCGGGTTGAACATTCTGGTGCAGACGTGGGCGGCGCAGAGTGGCGTCATCAACCTGCAGGTGGTGCAGAACCGAGCGATCGTCGACGACGTCACGAAGGAAACGTGTTCGGACGTTCGAGACGAGGCCATCCGTTCGCTCGACATTCCGGACCTGGCGTCGGGTCTGGTGGGCTTCTAGGATGCGTTCTCTCTACCCCGAGATCGACCCCACCGAGACCGGCCACCTCGATGTCGGCGACGGCCAACGGATCTACTGGGAAACATCGGGCAATCCCGACGGTGCGCCGGTGGTATTCGTGCACGGCGGTCCGGGCGGTGCCACCAATCCGTTGCAGCGGCGCTACTTCGATCCGAAGGCCTATCGGATCGTGTTGTTCGATCAGCGGGGTTGCGGGCAGTCGACCCCGCACATCGCCGACGGTGCCGATCTGTCGGTCAACACCACCGATCGGTTGATCTCGGACATGGAAAAGCTCCGGGAGCATCTGGGCATCGACACGTGGTTGGTGTTCGGCGGTTCGTGGGGCTCGACTCTGTCACTGGCGTACGCCCAGTCGCACCGCGATCGCGTGCGCGGACTGATCCTCCGAGGAATCTTTCTCGTACGGCCGTCGGAGATCGACTGGTACTACGGCGGCGGTGCCGGCAACATCTTCCCCGATCTGTGGGAGCAGTTCCTCGCGCCCATTCCGGAGAGCGAGCGCGACGGCAATCTCGTCGAGGCGTATCACCGACAGCTGATGTCCGAGGACACAGAGGTAGCGACGAGGGCCGCGGTGGCGTGGTCCTCCTGGGAGGCAGCCACCAGCTACTTGCTGCCGAAACCGGATGCAGTGCAGGACAATTCGGACCCCCGATTTGCGCGCGCATTCGCCGGCATCGAGAACCACTACTTCCGAAACCATGCCTTTCTCGACGAAGATCAATTGCTGCGCGACGCGCACCTGCTCGGCGACATTCCGGGCGTCATCGTGCAGGGCCGCTACGACGTCGTGTGCCCCGCAACGAGTGCGTGGGCCCTGCACAAAGCATGGCCCAGTGCAGATCTGGTGATCGTCGACGATGCAGGGCACTCAGCGGCCGAGCCGGGCATCGTGCACCACCTCGTCGAGGCGACCGACCGCTTCAGGCCGTGACGGGCGCGTAGCCGAAAGCGATCCTGCGCGAGTCGGTGTCGGCCTGGGTCAACCGGACCGTCACCGACTCCCCCGCAGGAGGTTCGCCGTCGCACTTGCCGATGACGATGGGATCCGACACGAGTACCTCGGCATCTCGCTTGCCCTCGGCACCGCGAAGTACGACCGCATCGAATGTCTCGCCCACTCGATCTTTCAGTACGTGTGCCTCGGTGAGGTCTACGCATGCACGGTCGACCTTCGACGCTGCAGAATCGGATCCACGCATGATCGCCGGTAGCTCGGGTAGGGCCTGCGTCGCCCATTCCGGCACCGCCGATCCGGCTACGACGGCCAGGCATACCTCGGTGGCGAAGCGATCGGACAGCCGTCGCAGCGGTGCTGTCACGTGGGCGTACGGCGCACCGATTCCCGAATGCTCGACCGTTGCGTCACCGGCGGCAGCGCTGGTCGTGCGATCGAACGCGAGGTAGTCCGCTCCGCGCAGCAACCCGGTCGCCTGGCTCATCATCGCCAGTGTCGACGGCTCGTCGGCGGGCAGGCCGGCCAGTACCGCGCCCGCAGATGCTCCAGCAGGCCAATCGATTCCGAGGGCAGTAGCGGTACTCTTCAAGGTTTCGACGGCCTCGCCCGGGGCGGGTGGAAGGGTACGAACGATGCCGATGCCGGCGTCGAGCATGATCCTGGCGGCGCACATTCCCGTCAACAGCGATACCTCGGCGTTCCAACCGTCCACCGCCGTGCGTGGTTGCAGGACGATCCGCCAGCCCGGCCCGTCGGGCACCACTTCCTGCTCGGGCAGCGTGATGTCGATTGCTCCGCGGCGTCTGGCCGCGTTCGCCCGTTGCGATCCGAATTCTGCCAAGGCGGCGATCGAGGGATGCGGAGTTCCCGCGTCGACGTCGGCTTGCACTCCGGCGTAGTCCAGCCGGGCGACAGATCGCACCAGCGCGCGGGTGACCGTCCAGGCAGCTGCTTCGCCGACGTCGTCGAGTTCGATGGTCCACAGCGCGGCGCAGCGAGTCTGTCCCTCCAACAGGCTTCCGGAGCCCTCCGACAGCTCGCGTGGGTGCAGCGGAACAGATCCGTCGGGCAGATAGAACGTCTGGCCACGTCGGCGGGTTTCCACGTCGAGCGCTCCCCCCGGCATCACCAGCGCACCCACGTCGGCGATCGCGTAGTGCACCACCAATCCGTTGGACGTCTTCTCGATGTGGACGGCTTGATCGAGGTCTTTCGAGCCGGGCGGGTCGATGGTGACGAAGGGAATGTCGGTGCGGTCGATCCTGTTGTCGGCGTGCAGATCTCGGGCGTCCTGCGCTTCGCGCAACACCGCTGCCTCGAAGACATCGGACAGACCGAACTCGGATCTGATGGCCTCGAAATCGAAGTTCGGAGCCCTCAGCCGGGTGAGCAGCACCGTCAGTTGTTCCAGTCGTCGTCGGAGTCGGCGGCCTTGTTGCGCGCGGCTGCGATCTTCAGCGCCTGCTCTGCGGTGGCCTTGTCCGGATACGGGCCCATGCGGTCGAGGGCGTTGGTCTCCTTGCCCTGCACAACCTGCTTGGTGCTGATGTCGTAGTACCAGGAGGTGTCGTCGTCGGTCATGACTTCCAGTGTGCCCCATGGAGCGACGCGGCAGGAGAACTGCGAGAAAAGTGAGTGCGAACGAGTCGGCCTGTAAGCCGGATCCTGTCTGCCGTTCCTGCTTTCGCAGGTTCGACTTCGACGACCATCCATCTGGGCACACCGTTGCCGGGTACCTCGAGCAGTCCACCCGCAGGCTCGGGCGAGCAGCCCTCGAGCACCTGCGCAGCTGCACCCCTTGCGCGGTGCAGCCTTCGACCTTGCTCCGGGCGGGGTTTACCTAGCCACCCCAGTCACCTGGGGTGCTGGTGCGCTCTTACCGCACCGTTTCACCCTGACCTGCAGTTCGATTCCGAAGAACCGATCCGCAGGCGGTCTGTTTTCTGTGGCACTGTCCCGCGAGTCACCTCGGGTTGCCGTTAACAACCGCCCTGCTCTGTGGAGTCCGGACTTTCCTCGGCCCGAAGCGCGACGGAACTGATCCGCCGGTCCTCCGAGCCGCAGCCGTCCGGCCAACTCGTTCGCGGTTGCGTACTCTACCCGGCTCACGTCGGATGTCCGGCGACTGCCCGGCCACGAAGAACAGTGGCACTCACGACGGCCGCGGCAGCGGTGACGGCTGCGCCCACCCAGGCTGCCGACGTGTAGGCCCCCTCCGAGGGAAAGATGGACCCTGCACTGGTCCCCGTGCCCAACACGAGCCCACCGATCGCACTACCGAACGCGAATCCGACACTGCGCACCACCTGGGTGATACTCATTGCACTCGAGGTCTCCTCAGAAGGTACGACGGAGAGAACGACGGCCGGCAGCGCAGCCGAGAAGCTACCGACGCCGAAGCCCAGAACAGCCATCGCCGCACACAGTTCCAGGACGCTGGTGCGGGTTCCAGCGAACAGGGCGAGGGCTCCCACAACGACGAGCGCGCTGAACGTCAGAGCGTGGGCAGACCCCACCCGACGTAATGCGCGGGGAACCAGCTTGCCCGCAAGAAACCCGAACACCGAGAACGGAACCAGGACCAGTCCGGCGGCGAAGGCGTCGAGCCCGAAGCCGTATCCGGCGCCGGCAGGCGTCTGCGCGAACCGCGTCACGATGGTGAGCAGGAGATACATGCCGATGCCGCCCAGAAACATCGCTCCATTCGCACCGACCACAGCTCGATGGCGGAGCAACCGGAGATCGACGAGCGGTGCCGAGCTCTCGAGTTCGACGCGGACCCACATGCCCGCACTGACGACCGCGACTGTGGCCAGTGTCCCCACCGCCCATGGGTGGCTCGTCCACAGCGCAGTCTCACTGACAAGAATCAGCACCAGGGAGAGGGCGACCGCGAGCAGCAGTGCACCTGGAACGTCGATTCCAGTCGAGCGCTTCTGCGGCGAGGGTGGAATCACCTTCAGAGCAACCACCAGCGCCATGACCGTCAGTGCAGCACCGAATCCGTAGGCGGCGCGAATCCCACCGTGGTCGGTCAGAAACCCGGACATCGGGTAGCCCACACCGACACCCGCGGTCGATGCAACCGACAGCAGCGCGATGGTGGAACCAGACCGACTGCTGGACAAATGATCTCGTGCAACACCCATCAGCATCGAGGTCAGTGCCAGCCCCACTCCCTGGGCCGCGCGGCCGAGGAGCAACCAAGCGAAGGACAGCGGCAGTGCAGTCAGAACTCCGCCGACCGACACGACGGCGAGCGTGACGAGGATGGCCGCACGTCGATACGGACCGGAACCCAGCCGACCGAGCAGCGGCGTGGTCACGGCGCCTGTCAACAAGGCCAGCGTCAACGTCCACTGTGCACTCGACAGCGAGACATCGAATGTGGTTGCGACACTGGTGATCAGCGGGGCACCGAGGCTACCGACAGCAGCGACGACCACTCCGACGAACACCAGCGCGGGTACCAACAGGCGCTCTCCGCGGCCGTCGGCGTCCGCGGTCATCGGTTCGTATCGCTGGTGATGTGGTCGAACAATCCGGCGTGGATGCGAGTGCCCACTCCGTTCGCCCAGGGTTGGTCGACCTCATGAATCTGCATGGCCGCGCCACTGTTGAGCAGCATGCCGAACGCCAGAAATGCCTTGACGGTCACTGCGTCGAGACCGGTGACCTCTACGACGGTGTTCCACATCCGGCCGAATGCCTCTCGAACGGCGTCCCTCACCTCGGAGTCGCCACACGCGGCGATCCCCTGCAGCTGAAGCAGGAGTGAGGTTCGATCCTCGAGCATGGAGTAATAGCGCTCCCCCATCGCGGCCAACGCCTGTTGCCCGGTGTCCGTTCCGGCAGCTTCGCGCATTCCGTCCGCCAACCGATCGAAGGACGCGACGACCAGTTCTGAGAACAGTGCCTTCTTGGTTCCGAATATTCGAAAGATGTAGGCCTGGGTGATACCTGCTTCGCGGGCGATCCTGTCGGTCGAACCGCCGTGCAGTCCGGACGAAGCGAATTCGTCTGCCGCTATCCGCAGTATTTGCTGCCGTCGGTGCGGGCCTGTCATCCGTCCTCGCTGCGCCATGCCTTCAAGTTACTGGTTACTAACTACTGACTTCAATGGTTTTCTCGAGCGCATCACTACAGTTCTGTCCATGAGTGAATGGGTCGTGTTGCTGCGCGGCATCAACGTCGGCGGTATCAACATCAAGATGGTCGATCTCCGTGCTGCTTTGGCCTCGGCCGGCTTCACGAATGTCCGCACGATTCTGGCGACCGGCAATGTACTGCTGCAGTCGCCGCTGAGCGCTGCCGCTTTGAAGGCACAAGTCGAGAGCACGCTCGCCGAGGTGTTCGGCTACCAAGCCTGGGTTGTCGTACTCGACGTCCCAGCGCTGGGGGCGATGGTGGAGTCATACCCGTTCGACGCCGAACGGGAAGGCTGGCATCCTTATGTGGTGTTCGGTAGCGACGATACCCATTTGACCGAATTGTCCGCTCTTGCAGGAAAACTCGACCCCGAGCTCGAGAGGATTGCCGAGGGGAACAGCGTGCTCTACTGGGAGGTGCGCAAGGGCAACACCACCGACAGCACGTTCGGGAAAGCCACGGCGAAGGCGAAGTACAAGGCCACGACCACCACACGGAACGTTCGCACTCTCGTGAAAATTCTCGCGTGACCGTTCTCGCTGCGGCACTGGTCGCCGCCGTTCTCGTCTTCGCCATCGTTCGCCCGCGCGGTCTCCCCGAAATCGTCGCCGCACTTCCAGCGGCAGCAGTTGTTCTTCTCGTCGGGCTCGTCAGCCTCGACGCCGCTCGGGAGCAGGTACTCGAACTCGCTCCCACCGTCGTTTTTCTGGCGTTCATCCTGATCCTGGCGCATCTGTCGGATGCCCTCGGCGTGTTCACCTGGATCGCCGCGAAGCTACGACGCGGATCCAAGGGCAGCCCCCGCAGACTGCTCACCCTCGTGTTCGCAGCTGCTGCGGCAACCACAGCCGTACTGAGCCTCGACGCGACCGTGGTTCTACTGACACCGGCCATCATCGGTGCCGCTCGCATCCTGGGGATGTCGCCGCGTCCGCACAGTTATGCCACTGCGCACCTGTCCAATTCGGCGTCGACTCTGCTGCCGGTGTCCAATCTGACCAACCTGCTGGCCTTCGCTGCGACCGGACTGACCTTCCTGCATTTCACGGCCCTGATGGCACTGCCGTGGATCTTCGCGGTCGCCATCGAACTGGCGGTGTTCCTGATCTTCTTCCGCAAGGATCTGACCGGCACCGCGACACCGACGGACACCCCGACCGCGCAGAGCACCGACGACGTGCCCGCACCTCGCAGTACGCTCCTCATCCTCGGTGCGACACTCGTCGGCTTCGCCGTGGCGGGACTGTTCGACATCGAACCGTTCTGGGTGGCTGCGGTGGGGTCCATTGCGCTCGCGATCCCGGCTTTTCGAGCTCGGCACACCACACCTCGCGCCATTCTGCGCGGTGCCGATCTGCCGTTCTGTGGCTTCGTCTTTCTGCTCGGCATCGTCGTCCTCGGCGTGACGACGGGCCCGATCGGCGACTGGCTGGCGCGAATTCTGCCGTCCGACACCACCTTCGTGTCCCTGCTGGCCGCGGCTGCCATTGCGGCGGTGGCGTCGAACATCGTCAACAACCTGCCCGCGACCCTGCTGCTACTGGCCGCGTTCGGTGCCGACGCTCCCCCAGCGTTGTTGTTGGCCATGGTGATCGGGGTGAACCTCGGCCCCAACCTCACCTACGTCGGGTCGCTGGCGATCATGCTGTGGCGACGCGTCGCATCGGCCAACGACGAGCCGGCAGACCTGCGCACCTTCACCGTTCTCGGCGTCATCACCACTCCACTGACCATCATCGGCGCAGTGGCGGGCCTGTGGCTCGCGTTGCAGATCTAAGCCTCGTCGTGCCATCCGGCCATCCCCGGGAGCACAGGTCGTCCGAGCACACCGCGCTCGGGCGGGTCGGCAACTCGGATGACATCGACGACGCAATTTCGGCCTCGGTATCCCACGAGTTCCGCTGGGCAACGGGTGAGCGCATCGAGGTGCCCCGTGGTGTGCTGATGTGACCGAACCGGCCCCCAACGAGCCGGGGCACCGTGCCTACATCTTCAGTTGTCGACCGGCCGAGGATTCTCGACTGTTGCCAACGGTGCCCGCACGCTCCTCGTCACAAGACAATCTCGAGCCGTGGCAGTTCTCGCCCGGGGATCGACCCACTCACAGCAGTACCGATGCGGACGGCACCGAAGTGGAGATAGAACGATTCGGCTCCGGGATCCGCGTCGAGCGTCAGACGCTCGAATCCCTGCGCACGAGCCTCACTGATCGTGTGCTCGAGCAATTTTCGACCACAGCCGGTTCCGATGGAACTCGCATCCACGAAGAGTGCCGTCAGTTCACCGGCGGGGGCTTCACCCCCGAGCAAGCTGAAACCGACGACGGAGCTTTCAGGCTCGGACGAGCCGACGACGGCCACCCACATCCGACCCGATCCGCACACCGCCGAGTCGTACGTCAACTCCACACGACATGCCTGCAGGAAGTCCTCGGAGTATCCCCAGTAGGCCTTCGACCGAAGTGCGAGTGCCGAGATCGTCTCGTTTTCGTCGGACCTCGCCAACCGGATTTCGATATCTCCCACACCTCGACCATAGAGCGGATGTCCGCAACGCCGGAAGCACTACCGCGGTGACGACCGTGATGGCGAGCCGCGGCACTGTGTGTTCTCGGTACACGATTCACCAGCGAAGCAGACCCTGCTTGTTTCCTACGGTGCCGGTAGGTCCGTCGTCGGCAATCGTGGCGAGTCGGACTATTTCGTCGGTGCCCTGCGTGACGTCGTGTGCACCCTTGCCTGCGTTGAGATCGGTGCGGGTGTAGCCGGGGTCGGCGGCATTGACTCGCATCATCGGGAGAGCGCGCGCGTACTTCACCGTCAGCATGTTGAGGGCGGTCTTGGACGACGCGTAGATCGGCGGCACCACCTGCCAGTCGAAGTAGTCGTGCTCGATGGTGTCCTGAATGGATCCGACACCCGAGGAGATGTTGACGATTCGTGGATGGTTCGAGACCTTCAGCAGTGGCACGAATGCGTTGGTCACTCGAATGACGCCGAACACGTTGGTGTCGAAGACGTCTCGGGCGTCATCCGCCGATCCTTGTTCGAGCGGAACGAACGCGCCGGTGATTCCTGCGTTGTTGATCAGGACGTCGAGGCGTCCATGGTCCGCACGCACCTGGCGCGCAGCAGCGTCGACGCTGCCCTGATCGGTCACGTCCAGTTGGACGAAAGTGACGCCGAGGTCGGCGGCAGCAGCGCGACCCAGCTCACGGTTACGGGCACCGATGACCACGGTGTGGTCGGCACGCTGTAAGCGCCGTGCCGTCTCGTGGCCGATTCCCTTGTTGCCGCCGGTGATCATCGTGATTGTGCTCATGACGTCGACGCTAAGGCGCGGCGGCCCGATCGAGAAGATGCCGATTGTCGGTAGGTCTGCCGGTACCACCCACGTCCTCATCGAGAAGACGCCCGTGGCCGAGGTGGCACAGTGGTGAGATGACCGTAGAGCAGCAGGGACGCCGGCCGGCGGGTTTCTCGTCGGTGCTCCGTGGCTGGCGTGACCGCAGCGCACCCGTCCCCTCCGACTCGGCCGTCAGGCCTCGGAGGTCTTCGGGCTTACGCCGCGAGGAACTCGCCACACTCGCCGGAATCTCGGTGGACTACCTGGTCCAGCTGGAGCAGGGTCGCGCGTCGAATCCGGCGGCGGCGGTGGTCGCTGCTCTCGTTCGGGCATTGAGCCTCGACCTCGCCGATGCCGGAGTGTTGTATCGAGCTGCCGGACTCGCGGCACCGTCGTCGGCCGTCGATCGATCGGTACCGGATAGCGTCGACCGGCTGCTGGCCCGAGCCGACGAGTGGCCTACGGCCGTGTACGCGGCCGATTGGTGGCTGCTGAGATGGAACGCGGCATGGTCCGCTCTGATGGGCAATCCGATGGACCTGTCCGGACATTCACGCAACCAGGTCTGGTTCGAGATGACCGAGGACACGTCGACCATGTGGGTCGACCCCGGGCAACGGGAACAGTATCGAGACGCGCTGGTCGGCGACCTCCGCGTGGCACAAATGTCGCATCCCGACGACGCCGAGCTCGACAACCTCGTCCATGACCTTCGAGCGCGCAGCGACGAATTCTCCGATCGTTGGCACCACGCTCGGCCTACCGCCTACCGGGGAGCACGCAAGAACATCGACCATCCCCTGGTGGGGTCGATGGTCCTCGATGGGGACGTGTTCCAGCCGGCAGGCTCCGACGTGCGGGTGATCGTCTACACCGCAGCACCCGGCTCACGAGATGAGTCCAGACTGTTGTCACTGTTGTCGCCCGGATCCCGTGCACGGAACCGAGCCTCGGTTCAGGCCGGCGAAGCCAGGTGCGAGGTGTCGTTCACCAATCTCACCGAGGCCCCGCCGTCGGGGTAGAACTCGGCAACACTCAGCGACGCGAGATCGAGGTGCAGTCGATACAGCAGCGACGGGCCGACGTCGAGAGCAAGTTGCAGCAGCATCTTGATCGGGGTGACATGGGTGACCACCAGAAGGGTCTTTCCGGCGTACTCGGTGAGCAGCTGGTCGCGGGTCGCTTCGATGCGGACACGTACGGCGTCGAAACTCTCCCCGTTCGGTGGTGCCACGGAGGTGTCGCCGCGCCACGCCTTGTGGACCTCAGGGTGACGTTCCATGGCCTCGGTGAACGTCAGTCCTTCCCAGTCGCCGAAGTCGGTCTCGATGAGACCGTCGACAGTGGTGACGGGCAATCCCAGGCGGTCGGCTGTCGCTGAGGCCGTCTGCTGGGCGCGCGCGAGCGGCGAGGCCACGATGGCGTCGATGTCTGTCCGTGAACCGAGAACCGTTGCGGCAGAATCTGCTTGGCGTTGCCCCAGTTCCGTCAAGTCAGGGTTGCCGCGGCCGGAGTATCGCCGATCGACCGACATGGGGGTCTGCCCGTGCCGCAACAGCAGCAGGCGCGTGGGCTCCCCCATCGCACCGGTCCACCCGGGCGACTCGGGCTTCTTCGCGGCCGGCTCGGCATCGGGCAGTTCCGACAGGTCCACACCCTCGGCCGCGGCGTCCATCGCCTCGTTGGCCAGCGCATCGGCGTGCGAGTTCTGCGCGCGCGGAATCCACTCGTAGGTGACGGAATCGAAGCTGCGAGCCAGTTCGGCCGCTTTCCGCTGAAGCGGAATCATGTCCGGGTGCTTCACTTTCCAGCGCCCGGACATCTGCTCGACGACGAGCTTGGAGTCCATGCGGACGGCAACCTCACGGGCCCCGACGTCACGTGCGGCGCTAAGTGCGGCGATCAGGCCGTTGTACTCGGCGACGTTGTTGGTGGCCACCCCCAACGACGCCCGACGCTCGGCGAGCACCTGCGAGCGATCGGCGCTGAACACCACTGCGCCGTATCCAGCCGGCCCGGGGTTCCCCCGCGATCCTCCGTCGGCCTCGGCGACAACCCGCGACATCTGGCTCAAATTCCGGATTCCTTGGTGCGCACCAGGATTGCGTTGCATTCCGAGCAACGAATCAGAGCGTCTGCCGGCTTGTTGGCAATGCTCGCGATCTCGTTGCGGTCGAGCTCGATCCGGCAAGCACCGCAGCGGCGAGCCTGCAGCAACGCCGCACCGCGGCCGGTGAGAGCTCGCTGCTTCTCGTAAACAGCAAGCAGATCCGCGGGCAACCCCGAAGCCAGGGACTCGCGGCGCTCGGCGCTGCGCTTCTCGGCGGTGTCGAGGTCTGCAACGGCGTCGTCGCGGCGACGGCCGGCGTCGACGAGTTCGTCCTCGATCTGCGTCAGCTGCGCACCGGCGTGCTCGTAGTCCCGCTCGCTGGCCTCACGCTGCTCCATGACCTCGAGCAATTCCTCCTCGAGGATGCCCTGGCGACGTTCGAGGCTGCCGAGCTCGTGCTGCAACTCCGTCATCTGCTTCGGTGCGATGGTGCCACTCTCGAGCATCTTCTTGTCGCGAGCCTCGCGTTGACGAACCGCGTCGACCTCGCCCTCGAGTTTGCGAATGTCCCGATCGAGGTCGTCCATCGAGATCTGCACCGTCACGGCCGCGTCCTTGCGGGTGATGCGCTCGGTCTCGAGCTTGTCCACCTCCTGCTGCTCGGGGAGGCTTTTGCGGCGGTGGGCGATCTGCGAGAGTTCGGTATCCACACCGGCCAATTCGAGCAGCGAGGCCTGGACTTTGGGATCGACGTTCACGCTTGATGACTCCTGCGACTATGGAAGTTGGTAAGAGATCACCCTACCGGCTGCTCGAAACCGAGAAAGCCGGATCGACTCCGACCGCCTGTCGCCAGGGGTTCACAAGTCACGATGGTCACCGATCACAGCGTCCAGGGGTCGGTGCGCACATCGGTGACACTGCTTCTCCACCCGTCCGTGTCACCGAACGCGGCGTCGACGATGGTGCGCGCCTGTTCACACCACGGGAACTCCGACGCCCAGTGCGCGGTGTCGATCACCGCGGGCCCACCCGCACGCAGATGTTCGTCGACAGGGTGGTGCCGCAGATCCGAGGTGACGTACACGTCGGCGTCGGTTCGCGCGACTGCAGACAGGAACGAATCGCCTGCTCCCCCGCACATCGCGACCACCGAGACCGTGGCGTCGGGGTCACCGGCGGCTCGCACGCCCCAGCTGGTAGCCGGCAACGCGTCCCGAACGACGTCGGTGAACTCGGCGAGTGTCATCGGACTCGGCAGTTTTCCGATGCGCCCCAGTCCTGTACACGACGGCAGAGCCGCGGACTCGAAGACGTCGAACGCGGGCTCCTCGTAGGGGTGGGCGTGACGTAAAGCCGAAAGCACCAGCGCGCGTTGCGCTTTGGGTGCTACAACCTCGATGCGATCCTCGGTCTCCGTGTGCACCTCACCGAGAATGCCGACTGTCGGGTGCGCATTCGGGCCGGGACGGAATTGGCCGAGACCGGTCGCCTGCCAGCTGGCTTCGCTGTAGTCGCCGATCTGTCCGGCTCCGGCGTCGAACAGGGCCTGCCGTACCGCGGCCGAGTCGGAGGTCGGTACGAAGACCACCCACTTGTCGTGTGCAGGAGCAGGAATGGGGTCGAGGGGCCTGGTGTCGATCACGCCGAGGGCGGTGGCGAGTGCGTCGGAGACGCCGGGATCGGCGGAGTCGGCATTGGTGTGGGCGGTGAACAGTGCGCAGTCGGCCTTGATCAAACGGTGGATCACCGACCCCTTCGCGGTGTCGGCCGCCACGGTGTCGACGCCCTTGAGCAGGAGGGGGTGGTGCGCCACGATCAGATCGGCACCCCAGGCGATGGCCTCGTCGACCACCGCCTCGGTGACGTCGACGGTGTACAGAACCTGCTGCACAACAGCTTTCGGGTCTCCACACACCAGACCCACCGAGTCCCAGCTCTCGGCCAGCCGTGGTGGGTAGGCATTGTCGAGAACCTGGATGACGTCCGCCAGTGTCACTGCCATATTCGTTGCTCTCCTCACAGAACGGTGCTCAACGCATTCACCAGTATGTCGACCTGCTGCGAGTCCCGTACCGCCACGCGTAGAAAGTGGCGATCCAGCCCTGGGAAGGTGTCGCCGCGCCGAACCGCAATACCCATCGTGCGCAGGCGTTCTCGAACCAGATCGGCACCCTCGAAGCGCACCAGCAGAAACGGCGCTCGGGCCGGGCCGGTGACGTCCAAACCGAGAGCGCCCAGTCGGCCGATCATCGCAGATCGTTCGCGATCGATTCGTTCGGATTCGGCACGTGCCTGATCGATGGCGAACGGTTCTGTGCAGGCGCGGATCGCTTCGATTTGCAGACTCCCCAGCGGCCAGTGCGCGCGGCCGCGCTGCATCCTCGTGAGAACGTCAGGGTGCCCCAGCGCATATCCGCACCGCAACCCCGCCAACGCCCACGTCTTCGTCAGGCTGCGCAGGACCACCACGTCATCCGAGCGCTGCGACGAAACCGATTCTCCGGCACCGAGCACTGCGTCGGCGAAGGCCTCGTCGACCACCACCGTTCGGCCGGGCCGACGCAGGCTCAGGACCGCTTCGCATGGATGCAGAACCGACGTCGGATTGGTGGGGTTGCCGATGATCACCATGTCGGCTGCATCGGGCACGAGCATCGGATCGAGCTCGAAAGGCGGCGGCAAGACAACCCGATGCACCGGTACACCCGCCTGTTCCAGCACCCAATCGGGCTCGGTGAAGGACGGATGAATCGTTGCCGCGAGGGAGGGCTCCAAGCGCGGCAGCATCGAGAAGCCCTCGGCCCCGCCGCTGAGCAGCAGCACCTCGTCCGGGGAGCGGCCGTGGTGTGCGGCCACTTGCTCTCGTGCGGCGTACTCGGCCGCAGCGCTCGGGTACGAACCCAGCGAACTCAGTGCCGTGGCCAGCCGGTCCCGAAGCCATGCCGGCGGGCCGTCGCCGCGCACGTTGACGGCGAAGTCTACGAATCCGGACTCGACCTCCACATCACCATGGTGACGAAGGAGCTCATCCGGCCTGTGACGGAGGAGCGCGTCGGGTTCGGCAGTTGTATCGGACATCGCGACGAGCGTAGCCGCAGGCTTTCCCGAGCAGGCCGCACCGATAGGCTTCGAACATGTCTGCCGTTACCCCCGCGTCCGTTGTCCTGTTCGATCTCGATGGGACGTTGACCGATTCCGCACCGGGAATTCATGCCGGTTTTCGCCATGCGTTGGCCTCCGTGGACGCCCCCGAGCCGACCGAAGAGCAGCTGTCACTGGTTGTCGGGCCGCCGTTGATCGACACCTTGCGCGGGCTGGGTCTGGACGAGGACGCCGCACAGCGCGCGTTGGCGGCGTACTTCGAGCGGTACGACGAGCGGGGCTGGGCCGAGAACACCGCGTTCGACGGCATCGAGACGGTGCTGACTCGATTGCAGGACCGAGGAGTGCGCCTCGGTGTGGCGACGTCGAAGTCGGAGCGCTTCGCCGTTCGCATTCTCGACCACTTCGGTTTGTCTCGATACTTCGAGTTCATCGGAGGTGCCAGCAACGACGGCACCCGACGAGCGAAGTCCGATGTCATCGCGCACTCGTTGTCCAATCTCGGCATCGATCCGGTGGAACACGCGGACGGTGGCACCGACGGGGTGATCATGATCGGTGATCGTGACCACGACGTGCACGGTGCAGCACGATTCGGCATTCCCACGGTGTACGTGGAGTGGGGCTACGGCATCGACGGCGAAAGCGACGACGCTGCGTTCACCGCATCGAACATGGACGAGTTGGCTGCGGTGCTCGAGCAGAACACGGTGGCAGGGCAGTGAACGAGCCACTGCATGTGACATTCGTGTGCACCGGCAACATCTGCCGATCGCCGATGGCAGAAAAGGTCTTCGCCGCGCATCTGCGCGATGCCGGTCTCGCCGATGAAGTGCGGGTGTCGAGTGCGGGCACCGGCGGCTGGCATGTGGGCGACGGTGCCGATCCCCGCACCGTCGCCGAGCTCGTTGCCCATGGCTACGACGGTGAGCACGAGGCCGCGCAGGTCGGACCGGACCATCTGGAGGCAGACCTGATCGTCGCGCTCGACACCGGCCACGCGAAGGCGCTGCTGCAGCTCGGCGCGCCGGCCGATCGAGTGGCCCTGCTGCGATCGTTCGATCCCGACGCCGACGACTCGTCGGTCGCCGACCCGTACTACTCGTCCGACTCCGCGTTCACCGAGGTGCGCGAGCAGATCGAAAGTGCGGTTCCCGGGCTGTTGAACTGGGCACGGTCTCAGCTCCCCGGCTGACCCGGCTACCGTGGTGGGGTGGAGAAGTTAGGGTTCTTGCTGCGTCCGAAGTGGTTGGTGCTGGCCGCCGTCGCGCTGGCGTTCGCATTTCTGTGCTTCAGCGTGCTCGCTCCGTGGCAGCTCGGCAAAAACACCTCGACCTCTGCACGCAACGACCTGATCACCCGGTCGGTCGATGCTGATCCGGTACCCATCTCGGACATCCTCACCGCCAACGGCTTCCCGGCCGACGACGAATGGCGCCGCGTCATCGCGACGGGTTCCTACGATGTCGATTCCGAGGCGCTGGTGCGGCTGCGCAGCATTCGTGAACAGCCCGCGTACGAGGTCATCACCCCGTTCGAGATCGACGGTGGGCCCACCGTGCTGGTCAACCGCGGGTACGTGCTGCCGGTGGAGGGCACACGACCACCCGACTTCGCGCCCGCACCTACGGGACAGGTAACGCTCAATGCCCGTGTGCGCCAAGCCGAGGGCACGTCGCGGGAACCGATCGAGGAAGACGGTCACCTGCAGGTCTACAACATCAACCCGGAACAGATCGGCACAGCGGTCGGCGTCGATGCGATCGACGGGTACCTCCAGCTCGACGACGATCAACCGGGCGGACTGGGCCTGATCGAATTGCCTCAGACCGATGCAGGGCCCTACCTCTCCTACGGTCTGCAGTGGCTGGCGTTCGGCATCATGGCACCGCTGGGTCTGGCGTACTTCGTTCGCGCCGAGATCAGGGAGCGTCGCATGTCTCGTGCCGAGATGGCCGACGCGATGTCCGGCGAACCGGATCCCGCTCCCGACAACGAGCCCGTACCCGACGAAGAAGAAGAATTCAGTCTTCCCACCCGACGCGAGAAGCGCGCCAGAGCGCGCGCTGCGTCACGTCCGACGGTGCCGTCGGATCCTCGCCTGGCCGATCGCTACGGCAAGAATCGCTGACGCGATCACCGATAGTTCTTGCACCCGGGTCGACAGCGTGACCGCACGGCGAAGGTCGCGCGCTGTGGGCGAGGCCCCGTCCCCCAGGGTCGGGCGGTTCTCGACGCCGTGTCGATACTGCGTTCTGCCTCCGAGTTGCAGTCCCAGCGCCCCTGCAGCCGAGGCCTCGGCAACACCGGCATTGGGGCTGGGATGCTTCGACGCGTCGCGACGCCACATCTTTGCTGCCTCGACGGGCGAGCCGTGTACCAGAGGTGCTGCCAGTACCGTCGCCAGTCCGGTGGCCCGGGCGGGCACCAAATTCAGGACGTCGTCGATTCGCGCTGCGGCCCAACCGAAGCGCAGATACTTCTCGGACCGATAGCCGACCATGGCGTCGAGCGTGTTGCTCGCGCGGTAGGCCAGAATACCGGGCACGCCGGCACACGCGCCCCACACCAGGACACCCACGGCGGCATCGGATGTGTTCTCTGCGATGGATTCGAGAGCGGCGCGCGCCAACCCGTCGGAGTCGAGTGATTCCGGATCGCGCCCGCACAGCGACGGCAACAGTGCGCGCGCACCCGCCAGGTCATCGCTGTCGAGACAATCGGCCATCTGCCCACCCACCCTGGACAGCGACGTTCCACCCAGCGCTGCCCAGGTGGCGGCCGCGACCAGAACCGTCTCGACAGGTGCACCCATGCGGGCGGCGGCGCGGCTCGAGGCGATACCGATAGCGGCCGCCGAACCGATCAGCGTCGACGCATGTATGACTCCGACGGTTCTGCTGTCACGGTAGAGAACTCGTTCCACGTGCAGTGCCGTAGTGCCGAACCCTGCGACCGGATGCCAGCGCTTCGGGTCTGCGAACACGCGATCGAGACCGTAGCCGATCAGTAAGCCGATCGCTCGGGGGTGTGTCCACATCCCACGAATCTTGCCAACTGCCCATCCGGTGCAGAGAACCGGTGTGTCAGGCCCAGCGCTGGCGGTATGCGCTCGCGAGTTGACGGTTGCGGAAGTCGATGTCGCTTCCGTCGTTGAGCAGGGCGATTGCCATTCCTACGAAGCCGACGGCTGCCATTACGAACATTGTCATGATTCCCCCAGAATCTCGAGTGGATCCGCAGTGCGGACTTGGCTGTACCCGATTGTTACCCGCCAGTAGGCCAATTCCTACTCGTTTGAGGTGGCCGTCACGTGTGTCGGTCGTCACGAGACGCCCGTCTCATCGAAACGTCCAAAATCGAACGGCCACCGGCTATCTCGCGCTGTGCAGTTCTCCCGTAGTTACTGCGGCACAGGAAAGAGATGCTGCTCGTCGGTCACGACCGAGCGCAGAAATTCGTCGACGGCCTTCACCCGCGCCAAACCGGTCAGCTCTCGCGGCACCACCGTCCAATACGTCCGCTCGACCGAGACGACGCCGGGCAGCACCGACGTGAGCGCCACGTCCGGCTCGCCGATGTAGCTGGGCAACGGCGCAATTCCCACACCGGATCTCGCCGCGATCCACTGCCCGGTGATGTTGTTGGTCTGAATCTGCGCGCGACCCTCGGGCAGGATCGAGTCCAGGATTCGCAGGGGCGCAACATCGAGCAGCGCATCGACGTACGAAATCAGCGTGTGGCCCCGGAGGTCGTCGACGGTGTGGATCGGCGACGTCGCCGCAAGATACTCCTCGGCGGCATAGAGCTCGAGCGAGTACGTCGCCAACCTGCGCGTGACGACAAATCTCGGCGACGGCCGTTCCAGCGTGATTGCGATGTCGAATTCCCTTGTCGCCAAGGAGTTGTGCTCAGTGGCGGTGACCAATTCGATATCGAGATCAGGGTGCTTGTCTCGCAGTACGCCGAGTTTCGGTGTCAGGACGAAGGCTCCGAAGCCGTCCGGAGCCGCGATGCGGACGGTGCCACGCAGCGATCCGGTGTCGGACGTCTGATCCTCGAACGCCGCGATGAGCGTCGACTCCACGGTTTCGGCGTATCCGACGAGCCGCCGCCCCGCCTCGGTCAATCGCCAACCCGACGGGGTTCGGTCGAAAAGCCGCTGTCCGGCCGACTTTTCGAGTGCCGTGATACGACGGCCGACGGTGGTGTGGTCCACGCCGAGAGTGCGAGACGCGTCGGTCAGGCGTCCCGTCCTCGACACTTCGAGAAAGTAGCGGAGGTGGTCTGGGTTGAACACTCGTCCAGCTTATCCCTCTGTGCATTTGTGCACGGCAATCTGCGACTTTGGCCTTTGACATGTGCATCGATACCAGTGAGACTCGAGACACACCGATGGAAAGGATCGAACGTTGACCGACGTCATTGCGCACTGGATCGATGGCAAGACCTACTCCGGCAAGTCCGACCGGACTTCCCCCGTCACCAACCCCGCGACCGGCGAGGTCACCGGCACACTCGCCCTGGCCGACACCGGCGACGCTCGGGCGGTCATCGACGCCGCCGCCGCCGCATTCCCGGCGTGGCGCGACACCTCTCTGGCCAAGCGAACCTCCATCCTGTTCTCGTTCCGAGAGCTGCTGAACGCCAAGAAGAACGAGCTCGCCGAGATCATCACGGCCGAGCACGGAAAGGTTCTCTCCGATGCCCTCGGTGAGATCTCGCGTGGCCAGGAAGTCGTCGAATTCGCCTGCGGCATGGCACATCTGCTCAAGGGCGGATACACCGAGAACGCGTCGACGGGGGTCGACGTCTACTCGATCCGTCAGCCGCTCGGACCCGTCGGCATCATCTCGCCCTTCAACTTCCCCGCCATGGTCCCCATGTGGTTCTTCCCCATCGCCATCGCGGCCGGTAACACCGTGGTCCTCAAGCCCTCCGAGAAGGATCCGAGTGCCAGCATCTGGTTGGCGAAGCTGTGGGCCGAGGCGGGACTGCCCGACGGCGTGTTCAACGTGCTGCAGGGCGACAAGGTGGCCGTCGACGAGCTGCTCGAGAACAAGAAGATCAAGTCGATCTCTTTCGTCGGTTCGACCCCCATCGCCCAGTACGTGTACTCCACCGGCACCTCCAACGGAAAGCGCGTCCAGGCCCTCGGCGGTGCCAAGAACCACGCCGTCGTCCTCCCCGACGCCGATCTCGACCTCGCCGCCGACGCCATGGTCAACGCCGGCTTCGGCTCCGCAGGCGAACGCTGCATGGCCATCTCCGCACTCGTCGCCGTCGGCAACATCGCCGACGAACTCGTGGCCAAGATCGCCGAACGCACCACACCGCTGGTCACCGGCGACGGCACCCGCGGGGCAGACATGGGACCGCTCGTCACCAAGGCCCACCGAGACAAGGTCGCCTCCTACGTCGATGCAGGCGAAGCCGCCGGAGCCACCCTCGTCGTCGACGGCCGCGGTGTGAAGGCCGATGGTGGAGAGAACGGATTCTGGCTCGGCCCCACGCTCATCGACCACGTCACCCCCGAGATGAGCGTCTACACCGACGAGATCTTCGGACCGGTTCTCTCGGTCGTTCGTGTCGACACCTACGCCGACGCGCTCGAGCTGATCAACGACAATCCCTACGGCAACGGCACCGCCATCTTCACCAACGACGGCGGCGCAGCACGACGCTTCCAGAACGAGGTGGAGGTCGGCATGGTCGGCATCAACGTGCCGATCCCGGTTCCTATGGCGTATTACAGCTTCGGTGGTTGGAAGAACTCCCTCTTCGGCGACAGCCACGCACACGGCACCGAAGGAGTGCACTTCTTCACCCGAGGAAAGGCCGTCACCAGCCGCTGGCTCGACCCCAGCCACGGCGGCATCAATCTCGGTTTCCCTGAAAATAGCTGAGCCCTGAAAACAGCTGAGCGGAAGGAGCACACCATGGTTGCCAATATTTCGTTTCCTCGGTTTCTCAAGCTGGGCGGCGGTGCAGTCGAAGAGCTGGGTACGGTCCTGAGCGATCTCGCCGTATCGCGGCCCCTGCTCGTCACCGATGCGTTCATGGCGGGCAACGGATCGGCGGATCGCTTGATGCAGATCATGACCGAGGCCGGGAAGACGCCGGCACTGTTCTCGGGCACCGTCCCGGATCCGACCACCGACTCGTTGGTCGCCGGCCTCGAGGCGGTGCGGCAGCATTCGGCCGACTCGATCATCGGGTTCGGTGGTGGCAGTCCCATGGACACAGCCAAGGCGCTGGCCATTCTCGCGGTGCAGGGCGGGACGATGCGGGACTTCAAAGCCCCCGTACTCTCGACCGGCCCGGCCCTGCCGATCATCGCCATTCCCACCACAGCCGGAAGTGGTTCGGAGGCAACCCAGTTCACCATCATCACCGATGTCGCCTCGGACGAGAAGATGTTGTGCCCAGGCCTGTCCTTTCTGCCGATCGCATCGATCATCGACTTCGAGCTGACGATGTCGATGCCGGCACGCCTGACCGCCGATACCGGCGTCGACGCACTGACGCATGCCATCGAGGCATACGTCAGCAAGAAGGCCAACCCCATCTCCGACGGTTTGGCGCTCAGCGCGATTCGCACGATCGGCACGTCGTTGCTGCGGGCGTATCGAGACGGTGACGACAGACAAGCGCGGGAATCGATGATGCACGCCTCGACCCAAGCGGGCATGGCGTTCTCCAACGCAAGCGTCTGTCTGGTGCACGGTATGAGCCGGCCGATCGGTGCCCATTTTCATGTGGCACACGGGCTGTCGAACGCAATGCTGTTGCCCGCCGTCACGGCGTTCTCGATCACGGGGGCACCGGCTCGCTACGCCGACTGTGCTCGCGCGCTCGGTGCGGCGTCGGAAGGCGATTCGGATCAGGTCGCCGGGGGCAAGTTGCAGGATGCGATCGTCACCCTGTGCCGTGAGGTCGAGGTTCCCACACCGGAAACGTTCGGGATCGACAAGTCGAAGTGGGACGACCTGTTGCCACTGATGGCCGAGCAGGCTCTCGCCTCCGGCAGCCCAGGTAACAATCCGGTCGTCCCGACGGCGGAGCAGATCGTCGATCTGTACCGCCAGGTGTACGCCGGGATCTAGGCCGAGTCACCGGGCACGCGGGCGGCCACAGTGTCGCGCCGCGTGTTTCGGCGTTGAACGAGGACTCCACCGATCACCGTCACTGCTGCAAGCACGGCCGACAGCAGGATCGAAGAACGCTGCTCCGGCCGCACCACCATCATGACCAGGACGAAGACGATGAACCCGATGGCCAAGTAGGTGAGCCACGGGTACAGCCACATTCGAACGGCAGGGCGTTCTCCGTCGCGGTCGAGTTGACGTCGCAGCACCAATTGACTGCTGGCGATGGCGAGGTAGACGAACAGTGCGACGGCACCGGTGGTTGCCAGCAGATAGGTGAAGAGCTTCTCGGGCAGGATGTAGTTACCGACAACGGCGAGGAACCCGAGCACCATCGATGCAATCACTGCGATCCACGGCACTCCGTTGGACGTGATCTTCTTGACCGCCCGAGGTGCATCCCCTCGATCACCGAGCGAATACAACATGCGCGACGCGGTGTAGAGCGCCGAATTCAGGCAGGACGCGACGGCGGTCAGGATGACGATGTCCATGATGGTCTCTGCATGGGGAATTCCCATCTTGGAAAGTACGTACTGGTACGAGCCCGTTGCTGGATCCAGTTCGTTCCACGGCACCAACGCGACGATGATGAAGATGGACCCGAAGTAGAAGATCGAGATACGCCAGATCACCGAGTTCGTCGCGCGGGTGATTCCCTTCGCCGGGTCCTTGGATTCTGCCGCGGCAATGGTGACGATCTCCGATCCCATGAACGAGAACATCGTGGTGAGCATTGCGGCTATCACCGCGCCGAAGCCGAGCGGCATGAAGCCGCCCGAAGCCCAGAGTTGGTCCACGCCACTGACTTCGGAGTTCGGCAGCCATCCCAGGATGGCTGCGATGCCGAGGCCGATGAAGGCGATGATGGCCACCACCTTCACCAGCGCGAACCAGAACTCGAATTCACCGTAGTTGCCGACGCTGATCAGATTGGTCGCGGTGAGGGCAACGACGATGATCAGTGCCCACATCCATTGCGCGCCGCCCAACCAGTTGGTCAGGATGGCGGCTGCGGCGGTCGCCTCGACGGGGATCACCAGTACCCAGAACCACCAGTACAGCCAGCCGACGGAGAAGCCGGCCCAATGCCCCAGTGCGCGTGTGGCATACGTGGAGAACGATCCTGTGTCGGGGTTGGCGGTGGCCATTTCCCCGAGCATGCGCATCACCAGGATCACCAGGAGTCCGGCGAAGAAGTAGGCCAACAGCACCGCAGGTCCTGCGGTTGCGATGGCGTTGGCGGAGCCGACGAACAATCCGGCGCCGATCACTCCGGCTATCGAGATCATCGTTACGTGCCGCGGTTTGAGACTGGTGCCGAGTCCGTGCTCTCCGGTATCTGGCTTATCGGTAATTGCCATCCAGATAGTCCAACACAAGGTCCGGCATACCGCAGCGGGTGACCGAATTGTCCAGACAGTTAGTGGTACATACGGTCAGCTTATGAAAAGCCGCCTCCGGGCATACTGACGACATGAATGTCGACGCTGAGCGCTCCACGAACTCGATCACCATCGTCGGTGCCGGAATGGCCGGCGCGGCATGTGCCCGGGTTCTCCACGACGCAGCAGTGCCGTTTCGCATCGTCGACAGAGGACGCGCTCCCGGCGGACGGATGTCCTCCCCCGAGTTGCACGGACGACGCGTCGATCTGGGTGCCGGCTACTTCACCGTTCGGGATCAGGAATTCTCGACGGTGGTAGCCGACTGGGAGTCGAGGGGGCTGGCGCGCCAGTGGGCCAATACGTTCGGCATTCTCAAGCCCGAGACGGCACCGTGCACCACCACCGGCCCGGTTCGTTGGGCCACCCCGAACGGGCTTCGTTCTCTGGTACGAGACTTGCTGGGAGACTTCGACATCGAGGGATCCTCCGAGTTGACCGACCCACCTGACGGCCACGTCGTGGTGGCGATGCCCGATCCTCAGGCGACGCGACTGACCGCGGTCCCCGACGCCGTCGAGTACGAACCGGTCATCGCGGTCGCGTGCGGATTCGAGGGGTTGAATGCGCCGTTCCGCGACGCGGCCTTCGTCAACGATCATCCCGATATCGCGTTCGTCGTCGACGACGGTGCCCGGCGGGGTGACGCTGCACCCGTGCTGGTGGTGCACACGACCTCGGAGCGTGCACAGCAGCATCTCGCCGATCCCGACGCGGTGATTGCCCCGGTTCTCGACGCGCTGCGCGAACTGTCGGTCGTCTCTACGGCACCCAGCTGGACGCACGCCCATCGATGGACGTTCGCAAAGCCTGCGTCGCAGCACGATTCCACCTTTGCGCTCGAGCAGCGCGACGGACGACTCGTCGGGTTCGCCGGCGATCAATGGTGTGCATCCGGAGCGCCCCGGGTGGAAAGCGCATGGCGTTCGGGCACGGATGTCGGTACCGAGCTGGTTCGTCGCCTTCAGGGATGACTTTTGCCCTGCGTCCACCTACGACGCCGATTAACATCTCCCCCGTGCTGTCCGTCAAGTCGTACCCACGCGAATACATCGACGCCTGCCGTGCGCGCCTGGATTCTCAGCTTGCCGCCTATCGTGCGGTCGCATCGAATCGAACGACGACCACCGACGCGGACGAGGCGTTCGACGTCGCATTCTTCAACAATCTCGTGCTGACGCTCGAGGTGTATTTCTTGCACCGGATGCGTGGGCAGGAGAAGAAGAACGGCAATCCGCTCAACGAGGTCCGCGTGCTCGCCGCCTCGATGACAGCAGCTGAGGACATCATGACCAGCGATCCGACCATAAACTTGGATCCTGCCAAGAGCATTCTGGGATACGCCGTCGGCGATCGAATCGCGCTCGACGAGGAGCGGTTCGTTGCGTTGGCCGACGCCTACTTCGCCGAGATCGAAGTCAAGTTCGGGCCACACCTTGCGCCCTAGCTGCTGACGAATCTCACCGTCTCGTCCAAAGGCGCTCGGTTGGTACGAAATCCGTTGATCGAGTGGGTCTCGTCCGGGTAGCCGAAGGAAATGCCGGCCACCACTCGCCTGGTGTCCGGGATGTCGAACCACTCGTGCAGAAACGGTGAGTAGGCCGCCAATGCTGCCTGCGCGATCGCCCCGAGACCCAGGCTCTGCGCCGCGAGCAGAAAGGTCTGCAGATACAACCCGCAATCGACAGCCCCGTAGACACCGAGATCGGCATCGGTGGTGATGATGGCCGCGTGCGGGGCGTCGAACAGCTCGTAGTTGCGAATGAACTGACGCGTCGTCGCCTCGGTGTCGGACTTGACCACACCGATGCTCTCGTACAGTGCACCGCCGCATTCGCGTCGCCGCGCGCGGTGCAGGGCGTTGTAGCTGGCCGGGAACGGAAAGTCCGGTTGCGGGACGCCGGATGCGACGTGCTCGACCAGTGCCTCGGAAAACTTCCGGGTGGCATCGCCCTCGGTGACGATGACCTGCCACGACTGAGTGTTCGACCACGATGGAGTGCGCTGAGCGGCCGCCAACAACTGCTCGAGCACTTCCCGAGATACCTGCTTCGGCAGGAACTGCCGGCACGAATATCTCTCGTCGAGTAATTCTGTCAGCGCTTCGTACCGGGTCACGTCGTCCGCCTCGTGTCAGTGCTGTCGGGTGCGGATCGAAGGTAACACCACGGCCACGCCCGACGGTCATGCGCTGGACCGTCGGGCGGGCACTGCTCACTGCAGAGGAAGCAGGATGTCCTTCACCCGAGGGTCGGTCGCCAGAAATTCCTGCACCGCAGGGTCCTTGAACGCAGCGACGAGGTTCTTGATGTTGTCGGTATCTGCCCAACGGCTACCGATCGTGAGTTGTCCGGCAAACTCGTCCGGTGCCGGCGGTGCAAAGATCTGCTTCTCGACGGGGATGCCGGCCGCGAGGTAGTACTCGGTATAGCCCACTGCTGCATCGAGATCCGGCAATGCCCGTGACTGCGCAGCGAAGTCCAGCAGCGTGAACTTCAGGTTCTTCGGGTTCCCGACGATGTCCTTCTGCGTGGCCGTCGACTTGTCGACGGCGGGGTCGAGGGTGATCAGACCTGCCCGTTCGAGTACCCACAGACCCTGCGCCTCGTTGGCCGGATCGGAGTAGAGCGAGACCGTTGCGCCGTCCGGCAGTTGAGCTGGGTCCGAGTACTTTTCGGACCACAATCCGAAGCCCCAACGAAACACCGGGGTTGCGGCTTCTTCCTGAAAGTCGGGGTTGGATTCGAGTACCTGGCCGAGCCACAGCTTGTGCTGGTAGACGGTTGCCGCGACTTCCCCTTCGCTGACGGCGCGGTTGATGGTGTTGCTGTCTGCGAGTCCGCGGAACTCGACCGAGATGCCGTACTTTGGAGCGACCTGCTCTGCAACGAAATTCACGAGGGCCTGCTCGGACGCGTTCCCCTCGGCCGTGGCAACGACGAGCGTTGCACCCTCGGTGTCGTTGGCCGATGCCGTGTCGCCGAAGAACGCGATGCGGACAACCACGGCGAGTGCGATCAGCACCACGACGGCACCGATGATCCAGGGCGCTTTTCGACGGTTCTTCAGCTCGAAGCCGTGCGCTTCGGTGGACGTTGTCATGATGGATGGGACCTTTCGAATGCGGATCAGGCAGTGCGCAAGGCACGCTGATGAGGTGTGGTGTAGCGAACAAGTGCATCGCCGACGAGCTGGACGGCGGCGACGGTGAGAATCAGGATGACGATCGTGGCGATCATGACGGTGTGATCGAACCGTTGGTAGCCGTATGTGACTGCGACATAACCGATTCCGCCTGCACCGATGGTTCCGGCTATGGCTGAGTACTCGATCATGGCAATGACGTTGATGGTCAGTCCGCCGATGATCGACGGCACCGCCTCGGACAACTGCGTGGTGGTGACCTGCAGTGTGGAGCCACCCGACGCCCGGGCAACGTCGACCACCGACGTCGGAACCGAGCGCAGTGAGTTCTCGACGATGCGGGTGAAGAATGCAATACCCGCCAACGACATCGGCACCACAGCTGCTGCGATACCGATGTTTGTTCCGGTGATCCATCGCGTGACCGGAACCAGTGCAGCCATCAAGATCAGAAACGGCAACGACCGACCGATACTGACGATCCAGCTGATCGGAGCATGGAGCACCGGGTTCTCGAACAACCCGCCGAGGCCGAGGTTGAACAACACCGCACCGAGGGGCACACCGACGAGAACCACGATGAACATCACGATCCCGACCATCGTGAGGGTGTCGCCCAACGCGGGCAACAGCAGAGCCGGCAGTTCGTCTACCGGAACCTTGTTGCCTGCCGCGAGTACCGCGATCACGACGCGACCTCCAGGATCGGCTGCTCGGTATTCGTAGATCCGGACAATCCGAGAGCCGTGAGCGCACCGGGGACGCGTGGACTCAAGTGGCCACCTATGCCGATCGACGCGCTGCCGACAGCCACTCCGGCCACTACCTGCACGGAGGCTCCCAACAGCGCGACGGGCGCACCGAGATCCTGGCCCAGCCGCCCGATCCAGTCCTGCGGAACATCGGGCGAGTCGTAGGTGACGTTCCATTGCACGTCGCCGGCTGCCGCCTGTGCGTCGTCTCGCCTGGGGCGCAGCTCGTTGCCGAGCGCCGACGTGTGGTCGGTCAACAGATCGACCAGCTTCCCGGATTCGACGATGCGGCCGTGATCGAGCCTGGCCACCGAATCGGCGGCTCGCAGAACGGTATCCATCTCGTGGGTGATGAACACGATGGCGAGGTCGAGGTCGCGACGAAGTTCGCGCAGCAATTCGACCACCGATTCGGTGGTCTGCGGATCCAGGCCGGAGGTTGCCTCGTCGGAGAGCAGCACCGACGGCCGCAGCGCCAACGCTCGCGCAATTCCCACTCGTTGACGCTGTCCGCCCGAGAGCTGAAACGGATACCGAGCGGCTTTGTCGGACAGACCTACTCGGTCGAGAAGCTCTCCCACACGCCTGGCCGTCTCAGCCTTCGTGACCCCGAGGAACTCCAGCGGCAAGGCGACGTTCTCCGCCACCGTTCGACGCGAGAGCAGGCTCGACGACTGAAACACCGTGCCGATGCGGCGACGCGCGACTCGAAGCTGCTTGGCATTCAACTGCGCGAGATCGTCCCCGTTGACGATCACCGAGCCCGAGGTGGGACGCGTCAAGAGGTTGATGCATTGGGCCAGCGTGCTTTTGCCGGCACCACTGGGGCCGACGACGGCCAGGATCTCGCCGGA
The DNA here is from genome assembly GCF_002259335.1 of Rhodococcus sp. 14-2483-1-1. NCBI lineage: Bacteria > Bacillati > Actinomycetota > Actinomycetes > Mycobacteriales > Nocardiaceae > Rhodococcus > Rhodococcus sp. 14-2483-1-1. The sequence goes on along the minus strand of NZ_NPFX01000021.1, from coordinate 278,249 downwards.
CTGCACCGTGAAATCCAGCCGGTCGAGGACGACGGTCGTGTTCTCCCCCGTCCCGTACGTCTTGGTCAATTGCGCTATTTCGATCATGCTCCGACGCTCTTTTCGCTGATGTGACGGCGCAACACTGAGGTATCGGGGCGCTGCTGACCAGCTATCGACTCATCACGATCCGAACTGTTCCCACCGGCCTTGGCCGTCGGTAGCGTCGCACCGCTGTCGATATCGAAGACAGGTCGTCCTGCCGAAGGAGTTCCCCCGTGTCACGCGAGATTCGTTTCAATGCCTTCGACATGAACTGCGTCGCGCATCAGTCCCCCGGTCTGTGGCGTCATCCGCTCGATCAGTCGTGGCGCTACAAGGAACTCGGCTACTGGACCGATCTGGCGAAGCTGTTGGAACGAGGACTGTTCGACGGTTTGTTCATCGCCGATGTCCTCGGCACGTACGACGTGTACGGCGGGAACCACGACGCGGCCATTCGGCACGGCGCGCAGATTCCGGTGTCGGACCCACTCCTGCTCGTCAGTGCCCAGGCCGCGGTCACCGAGCATCTGGGCTTCGGCATCACTGCAGGTACCGGTTTCGAGCACCCGTATCCGTTCGCACGTCGGCTCTCCACGCTCGACCATCTGACCAACGGCCGCATCGGGTGGAACGTCGTCACCGGTTACCTGCCGTCAGCGGCGCAGAACATGGGACACGACGATCAGCTGAAACACGACGATCGCTACGACCACGCCGACGAGTACCTCGAGGTGCTCTACAAGTTGTGGGAGGCGTCGTGGGACGACGACGCGGTGATCCGCGATCGTGAGACCGGTGTGTTCACCGATCCGGCCAAGGTGCATCGAATCGGCCACCGCGGCAAACACTTCACGGTGCCAGGTATACATCTGGCCGAGCCGTCACCGCAGCGGACGCCGGTGATCTTCCAGGCCGGCGCGTCGCCGCGTGGCGTACGGTTCGCGGCGCAGAATGCCGAAGCGATCTTCGTCGGCGCACCCACCAAGGATATTCTGGCGCAGACGGTTTCGAACATTCGTCGAGCCCTGCGCGATGCCGGCCGTGATCCGTATTCGGCGCGGATCTATCAGCTACTCACCATCGTCACCGACGAGACATCAGAACTCGCCCACGCCAAGCACGACGAGTATCGGTCGTATGCGAGTGCCGAGGGTGCGTTGGTGTTCATGTCGGGCTGGATGGGCGTCGACCTGTCGCGGTATGCGCTCGACGAGCCGCTCGGCAATGTCGAGAGCAATGCGATTCAGTCGTTCGTTGCGTCGTTCCAGTCGATCGGAGCCGATGGCAAGGAATGGACGGTGCGCGATATCGCCGAGTGGGGCGGCATCGGCGGTGCCGGTCCGCGCATCGTCGGCTCCCCCGGCGAAGTCGCAGACCAATTGCAGGAGTGGGTGGACGAGACCGACGTCGACGGATTCAACCTTGCGTACGCCATCACCCCGGGAACGTTCGAGGATGTCGTGCAGTACGTCGTCCCCGAATTGCAGCGCCGCGGTGTCTACCGCACCGAGTACACGCCGGGCACATTGCGCCACAAGCTCTTCGGCAGAGGCGACCGACTGCCCGAGGAACACCGGGCACAGCAGATCGTTCGGGAGGTCAAGAGCCACCGCGCGCAGGCGTGACCCCCGATCGGACGCGGCCCTGAATACCTTCCGACTCGGATGCGTCGGGAGGTGTGCGCATCCGTACCAGAACATGTGCACGCTCGTTCGATGCAGTTGAACCGTCTCGGGCTTGGATGAATTCTGTCGCCCCACTCGACCGAGAACAACTCTCCGTGGGGTACCTCGCGAGGTCACTGTCGCCCTCCGAGTCTCAGTGCCGCTGCACATCGGCGGCTCAGCCATTTCGACAGGAGTGCCATGACCGACTCACCGGTGGAAGACGTACACGCCATCCAAGAACTCAACGCTCGTTACAACTTCGCGGTGGACGAAACCGACGGTCCTGCCTGGGCTGACTGTTTCACCTCCACGGGCGTGTTCAACGCCCTCCTTCCGGGCCAGACCCCGACTGGCACAGAGGAACTGATTCGCTTCATGCCCATCGTCACCGAGGCATTCGGGCGAATGCACCACCTCACGACCAACGAGATCATCACGGTGAGCGGCAACGAAGCCACTCAGAAGTGCTATCTCCTCTTCTTCTCGGCGAAAGACGGACGCACCGAAGGGACGATCTGCGAATACAACGACGCGCTCGAAAAGACGGACAGCGGGTGGAAGTACTCGCGCAGGGACGTCACCGCGCACACCAAGATCGCTGACTTCACCGCCGTCACCGAATCCGTCTGACCACTAGCGAAACGAAGAAGGACAATCATGGATTTCGAAGACAAGGTAGTTCTGATCACCGGTGCAGCCGGCGGCATCGGCCACGCTGCGACGAAGGCGTTCGCCGAACAAGGTGCGACGCTGGTGTTGGTGGATCTGTCACTATCGGCGCTCGAGAAGATCGCCGCCGATCTGGGCCTCCCCGAGAACCGACTGCTACTCGTCGCAGCCGATGTCAGGAGCGAGAGTGAAGTCGAAGGATACGTCGCCGGTGCCACAACGCGGTTCGGCAGGATCGACGTCTTCTTCAACAATGCGGGCGTGGAAGGTAAGACCGGAGCCCTGGTCGACACCGACGCCGAAACCGTGGACACGATCCTCGACGTGAACGTCAAGGGATCGTTCTTCGGCATCAAACACGTCCTGTCGACGATGATCACACAGAGGTCGGGTGCCATCGTCAACACGTCGTCGATGGCCGGATTGATCGGCTTTCCCGCCCTCGGTGTGTACACCGCCTCGAAGCACGCTGTGATCGGCCTGACGCGCGTGGCTGCATTGGAAGCAGCAGACAGCGGTGTTCGAGTGAACGCAGTGTGTCCCGGTCCGGTGAACACTCGCATGATGCGCGGAATCGAAAACGGCCTGTCGGCCGACAACCCCGAGGCAGCGAAGTCTCAGTTCGCCGACAGCACCGCCATCAAGCGGTACGCCGAGCCCGAGGAGATCGCGAATGTTGTGCTCTTCCTGGCCTCGGACAAGGCGTCCTACGTCACCGGAAGCATCTTCACCGCGGACGGCGGCATGACCGGAATGTGATCGTCGGCGCTCACCGCCCCGATGCAGACAGTGCACCGGGCGGTGAGCACGTCCGTCGATGTCATGACGACAGAGACGCGGCTCGTCGACCGAGGTATTCCGAAGGCAGACAACCTTTGTGCGTTCTGAAAACACGATTGAGATGCGACAGGTCCGCGAAACCCCACCGAGCTGCCAGGGTGGACATCGACGTCGGCCGGGTCGCCGAATCGAGATCTGCCGCGCACGCCTCGACTCGCGACTTCATGACAGTTCGGGCATACGAGAGGTCGGTCTCCTCGTACAGCTGGTGGAGCTTGCGTACGGAGATGGAAAAGCGCCGCGCGGTGTGCTCGGCAGGCACCGATCCAAATCGAATCTGTTCTGCCACATAGGTGTTGATGGCGGCTCTCGTCTCGGCTCGGATGCTCCGGCCGTCGACGGCCTCTTCTTCTCTGCTCGATCCGGCCGCTGATGCGATGAGAGTGAGCAGTGCCGAATTGGTGGCGAGGACATCTGCGCGCCCCATTCGATCGGCTCGCTGCCACACCGCAGTCATCGCGGCACCGGCTACGTGCGCAGACGCATTGGCCGGAGAGAAAGATACTGCGGTTCTCCCGTTCGAGTCCGTGATCAACGGTTTCAACATGCCGTTGGGGACCTTCATCGACAGCACTCTCCACCTGCTCCGGTAATCGAGTCCGAACGGTCGAGTTGCATCGAACAACGCGAAATCGCCTGCGTTCACGACACACGTCCGGCCTGCCTGACTTCCGACACAGGTGCCCTCCAAGACCAGATTCACGAACGTCACGTCCTCCGTGGTTCTCGCTACCTCTGATCGCCCGTGAATATGGAGTTGAGGCTCCGACGCGATTTCCGCAAGCCGAATGGATCCGACCGGCGCGGCGCGAACCCACCCGCTCATCCCGCCGGGTGTCGACGAGGCTGTCGGGTCTGCGGCCGGGCGGCGGGGAAACAACGGTGTGAACGCGTCGCAGATTGCGTCGCGCCAGTAGCCGAATTGATCGGTCACCGGCAGGTCTTCGGTCGTCCAATGCTCCATGGTCAAGCCTCACCCGTATCGAAGTTCGCGCTCGTCCCACCGATCATGCGGCGCTGCCGTTTCCGGGCCGTTGCACGTGAGGCGTCGACGAGTAACCGTCACCTCACGCAGCCGACGGACCGGATGTGAAACACCGTGAGCATGGAGGGGCAGCCGTGAAAAGCTCGTGCCGTACACGGGTAGATACGGACGAGGTCGACTGTGACCGATGATGACCGGCGGACCGATTCAGGGACGACAACACCTGTGGCCATTGGATCGAGGGTGGGCGCAGAGGGGTTCGAACCCCCGACCGCTGGTGTGTAAAACCAGAGCTCTACCGCTGAGCTATACGCCCGAGTACCGGTGGCCTGGGGACAACCCCGGGCCACCGGAACGCTTGGAGAAATTTATCGTGTCTGATCTCTAACTACAATTCCGCAGGTCAGCTCACCTGTGCGAGTGCCTCGGACCACGATGAACTGTCTCGGGCTTCCCCGGGACCGTTCATCTCGGCGAATCTGATGATTCCGGACTTGTCCACCACGAACGTTCCGCGATTGGCGAATCCGGCGCTGTCGTTGAACACGCCGTACGCCTGAGCCACTTCACCGTGTGGCCAGAAGTCGGACAGCAGCGGAAAGGTGTAACCCTGTTCTGCAGCCCAGATCTTGTGGGTCGGAGGCGGACCCACCGAGATCGCCAGGATCGCGGTGTCGTCGTTCTCGAACGTCGGTAGCTCGTCGCGCACTTTGCACAGCTCGCCCTGGCACGTACCGGTGAAAGCCAGTGGATAGAACACGAGCAGAACGTTTTTCACGTTCCTGTACGACGACAACGTGACCAGTTGGTTGTTCTGGTCCTTGAGGGTGAAGTCGGGCGCAACCGCGCCAACCTCGATCGGCATCTAGAACCGTCTTCCTGTGTCGAGCATCGGCCTACCGCTTGGTGGCAGGAGTCTTGGGCTGAACCAATCGACTTCCGATCCAGTCGCCGAGATTTGCCGCAGAGGTCTGCGTCAATCCTGCGGTCGGGGCGGATTCGGCAATCTCGCTGGGTTCGACATGACCGGACATGCCGGTCTTGGGGCTGAGGACCCACACGATGCCATCGTCCGAGAGCGGACCGATCGCATCCATGAGCGCATCGACCAGGTCACCGTCTCCGTCGCGCCACCACAGCAGCACAACATCGATCACCTCGTCGGAATCCTCGTCGAGGGTCTCCCCACCGATCGCATCTTCTACGTCGGCGCGCAGATCATCGTCGGTGTCCTCGTCCCAGCCCAGCTCCTGTACGACCATGTCGCGAGTTATGCCAAGTTTCTGAGCGTAGTTCTGAGCGTCCGCCGCGGCGACCACGGTGGTGACCTCCTTGAATTGTGGGTGCAGTAGACAAAGCGAACAGTGTTGAAGCCGTTCGCGCAAGCTGACCGCGCCGAAATTGAGTACATAAATTTCTACTGGTGGGTATTGGACCTCTGTACTACCAGAACCAACAAGATGTAGCAGGATTGGGGAGGAATCACGAGACCGAGGAAAGTAGACCGCCGTCACAGGGGCGGGTCTACCGGGACCGGGCGCCACACCGAGCGTCCGCCACATTGAGGAGTGCACACGTTGTCCGAAGTGAACAGCGGCGAACGGCAGAACACATCGTCTGCAGGCAAGAAGGGCTCGGACGGCCGGGTCCGCGTCATCCGTGAGGGTGTCGCGTCGTACCTGCCCGATATCGACAACGACGAGACCAACGAGTGGATCGAATCGTTCGACGGCTTGCTGGAGAGGTCCGGCCCCAACCGCGCTCGCTACCTGATGCTCAGGTTGCTCGAGCGCGCCGGCGAGCGCCGGGTCGCGCTGCCGTCCTTGACGTCTACGGACTACGTCAACACGATCCCCACCGAGAACGAGCCGTGGTTTCCCGGCGACGAGTCGATGGAACGCCGATACCGTGCCTGGATCCGCTGGAACGCGGCCATTATGGTGCACCGCGCGCAGCGTCCCGGCGTCGGCGTCGGCGGACACATCTCCACGTACGCGTCCTCCGCAGCGCTCTACGAGGTCGGTTTCAACCACTTCTTCCGCGGCAAGGATCACCCGGGCGGCGGCGACCACATCTTCATCCAGGGTCACGCCTCCCCCGGCATCTATGCCCGCGCCTTCCTCGAAGGCCGCATCCCGGCCGAGCGCATGGACGGCTTCCGTCAGGAGGCCAGCCACGAGACCGAGGGGGGCGGACTGCCGTCGTACCCGCACCCGCGTCTGATGCAGGATTTCTGGGAGTTCCCGACGGTGTCGATGGGCCTCGGCCCGATGAACGCCATCTACCAGGCTCGCTTCAACCATTACCTGAACGACCGCGGCATCAAGGACACCTCCGATCAGCACGTGTGGGCCTACCTCGGCGACGGCGAGATGGACGAGCCGGAATCACGTGGACTTGCGCACGTCGCTGCGACCGAGGGTCTGGACAACCTCACGTTCGTCGTCAACTGCAACCTGCAGCGTCTCGACGGCCCGGTGCGCGGTAACGGCAAGATCATCCAGGAACTGGAGTCGTTCTTCCGCGGTGCCGGCTGGAACGTCATCAAGGTCGTTTGGGGTCGCGAGTGGGACGCGTTGCTGCACGCAGACCGCGACGGCGCGCTCGTCAACCTGATGAACACCACCCCAGACGGTGACTTCCAGACCTACAAGGCCAACGACGGCAGCTACGTCCGTGATCACTTCTTCGGCCGCGATCCACGCACCAAGGAGCTCGTCAAGGATCTGTCCGACGACGAGATCTGGAACCTCAAGCGCGGCGGTCACGACTACCGCAAGGTGCACGCTGCCTACGCAGCCGCGATGTCGCACAAGGGCCAGCCGACGGTCATCCTGGCGCACACCATCAAGGGCTACACCCTCGGCAAGCACTTCGAGGGCCGTAACGCCACGCACCAGATGAAGAAGCTCACGCTCGACGATCTCAAGACGTTCCGCGATCTTCAGCACATCCCGATCTCCGACGAGGAGCTCGAGAAGGATCCGTACATGCCGCCGTACTACCACCCCGGTGCGGATGCTCCCGAGATCCAGTACATGCTCGATCGGCGTGCCAAGCTCGGCGGATTTGTCCCTGAGCGGCGCGTCGACGTCAAGCCGCTCCCGCAGCCGAGCGACGACACGTACAAGACGCTCCGCAAGGGCTCCGGCAAGCAGGAAGTCGCCACCACCATGGCGCTCGTGCGCGTGATGAAAGAGCTGTTGCGAGACAAGGAGATCGGCCACCGAATCGTGCCGATCATCCCGGACGAGGCCCGCACGTTCGGCATGGACTCGTGGTTCCCGTCGCTGAAGATCTACAACCGCAACGGCCAGCTGTACACCTCGGTGGACTCGGAGCTGATGCTCGCCTACAAGGAGAGCTCGGTCGGCCAGATCCTGCACGAGGGCATCAACGAAGCCGGTTCCACATCGTCGTTCACCGCGGTCGGTACCTCGTACGCCACGCACGGCGAGGTCATGATCCCGCTGTACATCTTCTACTCGATGTTCGGTTTCCAGCGCACCGGCGACGGCCTGTGGGCTGCCGCGGACCAGATGGCTCGTGGGTTCGTCCTCGGTGCCACCGCGGGTCGCACCACCCTGACCGGTGAGGGTCTGCAGCACGCCGACGGTCATTCGCTGCTGCTGGCGTCGACCAACCCGGCGGCCGTGGCCTACGACCCGGCGTTCTCGTACGAGATCGCGCACATCGTCAAGGACGGTCTGCGACGGATGTACGGCGGCACCGAAGGTGTCGAGGGCTTCGGCGGCGAGAACATCTTCTACTACATCACCCTGTACAACGAGCCGTACGTGCAGCCGGCCGAGCCGGAGAACCTCGACGTCGAGGGTCTGCTCAAGGGCATCTACCGGTTCGCTGCTCCGCAGGAAGGCGACGGACCCGAGGCGCAGTTGTTGGCGTCGGGCGTCGGCATGGTCTCGGCCCGCAAGGCCCGAGAGTTGCTGTTCGAGGAGTGGGGCGTGCGCTCGGCCGTCTGGTCGGTGACGTCCTGGGGCGAACTGCGCCGCGACGGCGTCGACGCCGAGCGGGAGTCGCTGCGCAATCCCGGTGCAGACAAGCGCGTTCCGTTCGTCACCTCCGCGCTCGCCGACGCCAACGGCCCGGTCGTCGCGTCCTCGGATTGGATGCGTGCAGTGCCGGACCAGATTCGCCAGTGGGTTCCGGGCGATTACGTCACCCTCGGCACCGACGGCTTCGGGTTCTCCGATACCCGTCCGGCCGCGCGTCGGGTGTTCAACGTCGACGCCGAGTCGATCGTCGTCGCCACGCTGTCCGCTCTTGCAGCATCCGGTGAGATCGACAAGTCCAAGGCCGTCGAGGCCGCGGAGAAGTACAAGATCGACGACGTCACTGCAGCTCCGACGTCGTTCGCCGATACCGGTTCGGCGTAGGTTCCACGCCTGTTCGGCCGACCCCCGTCCCACGTCGCGAAGCATGTCCGTCGCGATAGGGGCGGGGGTCGGGCGTAGGTTCTCCCTATGTCCGATGCGAAACCCGACCCACCGGGCAGCGCGTCCGCACGCGATGTGTCCCGACGCGACGCCTATCGCGAAGCGTTGCGCGATTCGTTGACTCGCGATTCTCTGACGTCGGACAACGAGGTGCACCTTCCGGTCGCCTCACTTGCACCCTCCCGCCAGAAGCGCGACCCTTTGCCCGACGCCCTGCTGCGACGGGTCAAACAGTTCTCCGGCCGACTCTCGACCGAGGCCGTGACGACGATGCAGGGCCAGCTGCCGTTCTTCGGCGATCTGGACGCGGCCCAACGTGCGAGCGTGCAGTTGTTGATTCAGACAGCCGTCGACAACTTTCTCGAGTGGCTGAAGAATCCCCACAGCGACATTCGCTTCTCTCTCGATGCCTTTCAGGTCATCCCCCAAGACCTCGCCCGACGCCTCACTCTGCGCCAGACGGTCGACATGGTCCGCGTGGCGATGGAGTTCTTCGAGCAGTGGCTTCCGGCTCTCGCACGTAACGATCAGCAGTTGGTGGCCCTGACCGAGGCCGTATTGCGGTACGGACGCGAGCTCGGCTTCGCGGCCGCATCGGTCTACGCCAGCGCCGCCGAGTCCCGTGGAGCCTGGGACACCCGGCTCGAAGCCCTCGTGGTCGACGCCGTCGTGCGCGGAGATACCGGCTCGGACATGCTGTCCCGCGCCGCCACGTTGAACTGGGACGCCACCGCGCCCGCCACTGTGCTGGTCGGCACTCCCCCGGACGATCGGGGTGTGTCCGTCGTCGGAACCGTGCACGCGGTGGCGCAGAAGCACGGGCGCGCAGCACTGGCCGTTGTTCAGGGGACGCGGTTGGTCATGGTGGTCAGCGGCCAGATCACCGATTCGTCTGCCCACCACGCATTCATCGACGACATGCTGCAGAACTTCTCCGACGGGCCCGTCGTCATCGGTCCCACCACCCGCACTTTGGGAGCGGCGCACTCGAGCGCCCTCGAGGCGTTCGCCGGGATGCAGGCCGTGGCGGGTTGGCGGGGCGCACCGCGCCCGGTGCATGCGGGCGAGCTGCTACCCGAGCGTGCGCTGCTGAACGACGGTGCGGCGATATCGGCGCTGAACGATCATGTGGTCGTTCCGTTGGCTGCGGCGGGTTCCGGATTGGCCGACACGCTCGATGCCTACCTGGACTGCGGCGGCGCCGTCGAAACCTGCGCACGGCAGCTGTTTGTTCATCCAAATACCGTCCGTTATCGCCTCAAGCGCATTGCCGAGGTAACCGGGCGCGATCCCACCAACCCGCGCGATGCGTACGTGCTCCGAGTTGCAGCAACAGTAGGAAGGTTGGCTCGAACCCATCACGAACCGCCCCATCCTGCCCCATTTGTCACACAGGTCACATTCGGAGAAGTAGTCACGTAACGAGCAACCACCCTCCGGCGATAGCGGATCCCCACGAGGCGATTTGTAGGGTTCCCACAAATTGCTTGTCGAGAGTTCATCGAGCGCGACATCACTCGGACGGGCCCCGACAGTGTTCTCTTAACCCTGTGATTGCGTTGCTTGCGCCCGGTCAGGGCTCCCAGACTCCCGGCATGCTGCTGCCTTGGCTCGAATTGCCGGGTGCGGCAGACCGCCTCGCCCTGTGGTCCAAGGCTTCCGGCCTGGACCTCGTTCGCCTCGGCACCACGGCCACAGCCGAGGAGATCACCGATACCGCGGTGACACAGCCGCTGGTCGTGGCGTCCGCTTTGCTCGCTTTCGAGGAAATCGCAGCCCGCGGCCTGTTCCCCGAAGATGCCGTCATTGCCGGACACTCCGTGGGCGAGCTTGCTGCCGCGGCCATCGCCGGCGTCATCTCCTCCGACGACGCAGTCTCCCTCGCCGCGGTCCGTGGCGCTGCCATGGCCAAGGCCTGTGCGCTCGAGCCGACCGGCATGTCTGCCGTCCTGGGCGGCGACGAGGCCGCCGTCCTCGCCCGACTCGAAGAACTCGACCTCGCCCCGGCCAATGTCAACGCCGCCGGGCAGATCGTCGCAGCCGGCCTGCTGACCAAGCTTGCCGAGCTGGCCGAGAGCGCGCCCGAAAAGGCCCGGGTTCGCGCACTGCCGGTCGCAGGCGCGTTCCACACCAAGTACATGGCGTCGGCGGGCGACACCGTTGCCGCCGCCGCTGCTGCCATCACGCCATCGGAGCCGTCGCGGACCCTGCTGTCCAACTCGGACGGTCAGCCGGTCACCTCGGGTGCCGACGCACTGAACAAACTTGCCGCACAGGTCACTCGCCCCGTGCGATGGGACCTGTGCAACGCCTACCTGCGCACCGCGCAGGTCACCGGACTTGTGGAACTGCCCCCGGCAGGCGCACTGGTCGGCATCGCCAAGCGTGAACTACGCGGCGTCGCCAACCTCGGCCTGAAGACACCGGCGGACATTTCCGCACTGGCCGAGCTCGGATAGCTCGGCAACCACACCGCAGTCTCAGCACTGCGGATCTACTTCCACTCCCCGAGTGGCAGAAATGCACAACCGCGTCTCGAAGCACATGACTTCGGCGTTCGACACAGAAGAGAAGGGACCCACAACAGTGGCCAGCCAGGAAGACCTCATCGCCGGACTTGCAGAGATCATCGAAGAGGTCACGGGCATCGAACCGTCCGAGGTGACCATCGAGAAGTCCTTCGTGGACGACCTCGACATCGACTCGCTCTCCATGGTCGAGATTGCAGTGCAGACCGAGGACAAGTACGGCGTGAAGATCCCCGACGAGGACCTCGCAGGTCTGCGCACCGTCGGTGACGCCGTCAACTACATCCAGAAGCTCGAAGCGGAGAACCCCGAAGCCGCAGAAGCTATCAAGGCCAAGCTCGACGACTCCGCGAGCGAGTGACAGGGCCCATGACCAACCCATCCACCGCCAACGGACGCTTCCCCAGTGTCGTCGTCACCAGCCTCGCTGCGACCACGTCACTTGCGGGTGACGTCGATGCCACGTGGAAGGGTCTGCTGAACGGCGACAGCGGGATTGCAACTCTGGAAGACGATTTCGTCGCCGAGTACGACCTGCCCGTGCGGATCGGCGGACACCTCGCGGTGAACCCGCAGAGCCTGCTCTCACGGGTCGAGATTCGTCGCCTGAGCTACGTGGAGCAGCTGGCCACCGTGCTCGGTCGCGAGGTGTGGAAGAACGCCGGTACCCCCGACGTCGATCCTCTTCGTCTCGGCGTGTCGATCGGTACCGGCCTCGGTGGCGGCGATTCTCTGATCGACGCCAACGACAAGATGAAGGCCGGCGGCTACCGCAAGGTGTCTCCGCTCGCCGTTCAGATGGTCATGCCGAACGGCCCCGCAGCGGTCGTCGGACTCGAACTCAAAGCGCAGGCCGGCGTCATCACTCCTGTCTCGGCCTGCTCCTCGGGATCGGAAGCCATCGCTCACGCATGGCGAATGATCGTGATGGGCGACGCGGACATGGTCGTCACCGGCGGCGTCGAGGGATACATCGACGCGGTCCCGATCGCCAGCTTCTCCATGATGCGGGCGATGAGCACCAACAACGACAATCCGAAGGGTGCCTCACGTCCGTTCGACAAGGATCGTGACGGCTTCGTCTTCGGTGAAGCGGGTGCGCTCATGGTCATCGAGACCGAGGAGCATGCCAAGGCTCGCGGCGCAACGATTCACGCCCGCCTGCTCGGTGCCGGAATCACCTCCGACGGGTTCCACCTCGTGGCTCCCGACCCGGAGGGCAAGGGTGCCGCGCGTGCGATGCAGCGCGCCATCGAGACCGCAGGCCTGCAGAAGTCCGACATCACCCACGTGAACGCCCACGCAACGGCAACTCCCATCGGAGACACTGCCGAAGCGCTGGCAATCAACAAGGCCGTCGGAAATCACGCAGCGGTGTACGCACCGAAATCCGCTCTCGGCCACTCGATCGGTGCCGTCGGTGCCCTCGAGTCGGTTCTGACGGTGCTGGCAGTGCGTGAGGGAATCATCCCTCCCACACTGAATTTGGAGAATCAGGATCCCGAGATCGATCTCGACGTCGTCAAGGGCGAGCCCCGCGTCGGACAGATCGATTACGCGATCAACAACTCGTTCGGATTCGGTGGGCACAACGTAGCGCTCGCCTTCGGAAAGGCGTGATGCACTGAGTCGATCGTTTCGACTCAGCGAATCCCGCTCTCGCAGTGCATGATCCGAACCGGGGAACCGTTCCTCGTGAACGGCCCCGGTTCGGGCCTCGCCCCCACGGGGGCCCTGAAGAAGGACAAGCGATGACAATTCTGGCTCCCGTCACTCGATCCGGTACTTCTACCGATCCCCGCGATCCACTCGCCCGCCTCGAGAACCTGTTCGACACCGGAACCACTGTCCCCCTGCACGATCGGGACAAGTCCGGCATTCTCGCGGCCTCCGGTGAGATCGACGGAGTCCACACCATCGCGTATTGCTCCGACGCCACCGTCATGGGCGGTGCCATGGGCGTCGACGGTTGCAAGCACATCGTCGCCGCCATCGATACCGCCATAGAACAGCGCGCTCCGCTCGTCGGCGTATGGCACTCCGGTGGCGCTCGCCTCGCCGAGGGCGTCGAAGCTCTCCATGCCGTAGGACTCGTCTTCGAGGCCATGGTTCGAGCGTCCGGCCTCGTCCCCCAGATTTCCGTCGTCCTCGGCTTCGCGGCCGGCGGTGCCGCCTACGGTCCTGCGTTGACCGACGTCGTCATCATGGCTCCCGAGGGACGCGTGTTCGTCACCGGTCCCGACGTCGTCCGCAGCGTCACCGGCGAGCAGGTCGACATGGCCTCGCTCGGTGGCCCCGACACTCATCACAAGAAGTCCGGTGTCTGCCACATCGTCGCCGACAGCGAGATGGACGCGTTCACCCGCGCCCGCCGTCTGGTGTCGATGTTCTGCGAGCAGGGCGAATTCGACATCGCCGCCGCCGAGCACGGCGACACCGATCTCCGGGCGTTGATGCCCGAATCCAACCGTCGCGCATACGATGTGCACCCGATCGTCCACGAACTGCTCGACAACGTCGAAGGCGAATCGACGTTCGAGGAGTTCCAGGGCGGCTGGGCCCGCAGCATCGTCATCGGTCTCGGACGCATCAGTGGCCGCACCGTCGGCGTCATCGCCAACAATCCCATTCGCCTCGGCGGCTGCCTCAACTCCGAAAGCGCCGAGAAGGCAGCACGTTTCGTGCGGTTGTGCGATGCATTCGGCATTCCGCTCATCGTGGTCGTCGACGTTCCCGGATACCTGCCCGGTGTCAGCATGGAATGGGAAGGCGTCGTACGTCGCGGAGCAAAACTGTTGCACGCCTTCGCCGAAGCGACCGTTCCTCGCGTCACCCTGGTCACCCGCAAGATCTACGGCGGTGCGTACATCGCCATGAACGCCCGCGCACTCGGTGCCACTGCTGTGTACGCCTGGCCCGGCTCCGAGGTCGCCGTGATGGGCGCCAAGGCAGCCGTCGGCATCCTGCACAAGAAGGCACTCGCCGCCGCGCCCGACGAAGAGCGCGAGGCACTGCACGATCGCCTCACCGTCGAACACGAGAGCATCGCCGGTGGCGTCGAGCGCGCCGTTGCCATCGGCGTAGTCGACGAGGTCATCGAGCCGAGCAAGACTCGCAGCACGGTCACCAAAGCACTCGCTGCTGCCCCCGCGGCACGGGGCAACCACAAGAACATTCCGCTCTGATCGTCTCGGGGTGCCCCGCCGCCTCGTGTGGTGGCATCCCGCCCCCCACCGAATACCCCGCCCGGTTGGGATCAATGCGACTTCGAGGCGCTCTGAGTGCAACAAAGCCACATTCATTCAGCGCCCGGGCGGGCTCTAGGGTGGGCGGGCTACGCGTCGGTCAGCTTTCGATCCACTTGTGGTCGTGCGCCAGTCGCAGAATCGCTGATCGAATGTCGAGAATCTGCGTGGCTGACAAGGTGCCGTTGGCGGTCAGGAGAGCCTCGGTCAGTTCCGCGGTGAAGTCCCCCTCGGACAGCACGTCGCAGATGACGTCTTCGAGTTGCTGGTGTTCGCTGACCGGAATGTCGTGGAACGGCACGTCGGGCTTGCGTCGGGTGACCAGAGCGGTCGATGCCGGAACGTCGATGATCTGTACCTGGGTGGCCTTGAGGCCTCGGTCGCCTTCTACGGCGACGTACTCGACTCGAACCCCCGGTGCCAACAGTCTCTTGTCGAAGTCCAGATCGTTGACGTGAATGAACACGTCCTCGCCGCCCTCGTCCGGCGCTACGAATCCGTACCCCTTGAACTCGTCGAATCGAATCACTTTTCCAGTCGACAGCATCGAACTCACCACTCCACGGTCGTTCCCACATGCCTACCCAGGCACGCCCGCGAAACTACCGCGACACCCAGGCCCCAGCAACCCGGTCGGCTAACCGACGTCGCGACTCAACCACGTCACTTCCGCTCCGGCACCACCGGTGCGGAACGGCTCGAGGGCAGCATCCCAGTCCGAGCCGAGAGCATGCTCCACGGCTGCAGTGAAATTCCCCTGGTTGTTTTCCATCAAGGCGCGCAGTCGCATCTCGCCGAGTACCACGTCACCGTTCGCGCTCGTAGTGCCGCGCCACAGGCCCAATCCGGGTACGTGCGAGAACCGTTCGCCGTCGACGCCCTCACTGGCGTCCTCGGTCACCTCGAACCGCAGCATCTGCCACGAGCGCAGGATGCCGGCGAGCTTGGCCCCGGTACCGACCGGGCCCACCCAGTCGGTGGTGGCGCGGAGCTGACCATCGAAGGCAGGCTGCGCAGACCACTTCAAATTCGCACGACAATCGAGGGCGTCGGTCAACGCCCATTCGACGTGCGGGCACAGAGCAGCGGGCGACGAGTGGATGTACACAACACCCGACGTCGCTTCTGCGAACTGATTCGATCCACGCATTGCACTACCTCCAGCTTCGACGAGGGACGTCTTCCCCAACGACCTCGACATGCTTCGGCTGGCTGCAGTGAATCAACGCGTGTGTGTACTAGTGTGCCCCGAGTTGCCCCTGTTGCGCCAGTGCAATCTGGGAACAGACAATTTTCACCCTGCCAGCACGGCGTCGGACAGCTCCGGCCACAGCGGTTTGGCCCAATCTCCGAACGCCCTGTCGGTCAACACCACGCACGCAGTGCGTACTGCCGGATCCACCCACAGGAACGTTCCGGCTTGCCCGAAGTGACCGAACGTGGACGGCGAGTTGTTGCTCCCGGTCCAGTGCGGGGTCTTCTCACCGCGCAGCTCGAACCCGAGCCCCCAGTCGCAGGGCTTGTGTGATCCGTAACCGGGCACGATTCCGTTGAGACCGGGAAACTGCACCTCCGTCGCCGACGCCAGTGTCTGCGACGCCAGGAGCGTCGGCGCGAGCAACTCGGTCGCGAATCTCGTCAGATCGGCGAGTGTGGAGCGGCCGCCATGACCGGCCGATCCCGGCAGCGACGTGTTCGTCATCTGCAGGGGCTTGCACACGGCCTCGTCCAGGTAGTCGGGGAAGGCAATGCCTGCCTCGGTTTCGATCAATTCGGCCAACACCTCGAACCCGGAACTCGAATAGATCCGCTTGGTGCCGGCCGGTGCCTGGACTGTGCGGTCGCCGAACGCCAACCCCGATGCGTGTGCCAGCAGATGGCGCACCGTCGAACCCTCCGGCCCTGCGGGCTGATCGAGTTCCACCGCGCCTTCCTCGACGGCAACGAGGACCGCGTAAGCACTGAGCAGCTTGGTCACCGAGGCGAGTTCGTAGACACTGTCGGCGTCGCCGACTTTCTCCCGAACACCGGAGTCGGTGACGACTGCGGCACTGACATGATCGACGGGCCACGAGGCTGTGAGATCGAGGGTAGGCACAACTCCAGAGCCTAATTGTCGGCCGATGACGGTGCCCCGGTCCCCCGCCGGGCTACTCTCGGTCCACAGGAATGGGAGATGCGATGTCGGTTGTGTATGGATCGTGCAATTTGTGCGAGGCGATCTGCGGGCTCGAGTTCACCGTGGAGAACGACGCAGTGGTGTCGATCCGGGGTGACGAGAAGGATCCACTCTCACGCGGCCACATCTGCCCCAAGGCACTGTCGTTGATCGATCTTCATGCCGATACCGATCGACTCACCACACCGGTCAAGCGGGTGGGCGACAAGTGGGAGAAGATCGGGTGGAGCGAGGCATACGACCTCGTCGTCGAGGGTCTCGTGTCGACGCGCAAGAAGTACGGGCGCAACGCGGTCGGCGTCTATCAGGGAAACCCCAACGTGCATTCGATGGGCGCGATGACGCACGGAATTTCGTTCACCTCGCTGCTGCGGACGCGCAATCGCTACTCCGCCACTTCGCTGGATCAGCTGCCACATCAGCTCGTCGACCATCTGCTGTACGGCCATCAGCTGCTGCTACCGATTCCGGACATCGATCGAACCGATTTCTTTCTCGTCCTCGGCGGTAATCCGATGGCGTCCAACGGCAGCATGATGACGGTGCCAGATTTCGCCAAGAGAGCGCGGGCACTGCGCAAACGGGGCGGCCGCCTGGTCGTGGTCGATCCACGCAAGACCGAGACCGCCGACATCGCCGACACTCACTTCTTCGTTCGGCCCGGCAGCGATGCACTGCTGCTGCTCGCGATGATTCACACCATCGTTGTCGACGGAGCCGTGAAGGTGGCCGACTACATCGACGGGGCCGATCGACTCGCGGATCTCGTTTCGGAGTTCACCCCGGAGGCCGTCGCCCCCGTGGTCGGAATCTCGGCGGACGAGATCTCGACTCTCGCTCGTGATTTCGCCGCAGCGAAATCTGCCGTGGCCTACGGCCGCATGGGGGTGTCGACCCAACAATTCGGCACCGTGTGTCAGTGGGCCATTCAGGTGCTGAACATCGTGACGGGCAATCTCGATCGCCCGGGTGGTGCGATGGTGACCGATCCCGCGATCGATCTGATCTCGCAGGGCATCGTCGGCCGCGGCCACTTCGACAAGTGGCGCAGCCGCGTTCGGGATCTTCCCGAATTCGCAGGCGAATACCCCTGTTCGACGCTTGTCGACGAGATCACCACCGAAGGTAAAGACCAGATCCGCGCGATGGCGGTGCTGTCCGGAAATCCGGTGTTGTCGATGCCCGGCGGCACCACCCTGAACGACGCGTTCGCGGCACTGGATTTCATGGTGTCGTTCGACTTCTACATCAACGAGACCTCGCGTCACGCACACGTGATTCTGCCGCCGACGATGTCGCTGGAACGCGATCATTACGACCTGATCTTCAATTCTTTCGCGGTACACAACACCGCGAAATACATGCCCGCGGTTCTGCCCAAGCAGGCTGACGCCAAGCATGATTGGGAGATCTTCCGAGATCTGTCGCTCCGCTACAAGAACCGCATGGCGGGTTCGACGGTCGATCGGCTGAAAGCACGAGTGAGCCCGAAGAGCATCATCGGAGAGGCACGCCTGCGCCTGTCCCCTGCTCGTACTCTGGACATCTTGCTCCGTAGCCGACGAAAAGGCTTGTCGCTGCGCAAGCTTCGGGCAAATCCGCACGGCATCGATCTCGGTCCACTGCGTCCCGGCTTTCCGCAGAAGTTGAAGACGCGGGACAAGCGTGTCCAGTTGATTCAGGACGTGGTGGTCACCGAACTTCCCGCGTTGGTGGACCTGATGCATTCCAGCGCTGTTCCGAGTGGTGACGAGTTGTTGATGATCGGACGGCGGCACCTACGCAGCAACAACTCGTGGATGCACAACACTGCCCGGCTCACCAAAGGCAAAGCGCGACATCAGCTTCTGGCGCATCCGGACGACCTCGCGCATCGCGGTATCGAGGACGGGTCGATGGTGTCGGTCACCTCCGCTGCCGGAACCGTCGATATCGAGGTGGCGGCATCGGAGAAGATGATGCCGGGTGTGGTGAGCATGCCGCACGGCTTCGGTCATCAGCGCCCCGGTGTCCAGTTGTCGGTCGCGACGACGGTGCAAGGACCGAGTGTCAACGACATCACCGACCCCGGCCGCGTCGATGCCGTCTCGGCCAATGCGATCCTCAACGGCGTCCCGGTGCAGGTCCGGGGGAAATAGCTCCCCCGATGCACCGTCGAGGCGACGCGATTCTGTACGATTCTGCAGGCTCGTACCTAGTACGCGCATGGGGCGGTAGCTCAGTCGGTTAGAGCCGTGGACTCATAATCCATTGGTCGCGGGTTCGAGCCCCGCCCGCCCCACCACGGTGTCGAAGTCCGGTGTTCGGGAACTTCACCCAACAATGCGGCAGCACACGCCCTCGACAACGAGCACACTGAGGAAATGCGGAACTGCAGCGGGGCAACACCGGCACGAGTCGATTGCGCGAGCACGTGACTGCGTCGGAATCTTTTTCGTCGGCATCCGATCACCCGGCAACGTGGAAATTCGACTACCCGATTTTTCACGCCGAAAGTCGGGCACAGTGGCGCACCTGGCTGGAACACAATCACGCTTCGACCCGAGGCATGTGGCTGTGTTCGTGGCGTAACACCACCGACCGCCCGCGCTGCCCGTACCCCGATGCCGTCGAGGAAGCCATCTGCTTCGGTTGGATCGATTCCACCGGCAGCAACCTCGACGACGAGCGCAGCCTGCAGCTGTTCACGCCGCGCAGGCCCAAGAGCCCGTGGACCCGTCTGAACCGACAACGCGCAGCCGATATGGAAGACAGCGGCCTCATGACCGAAGCAGGTCGCCGTGCCATCGCTGCCGCGAAGTCCAACGGCTGGTGGACGATCGCCGATCAGGTCGAAGACCTCCAGGAACCTCTCGAACTGACCACGGCGCTGGACCGAAACCCGAGCGCTCGGAGCACCTGGGACGGCTTTCCACCAAGCGCTCGCAAGCAGATGCTCTGGTGGATTGTCAGCGCCGTGCGAGACGACACTCGCGCAGGACGAATCACTCAGGTCGTCGCCGAGGCCGCGGCAGGTCGACGAGCTCGCGGCTGAATCCGGGTCCGAGCGGCCGAAAGCCGGCGGTCACAGCAGCGTTGCCCTTCGGTACAGCCGCGACCAATAGACCAGCAGCACAGCGGCAGTGGTTCCGAACCACAACCACGTGAGGAACGCCGCCACCACACCGGTGACGAAGAAACCCAGTACGAGGGCCACCACCCAGGCGAGGACGAAGGCCAGAATCGTGACGACAGCCGCGACTGCGCACCGCCCTGGAGACCTCCTGACAATAGCCAAGACTGCGTGGAACGGATTTCGGTGCCCGTCGACCGCGGCCGGAAGTACCAGCAACGCAACCAGAATCACGATAACCGGGAGCAGCGGGAAGAGGACTGCGAGCGCAACGGCCACCCCGGTCAGCACCACGCACCACACCAGGGCGAGCGGCCGTCGCCACGCCCGGCTCAGCGCACCGGATGCGTTGCCGTCCACCACATCGAGTGCCGTCGACGCGGTGATCCACAGTGCAAGTATCACCGCGGCAACAGAAGCCAGAACCAATCCCGCGAAGCCGAGAGACGACGTCGGAACCGGATCCCCCAGCACAGTCAGCGCCTGAATCAGTGCCGACACGACCACCACGGCAGCCAGAACCACACTCCCCCTCACGGCGCACCGACCGTCGAATTGCGATCGAGCACGTCCTGCACGGAGCCCGAGTAGAGAACGTTCGTACCGACCTTGATCTCGACGGTGCTCGCGTCGTCCGAGGTAGCCGAACCGGTAATCGTCTCGTTACCGGTTGTCTTTCCGGCACATTCGATATCGGCACCTGTACCCGAGCACACCGGCGCGACCAGTATCTCGATATCCTGCTCGACCAGTACGTCGTTGACTGCGTAACGCAGGTTTCCGAGCTCGGCTCCGCCGACCGGCGCAAGCGCTGCGGTCTGCGAGCACCCCGCGCAGACCATCACCGCGGACAGGGCAAGGATCTTCCTGCGAAAACTGTTCATCGGCCCTGCCTCGTCTCGTAGGCGATCAGTCGCGCATGCTCGTCCAGGTGTTGCTTTTCGAGGGCGGCGTCGGTGATGCTGCTCAGATCGAACGGTGCAGGCAGGAGCAGTTCGGTGTTGCGATCCAGACGCGATCCTCGTCGCATCAGCGGATTCTCGGCCCAGTCGTTGGCCGCAAGTTCACGGCTGCGCGACGCCAGATCCAGGTAACCGCCGCTGTTTCCGGGCGTGACCGGAGATGCGTGATCGAGCACCGTCGTGAACAGCGACAGGGTTCCGTCCCGGTTGTCGACGATCTCGACCACTTGCTGCTGCTGCGGAAAGTCGATGCACGACGCGGTGGTGATCTCCCAGAATCCGCGTCCGCCGCTGGAATGCGCCAATATCTGGTTCTGGTGGGTGTGGCCGTTGAGCCAGCCGATCACCACCGGGTACTTCAACAGCAGATCGACGAATTCGTCTGCGCCGTAGAGCTTCACCGACTGACCTGGCCGCTGCGCCCGGTTCTCCAGCGTGAGGCTGTTGTGGTGGGTGTAGATCAGCACGAGCTTGTTCTCGGCCTGCGCTTGCTCCAATTGGGCGGTGAGCCAGTCGAATTGATTCTCGGGCACCGCACCGTCGGGCCCGGCGACGGCGTTGCAGGTGTCGAGTCCGAACGTGCGGATGTTCGGGGTGGGGTCTGCCGTCCACCAGGTCTCGCCCGAATCGAGGTTGTGTTGGGTGAAGCCGTGGCCGATCGGACCCGGCGTCGGGGTGGTGTCGAAGTGCTCCTCCATGAACTCGCGTTGCTCGAACAGGTATCGCGCCGGATCGGCCGACACCGCCCGAAAGCCCGGTCGCGCACCGGATCCGACGCCGAGCGCGTCGACCATTCGCTGCAACGGACTTGCGGTCGACGCATAGCCGGCGAGAGCCGAGGTGGCCGTCGCCTCCAGGGTGTACGCCTTGCGACCACCGACGGCGAGGGCGTGCAGTTGCGAGGACAGATCGAACGTGCCGAGCAAGAGGGTGTCGTGATTTCCGTAGACCGAGTACCACGGCACGGGGAGTCCCACCGATTCGACGGTTCCCGACATCGCCTGGGTGAGAAGGTCGGGAAGCGTCGGGAATCCGTAGTCGCCGAACGACCCTCCCGACGGATCGCCCGGCCGATAGGCCCACTGCGCCTCCGGCCACGCCTGAACACCCTCGAAGACGTCCGCCGCGCCACTCGTGGGCCTCACCGGGACACCGTCGAGAACATCGATGTACCAGCGCAGTTCGAGATGGGAATGCATGTCGGCGCTGTCTCCGGTGACCACCGCGGCTCCCATCGGTGCCCCGGTGACCGGGCTGATCCGTGCATCGGCGAAGGCCTTCACCATCGCTGCGGTGACGTGCACGGTCAGCGGATCCTGCGGATGGAATGCCGACCCCCACGCAACGTGATCGGAGACGATCATGGGCTCGATCCGGCCGGGCGATTGGGCGTCGATGACATGCATGTCCGACAGGTGCCCGAGGTAGAGCAACGACCGCCGCGACTGCACCCGTGACGGCTGGGGTGCTCGGCCCAGAATGTCCAGCCGAGGCACATACGGCTCCCCGGGCCCGGCACCCAGGACGCGATACTGCCCCGGCCCGCTCGAGGATCGAAGAATCGTCTGCGCCAGCGTTCCGGTCGCGGCAGCACCCGCAGGCTGAGCGCGGGCAACCAAAGCCTGACCCAACACGTGGGGTGCGATTCCCCACACCGCCGCGAGAGTCCCCACGCGCGCCACGAATTGTCTACGCGAAAGCCCGGTCATGGAACTCCTCGGATCCGAAAACGGCACCACGTGCGCCTCGCATCCGACGAGGTGACTGCCTATTTTTACAGGGCAGGCCGCAGATCGGCTCGATTTCGCCTCGTTCAGGGCACCACGGTCACCGGCCACCGGCCTGCTTTGACCAACCGCACCGCCACCGAGCCTGCTATTCGATGTCCCGCGTTCTCCGACGCCCCCACGACGACGGCGTCGGTGCGCAATTGTTCTGCCACGGCGATCAGCCCGTTGTACGGATCTCCCTGCGCGGTACGAAACTCCCAGCGCACATGCTCTCGATCCCCGAACCGGGCAGCCGACGTTCTGATGTAGTCGAGCAACTCGTCTGCGATCTGCTGACCCGTTTCGACGAGTGAGATGCCGGCCTGGCCCCAGGACGCCGTGGCGATGGGTTGTACGTACACCAGTACCAGCAGCGATCGCTGTCTACGCGCGAGTCCTGCGGCGTAGGCGGCGGCACGCCAGGACGAATCGGACCCATCGACGCCCACCACGATCGATTTCGGTCCGTCGTGGCCGTACTCGAACCCGGTGGACTCCTGCGCATCGCTCACGACCTGAGGCTACTGCCGGTACCCGCCCGTTCGAACACCCCATGCGGTGGCGGTACGGTTGCTTCACATCGAGTACCGGTTGCTCGAACGATCACACAGGACGGGAGTTGCACAGTGAACGACGTCTCGCAGCACGACAGCCCGTCGACCGACCCGGCAACTGTGTTCGCCGCTCTGGCCGACATCGTGTACCGAGGCAGCAGCGCCGAGGCGATCTACACCGCGATCTGCAACGCCGCCGTACTGATCGTTCCGCATTGCGATCACGCCAGCCTGATGCTGATGCGCCACGGGAAGCCCGTCACTGTCGCAGCCTCGGACGACATCGCTCGCGTTGTCGACGATATCGAGCGCGCTACCGGCGAGGGCCCGTGCCTGGACGCGATCACCAGCGAGGCGGCCCAGCTCGAAGCCGACTTCCGCACTCCCACCCAGTGGCCTGCGATGGCTCGCGGTGTGTTGAACCGCACGCCGGTACGAGGTGCCATGGGATTTCGGCTCAAGGTGGACGATCAGAAGGTGGGCGCGCTCAACCTGTTCACCGACCAGCCGGGCGTGTTCGACACCGACAGCGCGAGCAAGGCGATCATTCTGACGGCGTTCACAGCGGTCACCGTTGCCGCGGTCATGAATGGGCAGGAAGCGTCGACGCTTCGTGACGGACTCGAAAGCAACAGGGAGATCGGCAAAGCCATCGGTTTGATCATGGCTCTGCACGACGTGTCAGGCGACGAGGCGTTCGCCTTGCTGCGTAAGTCTTCCCAGGACCTGAACGTCAAGATTGCCGACCTCGCAGCGTCTGTCGTCGATCGGCACAGCAAGGGCTTGAAGAGCTGAGCAAGAGTGCTCAGCGCGCACCCTGAACCTTCTTGGGGAGTGCGAAGACCAGCGCCAGCGCCACCACACTGAATGCTGCACTGACTGCCATCGCCATCGCTGCCCCGTGCAGAAATCCCGATCCGACGGTATCGGGCCCGGTGATGTCCAAACTCCCGAACAAGACGCTGCCGATCACGGCAATGCCGATCGCGGAGCCGACACGCTGCATCGTGGAGATGACTCCGCTCGCCGCTCCCGCGTCATCACGATCTACCGTCGCAACGATGAACTGCGCGTTGGGTGCGATGAATGCGCCGTTGCCGAGACCTGCAATGAACAGCGGAACCAACAGCGTCCAGTGCGAGATGGTGTCGGCCGAGCTGGTGGCCAGGATGAGCCACAGCCAGATCAACCCGATCGAGACGAGCGAGGCTCCGAGTATCAGAACGGTGCGACCGAGACGGACGGTCAGCCTGTTGCTCTGCGACGAGGCGATGATGCTGCCGATGGCGAACGGTATCGACACCAGGCCCGACGACAGGGCAGTGTTACCGAGTCCGGTCTGCCACAGCAGCGAGATGGTGAAGAAGATGCTGGTGAAGGCCGCGAAGTAGACGAGGGCGAGGATCACACCACCGGTGAACGCCGGGCGGGTGAACAGCCGCGGTGGCACCAGCGGACTGTGTCCACGGCCGGTGTGGATCACCTCCCACCACCCGAACGCTGCGATCAGCCCCAGACCAGCAGCGATCGTCATGTAAGTCCACAGCGGCCAACCCAGTTCTTGGCCCTCGATCAGAGGAACGAGTAGGGCTATCAGTCCTGCGGAGATGAGAACCAGTCCGAGCCAATCGATTCCGGGGCGGGACGTGGGAGTGGAATCATCCTTGTTCGGTAGCAATACAGCGGCAGCGACCAGACCGACGATTCCGATGGGCAGATTGACCCAGAAGACCAACCGCCACCCGTTCTCGTCGCCGAACGCCTGAATGATCAGGCCGCCGACGATGGGCCCCAGCGCAGTCGACACTCCGATGACGGCACCCATGATGGCAAAAGCCTTGCCTCGCACAGGCCCCGGAAACAGCAGCTGTATGAATGCGGTGACCGCGGGTACGAACATGCCGCCCGCCAGGCCCTGTACGACCCTGGCGACGACCAACTGCAGGTCGTCCTGCGCGAGACCACACGCGAAGCTCGCGACGGTGAACAACGCGAGGCCGGTGAAGAACACCCATTTGTGACCGACGCGGTCGCCTACCTTGCCCGCTGGAATCAGAGCCAGGCCGAATGCCAGTGCGTACCCCGAGATGATCCACGACAGAACCGATTCCGACGCATCCAACGTGGTGCTGATGGTCGGCAGAGCCACGTTCACGATGGTGGTGTCGAGCAGTGCCATGAACATACCCAGCAACAGAACCACCAGCGCCTGCCAGGCGCGCTTGGGCACCTCGATCGCCGGTGGAGTTGCGGAGACACTGCGGTCGGTCACTGTGCTGCCCTTCGTAGTCGTAGCTGAGCAGTATCGGCCCACCGACCGATGGAGGCTAGCCGATCATGGCGGTGGCTGCGAACACCCACGACAGCCCCGCGGCCAACACAACGAACGCGGACGCGACGACGCGTCCGCCCCACCGTGTCTCCAGGAGCGAGGCGTCCACAACAGCCGTTTCCACCGGAGACGTTTCCACCATGGTCTGTGCGCTGGACGCATCCGTCGGCATCATGATCCACTTCCCCACCCTGCATCTGCGAATCTCGTCATTTCCGGCCGCTGGATACCCCGGGCCCGCGTGCCGAAACTATCGCGATGCGACGATCGTCTCCACAGCGTCGAGAAACGGGTGCTGCGCCGCCAACAGCTTCGCTCTCGCCTGCTCGAGCCCGAACCACTCGATGCGGTCTACCTCGGGAAACGAAGCCATCACACCGGATTTCGGCGGCCACTCGATCTCGAATGTGTTGCTCACCGCATTCGAGACGTCCAGATCGGCTTCGACGCCGAAAGCGGTGACGATCTTTCCACCGCGCTGCGTGACGGTGCCGAGCTCGAAGTGTTCTCCGGCGGGCACGTCCATCCCGACTTCCTCCCGAAACTCTCTGCGGGCCGCAGTCCACAGGTCTTCGCCTTCGATCGGGAGCCCTTTCACGATCGACCACGCTCCGTCGTCCTTGCGCGCCCAGAACGGTCCGCCGGGGTGTGCGATCAGGACCTCCGGACCGTCGGCACCCACGCGATACAACAGGATTCCTGCACTCGTATTGACCATGGCAAACAGGGTGCCATCAATTCGCTTGCTCCCCGTCGTCTCCCGTCACTACCGTTGTCGCGGCTCGCGATCGATCCCGCCCCCCGGAAGGCGTGGATCGAGACCTACCTTCAGGATCGACTCGATCAGGTGCGGGCCGCTCGCCCCATGGGTTCCGACACCAACTACCGGTGAATCGCCGGTAACTCCACACGCCGTGCCGTGAACCCGCGTAACAGCTATTGTCTACCGATGCAAGAGCGTGCAGCGTCCACCAGGCAGGCCGTACTCGAAGGAGCGGCCGCCAGCTTCGAGAAGTTCGGTTACGGCACAGCCAGTTTGAGCACCATCATCGCTCACGCCGGGGTGAGCAAAGGGGCGATGTACTTCCATTTCTCGTCCAAGGAAGAGTTGGCGCAGGCCGTGATCGACGCGCAACTGACGATGGCGGCAACTGCCACTGCCGTCATTGTCGACCACACCCCCAAGGCGCTCGATGCGTTGATTCTCGTCACCAAGGAGCTGGGACGTCAGCTGCAGACCGAGTCGATATCGCGTGGGGGCATGCGGTTGACGCTGGAATCGGCCATCGCCGACGGTCCACACGCGGGGGCGTTCGAGGAGTGGATCGTCAAGATCGGCGATCTGATCGAGCGTGCCCAAGCCGAGGGGGACATCGTCGACGGCGTCGACCCGACCGCAGTGGGTCGGTACATCGTGTCGTCGTTCACCGGCGTGCACACTGTCTCGGAAATGGTGACCGGGCGCGCCGATCTCCAGCAGCGACTGACCGAGATGTGGCAGATATTGCTCCCCGCCGTCGTCCCGCGTCGACGCCTGCCGCGACTTCTCGCGCTCGCAGAGGACCCCGTTATCGACTGGAGCGATCGGTAGGAGCCAGCCACGGTTCGGACGTTGCCGTGACCGACATCGCCGACAGCACAGCACCGTCGTGCTCGAACTGGATGCGGTGCACGCCATCCGTGGAGTCGGTGTCGACGATGACCGAGCACGGGTTCGCCCACTCGGCGAACCCCATGAAGCGCACCTCGCACGACGTGAAGTCCAGCGTCGGCGTTCCGGTCGCCAGACGCAAGGCCTGACGCGCGGCCTCGAGCATGGTCACGCCGGGAAGATATTCGACGGAATGATCGAACATCGCCAGGTTACGAGGATCCGGTGCCACGACGATGGAGCCGTCGGAGGTGTGCCGTGCCAACACGACGTCGGAGGGATCGAGCCGTCCGACCGCAAAGGCCTCGACCACTTCGGTCCCGGCCGGCAGATACCGGAAGTGGGGGTCGGCCATCGACGAGGTGCGAAACTGCGAGTACACCTCGGGGCCGAGCGACCGTACCGACGCCGTTCCGAACGCAACGAGTCGGTCACCGTTCAACAACCTGGCCGACAACTTCATGTTGTCCATCGACGTGTCGTCGAACGTCACGTCGGTCGTGATCGACTCGGCGACGAGCGAATCGTCGATCTCGTCGACCGACAGCGGATCGAGAATCTCGAAGCGAGAGTGCTCGATGAAGACGATGTGGTCGAGTGGCACTCCGTGGTTGACGTGGCAGAAGAGGCTGATCGCTTGGCGCAGAGCCTCTGCCACCATCAACGAGTCGTGGGTGCGACGGACCGGAGCGAACATCCGATGGGAAGTCGGGAACTGAACAGCTGCCCGGTGGGTTCCGTCCACCGTTTCGTAATCGGTCAACAACACGTCGGCCGGAGAACGCCGATGCACGAGGTGACGTGGAACGGTTGCTGCGTAACTCAAACTCATGAAGCCCCTTAAAACCGACCGATCCGGTTTTTTATAGCACTGTTGAGCCTCCCGGACCGCTCGTTCAGTATGTCGCGAACGACCGACAAAACCGGCATCGGTCGAATGGATTCATTCAATCGATATACAGCCAGGAGAGTCACGATCTGATAACCGACCGAGACCCTGGTACCACCGACCCGGACGACAAAAATCCCCGCCCGGAGAACCGGACGGGGATTGCGCTCCCCCACCTGGACTCGAACCAGGAACCCTTCGATTAACAGTCGAATGCTCTGCCAATTGAGCTATGGGGGATTACCTCGCGGCGTCACACTCTCGTGCGAGCCGTTGGAAACAATAGCGCACACACCCTGGTGAGTACCAAATCGCCCTGCTCGAGCGTCGCCGGAGCTCCGTCGGGCAAGATGGACCTACAGCCGCACGCTCTACGGAAGGACCCACTGATGATTCGTTTGGTACTGGCGGCTGGAGCTGCATATGTGCTCGGTGCCAAGGCCGGCCGGGGCCGGTACGAGCAGATTCGCAAGACGGCAAGCGCCGTTGCGTCGTCTCCGGCGACCAAGAAGGCCATCGAGGTCGGCCGTCAGAAGCTCTCCGATTCCCTCAACACCCAGCCCCGGCTCGAGCCGATGCAGCCGATCGACGACGAGACCCAGGTCTACGTGCCCCGCGATCAGCTACGTCGCTAACCGACCTCGGCGACACTTCCGACGGCGAGCTCGAGCAGACTGCGGCGGTACTGCTCGAGGGCGATGAGATCGCCGAACAGCGCGTTGTAGTCGTCGGGCTTCTCGACCGGTGACATGCGCTGCAGCTTCGACTTGAGTTCTGCCACCTGCTGGCCGACCCACACTTCCTGCAGCCTCGCGAGTACACCCGAGATGTAGCGCGTGAGTGCGTCGTCGGCCACACGCATCGGGTCGACGGCCAGCTCGGTCACCAACGACACCACTACGGCGTCCTTGGCCTGCTTGGCCACGGCGTCGACCCACTCCCCTCCGCCCAGTCCCGCGGCTGTACCCCCGGCAGCAGCCACCGCGTCACGCACGGCCGCGTATGCCGGGTGATGAAAGCTCTCCGGCGGGAGCGAGTCGAACACCGTGCCCGCCATCGCAGGCATCTGCAGTACCGCCTTGAGAGCCTCCCGCTGCGGCCACAAGGACGGATCGGTGGGGTTCGGACGCGGCGGCCCTGCCGGAGCCTCGGTCGGCGTCGCCTGACGCTTCTCGAACGGCACACGCTTACCGCTGGTGTCGCCCCGAGCGCCCTTCTTCGCCTCGTCGCGCACGCGGGCGAGCACCATCGCGGTGTCATCCCAGCCGGTCCAGCCGGCCAACTGCCGTGCGTACTCGTCCCGCAGCGACGCGTCCTTGATGCGCGCGACCACGGGCACGGTTCTCTTCAGGGCTTCGACACGTCCCTCGGGGGTATCCAGATCATGTTCTCGCAGTAGCGATTTGACCACGAAGGCAAACATCGGGGTACGCCGGGCGACCAGATCGCGAACAGCGTTGTCGCCGGACTTCAAACGCAGGTCGCACGGGTCCATGCCGTCGGGCGCAACGGCGACGAAAGTCTGTCCGGCAATCTTCTGATCACCCTCGAATGCCTTCATGGCGGCGGCCTGCCCGGCATCGTCTCCGTCGAAGGTGTAGATCACTTCGCCGCGAAAGTAGCTGTCGTCCATCATCAATCGGCGCAGCATGGCCAGGTGGTCCTCGCCGAATGCGGTACCGCAGGACGCCACCGCCGTCTTGACCCCGGCCAGATGCATCGCCATCACGTCGGTGTAGCCCTCGACGATGACGGCCTGATGCGACTTCGCGATCTCCTTGCGCGCCAGGTCGAGACCGAACAACACCTGAGACTTCTTGTACAGCATGGTTTCCGGGGTGTTGATGTACTTACCCGGCATCGTGTCGTCGTCGAACAGTTTGCGGGCACCGAAACCGATGACGTCGCCGCTCTGACTGCGAATCGGCCACACCAATCGGCGTCGGAAACGGTCGATGGGCGTGCCGCGCTTGCCGGGTGTCGCCAGGCCCGCGTCCACGATCTCCTTGGCCTCGAAGCCCTTGCCCAGCAGGTGTTTGGTGAGAGTGTCCCAACCGTCGGGTGCGTATCCGCAGCCGTAAGCCAATGCAGCGTGGCCGTCGAAGTTACGTTCGGTGAGGTAGTCACGTGCGGTCTGGGCGTCGGGGCCGCTGAGCCTCCCTGCGTAGAACTCCTGCGCTGCCGCGTTGGCAGCGATCAGACGCGCTCGGGTGCCGCGGTCACGTTGAACCGATGGCCCTCCGCCCTCGTAGGAGATCGAATAGTTCAGCCGGTCGGCGAGTTGCTCGACGGCCTCGACGAAGGAAATGTGTTCGATCTTCTGGAGGAAGGAGTAGGCATCACCTCCCTCGCCGCAACCGAAGCAGTGGTAATGACCGTGATTGGGTCGAACATGGAACGACGGCGATTTTTCGTCGTGGAAGGGGCACAACCCCTTCATGGAGTCGCCGCCCGCGCGCTTGAGGGAGACGTAGTCGCCGACGATGTCTTCGATCCGTGTGCGTTCGCGAATGGCGGCGATGTCGCGTTCAGGAATTCGGCCGGCCACGTGTGCAGTCTAGCGTCGAACCAGACACCCGACACCCGCCGATCAACCCCAGCTGGCCTGAGCTCCCAGCGAGCGCTTGTCGATCAGTTCGAGTCGACTTTCGGTGTACGAGGCGATCTGATCGACGACAACTCGGGTTCGTTCGGCGTCGCTTTCTGCGCGCTGCCAGGCCGGGACCAGGATGGGGTCCAGCTCCCCCGGTGCCGAGCGCAGCAACCACTCGGCGACGCGGTGGATTCGGTCACGTTGGCGCTCCTGGCGGATCTTGTGTCCGGCGTCGGACATCACGTACCTCAGCGCCATGGTTTTGAGCAATGCAACTTCCGAGCCGACGATCGAAGGCACCACCAGGTCGGCGTCGTACCGGCTCAACGGCGCGGTGCCGTACCTCTCGTGGGTGCCCTCGATGGCAGCTGTCGCGAAGCGCCCGACCAGTTCACTCGTCATGTGCTTGAGTGCAACGGATGCTTCGAGGGTGCCGTCGTAGCGTCCGACGGCGATCACGACGGGCATCCTCGACAACCGGCTCGCAGCTTCGATCAACTCGTCGACATCGAGTCCGCGGAATTCCGAGACACCGAGTTCGGCGAGTGCGCGCTGCTCGATCGGGTCGGACAGCGCGCGTAGGTCGATGCGGGCGTCGATGACGCCGTCCTCGACATCGTGTACCGAGTAGGCAACGTCATCGGACCAATCCATGGTTTGCGCTTCGAGACACTTGTGCTTGTCCGGTGCAGTGTCACGTACCCAGCCCAGAATCGCGGAGTCGTCGTCGTAGGCACCGAATTTCGCGCCTGGTGCCGGCCGGATCCAGGGATACTTGGTCGCGGCGTCGAGAGATGCTCGGGTCAGGTTCAATCCCGCGCTGCGCCCATCGGCGTCGAGGATCTTCGGCTCGAGGCCGGTGAGAATGCGAAGGTTCTGCGCGTTGCCCTCGAACCCACCACAGTCCGTGGCCACTTCGTCGAGTGCCCGTTCGCCGTTGTGGCCGTAGGGCGGATGGCCGATGTCGTGGGCCAAGCCCGCGAGGTCGACCAGATCGGGGTCACTGCCGAGGCCTTCGGCGATGCTGCGGCCGATCTGCGCGACTTCCAGCGAGTGGGTGAGCCGAGTCCGCGGAGTGTCTCCGTCCCGGGGCCCGGTCACCTGGGTCTTGTCCGCGAGGCGGCGCAGTGCGGCGCAGTGCAGCACCCGCGCCCGGTCGCGCGCGAAAGCACTTCGATGCGAGGCGTTGTTCGTTCCCGGTTTCAGGCCGGCGGTCTTCGGGGGTTCGGTGACGAATCGTTCGACGTCGTGCGCCGAGTAGGTGCCGGTCATGTCACTGGCCTGCCGTGTAGGAGAAGTCTGCCGTGAAGTGAGTCAGCTGGTACCACAGCAGTGCGCCTGTCTCCCTGGCAATTCCGTGTGCCTGTGACTCTCTGGTGTAGACGGCCGGTCCGGTACGCGTCGGTGAGGTCCATGCATCGAGCCCGGCGTCACGCGCCATGGTTCGAGTGCGCAGCGAATGCCACGGATCACTGACCAGCACCACCGACGACTTGCCCTCGTCGCGGAGTGTGTCGCTCACGGCCTCGATGCTCTCGAGCGTGTCCGAGCCGGTCTCGACGGCCACGATGGCGTCCGCCGGCACTCCCTGCTCGATCAGATAGTTGCGCCCCGACGCGGCCTCGGTGAACAGGTCACCTTCCTGCTTGCCGCCGACGGTGACGATCTCGGGGGCGATGCCTCGCTCGTACAGCGCCGCGGCCTGGGACAGTCGGGCCTCGAACACCGTCGAGGGTGTCCCGCTGTACTGCGCCGCACCCAGTACGACGATGGCGTCGGCCTTGGAGTAGTCGTCGATGCGAGCAACCTGCCACACCCGGACCGCAGTCCCTGCGACCAGCACCACCGCCATCAGGACCACTCCCGCGACCAGCCGACCGGTCCAGCGTCCCAGCGTTCCGAAGAAGCCGAGGCGCTCGGGACCGGGGTCCGAGGCATACCGATCGTCGTACGGGTCGCCGTACGGGTCTCGGTCGAGAGTTGAATTCACCCCTCGAGTTTGCCAGGCCCGCGCATCGGCTCGGTCACGGCGCGCCTCGTAGGAGCTACAGCCACCCGCGGTCCTCGGCCACTCGGACAGCTTCCGCGCGAGTACTGGTACCGGTCTTGCCTATTGCAGACGACAGGTGGTTGCGCACCGTTCCCTCCGACAGGTGCACCGCGGCAGCGATGGAGCCGGCCGTCCCACCCTGCGCTGCTGCGCGGAGAACCTCCTGCTCACGGGCGGTCAGAGGCGAGACGCCGTCGGTCAAGGTCTCGGTCGCCAGCGTCGGATCGACGACGCGAAGCCCCATGTGCACTCGCCGAACTGCATCGGCCAGCTGCTTGGCGGGAGTGTCCTTGACCACGAAACCCGATGCCCCCGCATCGATCGCGCGGCGTAGATATCCGGGGCGGCCGAACGTAGTGACGATCAGCACTCTCGACTCGGGTGCCACGAGGGTCAGCTCGGCGGCCACGTCGATTCCGTTCTTGCCCGGCATCTCGACGTCGAGCAGTACGACGTCGGGTCGATGTTCGAGCACGGCAGCGACCACTTCGTCTCCTCGCCCCACCTCCGCCACGACGTCGAGATCGTGTTCGAGCCCGAGCAGTGCTGCGAGGGCTCCACGCACCAGAGCTTGATCGTCGGCCAGCAACAGTCTGATACTCATGGTGCCGCGACCTCCACCTTGAATCCGCCGGCCGGAACCCGGGCGACCGTCAGTGAACCACCACCGGCGCTCACGCGTTCGCCCAACCCGCGAAGCCCGTTTCCTCCGCAGGTGTCCTCGGCAGGTCCGCGTCCGTCGTCGACGATGGAAATGCTCGACGGCGTCAGCGTCACTCGGCAGTGTTGCGCGTGCGAGTGTCGAACCACGTTGGTCACCGCTTCACGCAGGACCCAGCCGAACAGTTCGCGGTGTCTCAGCGGCACCATATCGGCATCGGCGGGCAGGTCGACATCGATGGCTGCGGCCACCAGTGCTGTTCTTGCACTGGCCAATTCGGTGCCGATGTCGATCTGGCGCATGCCGCCGACGGTGCTGCGAACATCGGCGAGTGCTTGCCGGGCAAGGGTTTCCACCTCCGCGATCTCGACTGCCGCTCGGGCGGCATCGATCTCGAGCAGCCGTCCGGCCAGTTCGCTCTTGACGGTGATGACTGTCAGGGAGTGCCCGAGAATGTCGTGTACGTCCCGGCTCATCCGCTCACGTTCGGCGACGATCGCCAGATCTGCCAATTGCTGCCTGGCGACGGCCAATTCGTGGTTGCGCTGAAATACCTGAGTGATGCCCCAGGCGGCGGCCGAGCTGATCAGCAACTGGAACGCGAAGAAGTTGTCGGGCTCCCAGGATGGGATGACGCGGGGTGCCACTTCGATGACCACCACCATCGTCGCAACCAATCCCCACGCCTGCCGGACCGGCAACGTCATCATCGCCAGCACCGCGATGTAGACGGTCGCACCGAAACCGGTGGTGTCGATCAGCGCACTCATCGCGACGGTCAGGACACTCATCGCCCCGAGCGCGATCCATGCCTGCGACGTGGGCAGCGGACGCCCGCGGCGGTGACCGTTGCGGAACCGCCAGAAAGTGGTCGTGAACACCACACCGAACCCGACGATCGCAACGATCCCCAAGACCCTGGTCGTCACGGACTCCAAGGCCAGGATCTCGTTCAACGGATAGATCAGGTAGATCAGCCAGATGGCTCCGAACATCCAGCCGTATCGCCAGACCCGCCCCTCCGGCAGGTCGGCGGTGAACGTGGTCATGTCGCCCACGGTATCTCCGTGGGCGACATGACCGGTGGTTTCTGCGTCAGGCACGCTTGGTGTCTTTTCGGAACAGCAGGGCAGCTCCGGCTACGAACACCGTGGCCCACACCACCAGGTTCACCACGGCGATCACCAGAGTGCCCGCGTCGGCGGACGTGAACGGCGCTCTGGCCACCGTGGCCAGGCCGTAGAGCGGAGTGAACTTGGCCAGCATCGGGAACCAGCCGCTGTCACCGAGCGGGACGAACAACCCGCCGGCCAGGGCGAGGAAGGCCAGTACAGGTCCGAGGATCTGCATGACGTTCTCCGAGGGCAGCAGGTACCCCATGAACAACCCGAATGCGGCGAACACCGCAGATCCGAGCCACGCGATCACTCCGCACGCGAGCCACACCCAGATCGGCATATCGGCTCCGAAGAACTTGGCGACGACGAATACCACGACGATCGCTGCAGCACCCATTGTCATGGCCACGAGGACCTTGGTGATGATGTAGGCCACGGGCTTGAGCGGGGTCAACCGCAGCTGCCTGCTCCACCCCTGCGCCCGTTCGACCGATACCATCGCTCCCCCGCTGGTCGTGGCGAGCATGGCTCCGTACACGGCCATGCTGATAGCGATGTATCCCGTGACGTTGCCGTGCGCGAAGGAGTAGTCGGTCTTGAAGTCCGACTGCGTACCGAAGATGACGAAGAACACCGGCGGCATCACCAACGTGAAGATCAGCGTCCGCTTGTTTCGAAACAGTCTGCGGATTTCGAGTCCGAGGAAGGTGGGCGAGAATCCGCCCCAGGCAACGGCTCTGGCGGATGTGCGGGCGGTTGCGGACTGCGTGGTGGTGGTCATCGGATACTCCCGGCGAGTTCGGTGTCGGCATCGGTGGTCAGGGCGAGGAAGGCGTCCTCGAGGTTCCGCGAGACGATCTCCAGATCGGTCGCATGCGCGTCGTTCAGTAGGTACCGGGCCACGGAGTCGGAGTCTCGGCCGTGCACGATCACCCGGTCGCCGCGAGTCTCCACGCGGTCGACCCCGGGCAGAGCGAGCAACATCGACCGATCGACGCCGGGCAAGGTCGCGGTGACGGTGCGTCCAGCAGCCAGGTTCTTCACCTCGGCGGCGCTACCGTCGGCGACGATCTTGCCGTGCCGCACCAGCACGATCCGGTCGGCGTAGGCATCGGCCTCATCGAGATAGTGCGTCGCGAACAGCACCGTTCGGCCGGTACTCGCGTCGTGGCGAATGGCGTTCCAGAAATCGCGACGACCCTCGACGTCCATGCCCGTGGTCGGCTCGTCCAACACCAACAGATCCGGGTCGGGCAACAGAGCGAGTGCGAATCGCAGTCGCTGTTGCTGGCCGCCGGAGCATTTCGCCACTCGACGGTCGCCGATGTCGGCGATGCCTGCCCGGGTCAGCACCTCTTTCACCGACCGGGTGTGGGCGAACAGTGCCGACGTCAGCTCGACGGTTTCGCGGACGGTCAGGTCGCGGAGCAACCCACCGGTCTGCATGACGGCCGAGATTCGCCCCTGGGCGATGGCGTCGGCGGGCGTTCCTCCGAACACCGACACCGTCCCGGTGGTGGGTGTTGCCAGGCCGAGCATCATGTCGATTGTCGTCGTCTTTCCGGCTCCGTTGGGTCCGAGGAATGCGACGACCTCGCCCGGTTCGATCGACAGGTCGATCCCGTCCACCGCACGGACCGATCCGTATGTTTTGGTCACGCCTCGCAGTTCGACTGCCTTCGTTGTGGTCATGACAGTTACTCTGCTGCGGTCCGAGCCCATCCACCTCGACCGAGCGTCACGATTGCACGATGACAACTGTCATGGATCGACCTGCTCGATTCGGACACGACCCAGCCGGTAGATTTCATCGCATGGCAGTCCAGCACCGGCGGCACCCCAGCGCCACAGTCCGTAGGTCGGTCCATCGATTTCGTCGTCTCGCCGCTACGGGTGCTCTGACCCTGTTCGCCGCGGTCCTGCTCGCACCGGGGGTTGCATCCGCCGAGGCTCCCTCGCGGCTGGCCACCCAGATCACCGACAACGTCCAGGCTCTCGACCCTGATTCGCTGGCCGAGGTGCAGACCTCCATCGACGACCTCTACAGCAGCAGCCAGCTCAGGCTGTGGGTCACCTACGTGGCAGATTTCGACAACATGTCGGCAACGAACTGGGCCAAGCAGACATATGAACGAAGCGACCTCGGTCAGCGTGACGTCCTGCTCGCAGTCGCGACCGTCGATCGCTCGTACTACCTCGCCGTCAACACCGGACTCTCGCAGATCACCACGGCCGAGCAGGACGACATTCGCGTCAACGACGTCGAACCCGCACTGGGCGAAGAGGATTGGTCGGGAGCGGCCATAGCGGCTGCCGGCGCCCTCGGCGAGGCCTATGCGTCGAGCGGCGACGGTGGGTCATCGGCACCGCTGCTGATCGGTGTCGGCGTGTTGGCGGTTGCAGGCGGCGGCGCTGTCGTCTACTCCTCGCGGCGCAAGAAGGCCAGGGTGGCCGCCGAGGTAGCCGCCGTGGCGATGATCGACCCGAGCGACCCGGCCGCACTGGCCAAGTTCCCGATAGACGTTCTCGACACCCGCGCCAAGGAAATTCTGATCGAGACCGACAACGCCGTGCGGGCGAGTGAGGAAGAATTGACCCTTGCCCGAGGCGAATTCGGCGATTCGGCAGCCGCACCGTTCATCACCGCGTACGACAACGCAAAGAAAGCCTTGGCCTCTGCCTTCGAGATCCGTCAGCGCCTCGACGACGCCATTCCCGAAACCCCCGATCAGCGGCGGGCCATGCTCGTCGAGATCATCTCCTCGTGCGGCCAGGCAGATCGTGAGCTCGACTCCAGGGTCGAGGAATTCGACGGCTTCCGCGACCTCGTGATGAATGCCGGCGCGCATCTCGACGAGCTCACCCAAGCCATCATCGGCTTGACGGTGCGCATTCCACAGTCCGAAACCGTACTCGCTCAGCTGCATTCGGAATTCTCCGAGACCGCACTGAAATCGATCGCCGACAACGTCACGATGGCCAAGGATCGAGTTGCGCTGGCCGAGGAGAACATCGAAGCCGGCCGCAAGGCCGCAGCGCTGCCGCCGGGAAAGCAGGGTCCGGCCGTCACCGCGATTCGGACCGCAGAACGAGCCCTCGATCAGGCGAAGTCCCTGCTCGACGGAGTCGACCACGCCCGCGACGACATCGGGAACGCCATTGCCACCCTGCCCGACGCCATCGCCGACGTCCGACGCGACATCGAGCAGGCCCGCGGACTGGCCGAACACGGCGGTGCCGAACTGCAGGCGGCGATGGCCGCGGCACAGACTGCGTTGAAGAATGCGGAGACAGCGCAGTCGAGCGACCCGCTCGGCAGTTACACCGCCCTTGCCGCAGCAGATTCCGAACTCGAGAAGATCGTCGACGAAGCGTCGGCGGAGAAGGCCGCCGAGGATCAGCTGCGGGCGCGTCTGGAACGCGATATCGCGGCTGCTCAGGCGCAGATCACCGCTGCAGCGGACTACATCTCGACGCGGCGCGGCGGCGTGGGTGCCGATGCTCGAACGCGGTTGTCCGAAGCCGAACGGCATCTCGGCGCGGCTCGTCAACTCGAACCCGAGAACCCTGACGAGGCGCTCAAGCACGCGCATGCCGCCAGCCAGTTGGCCTCGCGCGCGTCGCAGATCGCCCAGTCCGACGTGCAGAACTGGGAAAACCGTCACGGTCCACGCGGCGGCGGTAGCGGCGGCAACGTTGCAGGCGCTGTGCTCGGCGGAATCCTGATCAACAGCGTGCTGCGCGGCGGCGGCGGAGGTGGCTTCGGCGGGGGCTTCGGTGGAGGTGGGGGCTTCGGTGGAGGTGGTGGAGGCGGCGGCTTCGGCGGTGGCGGCGGCCGCTTCTGATTCGACCCCGATATGCCACAGGGCCCGATCTCACGAGGAGATCGGGCCCTGTCGTGTTGTGAGCTCTATGCGCCGATCAGTCGGGACGCGATGTAGCCCTCGACCTGATCGAGAGCCACGCGCTCCTGCGCCATCGTGTCGCGTTCGCGGATGGTGACGGCGTGGTCGTCGAGGGTGTCGAAGTCGACGGTGATGCAGAACGGGGTACCGATCTCGTCCTGACGTCGGTAGCGGCGACCGATCGCTCCGGCGTCGTCGAATTCGACGTTCCAGTACTGACGCAGTTGCTGCGCAAGATCTTTCGCCTTCGGCGTCAGATCGGCGTTACGCGAGAGCGGGAGCACCGCTACCTTCACCGGGGCGAGACGGCGATCGAGCTTGAGCACGACACGCTTGTCGACACCGCCCTTGGCGTTGGGAGCCTCGTCCTCGGTGTACGCGTCGACGAGGAACGCCATCAGCGAACGCGTCAGGCCTGCCGCCGGTTCGATGACATACGGGGTGTAGCGAGTGTCGGTGGACTGCTCGTAGTAGCTCAGGTCCTGGCCCGACGCCTTCGAGTGCACCGACAGGTCGTAATCGGTGCGGTTCGCGACACCCTCGAGCTCACCCCACGCACTGCCCTGGAAACCGAACTTGTACTCGATGTCCACGGTGCGCTTGGAGTAGTGCGACAGCTTCTCCTTGGCGTGCTCGTAGAGCCGCAGGTTCTCCGGATCGATACCGAGATCGGTGTACCACTTCATGCGGTAGTCGATCCAGTACTGATGCCACTCGTCGTCCTCGCCGGGCTTGACGAAGAATTCCATCTCCATCTGCTCGAACTCGCGGGTGCGGAAGATGAAGTTTCCGGGAGTGATCTCGTTACGGAAGCTCTTGCCGATCTGGCCGATACCGAACGGCGGCTTCTTGCGCGAGGTGGTCAACACGTTGGCGAAGTTGACGAAGATGCCCTGCGCAGTCTCTGGACGCAGGTAATGCAGACCCTCTTCGTTGTCGACCGGGCCGAGGAACGTCTTGAGCAGGCCCGAGAACGCACGCGGCTCGGTCCACGAACCGGGCTCGCCGGTCTCGGGGTCGCGGATATCGGCCAGGCCGTTCTCCGGCGGATGGCCGTGCTTCTCTTCGTAGGCCTCGATGAGGTGATCGGCGCGGTACCGCTTGTGTGTGTGCAGCGACTCCACCAGCGGGTCCGAGAACGTCTCGACGTGACCGGACGCCTCCCACACCTGACGGGGCAGGATCACCGACGAGTCGAGCCCGACGGTGTCGTCCCGGCTGGTGATCATGTTGCGCCACCACTGCTTCTTGATGTTCTCCTTGAGCTCGACGCCCAACGGGCCGTAATCCCAGGCCGACTTGGTACCGCCGTAGATCTCGCCGCACGGGTAGACGAGGCCTCTGCGCTTGGCGAGGTTGGCGACGGTTTCGACTTTGGACTTGGGTGCCACTGGCGGAGCTCTCCATCTTCGGTTACATCGTGATTCTCGGTCACATCGCTCGAGGGGTGACGCGGGCGGTTTTCGCCCTGATCAGACTATCTGGCTCGGCGGGCGAATCCGAACACCGGTCGAGTTCGGAATTGACATGCGTACTTGTGCATATCACAATGAATACGATTTGCAATAGCGATAACTGCACTAACCTGATGCCATGACATCGATTGTGCAGAGAGAGTTCGCCGAGAACGAGTCGGCAACCGAAGGAGCCGCAACCGTGTCCACCGAGCAGGCCGTTCACACAGATTCGTCGGATCGGCAGGACCCCGAGCATCCGATGCACGAGAACGACCCGTTCGCCGCCGCTCCCCCGGCGCACATTCCACCGAAGGAGACCCTGGCCGCGGCCGGCGACATTCTGCGCGCGCTTGCGGCCCCGGTGCGGATCGCGATCGTGCTGCAGCTGCGCGAGTCCGAGCGATGCGTCCACGAACTCGTGGTCGCCCTCGGTGTCACGCAGCCGTTGATCAGCCAGCACCTCCGGGTACTCAAGGCTGCGGGTGTGGTGCGTGGAGAACGCAACGGCCGCGAAGTCCTGTACCGACTCGTCGACGATCACCTCTCCCACATCGTCGTCGACGCCGTGGCCCACGCCGAGGAAGGCCGGAACCTGTGACCGAGAAGTCCACCGATACCGCAACGCCGAGACGACCCGTCGTGGTCGGAGTACGAGCCACGAAACAACGCAGTGCGATCTCGGACTTGCTCGACACCATCGAGGAATTCAAATCTGCACAAGACCTGCACGACGAATTACGTAAGCGCGGTGAGGGAATCGGCCTGACAACGGTCTATCGCACGCTCCAGACGCTGGCC
Source organism: Rhodococcus sp. 14-2483-1-1 (assembly GCF_002259335.1). NCBI lineage: Bacteria > Bacillati > Actinomycetota > Actinomycetes > Mycobacteriales > Nocardiaceae > Rhodococcus > Rhodococcus sp. 14-2483-1-1. The sequence goes on along the minus strand of NZ_NPFX01000021.1, from coordinate 237,804 downwards.
GACGCCGGCACGGTGGACGTGCTTCGCACCGACAACGGCGAGTCGGTCTACCGGCGTTGCTCCTCGGGCCATCATCACCACCTGGTGTGCCGAGCATGCGGATTCACCGTCGAGGTCGAGGGGCCCACCGTCGAGAAGTGGTCCCAGACTGTCGCAGAGTCCAATGGCTTCACCGACGTGAGTCACACCATCGAAATTTTCGGCACCTGCAGTCAGTGCAGCGCGGCGGGTCGCTGAACCTCGCTCACGTCAGGGCGTCGGCCACGCGAGGCACCACCGCGTCGATCGCGAACGGTATCGACAGAACCGAGTTGTACGTGATCGCGCCGCGCTGATCGGTGGACAGCGGAAGGATCGCATCGTTGCGCGCTGCCTTCAATGTCCCGAAGATCGGATTTTCCGCCACGACGTCGATGGGCTCACCCGTGCCAAGGTACAGCACCACATCGGCGTCGAGCATCGAGATGTTCTCCAGCGAGACCGGTACGAAGAAGTTCGTGCCGTCGTCCTGAGCGAGAATGGGCTCCGGAACCTTCAATCCCAACGAGGTGACGAACGTACCGCGGGCATCGCCGGGTAGGAACGCACCGAACTGCCCGTCGTAGGGAAGCACCACGGCGGCAGTCCTGCCCGCGAACTCGGGGTGTTCCGTGCGAACCTGCTCGAGCAACGCGGTCGTCTGCGCATTGAGCTCCTCGCCACGCTCGGATTCGCCCATCGCGCGCGAGATGGTGTCGGTGGCCACCTCTCGATCGACGGCATATGCCGCCGATCCCGCCGGTCGAGCGATCGTCGGGGCGATGTCACTGAGTTTTGTGTAGGTGGCCTCGTCGAAGCCGGCGTTCAGCCCGGTGATCAAATCCGGTGCCAGAGAGGCGATCAGCTCGAAGTTCGGTTCGGACTCCGAGCCCAGCAGTGTCAGTGGTGCGTCGCCCACCAACTCGTCGGTCCACGGACCGAGTCCGGTCTCGTAGAAGGTGTACCCGGTGTTCCCGACCGGCACAGTGCCGAGGGCAATGACGGCGTCGGCGTCGGACACTCCGAGTGTGACGATGCGAGTGGGCTTCTCCGGAACGGTCGTGCTGCCGTAGATGTGGTCGATGACGACCGGGAAGACACCGTCGGCCGACGGGGTACCCGATTCGCCGGTATCTGCGGTCGAGCAGGCCGTCAGGGATACACCGAGGACGATCACCGCCACCACTGCCGTCAGCATTCGGGTCGACCGCATTGTCATTGCATCCGCCTCTACTCGAAGTAAGTACAGGCATACCTTAGCTGACCGATCAGGGCAGCAGGCCTTCGCGTGCTTTCTCGACGCCGGCGAGCACCAGGATCAGCATCGTCAACATGGCCTCGTCGTCCAGCCCGTTCGCCGGAAAGGTGTAGCGCAGCAACACATCTGCGAGCTTGTCGTGAGTATTGACGGAGATCGCGCCGAATTGCGAATCCGCATTGCGGTCCGAGACCTTCTTGTGCAGCGCCGCCTTGAGCGGTCTGTCCCACGCCAACACCGCGGTGAGCGAGAGCACCTCGAGTTCGGGCGAGAGCTGTACGGCCCGCAACGAGCACAGGGCACCGGCGTAGTCGAAACCGAGTGACCCCTCCTCGCCGACGGTCACCGTGGCGAACTGCGACAGCGCCAGCCGAGCACGCGTCTGCAACGTCAACTGATCGGAGCTGTCGATACCCTGTACTTCGTCACTCATATTTCACTCCGCCGAATCGTCGATCACGCGAAGCGAATTCGATACACGCCTCCCACAGGTCCCGGCGGTCGAAATCCGGGAAGAGCTTCTTCTGGAACACGAACTCCGCATATGCGGATTGCCACAGCAGGAAGTTCGACGTTCGCTGCTCCCCCGACGGTCGCAGGAACAAGTCCACGTCCGGCATATCCGCTTGGTCGAGGTACTTCGCGACGGTTGCCTCGGTGATCTTCTCGGGGTTCAGCTTGCCTGCGGCAACCTGTCGGGCAATTTCCCTTGTCGCATCGGCAATCTCGGCACGCCCACCGTAATTGACGCACATCGTCAACGTCATCACGGTGTTGTGCTTCGTCAGCTCCTCGGCCACTTCGAGTTCCTTGATGACGCTGCCCCACAACCTGGGTCGCCGACCGGCCCAGCGGACCCGGACGCCCATCTCGTTCATTTCGTCGCGTCGACGACGAATGACGTCACGGTTGAAGCCCATCAGAAACTTGACCTCGTCGGGACTGCGCTTCCAGTTCTCCGTCGAGAAGGCGTACGCGGACAACCACTGCACACCGATCTCGATACATCCGCAGACGGTGTCCATGAGCACCGCTTCGCCCTGCTCGTGCCCCGCGGTGCGCGGCAGACCGCGATCCTGCGCCCACCGACCGTTGCCGTCCATCACCAAGGCGACGTGGCGAGGTATCAGTTCCGGCTGCAGAATCGGCGGCCGAGCACCCGACGGGTGCGGATCGGGAGGGCGCACTGCCGACTGTCCGTCAGGCCGGGGTTGCGGCTCTCGTCGTCGAATCACGGTCCCCATCCTGCCCGACGGTATCGGCGAACACGGAGTCAGGTTGCGCCAGCGGCACCTGATGCGGGTGCGAGCGTTCGATGAGTGGAAGCGTGCGCAATTGCCGTTCCAGATGCCATTGCAGATGCGCCGCCACCAGTCCACTGGCCTGCTTGCGAACCGCATCGGAGGTGGTGACGGTGTAGTCCCACTCGCCTCGTTCGAGCGCGACCATCAGATCCAGGACCCCGGTCGACGGCGTCGCCGATCCCGGCGGGCGGCAGTGCACACACACCGCTCCACCGGCGGCGACATGAAATGCGCGATGTGGCCCGACTGCGGCGCAGCGCGCACAATCGGTCAGTGCGGGCGCCCATCCGGCGAAGCCCATGGCGCGCAGCAGATAAGCGTCGAGCACCAGCTCGGGAGGGCGGACGTGCTGGGCAAGCGCTCGAAGCGCTCCGACGGTCAGCTGATGCAGTCGCTGCGCCGGTGCATGCTCCTCGCCCGCCAGCCGTTCGGCGGTCTCGAGAACGGCACAACCGGTGGTGTAGCGGCCGTAATCGGCGACGATGTCTCCGCCGAACGCGTCGACGGTGTGCACTTGGGTGACGATGTCGAGGTTGCGTCCCGGATAGAGCAGTACGTCGATGTGCGCGAACGGTTCCAGCCGTGCACCGAACTTGGACTTGGTACGACGCACCCCTTTGGCGACGGCCCGTACGATACCGTTCTCCCTGGTCAACAACGTGACGATGCGGTCGGCCTCACCCAGCTTGTGCTGGCGCAGGACGACTGCGTTGTCACGGTATGGCCTCACGGCTTCCAGTCTCCCACGGGTGCCGCATCGGTGGCCGCTTCCCGCGCTGGAGAGAAGTCGATACTGTGCGAACGTGGATTTTCATCGGTCGACTCTCGTTGCCCAGGCCGCCGCACTCGCGTCGGGTCGCATCACCTCGGTACAGGCGGTCACCGAATCGCTCGACCGGATCGAGAAGAGCCAACCCACTCTCAACGCCTTCCGAATAGTGCGCCGCGACGCCGCACTCACCGAGGCCGCCGAGGCGGATCGACTGCGCGCCGCCGGTGGAACCGCGCCCCTGCTCGGCGTTCCGATCGCCGTCAAGGACGATGTGGATATCACCGGCGAGCCCACCGCCTTCGGCTGCGCCGGGCACTTTCCGCCTGCCACCGCAGACTCGGAGGTGGTGCGCAGACTGCGCGCGGCCGGAGCGGTGATCGTGGGCAAGACCAACAGCCCCGAGCTTGGCCAATGGCCGTTCACCGGCGGCACCTTCGGACACACCCGCAATCCGTGGGACCGCGAGCGCACCCCCGGTGGCTCCTCCGGTGGCAGTTCTGCAGCGGTGGCCGCCGAATTGGTCTCGGCTGCACTGGGTTCCGACGGTGCCGGCTCGGTTCGGATCCCGGCGTCGTGGACCAATCTCGTGGGCATCAAGCCACAACGGGGACGGATATCGACGTGGCCGGACGCCGAGGCCTTCAACGGCATCACTGTCATCGGCCCGCTCGCGCGCACGGTGGCCGACGCCGCTCTTCTCCTCGACGTGGTCTCCGGTGGCCACGACGGCGATCTGCATCGCCCGGCTCCGTTGACCGTCTCGGATGCTGTCGGACGCAACCCCGGCTCGCTGCGAATAGCGCTGAGCCTGCGCAAGCCGTTCATCCCGACGCCTGCCCCGCTGGACCCGGAGATCGCGGCCGCGGCGTACGAGATGGCCGCGGTGCTGCGATTGCTCGGACACCAGGTGGTCGTCGACGATCCCGCATACGGAATGTTGCTGGGGCTCAACTTCTTACCGCGCTCGCTGGCAGGCGTTGCCACGTGGCTCGATCGCCTTCCCGATCCGGCCCTCGCCGACCCAAGGACCCGAGCCAACGCCAAGAGCGGCCGGGCCCTCGCCGGAGCCCCGTTGCGCGCAGCCCGCGCGGCCGAACCGCGCATCGGGCGCCGCATCGGCCGGTTCTTCGACGACTACGACATCGTGCTCGCCCCGACCACGGCAACTCCCCCGCCGCGGGTCGACGCCATCGACGGCATCTCCAACACCGACACCGATCGGGTCATCACCGAGCACTGCCCCTACACGTGGCCGTGGAACGTCCTGGGCTGGCCGAGCGTGAACGTCCCCGCGGGTCTGACGAAGAGCGGCCTTCCCATCGGACTGCAGTTGATGGGACACGAATCATCGGAGCCACTGCTGGTGTCGGTTGCCGCTCAACTCGAGAACGTGCTGCAGTGGCACCGCAAGCGCCCCGAACCGTGGTGGACCCAGGTGAGTGAAACTTCGTAGCCTGCTCACCTGGGAAGGTCAGAAGCCGAGCTTGCCCATCTGCTTGGGGTCGGTTTGCCAGTCCTTGGCGATTTTCACGTGCAGGTCCAGATAGATCCTGGTGCCGAGCAACTTCTCGATCTGCAATCGCGACGCCGTGCCGACCTCTTTGAGTCGCGAGCCGCCCTTGCCGATGATGATGGCCTTCTGACTCGACCGCTCGACGTAGAGAATCGCGTGCACGTCGAGCATGTTGTCATGACCCTCGCGGGGCACGACTTCTTCGATGACGACGGCCAGCGAGTGAGGTAGCTCATCGCGGACGCCTTCGAGCGCGGCCTCCCGAATGAGCTCGGCCATGAGGATTTCCTCCGGCTCGTCGGTCAGCTCACCGTCGGGGTAAAACGCGGGTCCCGGTGGCAGTTCCGACGCCAGCAGATCTACCAGCTTCTCCACCTGCTCACCGGATTCGGCCGATACCGGAATCACGTGGCTGGAGTCGCCGAGGAGCTTCGACAGCGCCATCAACTGCTGCACGACGCGTTCCTTCTTGACCTTGTCGATCTTGGTGACGATGCCGATCAAGGTGGTCTTGGGGGCGATGTGGCGAACCTGCTCGAGGATCCATCGGTCCCCCGGTCCGATCTTCTCGTCGGCCGGGATGCACAGGCCGATGACGTCGACCTCGGAGTACGTGTCCTGCACCAGATCGTTGAGTCGCTGTCCCAGAAGCGTTCTGGGGCGGTGCAATCCAGGTGTGTCGACGAGGATCAGTTGCGCGTGCTCGCGGTGGACGATGCCGCGGATGGTGTGCCGCGTCGTCTGCGGACGCGAGGACGTGATGGCGATCTTCGACCCCACCAACGCATTGGTCAGGGTGGACTTGCCGGTGTTGGGTCGGCCTACGAAACAGACGAATCCGGATCGGAACTCACCGTTGTTCTGCTCGGACAAAAGAGCACCTCCAGATTTCAGTGTTGGTGAGTGACGTCCGACGAGTCGTCGTCCTCGGTGGATTCTTCGTCGGGTTCGATCTTTTCGACCAGCACGGTGGTGATGCGGACGCGCCCCTTGGGGTCGGCCCCACCTTCACCGCGCAGCAGCAGTCCGTGTGTGATCACCTGAGCACCGGGCAGCGGCACGCGGCCCAGCTCGTGTCCGAGCAGTCCGCCGACGGTGTCGACCTCCTCGGATTCGATCTCGATCCCGAAGATCTCGCCGAGGTCTTCGAGCGGCACTCGCGAGGACACCCGATACCGTCCGTCGTCGAGCTCCTCGATGGGCGCAACTTCGTCGGAGTCGTATTCGTCGGCGATCTCACCGACGATTTCCTCGATGACGTCCTCGATGGTCACAAGGCCTGCGATGCCTCCGTATTCGTCGACCAACAGGGCCATGTGGTTTCGATCGCGCTGCATCTCGGCGAGCAGACTGTCGAGCGCCTTGGAGTCGGGAACGAACACGGCCGGACGCATCAGCTCGGACACCTGCACCCCGCGGCCACCATCGGTGGAGTAATACGTTTGCTGCACAAGGTCTTTGAGGTAGACGACGCCGACCACGTCGTCCACGTTCTCGCCGATCACCGGGATGCGCGAGTGTCCACTGCGTACAGCCAACGACGTGGCCTGGCCGGCCGACTTGTCCGACTCGATCCACACCATCTCGGGCCGCGGGACCATGACCTCACGGGCGGAGGTGTCCCCCAACTCGAACACGGATTGAATCATCCGCCGCTCGTCGTCGGCCACGACGCCGCGCTCGCGGGCCATGTCCACCAACTCGCGCAGTTCGATCTCGGATGCGAACGGGCCGTTGCGAAATCCCTTACCCGGGGTGATCGCATTACCGATGAGAATGAGCAGCCTGCTGATCGGTCCGAGGAGCCAACCGAGCGCGCGCAGCGGAAACGCTGCCGCAAGAGCGATCGAGTACGCGTTCTGCCGGCCGAGGGTTCGCGGTCCGACACCGATCACGACGTAGCTGACCAGCACCATGACCACTGCGGTGATGACCAGGGCCGTCGTGGAATCGATCAGCTGTGTCAGGCCGCCCGCGAGCAGGACGGTGCCGCCGATTTCGCACAGGATGCGCAGTAGCACCATCAAGTTGACGTAGCGAGGACGGTCGGCGACCACAACGACGAGGCCAGTGGCACCGGGTCGCTCGTCCTTGACCATGTCGTCGATCCGCGCGCGCGACACTGTGTTCAGCGCGGAATCGACGGCGGCGAACATTCCACCGAGAGGCACCAGAAGGACAGCGAAAACGATGAGTGCAACAGCACTGCTCACGCGTCGGAACCCCGCACTTCGACCGGTCCGAACAAGGACATCACCGATCGACACCGTCGACGAAACCGGCTTTGCCGAGCAACCGTGCATCGGCGGCAGCCTGTTCTGCGGCCTGCTCGGCCCGCCTGGCATCCTCGTACCATTCGGCGAGCAGACGGTTCTGCAGCTCGAACATTTCTTTTTCTTCGTCCGGCTCGGCGTGGTCGTAGCCGAGCAGATGCAACACTCCGTGCACCGTCAGCAATGCGAGCTCGTGCTCGAGCGAATGGCCCGCAGCAGCAGCCTGATCCGCAGCGAACGACGGGCACAGCACGATGTCGCCGAGCATCGCCGGTCCGGGTTCGGGCGCATCGGGACGACCGCCCGGCTCGAGCTCGTCCATCGGAAACGACATCACGTCGGTGGGGCCGGGCAGATCCATCCACCGCATGTGCAGGTCCGCCATCGTGGCCGAATCCACCAGCACCATCGACAGTTCCGCGGCGGGATGCACGTCCATGCCGGCGATCGCGAACCGTGCGACCGACACCAGCTCGGGTTCGGAGATGTCCATCCCCGACTCGTTGGACACTTCGATACTCATCTAGCCACTACCCACGCTCTCGTTGCCTGTCTTTTCGTACACCTGAATCATCTTCTCGCCGAACGCGGTCCACCGCTGCGGCGTTGCTCGCGGTTGGGAATCACACCTTCCGATGCCGACTCGAAGCGCTCGTATGCGTCGACGATTTCCGACACCAGGCGATGCCGCACCACGTCACTGCTGGTGAGCTGCGCGAAGTGGATGTCGTCGAGGTCGGTGAGAATCTCGGATGCGGCACGCAATCCCGATTTTGCGCCACCCGGAAGGTCGACCTGGGTGACGTCGCCGGTGACCACGATCTTCGAGCCGAACCCCAGACGCGTCAGAAACATTTTCATCTGCTCGGCCGTGGTGTTCTGCGCCTCGTCGAGAATGATGAACGCGTCGTTGAGCGTACGACCGCGCATGTACGCGAGCGGGGCGACCTCGATGACCCCTGCTTGCATCAACTTGGGGATCGCTTCGTCGTCCATCATGTCGTGCAACGCGTCGTGCAGCGGGCGCAGGTACGGGTCGATCTTCTCGTGCAAGGTACCGGGCAGAAAACCGAGGCGCTCCCCCGCTTCCACTGCCGGACGCGTCAGGATGATGCGGCTGACCTGCTTGGTCTGCAATGCCTGAACGGCCTTGGCCATCGCGAGGTACGTCTTGCCGGTACCGGCAGGTCCGATGCCGAACACGATGGTGTTGGAGTCGATCGCGTCCACGTACCGCTTCTGGTTCAGCGTTTTGGGCCGGATCGTCTTGCCGCGACGCGAGAGGATGTCCAAGCTCAGGACCTCGGCCGGCGAATCCGACACGCCCTCGGTGAGCATGGCGATCGAGCGGCGGACGGCGTCGGGAGTCAGCGGCTGGGCGCGCTTGGCGAGCGCGGCCAACTCGGAGATCACCCGTTCGGCCAGCGCCACATCGGCCACTTTTCCGGTGAGCGTCACGGCGTTTCCTCGTACGTGGATGTCTGCCGTCAGCATCTGCTCGAGCGCCCGCAGGTTCTCGTCGGACTGTCCCAGCAGAGGCATCACTGCTTCGGGGGCGAGCTCCAAGGTGGACCGAACATCACGCTCGGCGGGAAATTCGCTGTGTTCACTCACGTGGTGGCTATGGCCTGCTCTCTTGTTTCGGTTGTGGAGACATGGATCGGTGTTCGAATGAAGTTTAACGCCGCAGCATCGATGCGCATTCCTGTTACTCGCCGCTCCCGCCCAGCACGGCGTCGAGCGAGAGTGCCCAACACCGCGAATCCGGATTCAGGAACGCGAAGTGGTCCTCGCCCGGGACTACCGTCAGCTGCGCGTCGTCTCCGGCTGCTCTTGCCGTCTCGACATACCGCTCGCTCTGCACCGCCGGGACCTGGACGTCCTCGGACCCGTGCAGGCAGATCGTCGGGATACCGATGGGCACACGGGCAGCAGGCGACGCCGATCGGTACAGCGCGGGGTCGTCCTCGTATCGAGCCTGCAGCAACGCCTCGACCGCCGGATTGGTTCGACCCGACGCACCGCGCGGCTCGAGGTCGAGGACGCCGGCCTGCGAGACGATGCGCGACGGCCGCACTGTCGTACTCGTTTCGCCGCCGAGCCACACTGCCAGGTGTCCGCCTGCGGAGTGTCCGATGACGCGAACGTCGTCGATGCCGGCCGGGGCGTGGTGCTGCAGTTCCCCGGCCACCACGTCGAGTGCTGCGGTCACATCGGACTGCATCTCCGGCCAGTGTCCACCTGCGCCGACGCGTCGGTACTCGATGTTCCACGCCACCGCCCCAGCTGCCGCGACAGCGCGCGCGAATTGGGTGCCGAGGTTCGATCCGTACTGCCCGCTCCAGAATCCGCCGTGTATCACCACGACGACCGGCGTCGACGCATCGACGGGCTCGGGCGGCAGGTAGAGATGGCCGAATTGCTCGGCATGATCGCCGTAGGCAAGCTTGATCCGTGCGCTCATGCGTTCCGAAAATCCGGAGGCAGTTGCGTCCAACGAGAGGTGAGCACCCCTAGCGCGCCGAGTGCCACGGCTCCTGCCGTCGACGTCCTCAGCACCGTGGGTCCCAGCACCACCGGGGTCGCCCCGGCTTCGGTGAGAGCAGCGACTTCGCGGTCGTCGAGGCCACCTTCGGGTCCGACGACGAGCGCAACCTCGGGAACCGAGTCGAACGGCAGGTCCCGAAACGCCGAGGTGGCACCCTCGTGCAGCACGGCAACAACCCCGCCGCGCGCGATGATCGCGCCGACCAGGGCATACACGGCACGCGAATCGTGCAGCTCCGCGACCTCGGGGATGAATGCCCGACGCGACTGCTTGGCTGCCTCCGCTGCGGTGCTCCGCCACTTCGCGACACCCTTGGCTGCCTTCGGGCCCTCCCACCGTGCGACGCATCGCGCGGACTGCCAGGGCACCACAGCGTCGACGCCTGCCTCGGTGGCCAGCTCGATGGCGAGTTCCGATCGGTCCGCCTTCGGCAATGCCTGCACGAGCGTCACCACCGGAGTGGAACGCGGCATCTCGCTGCGCGACTGCACGGTCAGTTCCAGTCGGTTCTTCTCCGCTGCGACGACGACCGTATCGGCCAAGCCGCCCGCGCCGTCACCGATAAGCACCCGCTCTCCGACGCGAATGCGTCGCACCGTCGCGGCGTGATGCCCCTCCTTACCGTCGAGCACGGCGATATCGCCGACCTTCGGCAGCGGCGAGAGATAGAAGACCGTGGGGGCCATGGATCAACGACCGCTGAACGCTTCCCGCAACCGCGAGAACAGTCCACCGCTGTGTGCGGAACCGGTGGTGACGACCTCGGCCGAGTCGCGATCTCGCATCGACTTGAGCTGTTCGAGCAGTTGGGTCTGCTTGCTGTCCAGCTTGGTCGGCACGATGACCTCGAGGTGGGCATGCAAGTCACCGCGAATACCGGAACGTAGCTTGGGCATACCGTGCCCGCGCAACACGGTCGTCGAATTCGGTTGTGTGCCTTGTTCTATCGAAATCTCGGTAGGCCCGTCGATGATCGCATCGATGTTCACCGAGGTGCCGAGTGCGGCGTCGACCATCGGAACGCGGACGGTGCAGTGCAGATCGTCGCCGTCGCGGACGAACACCTCGTGCTGCTGTTCGACGATTTCCACGTACAGATCTCCCGCGGGGCCACCGCCCGGACCTACCTCACCCTGCGAGGCAAGACGGATCCGCATGCCGTTGCTCACGCCGACGGGAACCTTGACCGAGATGTCGCGACGCGAGCGCACCCGCCCGTCGCCGCCACACTTGCGGCAAGGATCGGGAATGGTCTCGCCTGCACCGCGGCAGGTGGGGCACGGGCGGCTGGTCATGACCTGGCCGAGGAACGAGCGCTGCACCGACTGCACCTCACCGGCACCGCCGCAGGTTTCGCACCGAACCGGCTTGGAGTCGCCGTTGGTGCCCGAGCCGGTGCACAGGTCGCACAGGATCGCGGTGTCGACGGTGATGTGCTTGGTCACGCCGGTGGCGCACTCGTCGAGGGTCAGCTTGGTCCGCAGCAGCGAATCCGCTCCCGGCTGCACACGCCCCTTGGGCCCGCGCTGGGCCCCACCGGCACCGCCGCCGAAGAATGCCTCGAAAACATCCCCCAGGCCACCGCCGAATCCGGCTCCACCGAACCCACCGCCGCCGCCTCCGCCGCCCTGCTGCAGCGGGTCGCCGCCGAGGTCGACGATGCGACGCTTCTCCGGATCGGAGAGCACCTCGTAGGCGGTGGAGATGTCCTTGAACCGGGCCTGTGCGGCCTCGTCCGGGTTGACGTCCGGGTGCAGTTCTCGCGCCAGTTTTCGGTAGGCGCGCTTGATCTCCTGGTCAGTCGCCTGCTGGCCGACGCCCAAAGTCCCGTAATAATCCCGTGCCACGTCGTCTCTTTCGTCCTAGAAGATGAATCTCGTTCGTTGATGCTGCGTGCCGGCGGCCCGTGCCCCCGCTGCCGGTCTTCGATCGGTTCTCGCTCGTCTCAGCGCTCGGCCAGGACCTCGCCGATGTACCTGGCAACCGCGGCGACCGATGCAATTGTTCCTGGGTAGTCCATCCGGGTCGGCCCCAGAACACCCATTCCTCCGAGGACCATGCCAGCCGACCCGTAGCCGGTGGAAATCACCGACGTTCCACGCATCTCCTCGACCTGCGTTTCCTCACCGATCCGCACGGTCACGGTGCGGGTGTCCTGCGTCACTGCGAGCAGTTTGAGCACCACCACTTGCTCTTCCAACGCCTCGAGTACCGCTCGGAGCGATCCGGGAAACCCCGCGTCGCCGGCGAAGTCCGCGGCGTTGCGCGTCAGGTTCGCCGTTCCGCCGAGTACCAGGCGTTCCTCGGGGTGCTCGACCAGCGATTCCACCAGCACCGTGGCCGATCGGATCATGGCGTCCCGTAGCCCGGCCGGAGCGTTCTCGGCGAGTTCGGCCACCGCGACGGACGCGGCGGCCAGTCGCTTTCCTTCCAGCGCGCTGCCGAGCAGGCGACGCAGCTGCGACAGGTTCTCGTCGTCGAGGACGTCACCGAGCTCGACGATGCGCTGATCGACCCGACCCGAGTCGGTGATGAGCACCAGCAGCAACCGAGCCGGGGTGAGCGCCACCACCTCGAGGTGCCGAACCGATGACGCCGACAGTGTGGGGTACTGCACCACGGCAACCTGACGGGTCAACTGAGCCAGCAGTCGGACGCCGCGCCGCAGTACATCGTCCAGGTCGACGCCGTTCTCGAGGAATTCCAGGATGGCCCGGCGTTCGGCGGCCGACAGCGGCTTGACGTCGGCGATCCGATCGACGAACTGGCGATACCCCTTGTCGGTCGGTACCCGTCCGGAGCTGGTGTGCGGTTGAGCGATGTACCCCTCGGCCTCGAGCACAGCCATGTCGTTGCGCACGGTGGCACTCGACACGCCGAGGTTGTGTCGCTCGACCAACGCCCGTGAACCGACGGGTTCCTGGGTGGACACGTAGTCCGCCACGATCGCTCGTAGAACCTCGAACCGCCTGTCGTCGGTGCTCGACATCGGTGCCCACCTCCGTTCTCGTTTCCAATCGTCGCTCGAGTCTAGTAGCCGAGGCACGCATGCTCGTGCAAGGCCTTACTGTGGTCCGGGTGGAAACGTTCTTTCGATTCGGTCCAGCGGCTCAGGCCTCGCGATGATCTTCAAGGGTGTTCGTGACGGTAAGCCGTACCCCGAGCACGGCCTGTCCATCCGCGACTGGTCGAGAATCCCGCCACGCCAGCTCCGTCTGGACGAGATCGTCACCACGACAAAGGTGCTCGAACTCGACCGATTGCTGTCCGAGGACTCCACCTTCTACGGCGACCTCTTCCCCCACGCCGTGCAATTCCGCGGCGTCATCTATCTCGAAGACGGCCTGCACCGAGCCGTGCGTGCAGCACTGCGGAACCGAACGGTGTTGCACGCCAGAGTGTTCGATTACGACGCCCTGGGTGCCTGAGGGTACGAAGGTCCTGGAAACGCTGAGTGCCTGAGTAGGCGCTGAGTGCCTGAGTAGGTCTGCGCTACGCCGCTGCGATGCTGCGCACTACCGCGTCGGCGAGCAATCGTCCTCGGTCGGTCAGCACGAGATGGTCCCCCCGCGCCGCCATCAACCCGTCTACGACCGCCTGTTCGGCAGCGGCGCGCTCGGCCGGCCCGAGCACGCTCACCGGCACTCCCGTGCGGAGTCGGACGGTCAACATCAGCTCCTCCAGGTGTCGATCCTCGGCGCTGAGTAATTCGCTGCCGTGCACCGGCAGTACCCCGGTGGCCAGGCGATCGGCGTATGCCGCCGGGTGTTTGACGTTCCAGAACCGAGTGCCGCCGATGTGGCTGTGTGCGCCCGGACCCGCGCCCCACCAGTCGCCGCCGTCCCAGTAGCCGATGTTGTGGCGGCACTGCGCGTCGGCATCGGTGGCCCAGTTCGACACCTCGTACCAGGAAAGGCCGGCTGCGTTCAGAGCCGTGTCGATGCGTTCGTATCGACTCGCAAGCACGTCGTCGTCCGGGGCGGGCAGCTCACCGCGGCGCACTTTGCGGGCCATGGCCGTACCGTCCTCGACGATCAGCGCGTACGCCGAGACGTGGTCGACGCCGGCCTCGAGCACGGCGGCAAGAGATTGATCGAGGTCGCTGTCTCGCTCGCCCGGAGTGCCGTAGATGAGGTCGAGGTTGACGTGCTCGAACCCGGCCGCGCGAGCCTCCTTCGCCGCAGCGACCGCTCGACCTGGCGTGTGGGTGCGATCGAGAACTGCGAGCACATGCGGTGCGGCGGACTGCATTCCGAGCGAGACCCGGGTGAAGCCCGCGGTGCGGAGTCGGTCGAAGAACTCCGGAGACGTCGATTCCGGGTTCGATTCGGTGGTCACCTCGCCGCCGTCGGTGACGCCGAAACTCGACCGGACCGCCCCGAGTACGTCGGCCAACCCGTCGCCCCCGAGCAGCGACGGTGTGCCGCCGCCGACGAAGACGGTGTCGGCCGTCGGAACGCGACCCGTTCCCGCTTCGATGAGACCCGCGGCGATGTCGAGTTCGCGGCGCAAGCCCTCCAACCAGGACTGCGGCGACGCCGACGTACCGAGCTCCCCAGCCGTGTAGGTATTGAAGTCGCAGTAGCCGCATCGCGTGGCGCAGAACGGAACGTGCACGTAGATCCCGAACGCCCGGTCCCCCACGCCGTCGAACGCCTCGGTCGGCAACTCGAAGGTGGACGGGACGGGTACGACGGTATTCACGGTCTCCAGTCTCCCAGAGAGTGCAGGCCCTTCTCCCCACCCGCCGCCGAGAGCAATCGCAGCAGCCCTGCCAGCCTATTTACCCCGAAATCGGGGTAAATAGCCGCCGCGGTCTTCCGTCGCCCCGATGACGTGGCACAATGGCACCCGTGACCGACTCAGGAATTCGACTCGTGGCGCGCCGCCATGTCGATCTCGGCCGTGTCTGCAGCGCGTCGTGTCGACACACGACCGGCTGCTGACCCAGCCTCCTTCGAGCACGTCCATTCGATCCACCGGCTTCCCACTCGTGTCGCGAGCGCCTCGCGCGACGACCCGAAGGATGCCAGCACGGAAGCCGGCCAGCACAGAAGATGCAGGAGCAATGCATGTCGTCGACCAGCGACGCGACCACCGACGCTGCCTCCGCCACACCACGGGAGCGCACGCCGCGGCCGACCAAGCGTCGAGCCGAGGGCCAGTGGGCACTGGGTTACCGGGAGCCACTGAACGCCAACGAGCAGTCCAAGAAGGACGACAACCCGCTCAACGTGCGTGCCCGCATCGAGAACATCTACTCCAAGCAGGGCTTCGACAGCATCGACAAGGGCGACCTTCGCGGCCGCTTCCGCTGGTGGGGCCTCTACACCCAGCGTGAACAGGGGTACGACGGCACCTTCACCGGTGACGACAACATCGACTTGCTCGAGGCCAAGTACTTCATGATGCGCATCCGCTGCGACGCGGGCGCACTGAACCTGGAGCAACTGCGTGTGCTCGCGGGAATCTCTCAGGAGTTCGGTCGCGACACCGCCGACCTGTCCGATCGAGAGAACGTGCAGTTCCACTGGATCGAGGTCGAGAACGTCCCCGAGATCTGGCGTCGGATCGAAGCCGTCGGCCTGAAGACCACCGAGGCGTGCGGCGACTGCCCGCGCGTGGTGCTCGGTTCCCCGCTCGCGGGCGAAGCCGTCGACGAGATCCTCGACCCCACCTCCGCCATCGACGAGATCGTCGAGCGCTACATCGGCAAGCCGGAGTACTCCAACCTGCCGCGCAAGTTCAAGACGGCGATCTCGGGCCTGCAGGACGTGGTGCACGAGATCAACGACTGCGCATTCGTCGGCGTCGTACATCCCGAACACGGACCAGGCCTCGACCTGTGGGTCGGCGGCGGACTGTCCACCAACCCCATGCTCGCGCAGCGAGTCGGCGTCTGGGTTCCGCTCGCGGACGTTCCCGACGTCTGGGAAGGCGTCGTCTCGATCTTCCGTGACTACGGCTACCGCCGGCTTCGCACCAAGGCGCGCCTGAAGTTCCTCATCAAGGACTGGGGCATCGAGAAGTTCCGCCAGGTCCTCGAGGACGAGTACCTGCACCGCAAGCTCATCGACGGCCCGGCGCCCGAGAAGCCCGCTCGGCCCCGTGATCACGTCGGGATCCAGAAGCTCAAGAACGGGCTCAACGCCGTCGGTGTTGCACCCATCGCCGGCCGCGTGTCCGGCACTATCCTCGCCGCCGTCGCCGACGCTGCGGAGAAGGCAGGGTCGGATCGCGTCCGGTTCACGCCGTACCAGAAGCTGATCGTCCTCGATGTTCCGGACGAGACGCTCGATCAGCTCATCTCCGACCTCGATGCGCTGGGCCTGCCTGCCCGGCCCTCGCACTGGCGCAAGAACCTGATGGCGTGCAGCGGCATCGAATTCTGCAAGCTCTCGTTCGCCGAAACCCGCAAGCGCTCACAGGTTCTCGTCCCCGAGCTCGAAGAGCGCTTGTCCGACATCAACAGCCGACTCGACGTTCCGATCACGATCAACATCAACGGCTGCCCCAACTCGTGCGCGCGGTCGCAGATCGCAGATATCGGCTTCAAGGGTCAGTTGGTCGACGACGGAGCCGGGAATCAGATCGAGGGTTTCCAGGTTCATCTCGGAGGCAGCCTCGGTCTGGACAGTGCGTTCGGCCGGAAGTTGCGCCAGCACAAGGTCAACAGCTCCGAGCTGGGAGATTACATCGACAGAGTGGTGCGCAATTTCGACAAGCACCGCGAGGACGGCGAACGGTTCGCTCAGTGGGCCGTGCGAGCAGACGAGGCGGATTTGCGATGAGTACCAGGCTGAATTTGACGGTAGAGGAATTGAAGGACATCGCCGAGCGCGGTGCCCGCGAACTCGACGGTGCCAGCCCACTGGAGCTGCTGCAGTGGACCGAGGACAACTTCGGTAACGACTTCATCGTCGCCTCCAACATGCAGGACGGGGTTCTCGTTCACCTCGCTGCACAGGTTCACCCGGGTGTGGACGTGCTGTTCCTCGACACCGGCTACCACTTCGCCGAGACCATCGGAACGCGCGACGCCGTCGAGGCAGTCTACGGTGTTCACGTGGTCAACGCCCGCGCCGAGAAGACTGTCGCAGAACAGGATTCGATCGAGGGCAAGGACCTGTTCGCCCGCGAGCCCAATCGCTGCTGCGCGATGCGCAAGGTCGCGCCCTTGAAGAAGGAGCTGGCGAACTACAGCGCGTGGGTCACCGGCATCCGTCGGGTCGAGGCCCCCACCCGGGCCAACGCCCCGCTCATCTCTTTCGACGACGCCTTCGGCCTGGTGAAGATCAACCCGATCGCACCGTGGTCGGACGAGCAGATGCAGGCCTACATCGACGAACATTCGATTCTGGTCAATCCCCTCGTCGACGAGGGATATCCGTCCATCGGGTGCGCACCGTGCACCGTCAAACCAGCCCCCGGCGCCGACCCACGTAGCGGTCGATGGGCCGGCAAGGCCAAGACCGAATGTGGGTTGCACGCCTCATGACACTCGATCTCACCTCGGCCACCGTCGGTCGAACCCATCTCGATGCAGATCGGTTCGACACCCTCGACGCACTCGAATCCGAAGCCATCCACATCTTCCGTGAGGTGGCGGGCGAGTTCGAGCGCCCCGTCATTCTGTTCTCCGGCGGCAAGGACTCGACCGTACTGCTGCACCTGGCGATCAAGGCGTTCTGGCCCGCTCCCCTCCCGTTCGCGCTGTTGCACGTCGACACCGGTCACAACCTGCAGGAGGTGCTGGACTTCCGCGATCACGTGGTCGCGAAGTACAACCTGCGCCTGCACGTGGCCAGCGTCGAGGAGTACCTCGCCGACGGCCGCCTCACCGAGCGTCCCGACGGCATCCGCAACCCGCTGCAGACCGTGCCTCTTCTCGACGCGATCTCCGAGAACAGATTCGACGCAGTCTTCGGCGGTGCGCGACGGGACGAGGAACGAGCCCGCGCCAAGGAGCGAATCTTCTCTCTGCGCAACGCATTCGGTCAGTGGGAGCCGAAGAAGCAGCGCCCCGAACTGTGGAATCTGTACAACGGCAGGCATTCCCCCGGCGAGCAGGTGCGCGTGTTCCCGCTCAGCAACTTCACCGAGCTCGACATCTGGCGCTACATCGCGCGTGACGACGTGGAACTGGCGAGCATCTACTACGCACACCAGCGCCCCGTCTACCAGCGCGACGGCATGTGGATGACCCCGGGTGTGTGGGGCGGACCGGCCGAGAACGAGGAGCTGCAGACGCTCTCGGTGCGCTACCGCACCGTCGGCGACGGATCCACTACCGGTGCCGTGTTGTCCGAAGCCTCCGACAACCAGGCGATCCTCGCCGAGGTCGCCGCGTCCAGGCTGACCGAACGCGGAGCCACTCGCGGCGACGACCGCGTGTCCGAGGCTGCCATGGAAGATCGCAAACGAGAAGGATACTTCTGATGAGCAGCACAGGAACGCAGCTTCTTCGCCTCGCCACCGCAGGTAGCGTCGACGACGGTAAGTCCACCCTCGTCGGACGGCTGTTGTACGACACCAAATCCGTTCTGGCAGACCAGATCGACGCCGTCACTCGCGCGTCGGTGGACAAGGGATTGGCCACACCGGATCTGTCCCTCCTGGTCGACGGTTTGCGCGCCGAGCGTGAACAGGGCATCACGATCGACGTCGCCTACCGCTACTTCGCGACGCCCAATCGCTCCTTCGTGCTGGCCGATACTCCCGGCCATGTGCAGTACACCCGCAACACCGTCTCGGGCGCGTCGACGGCTCAGTTGGTCATCCTGCTCGTCGATGCCCGCAAAGGCGTGATCACCCAGACCCGCAGGCATGCAGCGGTTCTGGCCCTCCTGGGCGTTCCGCGCCTGGTGCTGGCCGTCAACAAGATCGATCTGGTCGAGGACCCCGCGACCGTCTTCGCCGAGATCTCGGCAGAGTTCAATTCGCTGACCTCCTCGCTCGGCTGGTCCACCGAGGACGTCATCGAGATTCCGGTGTCCGCACTGCACGGCGACAACGTCGCGGTGAAGTCCGACAAGACCCCGTACTACGACGGACCCACCCTCATCGAACACCTCGAGTCGGTTCCGGTCGACGCCGAACCGCACCGGGTCGGTCTTCGTTTCCCTGTGCAGTACGTGATCCGGCCTCGCACAGCCGACTTCCCCGACTATCGCGGGTACGCCGGGCAGGTGGCGGCCGGCACCGTGGACGTCGGCGACGAGGTCGTCATTCTGCCCTCCGGTACCAGAACCACGGTCGAGCGCATCGATACTGCGGACGGCGAATTGCGCACAGCTCACGCTGGACGCAGTGTCACACTCGTCCTCGCCGACGACGTCGACGTCTCGCGCGGCGACACCATCGCCTCCCCGCAGGACGCACCCGAGCCGATCGGCGATTTCGAGGCCACCGTGTGCTGGCTCGCGGAGAAGCCGCTTCGCCCAGGCGCTCGCCTGTTGCTCAAGCACGGAACCCGCACCACCCAGGCCATCGTCGGGACTCTGATCGAGCGGTTCGACGAACAGCAGCTCACCGCACAGGAAAGCCCGGAATCGTTGGAGCTCAACGAGATCGGCCGCATTTCGGTGCGGGTTGCCGAACCGATCGTGGCAGACGACTACGCCGTCAACCGGCACACGGGCAGCTTCTTGCTGATCGATCCTGCGGGCGGCAACACCCTGGCCGCCGGGCTCGTCGGCAATGCTCTGGCTGCAGTCGAGCTGGGGTCGGCAGTTCCGGCGTGACCGCGTTGATCGCGGTTGCCCACGGCAGTCGTGACCCGCGCTCCGGCGCGGCGATCCACCGCGCCGTCGACGTCCTCCGTCGGCGGCGGCCGGATCTGGACGTACGCGTCGCGTTCCTGGACCTCACCGAGCCCGGCGTCGGGCACGTCGTGGACGCCGTGGTCGACGCTGGACACACCCGCATCGTCAGTGTCCCGTTGTTGCTGGGCAAGGCCTTTCACGCCAAGGTCGACCTGCCGGAGCTGCTGGCCGACGCACGCTCCCGGCATCGGCACGTGTCGATCGTGCAGGCCGACGTGCTGGGCGACGACCGCCTCCTGATCGAGGCGGTGCGTGATCGCATCCTCGATACCGGTGTCGCACTGGACGATCCGACTGTGGGCATCGCATTGGCTGCGGTCGGATCCTCGGTGTCACCGGCGAATCAGCGCACCCGAGTGGTCGCCCAGAAATTGCTCGCCGGGACTGGCTGGGCCGGCGCCGTGACCTGTTTTGCCACGTCCGTCGAGCCGTCCCCCGAGGACGCCGTCGCGCACTTGTGCGCGATGGGTGCCACTCGAATCGTCGTGGCACCGTGGTTCCTGGCTCCGGGACTGCTCACCGATCGGATCGAAGCATCACTGTCGGACCGACCGGATGTGGTGCACGCCGACGTGATCGGAGCTCACCCAGCTCTGGCCGAACTGGTATCGCGGCGCTACGACTCGGCAGTTGCCCGCGCCGCATCGGTGGCGTCGGCGATCGTCGGCACCCGAGTCGCTCGCACGTAGACGGTCTCGCCCTCACGAAGACCGAGGGCCTCACTGTCACCGCGCGTGATCTGCGCGGCGAACAGTTCACCCGTGGCCGCGTTCTCTAGCTCGACCTTCACCTCGAAGCCGAGATGCACCACGCGCTTGACGACGGCACGCGTCACACCGGCCGATTCTGCGGTACCACTGGCTTGGGCCTGCGCCAACGACGGATCACGCCCGACGCGAATATCGTGCGGCCGCACGAGAAGTCCGTTCAGCTTCGCGACCTGGCCCAGGAACGACATCACGAAGTTGTTGGCCGGACGGTCGTACAGATCCTCCGGGGTGCCGACCTGCTCTATACGGCCCTTGTTGAGCACCGCGATCCGATCCGCGACGTCGAGGGCCTCCTCCTGGTCGTGAGTCACCAGGACCGTGGTGACGTGCACCTCGTCGTGCAGGCGGCGCAGCCACGTCCGTAGATCGGCGCGGACCTTGGCGTCGAGCGCGCCGAAGGGCTCGTCGAGCAGGAGCACCTGGGGGTCGACTGCGAGGGCGCGAGCCAGCGCCATGCGCTGGCGCTGTCCACCGGAGAGCTGCGCCGGGTAGCGACTCTGGAAGCCGGCCAGCCCGACGATCTCGAGCAGCTCGTCGACCTTCTTGGCGATCTCGGCCTTGGGCCGCTTGCGGATCTGCAGACCGAACGCGACGTTGTCTCGCACCGTGAGGTGTTTGAACGCCGCGTAGTGCTGAAAGACGAAGCCGATCTCGCGTCGCTGCGGGCTGACCCACGTCACGTCCTGGCCTGCGAGCACCACCCGACCGGAGTCGAGTTGTTCGAGGCCGGCGATCGAGCGCAGCAGAGTGGACTTGCCCGAGCCGCTGGGGCCGAGCAGCGCCGTCAACGATCCCTTGGGGATGTCGATGCTGACGTTGTCGAGAGCAGCGAAATCGCCGTAGTGCTTGTTGGCACCGACAACGGAGATCTCGATCTCGGAGGATTTCTCGGTCATTACTTCGTCCTCTTCTTGTCGAGAACCGTCATCAGCAACAGCACGATGACGGCGATCGCCATCAGCAGTGTGGACGCGGCGTATGCGCCCTGTTGATTGAAGTCCTCGTAGCGTGAATTGACCAGCAACGTCAGTGTTTGCGAAATGCCGGGGAGGTTGGTCGAGACCATGATGACGGCACCGAACTCGCCGAGCGAACGAGCGACTGTGAGTACGACACCGTAGGTCAGGCCCCATCGGATCGCCGGAAGGGTGATGCGCCAGAACGTCTGCCAGGAGCTTGCGCCCAAGGTCGATGCTGCTTCTTCCTGCTCTTCGCCGATCTCGTACAGAACCGGTTCCACTTCGCGGACGACGAAAGGCAGCGTCACGAAGATGGTCGCTATCACCATGCCGGGAAGTGCGAAAATCACCTTGAAGCCGAGACTCTCCACTCCTCCGAACCACCCGTTGGCACCCCACAGCAGAATCAGCGCGACACCGGTGATGATCGGCGACACCGCGAAAGGCAGATCGACGATCGCCTCGAGTACGCCTTTACCGCGGAACCGCCCTCGTACCAACGCCAGCGCGGTGACCACACCGAAGACGACGTTGATCGGTACCACGATGGCAACGATCAGCAGTGACAGTTGCAAGGCCGATTGTGCCGCAGGAGTGGTGATCTGCTCGAAGAACGACACGACGCCGTCCTCGAAAGTTCGATACAGGATCGCGGCGAGCGGAAAGAGCACGAGTACGGCGAGATAGATCAACGCAATCGTGCGCAGGGACAGTTTGACCGGGAGGCTGATCTTCACGAGAGCTGCTCCTCACGTCTGGCCAGCCGGTTTCCGATGATGCGAAGCACGAACAGCACTGCAAACGCAATAGCCAACAGCACCACCGAGATAGCTGCAGCGTCGATCGGGCGGTCGTACTCGATCAGCTCGCGAATGTACTGCGACGCCACCTGAGTGTCGTTGGGGATGTTGCCGCCGATGAGCACCACCGAGCCGAACTCCCCGATCGCGCGGGCGAACGCGAGGCCCCCGCCCGACAGCACTGCCGGCAACAACACCGGCAGAACGATGCGTCGGAAGATGGTCCAGTTGTTGGCTCCGAGCGACGCGGCCGCCTCCTCGACGTCTTTGTCCAACTCGATCAGCACCGGTTGCACCGCACGCACCACGAACGGCAACGTGACGAACAGCAGAGCGACAATGACCGCGGGCTTGGTTGCGTTGAATACCAGCCCGATCGGACTCGCCGGTCCGTAAAGAGACAGCAACACCAAACTTGCGACGATGGTCGGCAATGCGAACGGCAGATCGATCAAGGCGTTGACGAATCGTTTACCCGGAAACTCGTCCCGCACCAGGACCCACGCGATGAGGGTGCCCAGGAACAGATTGATCACTGCGGCCGCAACGGACACCAAGAGGGTGACCTTGAATGTGGCCAGGGCACGCGGCACGGTTATCGCATCCCAGAAGCCGGCCAGACCGTCGTCGAACGACTGAACCGTCAACGCGGCCAACGGAAGCAGCACGATGACGCTGAGCCACAACACGGCGACCCCGAGACCGAGCGGCCCCACTGACCCAGGGCCCCTGAACTTTCGGCCTTCCCGCCCGGCACGAAACCGAGGTCTCGTACCGGGCGGGACTGGCGAACCCGCAGCTGCGGTTTCGGTGGTCGAAGATGGCATCGATCTCTACCGAGTACTTTCCTGATAGATCGTCGTGATTGCGCCGTTGTCGCCGAACAGGTCGGCGTCGACCTGCGTCCAGCCACCGAGATCGTCGATGGTGTAGAGCTTTTCGGGGGTGAAGAACTTGTCGGAGTACTCCGAAGCAATGTCCGGGTTCGTCGGCCGGAAGCCTGCCTCGGCCCAGATCTTCTGCCCCTCGTCGGTGTAGATGAAATCGTTCAGAGCATTGGCTCGATCGAGGTTGGCACTGCTGTTGATCACTGCCACGGGATTGTCGATGCGGAACGTGACGGGAACGTCGACGTGCTCCACCTTCTGTCCTTGTTCCTCGATCAGCAGCGCCTCGTTCTCGTAGCTCAACAGTGCGTCACCCTGGCCCTGCAGAAAGGCTTCGGTTGCCGCGCGGCCGGATTCGGGCTGAACCGGGAAATGGTCGGAGACGAGGGTTCGGACGAAATCGAGACCGGCCTGCTTGTCCTGGCCGCCGTTGCTCTTCGCCGCATACGGAGCAAGGAGATTCCACTTGGCCGAGCCGGAGCTGAGCGGACTGGGACTGATGACCTGTACGTCGGGCTTGATCAGGTCGTCCCAGGTACGAATGTTCTTCGGGTTGCCCTCGCGCACGACGATGGTCACCACGGACCCGAACGGCACTCCGCCGTAAGCGTTCTGGTTCCAGTCCTCATCGACCTTGCCGGCCTTGACGAGTCGTGTGACATCGGGTTCGACCGAGAAGTTGACGATGTCGGCGGGTGCACCGTCGGCCACCTTGCGAGACTGGTTGCCCGATGCGCCGTAGTCGGCGTTGATGGCGGTTCCTTCGCCGTCCTCGGTGGCTGCGAAAGCGGGACCGATTGCGTCCCAACCGTTCTTGGGGACGGCGTATCCCACGAGAGTCAAGGCAGGACCGCTGGCGGTGTCCGATCCGCCACCGACAGCATCGCTCGAGCCGCCACCGCAGGCAGTCAGTAGCAGAGTTCCCACAGCCGCGAACGTGGTCAGAAGGTAACGAGAACTATGCCTCATTGTGGAGTGGCCTTTCGTGATGTGACGAAGAAGAGACTGGGAAGAACGGACAGGAGGACTGTCGAACCGAGACGAGACCGAAACCCGCAACGAAGATTCCAGAAATCCTCCCAGCCCAGGGCCGGGGAGAGCTGGGCCCCGAGCAGGCGCACAGCACGGCAAGACCTAGGCGACCCGAGGAATCGATTCGACTGAGGAAAGAATCAACAACAGTCGATATCGGCGACTGCCAACATGCCGACAGCAATCAACGCCAACTGATGGCGGACGCGGTACTCGGCGGCAGAAGACACGGTCAGAAATCTAGCAGAGGTTTCGGACGGACTCTAATTCAGCGGACGCGCCCGGTGACTCGACGGCGCAGCCGTCGGCCGAGCCGTGGCGACGAGGCCCTACCGAGTGAGCAGCCAGGCGATGACAACCAGCACCAGCAGCGCGATGAGCGCTAGCGTTACCCGAGACCGTGGCATTACTGTCCATCCTTCGTCGTGGTGGAGGCACCAGCCGTCGACTCCGCCTCGCGAGCAGCGCGCGCGTCGCGACCGAGCAGGCGTAGGACCACCGCAAGAAGGCGATCGAACACCCGTGCCAGCAGGAACGCAGTCGGCACGATGACCAGCAGCACGACGATCGCCTGCGGTACGAACGGCAGGCCCGTCACCCACAGTTCGACGCCGTCCCACCAACGCGCAACCGGTTCCACCCTCGCAGCTTAAACCAGCGCGTCCGGTGCCCACGCCACGCCGATCGACGACCAGCAGTGGACGACTGCCACCGATGAGTCGATGATTACGCCATGACGGCATTCGAAGATGTTTCGCCCGTGCCTCCGGTGGCCGACGAGCCCGCGATGGGATCTGGACACCCAGAGTTGGGCGGGATCGAAGTTCAGGGAGTATTGGGCAGTACCGACGCACCGGTGTCCACCCTGACGTCCTACCGCAGCGCCTTTCCGCCGATCGACGACTACGCATTCCTCTCGGACTGCGAGACCACCTGTCTGATCGCGCGAAACGGATCCGTCGAGTGGATGTGCGTGCCCCGGCCGGACTCCCCCAGCATCTTCGGAGCGATTCTCGATCGCAGTGCCGGCCACTTTCGCGTCGGCCCCTACGGTCAGTCGGTCCCCGCGGCGCGGCGCTATCTGCCCGGCGGTCTGATCGTCGAGACCACATGGCAGACCGAGACCGGCTGGTTGATCGTGCGCGACGCCCTCATCATGGGACCGTGGCACAACACCGATCAACGCTCTCGCACCCACAAGCGCGCACCGAGCGACTGGGATGCCGAACACATACTGCTGCGCACCATCAAATGCGTCAGCGGCACAGTCGAATTGGAGATGAGCTGCGAGCCGGCCTTCGACTACCACCGGGCACCCGCGAACTGGGAGTACACCGGCAAGGTATACGAGGAGACCACCGCAACCTGCGAGGCGAGCGCGGACGGTGACCAGCCCACGCTGAAGTTGACCACCAATCTTCGGATCGGCATCGAGGGCCGTGAGGCTCGGGCCCGAACCCGAATGACCGAGGGCGACAATGTTTTCGTCGCTCTGTCCTGGTCCGACCTTCCTGCGCCGCAAACATTCGAGGAAGCAGCGGAGAAGATGTGGCGCACCTCCGAATGTTGGCGGCAGTGGATCACGATCGGCCGGTTCCCCGACCACCCGTGGCGGGGCTACCTGCAGCGCAGCGCATTGACACTCAAGGGCCTGACCTACGCGCCCACCGGTGCCCTGTTGGCGGCATCGACCACGTCGCTCCCGGAAACACCTGGCGGAGAACGCAACTGGGACTACCGCTACACCTGGGTCCGCGATTCGACGTTCGCACTGTGGGGCCTCTACACGCTCGGACTGGACCGCGAAGCCAACGACTTCTTCGCGTTCATGTCCGATGTGGCGACGACGGCGAACGGCGAGGTCAATCCGCTGCAGGTGATGTACGGCATCGGCGGCGAGAAGACCCTCGACGAGAGCGAGCTACCGCACCTGTCCGGATACGACGGCGCGCGGCCGGTACGCATCGGCAACGGGGCCTACGACCAAGAGCAGCACGACATCTGGGGCACCATGCTCGACTCGGTATACCTGCATGTCAAGTCGCGTGAGCACGTCCCGGAATTCCTGTGGCCGCTACTCAAACGTCAGGTCGAGGAAGCGATCGCCAACTGGCGCAAACCGGACCGTGGCATCTGGGAGGTGCGCGGCGAACCGCAGCACTTCACGTCTTCGAAGCTCATGTGTTGGGTCGCGCTCGATCGCGGTGCCAAGCTCGCCGACATCCACGGCGAGCAGGACTACTCCGACCAGTGGAACGAGATCGCGGACGAGATCAAGGCCGACATTCTCGAAAACGGCACCGACTCACGCGGAGTGCTGACGCAGCGCTACGGCGACCCGTCGCTGGACGCGTCGTTGCTGCTGGCACCGCTGCTGCGATTCCTGCCGGCCGACGACGAGCGAATCCGTGCCACGGTGCTCGCCATCGCCGACGAGTTGACCGAGGACGGATTGGTTCTGCGCTACCGAACCGACACCACCGACGACGGATTGGCCGGCGAGGAAGGAACGTTCACGATCTGCTCGTTCTGGCTGGTCTCTGCCCTGGTGGAAATCGGCGAACTGCCCCGCGCGAAGCACCTCTGCGAACGGCTACTCGGCTACGCGAGCCCACTCAAGCTCTACGCCGAAGAAATCGACCACCGCACCGGCCGTCACCTCGGCAACTTCCCGCAGGCGTTCACCCACCTTGCCCTCATCAACGCAGTAGTGCACGTCATCCGGGCCGAGGAA
The DNA here is from genome assembly GCF_002259335.1 of Rhodococcus sp. 14-2483-1-1. Classification (NCBI taxonomy): domain Bacteria; kingdom Bacillati; phylum Actinomycetota; class Actinomycetes; order Mycobacteriales; family Nocardiaceae; genus Rhodococcus; species Rhodococcus sp. 14-2483-1-1. Next base: position 211,112 of record NZ_NPFX01000021.1, on the reverse strand, counting down.
GCCCAGGCGTCCGGACACTTCCAGCCCGCCCACGCCAACCCCTGAGCGGGAAGTTCGGTAGTCGCCGCGTGTGGTTTCAGCGGCCGAGTTGTCTCGCCCATTCGGCGATCAGCTCGGCCGCGGGCTTGGCCTGAGCGCGGCGATGGCCGGTCCCGGCCCACATCGACAGTCCCGACGGGTCGCCCGCTGCTGCGGCCTTCGCGCGCATCGGCGCGGTCAGGTAGTGCAGATCGGGATACGCCAGCGGAGCGGCGTCCGAGTTCGCGTGCATGAACTCGTTCACCAGACCCCGCGCAGGACGGCCGGAGAAGGCCCTCGTCACTTCGGTGTTCGGAGCCAGTGTCAGCTGTTCGCGGTGCACAGGTTTGGTGCCGGCCTCAGGCGTGTTCAGGAAGGCCGTCCCGAGCTGCACGGCATGAGCTGCACCCGAATCCAACAGTGGCGCAATGTCGTTGCCGTCCATCAATCCGCCGGCTGCGATACGAGGGAGCTCCGAGATCTCGCGGACCGCAACGAGCAGCTCGGCCAACGGCTCCTCCGGGGCCGACCCGTCGAACGTACCTCGATGCCCACCGGCTTCCGGTCCCTGCACGACGAGAGCGTCGACGCCGTTGGCGGTGGCCACCGACGCGTCGGACGCGGTGGCGACGGTGGCCCACACCTCGGTCCCGACGGCGTGCAGTTGCGCTACCTCGTCCGCATCGAACGTCGCGAATGTGCTCGAGACCAGCGGTACCGGGTGCTCGAGCAGCCAGGCGAACTTCTCGGCGTAGAAGTCGTCTCGTCGCAGCAGCTCCCCCGGTTCGGCATCGAACCGCTCGAACCAGGATGCCAGGTGTTCGGCATAGGACGCCACGTCGGCACCGGACGGCTCCTCCGGCAGGAAGAGGTTGACACCGAACGGCAGTCCTCGAACCGAATCGATCTGCGCTGCAAAGCTTTCAGGTGTCAGCAATGCGCCCGCGATCATGCCGAGCCCACCCGCCTCCGAGACCGCGCGAGCGAGCTCGGGAGTACTCGGGCCACCCGCCATGGGCGCACCGACGACGGGCACACGCAGCTGCTTCAGGATCGGCGTAGTCACAGGTTCGAAATGTACTCGCCCACCATTCGCGACAGGCTTCGGTGGGGACCGCGCGCCCCTGTTGACGACTGCGCGCCCCCGTTCCGATGCGAGCGGGGGCGCGCGGTCGGTAAAAAGGGTGTGAGGTTACTTCCGGCCCCTGCGCTACTTCTTGGGCTTGTCCGACGAAGATTCCGAGGACAGTGCGGCGACGAAGGCTTCCTGCGGCACCTCGACGCGACCGATCGTCTTCATGCGCTTCTTGCCCTCTTTCTGCTTCTCGAGCAGCTTGCGCTTACGGCTGATGTCGCCGCCGTAGCACTTGGCCAGCACGTCCTTTCGGATCGCACGGATGTTCTCGCGGGCGATGATCCGCGATCCGATGGCGGCCTGAATCGGCACCTCGAACTGCTGACGCGGAATCAGTTCCTTGAGCTTGGTCGTCATCTTGTTGCCGTAGGCCGCGGCATTGTCCTTGTGCACGATCGCCGAGAACGCGTCCACGGCCTCACCCTGCAGCAGGATGTCGACCTTGACCAGCGCACCGGCCTGCTCGCCGATCTCCTCGTAATCGAGGCTGGCGTATCCGCGGGTACGGGACTTGAGGATGTCGAAGAAATCGAAGATGATCTCGGCCATCGGAATCGTGTAGCGCAGCTCCACGCGGGTTTCGGACAGGTAGTCCATGCCGCCGAGTTCGCCACGTCGTCCCTGGCAGAGTTCCATGATGGAGCCGATGAATTCGCTGGGCGAGATGATGGTGCACTTGACCATCGGCTCGAACACTTCCCGCGCCTTGCCCTCGGGCCAGTACGACGGATTGGTGACGATGTGCTCGGCACCGTCTTCCATTTCGACGCGGTAGACCACGTTCGGCGAGGTCGAGATCAGGTCCAGGTTGAACTCCCGCTCGAGCCGCTCGCGAGTGATCTCCATGTGCAGCAGCCCGAGGAATCCGCAGCGGAATCCGAAGCCGAGAGCAACGGAGGTCTCCGGCTCGTAGGTCAGGGCCGCGTCGTTCAGTTGCAGCTTCTCGAGAGCATCACGCAGGTCCGGGTAGTCCGAACCGTCGAGCGGGTAGAGACCGGAGTACACCATCGGCCGAGGCTCGCGGTAGCCGGTCAGCGGCTCGGTTGCGCCCTTCCGGAAGGTCGTGACGGTATCGCCCACCTTCGACTGACGGACGTCCTTGACTCCGGTGATGAGGTAACCGACCTCGCCGACGCCCAAGCCCTTGGTGGCCTTGGGATCGGGCGAGACGATGCCGACCTCGAGCAACTCGTGCGTCGAGCCGGTCGACATCATCGTGACCTTCTCGCGCGGGTTGAGCGCGCCGTCGACCACTCGCACGTAGGTGACGACGCCGCGGTAAGTGTCGTAGACCGAGTCGAAGATCATCGCGCGGGCCGGGCCGTCCGGGTTGCCGACCGGAGCCGGGACCAGTTTGACGACCTCGTTGAGCAGTTCCTCCACGCCCACACCGGTCTTACCCGATACGCGCAGTACGTCGTCGGCCTCGCACCCGATGATGTGCGCGATCTCGGCGGCGTAGCGATCTGGGTCGGCAGCGGGAAGGTCGATCTTGTTGAGCACCGGAATGATCGTGAGCTCTTTGTCGAGAGCCAGATACAGGTTGGCCAGCGTCTGCGCCTCGATGCCCTGCGCGGCGTCGACGAGCAACACTGCTCCTTCGCAGGCCTCGAGGGCGCGGGAGACCTCGTAGGTGAAGTCGACGTGGCCGGGAGTGTCGATGAGGTGCAGGACGAATTCTTCACCGTCGACGACCCACGGCAGCCGTACGTTCTGTGCCTTGATGGTGATTCCGCGCTCGCGCTCGATATCCATCCGGTCCAGGTACTGCGCGCGCATCGACCGGTCGTCGACGACGCCCGTGAGCTGCAGCATCCGGTCCGCCAACGTCGACTTACCGTGGTCGATGTGGGCAATGATGCAGAAGTTCCTGATCCTGGACGGATCGGTGAACGTCGTGTCGGCGAAGCTGGGCACTCGTATCCTTCGGCTGGCGTGTTCGAAATGAGCGAACGGGTGTGTCCATCGTCCCACGCCGAGAACGATGCGCCGTCCCCGGCTGTCCGACTCCGGCTTCTACGTCGCCTCGGTCTGGGCTGTGAGCAGCAACGTCAGGGTGGCTACACTCGCCGCATGGCTGGCAACTGGAGCAGATTCGGCAAAGAACTGGGCAAGATCGCGATGCGTGAAGGCCCGCGGCTGCTGCGTCAACTGCAGAAGTCCGGCGCCCTGCAGAAGGGCAAGGACGCAATCAGTGGCACGACGTCGAACACGTCCGCTCCGGCTCCGCGTCCCGGCCGCCCGGTGGCGTCACAGACAAGGCCGACGGCCCAGCGCGCCCGCACCATCGAGTACTCCCCCGATCTGGACGGCAAGGCCGATCCGGGTGAGATCGTCTGGACCTGGGTGACATACGAAGAAGACGCCAGTCAGGGCAAGGATCGCCCGGTGTTGGTCATCGGGCGCGAGGGCAACGATCTACTCGGTCTGATGCTGTCGAGCCAGAGCAGTCGCGACGGCGACCGCGACTGGCAGTCGATCGGATCCGGTTCCTGGGACGCCGAGGGCCGACCGAGCTGGATTCGTCTGGATCGCGTTCTCGACGTGCCCGAGGACGGCATCCGCCGCGAGGGCGCGATTCTGAGCAAACCCCAATTCGACTCCGTCGCAGCTCGATTGCGTCGAGACTTCGGCTGGAACTGACCTCGGCGCGCGTTGTGCGTACCCGCGGATACGCACAACGCGCACTTCGCTACGCCAGTCGCGTGATTTCCACGACGACGTCGAGTGCCGTCGAACCGCCGCCGGAGAAGATGCCCTTGAGCGGGGGCACGTCGGCGTAGTCGCGGCCCAGTCCCACCGAGACGTGCTGCTCGTTGACGGCGATCGCGTTGGTCGGGTCGTAGCCCCACCAGGCACCGGTCCACGCCTCGATCCAGGCGTGGCTCTGGCCCTCGACGGTCGCGCCGATCGCCGCCTGCTTCTTCGGGTGCAGGTATCCCGAGACGTACCGGCTGGGGATACCGATGCTGCGCAGCATCAACAGAGTCAGGTGGGCGTAGTCCTGGCAGACGCCCTTCTTCTCCGACCACGCCTCGACGGCCGAGGTGTGCACCCCGGTGGTCCCCGGGACGTACGACATCTCCTGGTTGACCCAGTTCGAGATCTCGACCACCGATTCCTGCGGCGGCAATCCCTTCGAGAGCTTCTTCGCCACCGACGCGAGCTGACGGTTCTTCGGCACGTAGACCGTGTTGTCGAGCACCTCGTTGAAGCGGTCGGTCACCGGCTCGCTGGCCAATTCCTCCCAGGACGCGTTCTCGTCCGGATAGACGAAGGGATCGGTCTCGACCACCGAGGATCCGGTGACCTCGAGCTCGGTGTGCGGTGCGTGCAGATCGAACGCCGTCACCGCCGTACCCCAGTAGTCGGTGTAGCGGTAGGACCGCGTCACCGGGTTCGTCTCGACTCGGTTCAGAATCACGTTCTGCCGGTTGTCACTTCGCGGCGTCAGCCGAGCTTCGTTGTAGGACGAGGTCACCGGTGCGTCGTACTGATAGCCCGTGGTGTGTACGACACGCATACGCCAGCTCACAGTTCACCTTCCAATTGATCTTCGAATGTTCCGGAGCCGGCGTCCGTCCACGCAACCCACGGAGCGGCGTGGAAGTACTGCTTGGAGATCGCCTCCCCGAGTTCACGGCAGGTTTCCTGCAGAGAGAGCAGGCGCTCCTGCAGATCGTCGAGAATTTCACCGGGACGCAGGAATTCGAGTTCGCTACGCGCGCGACCCAGTAGCCGCTGAGCTTCGGCCCGCGCACCGACTCGACTGTTCGGCTGGTGGTCGAGCTGATCGAGCGACCGTTCCGCTTCGTTGAGTGCATAGAACACCGAACGCGGAAAGAGCCTGTCCAGCAACATGAATTCGAGAACTCGCTGGGCGTCGAGCGCGCCGCGGTAGGTACGCAGGTAGGTGTCGTGAGCACCTGCGGATCGCAGAACAGTGACCCAGGCCGGTGACGACGGTCGATCGCCGGCGCGCGAGAGCAGCAGCCGAACGATCATGTCGATGCGCTCGACCGAGCGACCGAGCAACAGGAAGCGGTAGCCGTCGTCGTGACTGAGGGTGGAATCCGCGAGACCGGCGAACATCGCGGCCCGTTCCTCGATGTAGCTGAAGAACTCGGCCGGGCCGGTGCGCTTGGACGCCCTGATGCGCTCGTTCAGTCCGTTGTACGTGGTGTTGAGGCACTCCCACATCTCACTCGACGTGACTTCGCGAGCGCCACGGGCATTTTCGCGTGCACTCGACAGCGAGTCCACGATGGAGCCGAGCCCGTCACGGCTGAAGGCCACCAACTCGGTGAGCGACCACACGTCGAGCGAGACGTCCGGCTCGTGCTTGAAACCGAGTACTCGCAACAACACTCGCGAGATGTGGTCGGGATCGACCGTGGCGTCTTCGAGAAGCTGGTGGACGGTGACGTCGAGAATGCGGGCCGTGTCGTCCGCTCTCTCGACGTACCGTCCGATCCAGTAGAGCGACTCTGCGTTGCGCGCGAGCATTTACTGTCCACCGCCGTTCGAGTCCGAGTTCGTTGCCTGCTGCTGCTGCTGCTGTTGTTGCTGTTGTTGCTGCTGCTGCTGATTCATCTGCTGGTCCATCGTCAGCTCCGGGCCCTGTTCGACCATGGGCGACTCCGGCGGAACGCTGACGATCTCCTCGCCTGCCAGTTCCTGCTCCTCCTGCGAGGTTCGGGTGGCGAGCACCCAGGTGTCCTTACTGCCGCCGCCCTGGCTCGAGTTGACCACCAACGAACCCTCCGGCAGTGCAACTCGCGTCAAACCCCCGGGCAACACCCAGACGTCGTCGCCGTCGTTGACTGCGAACGGCCGCAGGTCCACGTGCCGAGGAACCAACCGGTCACCGATCTTGGTGGGCACCGTCGAGAGCTGCACGACGGGTTGCGCGATCCAGCCACGCGGATCCGCGCGAACCTTCTTGCTGATGGTCGCCAATTCCTTCGGCGAGGCGTCGGGGCCGAAGACGATGCCGTAACCACCCGAACCTTCGACCGGCTTGATCACCAGTTCGTCGATGCGGTCGAGGACTTCCTCGCACTCGTCGTCCAGCCAGCACCGGAACGTGTCGACGTTGGCCAGCAACGGCTTCTCGCCCATGTAGTAGTCGATGATCGTGGGCACGTACGTGTAGACCAGCTTGTCGTCGCCGACGCCGTTTCCGACGGCGCTGGAGATCACGACGTTGCCTGCACGGGCGGCGTTGACGAGGCCTGCCACGCCCAGGACCGAATCCGGCCGGAACTGCATCGGGTCGAGGTAGTCGTCGTCGATGCGTCGGTAGATGACGTCCACCTGGCGCTCGCCCTCGGTGGTGCGCATGTAGACGATGTTGTCCCGGCAGAAGAGATCGCGTCCCTCGACGAGTTCGACGCCCATCAGCCGGGCGAGCAACGAGTGCTCGAAGTACGCGGAGTTGGCCACACCGGGGGTCAGCACCACCACTGTGGGGTCGGCTTCGTTGAGAGCCGCGGCGGAGCGCAGTGCGCGCAACAGATGCGAGGCGTAATCGCCGACGGCACGCACGCGGTGGCTGGCGAACAGATCCGGGAACACCCGGGCCATGGTGCGCCGGTTCTCCATGACGTAAGACACACCGGAGGGCGAACGCAGATTGTCTTCGAGGACGCGGAACGTGCCCTGTGCATCACGGACCAGGTCGATTCCGGCGACGTGGATGCGCACGCCGTTGGGTGGCGTGATGCCGACGGCCTCGCGGTGGAAGTGCTCACAGGAGGTGATCAGTCGCTTCGGCACCACACCGTCGCGGAGGATTTCCTGATCGCCGTAGATGTCGGCGAGAAACATCTCGAGCGCTTTGACGCGCTGCTTGATGCCGCGCTCGAGCCGTGACCACTCCCCTGCGGCGATGACGCGGGGAACCTGGTCGAGCGGGAACGGGCGCTCCTGGCCGGACAGGGAGAACGTGATGCCCTGGTCGACGAATGCGCGTCCCAGTGCGTCGGATCTCGCGTCCAGGTCGGACGCGTTCGCCGGGGCAAGGGCTGTGTGAATGCCCTTGTAGGGAGTCCTGGTTCGTCCGTCCGCGTCGAACATCTCGTCGAAGGCGAGACTGTACTTTCCGACGTCGGAATAACCCCCGAACACCCCGTCGACCTCGGGTTCGACGCGATCCGCTGACTTGGTTTTGGTCGCTTTGGCCTTGGTGGCGGCATGCGTTGCCGATCGCGGACTCATTCTGGTCATGTTGCTACAGAGACTGGAGTTAGGCGCGGTAGAAGCGTTAAATTCTTGAAACGCATCGTCACGGGTGCACCCAATTGGGTTCTGCCCCGCCGGGCTGGTATTCTCGATCTTCGGCGCAGGGCTCCAAAGCTCTGCAGCAGACTTCGGGCATTCCAGCATGGATCGCCCTGACCGGAATACCGACGAAGACAAGAAGGATTTTACGCGTGGCCAATATCAAGTCCCAGAAGAAGCGGATTCTCACCAACGAGCGTGCACGCCTGCGCAACCAGTCGGTGAAGTCCTCCCTTCGTACCGTCATCCGCTCGTTCCGCGAGGCACAGGCTGCGGGCGACAAGGACAAGGCTTCCGAGATTCTCCTCGACGCAGGCCGCAAGCTCGACAAGGCCGCCAGCAAGGGCGTCATCCACAAGAACCAGGCTGCCAACAAGAAGTCGGCACTGGCTCTCGCAGTCAACAAGCTCTGAGTCACCGCTGAGCTCGACCGAGCCCGCTGCATCCGACACGGAGGCAGCGGGCTTTCTCGTGCCCGGGATTTTTCGTGCCCTGGACTTGTCACAACGCTGGGGCCCCGAGCGCTACCGGCCCAGCCCCGCGACCTCTGACACCGCCTTTTCCACCGCGTAGTCCGCGTCCGCTGCCTGACCTTTGACGTCGGCGTTCAGTTGCGCCACAACCCGTAACGCCTGCGCGATGGATCGACCGTTCCAGCCTCGGGCCTGACCCTGCGCCTTCTTGATCTTCCACGGCGGCATGCCCAATTCACCTGCCATTCGGAACGGGTCGCCGCGCCCGGCCGAACCCACGAGCGCAATGGTGCGGACGGCATCGGCCAAGGCGTCGGCCAACAGCACGTGCGCCACTCCCCGATGCATCGCCCAGCGAACAGCCTCGAGCGCGCCGGCTCTGTCTCCGATCACCGCTTTGTCGGCGACGTCGAAGCCGGAGACTTCCGCCTTGCCCGAGTAGTACCGGCGCACTGCGGCAAGATCGACCTTGCCGCCGGTATCGGAGACCAGCTGCGAACAGGCCGAGGCCAATTCGCGGAGTTCGTTGCCGACCGATTCGACGACAGCCTCGATCACCTCGCCGCTCACTCGCACGTCGGCCGCACGGAATTCACCGCGCACGAAGTCGATGCGTTCGGCGGGCTTGGTGAGCTTGACGCACTCGTGTACCTGAGCGCCGCACTTCTGCAGAGCACCGACCATGGCCTTGGCCCGACCGCCGCCGGAATGCATGACCACCACGACCGCGCCCTCGGGCGGATCGGTTGCGGCGTCGAGCACCAGAGCTGCAGCATCCTTGCCTGCCTCGGCCGCTGCCTCGAGCACAACCACGCGATCCTCCGCGAACAGCGACGGACTGAGCAGTTCGGCAAGTTCCGGGGCACTGGCGTCTCCGGTGCGCAACCGTGTGACCGGCAGGTCCTCCCCCGGAATCGCCGCATTGGCACGCACCTGCGCCACGATCGACGCTACCGCGCGATCCATCAGAAGTTCCTCGTCGCCGAGAACCAGATGCAGAGGAGCCACACTCGAAGTCACACCCGTGATCGTGCCATGTGGGGCCGACAGCTCGGGCATCCGCTTCCTTTCGAGCAGCACAGCCCCAGCACTCACCACAGCAGGTGCGCAGTCCACATGGCCAGTGCCGTTATCGCCACCACTGCAGCACCCCACCGCAGCACCCGAAACCGCAACGCCACGAGCAGTGCGGCCGTTCCCAAGGCGTGTAGTTCTGCACCCAGGAGACCGTCGGGGACGCGGATGCCGGCAACAGGCACCGACGCGGCCCGCTCGGCCACCGTGATCAACCACCACAGTGGTGCCGACGCCAGCTGCGCCGTCAGCTCGGCGACAGACGTGCTGACGGTGGCGATCACGGCCGTCACGATGCCCACCACCGTGATCGGAGCGACGACCGGTGCCACCAACACGTTCGCAACGACGCTCACCACACTGATCGTTCCCGTCATCGCCGCGACCACCGGTGCCGTCACCGCGTGCGCGGCTGCAGCGACGGCCGATACCTCCGCGGCTGCCCTCGGCCAGCCGCGGGCTCGGAGCCAGTCGACCCAGATCGGCGCGATCAGGACGAGTCCGGCGGTGGCAAACACCGACAGGACGAACCCGACGTCCACCGCCAGCCTCGGCCACCATGCGAGCAAGCCCAACACTGCGCCGCACAGGGCCGGAACGGCCTGCCGCCGCCTGCCGGTGACGAGGGCCAACAACCCGATCGAACCCATCACCGCCGCACGAAGCACACTCGGCGATGGGCGAGCCACGATCACGAACGCGACGAGCACGACGAACGCAACTGCGACCGTCGCTCGTGGTCCGATCCCGATGCTTCGCAACACCAGCAGAACCGCACCGATCACGATGGAAAAGTTTGCGCCCGACACAGCGGTCAAATGCGTCAGTCCGGCCGCCCGGAAGTTCTCGGCCACAGTCTCGTCCAATCGGGACACATCCCCGACCACGAGACCGGGTAGCAGACCTGCACGATCCGGTGGCATCGAATTCTGCGCCACTGCAGCCAAATTCGACCGGAAGGTGCCGGCTGCGGCAGAGATCGCCCCGGGGTCACCGACGGTGACGGGTGGTCCCGATACGCGGATCACCGCCACAGTCATGTCCGGTCGAATCGGTTCGCCGAGCCTGCCCCGGACGGTGATCTGTTGACCCGGCAGCAGAGTGGACCAACTCGACTCCGGGGCGATGATCGAGACGCGTCCGCCGACGTACAGCGCCTCACCTCCGACGTCCACGCGAATCAACTCGGCCTTCGTCATCACCATCGAGGGTCCTGCGGACGTCAGTCGTCGTGGGTCCTCCTCAAGCCGCACCGACGCGGTGATCCACGCACGCTTCTCCGCGGCAGCAACCAAGGGATGATCTGCTACTGCGCACATCTGAAGCCAGATCGCTCCGCCGAAGCACAGCGCGAGTGCGATCACCGTGGCCACTCCTGCCCAGCTGGGACCGGACGCGGCGCATCGTGCCGCCAGCCGTCGCAGCGCCAGCGAACCGAGCAGCACCACCACAGAGGTCGACGCCGTGGCCGCTACCGCCGCGCCGGGGCCGCCGAGAATTCCGACCGCGGTGATCGACCAGCACACCACCACAGCCGGAACCAGACGTATATCGAACGGCAGAAACTCTTCGGCCTGAGCTGTGGCGGTCGATGCGGCGTCGGTGCTCATCCGATGTGCACGAGATCGCGGATCTTCGCCAGCCTCCCGGGCCCGATTCCGTCCACTTCGGCGAGCTGATCGACAGAGACGAAGCGGCCGTTGGTCTCTCGCCAACTCACGATCGAGGTTGCGGTCACCGGTCCGACACCGGGCAGGGCGTCCAGTTCGGCGGCGGTGGCGGCATTGAGGTCCACCGTCCCGGCCGGTGCGGAGCCTTCGGGAGCGGCCTGCGCCCCGCCCGCGGTCACCGGGCCGTCTACCGAGGTCGTACTACTCAACGGCGGGGCAGCCTGTGGCTGCACGACACCGACGACGATCTGATCACCGTCGGCCACTCGCGCGGCCATGTTGAGCGCCAACAGATCGGCACCCTCGACAGGTCCTCCCGCCGCGGCGACCGCGTCGGCGATTCGCGAACCCGGTTGCAGCCGAACCAGTCCGGGCTGTACCACCAGGCCGACGACGCTCACGACCAGCTCGGCTTCCACTGCCGGTACCGGTTTGGCCAGGACGTCCGAATTCTTCGTATCGGATGCAACCACGGCCAGCGGTGGAGCGGGTGCAGGCGTCGGCGCATCTCGAAACACCGCGAATGCCGCGACGAGCACGACAAAGACTCCGGCTGCTGCCAAGGCGATGGCACCCTGCCTTCCCGGGTCCACCCGAGCGGAACGCCATCGCTGTGGAAGTACGGACGACCACGGGGAACCGAGCCTCGGCGAACTCGAGATCAGCCAATCCGGTTCCGGGGTCGTCACGTCAGGGCTGGATTCCTGTGTCTCGACGCGCGCGGGTATCCCATCCGGGCGTGCGGAATCAGGTTGTCTGCGCACGGCATTCAGTCGCGCCACCGTGTGCGCCCGATCGTCGTCACCGCCCATGCATCAGAACGCTAGTTCCGGCGGTCGGGCTCACACGCCACGAGACGCTGGTCGCGAATTGCCCTGTGCACAACTCGCTACCTGTGGATGATCGGTGGGATCGGCGCGACTATCGGTGTCCCGGTGCCACGACGACGCCGACGGCACCGGGGCCGACGTGCGCTCCTAGCACGGCACCGAAGGGATACACGTCGATGCTGGTCAAGCCCGGAATGCGGGCGGTCAGCATCGCAGCGACATCGTCGGCACGCTCCGCGCACAACATATGGTGCACGGCGAGCGCAACCCCCGAATCGTCACCGACCTCGGATGCGGCGGCGACGGCTGCGTCGACCAGCTTGTGCAACGCCTTGGACGAGGTCCGCGTCTTCTCCCGCAGCACGAGCGCACCGCCGCTGATGTGCAACACCGGCTTCATGGCCAGTGCGGTGCCGAGGAGTGCTGCGGCAGTGCCGATTCGACCTCCGCGTCGCAGATGGTCGAGGCGATCGACGACGATGAAGCACCTCGAGGTCGTCGACGCAGCGACGGCGCAGTGGTAAACCGTGTCCAGGTCTGCTCCCCCGGCAGCCGAACCGGCAGCCGTCAGCACGGCAAAGCCCAATCCCATTCCTGCAGAACCGGAATCGACCACTCGAACGGCAGGGCCGACCTCGTCCGCGGCCTGGCGCGCTGCTTCCCACGTGCTCGAGAGCCCCCGGGAGATGTGCAGCGCAACCACACCGTCCCCTCGACTGTGTTCGAGAGCCGCGGCGTACACCTCGGCCAGCTCGCCCGGTGACGCGCCGGCGGTGGTCATCGGACTTCCCGAGGCGGAGTGCTCGGGGATCTCGTCGACACCCTCACGATGGTCGATTCCGTCCACCAGTACGTGCAAGGGCACCACCGAGATTCCCCGCTCGGCCGCAAGCGTGGCGGGCAGGCAGGACGAGGAGTCGGTGACGACGGCGACGGTCATGGCTTCGGGGTCGCTGCAGGGTTCGCGGTCGACGCCGAGGCAGCCACCGGTCGCAACGCCTCGAGCATCGCCTCTGCCACCGCACGGTGCGCGTCCCACCCCCAGTGGATGCCGTCGGGGTTCGCGTTCTCGGATTCGATGTTCGGGCGCACCGCGTCGGCGAGATCGACCATCGGAACGTTCTTGTCCGTACTCCACGCCCGCAACGCACGTACCGCGGGCTCGCGGCCCGAGTGCACCCGCCCGTAGGCATCGCAGCGGTGCACCGACGGATAGGTGCCGACGACGGGAAGCTCGGGACGTACGTAGGCCAAGGCCGCGCGGGCCTGCTCCAGGTAGTCGACGCTGAGCCGCGGCGGCAGTGCAACCGGCCAACCCAGATGCGACAGAACTGGTTGCACCGCTTGATATCCCGCGCGAACGACGCGTCGCAGAGCCGGCGGTCTGATGTACCGGATCTGCTCCCGCAGCGCGGTAGGCAACGGCGAAGGAAGCGAATCCATGCCACCGATGGCGAACACGACGGCACCGGCACGGGGAATCGCGGCCCACACTCGCGGATCCTGAGTCAGAGCCCACCATGCGTCACGACTCGTCCAGCCGATGCGCGCAACCAAATCCACCGTCCAACCGAGTTCGGCTGCAACCAGATTGGGCCAGAGCCGCGGATCGTCCACCGGCAGCCCGCCCTCGGGTCCGTAATAACTCAGCGAGTCCGCGAGCACGAGCAGCGTGGGGCGCACCGCCGTCTCGTCAGAGGACGTCACTGGCCACTCGCGCCGAGGCGTTCCACACGTCCAAACGCCAGGACGGCTGAACGCCCGCTCCGTGCGCGCCGAGCTGCACCCAGCTGGTGTTGGCGAGCCCGCCGAGCACCGGCCACCGGTCCGTCGGCAAATCGAGCAACGCTGCCGTCAGTGCCGCGATCAGGCCCCCGTGCGCCACGAGTACCAGTGGCCGCTGGTCGCCATCGGCACCCCACTCGGGGACGCCGCTCAGCAGCTCGCGAACCAGGGGAACACTGCGACGGGCGACGTCGATACGGCTCTCCCCGCCCGGTGGAGCGATGGTGGCATCGGCTCGCCATGCCGGCCGAGCGCCGGGTGCGATGTCGTCGACCTCGGTGTGGGTGAGACCCTGCCACTCGCCGAGATGAGTTTCGCGCAGGCGCTCGTCCTGCGTCACCGAAACACCGGCAGCGTCGCCCAGGGCAACGGCGGTGTCGAGAGCCCGGCGGAGGTCGGAAGAGACGATCCGAATCGGCTCACGCGTCGCCAGCTCGGCAGCGGCCGTCTTGGCTTGGGTGCGACCGAGCTCGGACAGATCGGTATCGAGCTGACCCTGCATGCGGTCGGTGGCGTTGTATTCCGTCTGACCGTGCCGAAGCAGGATGAGCCGTCGGATCATTGCTCCGATTCCGCAGCCGGGTGCTGTCCGAGACCGGGAACCTCGATGGTCGGGCAGTCCTTCCACAACCGCTCGAGGGCATAGAAGTTGCGCTCTTCGTTGTGCTGGACGTGGACGACGATGTCGGAGTAGTCCAACAGCGCCCAGCGACCTTCCTTGGTGCCCTCACGGCGGACCGGCTTGTGTCCGGCTTCACGCAGCTGATCCTCGATGTTGTCCACGATCGAGTTGACCTGACGCTCGTTGGGCGCTGAGGCGATCACGAAGCAATCGGTGATGTAGAGCTGGTCGGAGACGTCGAGGATCACCACGTCGCTGGCCAGTTTGTCGTCGGCTGCGAGCGCGGCGATACGCGCCATCTCGGCGGCTTCGGCTGTTGCAGTCACTTGGGTGTACTCCCACTCGTATGGTTCGGGTTCGCGGTCATTGCGCTGGTGACCGGCCCTTCCGGTTGCTTCTTCTGGGGTGCCGGCTCCGACATGGTGACGGATCCGTCGAGGCGCAGCGCGCCTCGTGGTCTGTAGAGATTTCTCTTCGAGATGTATTGCACGACGCCGTCCGGTACGAGATACCAGACCGGCCGATTCTCACCGGCTCGAAGTCGACAGTCCGTCGACGATATCGCGAGTGCCGGGATTTCCATCAATGTGAGGGTGCCGGCAGGCAACGACCGGAGGTGGTTGGCCAGATGTTCGACGCCCAGCTCGAACCCCGGACGCGAGACTCCGACGAACTTGGCGAGCTCGAACAGCTCCTCCCAGTTCTGCCACGTCAGGATCGACTCGAGGGCGTCCGCGCCGGTGATGAAGAACAGCTCGGCATTGGGGTGCTGCGCCCGCAGATCGCGCAGAGTGTCGACGGTGTACGTCGACTTCTCGCGATCGACGTCCACGCGGCTGACGGAGAATCGGGGGTTGGACGCGGTCGCGATCACGGTCATCAGGTAGCGGTCTTCCGCTGGGCTGACCGAGGTCCCTTCCTTCTGCCAGGGGTTTCCGGTGGGGACGAAGATGACCTCGTCCAGACCGAACTTGTTCGCCACTTCGCTGGCAGCGACGAGGTGCCCGTGGTGTATCGGGTCGAAGGTGCCACCCATCACGCCCAAGCGGCGAACGGACTGCTTCCCTGTGTCGTCACCGGGGTCGTATTCGTGCTGCACAACCGTCGATTCTACGTCCGCGGCGTTGCCGGGCGTCACACGCCTCACACCGGCAGCAGACGTGAGACCACGGTGGCGAGCTGCTGGGCGGATCGGCACTCGTGCATGGCGATCACGTCGGCGTACACCTTGGCCGCCGAATCGCCGGATCCCCACTGCGCTTTCGGTTCGGGATTGAGCCAATACGCATGCTTGGCCACCGAGACGATGTGTGCCAACGCGGGCAGCTTGGGTTCGCGGTAATTGGTGCGGGCGTCGCCGAGAATCAACACCGAACTGCGACTGGTGACCGCATGCGCGTACTTCTCGTCGAACGTCGTCAGCGCGTGTCCGTAGTCCGAGTGGCCGTCGTACGTCACCAGATCGGACTCTCGGATGATGCGGCTCATCGCGGCACCGAGGTCGGAGCCGGAGTCGAAGAATCGCGTCACCTCGTCGGTGGAATCGATGAAGGCAAAGATTCGAACGCGCGAGAACTGCTCTCGCAGTGCGTGTACCAACAACAGGGTGAAGTTACTGAATCCCGCCACCGAGCCAGAGACATCGCACAGCACAACCAATTCGGGGCGTGCTCGACGCGGCTTGCGCTCCACCAAGTCGATCGGAATGCCGCCGGTGGACATCGACTTGCGCAGGGTGCGTCGCAGATCGATCGAGCCGTGCCTGCTTCTGCTGCGCCGCACCGCAAGTCGTGAGGCAAGCAGCCGGGCCAGCGGGGTGACGTTGCGTCGCAGCGCCGCCATCTCCGTGTCCGAGGCCCGCAGGAAGTCGACCTCCTCGGCCAGCTTGGGCACACCGTAACTCGCCACCCGCTCGCGGCCCAGCTTCTCGGCCGACCTCCGCCTCGTCTCGTTCTCGACCATCTTGCGAAGGTCTGCGATTCGTTGCGCTGCAGTACGTTTGGCCACTTCCGATTCGTAGTCGTCGGTGGGCCGATCCGGTGTGTCGTCGGCGCGGCCGAGTAGCCCGTCGAGGATCTTGCGCAACAACGTATCGGGGGCAACATCGCGCAGGGCCTGATAGGCCGAGAACGACGGCCCGTTCGAGGATTTGTACTGACCGAGTTCCTCCACCATCTGCGCCGCCAGCATCTGGGTCAACTCCGCGGCCTCGGCCGAATCGTCGGACAGCAGATCCACCAGCAACTCTCGGAGCGCATCGATGTCGACCTCGCCGCCGTCCGTGCGGGGCAGCGCAGTGTCGATCTGTCCCGAGTCCCTCGTGCCCGACGCCACCGGAAACCACAGGTCGAACAAGGCGTCGAACACCCCGCGATGCGTCGGTCGTCGCAACAACGAGCAGGCCAGCCCCTCGCGCACGGCTTCCCGGTCGAGTAGATCCAGGACCGACAGGACGCGTCCGGCATCGACGGTTTCCGACGGCCCCACCGAGATTCCGCGCTTTCTCAAAGCCTCGACGAAGCCGACCAGATGCCCGGGAATTCCGTGCGGGGCCAACATGTCAGTTCAGCCGCAGTTCGGCGGCAGCACGCACCTGATCGGACTGATGCTTGAGCACCACTCCCAGCGTCGACCGGACCGCATCGTCGTCGAGGGTGTCCATACCGAGGGCCAACAGCGTGCGACCCCAGTCGATCGTCTCGGCCACGGAAGGCAACTTCTTGAGCTGCATGCCCCGCAGCACACGGACGGTCTTGACCATCTGCTCGGCGATCGCCTCGGGCAGTTCCGGAACCCGACTGGCCAGGATGCGACGCTCGAGGTCCGCGTCGGGGAAATCGAGGTGCAGGAAGAGGCAGCGGCGCTTGAGGGCCTCCGACAGTTCGCGAGTGGCGTTGGAGGTCAGCACCACGAACGGAGTGCGCTCCGCCGTGATGGTGCCGAGCTCGGGAATGGTGATGGCGAAGTCGCTGAGCACCTCGAGCAGCAGTCCTTCGATCTCGACGTCGGCCTTGTCGGTCTCGTCGATGAGCAGCACGGTGGGGTCGCTACGCCGAATGGCCTGCAGCAGCGGCCGCGCCAGCAGGAACTCCTCCGAGAAGACGTCCAGCTTGGTCGAATCCCAATCGCCACCGGTTCCCGACTGGATCCGCAGGATCTGCTTTGCGTGGTTCCACTCGTACAGGGCGCGGGCCTCGTCGACGCCCTCGTAGCACTGCAACCGGACCAGCTCGGCACCCGTCGTCTGGGCCACGGCACGAGCAAGTTCGGTTTTGCCCACACCTGCTGGGCCCTCGATCAGCAGCGGCTTGCCGAGGCGGTCGGCGAGAAAGACCGAGGTGGCCGTGGCCTTGTCGGCCAGATAGCCCGTTTCTGCCAGACGCTCGAGGACGTCGTTCACGCTCGCGAACAGCGGGGGTGTCGTCGGTAGGGCACGATCCACGTCACAACTCCTGATGATCGGATTTGGCCGGTACGGCAGAGGCGTCAGACATCTCGGACGTGTCCGTCGCCCCACACGGTCCATTTGGTCGAGGTCAGTTCGGGCAATCCCATGGGCCCTCGGGCGTGCAGCTTCTGGGTGGAGATGCCGATCTCGGCACCGAAGCCGAATTGCTCGCCGTCGGTGAAAGCGGTGGAGGCATTGACCATCACGGCAGCCGCGTCGACGCGTCGAGTGAACTCGCGCGCGGCACCGATATCGGATGCGACGATCGCCTCGGTGTGTCCGGTTCCGTATCGATCGATGTGCTCGATCGCCTCGTCGATGCCGCCCACGACCTTCAGCGCGATGTCGAGTGAGAGGTACTCCTGCGACCAGTCCTCGTCATGAGCGGGGACCAGCCCGGGCAGGTCGCCGTGCACCGTGACGCTGTGCATCTGGAACGCCTGCAGCAGCCGCGGCACCATCGTGTCGGCGATCGCAGCATCGACCAGCACGGTCTCGGCGGCGTTGCAGACGCTGACTCGGCGGGTCTTGGCGTTGAGCACGATCTTCTCGGCCACGTCCGGATCGGCCGAGGAGTGGACGTACACGTGGCAGTTTCCGACTCCGGTCTCGATGGTCGGGACCGTGGCATCGCGAACGACGGCAGCGATCAGTCCCGCGCCCCCGCGCGGGATCACCACGTCCACCAGACCGCGCGCCTGGATCAGGTGGGTGACCGTGGCACGGTCCGCACTGCCCAGCAGTTGTACGGCGGCCTCGGGCAGACCGTGTTCGCGCAACGCCCCTTGCAGGGCGTCGACCAATGCTGCATTGGACTGTGCCGCCGAGGACGAACCGCGCAGCAACACCGCGTTGCCGGACTTGAACGCGAGACCGAACGCATCGACGGTGACGTTGGGGCGCGCCTCGTACACCATGCCCACCACCCCGAGCGGGACCCGCACCTGCCGAATCTCGAGCCCGTTGGGAAGCGTCGAACCGCGGATGACCCCGCCGATCGGATCCGGCAGCGCGGCGACCTGTCGCAGGCCCGCCGCGATGCCCTCGATGCGCGATGCGGTCAAACGCAGTCGATCCAGCAGACCCTCGTCGGTACCCGCTGCCCGCGCGATCTCGATATCGGCCGCGTTCGCAGCCAGGACCGAATCTGCAGCAGCAACCACGGCATCGGCGGCGGAATGCAGCAACGAATCCTTCTCGGCGGTCGTCAGCAACGCCAGCGCACGCGAGGCGATCCGCGCACGACGAGCGGCCGCATGCACGCTCTCACGCTCGTCGAGCGTCGTGGGCACCGATTCGGCCGAGACGGAAGCAGTCATGAACTACACACTAATGGGGCCGGGAATGAAGCGGTGTCGCCGTGTCGTTGCAGCACGACGTGGAGATCACCGACGTCATCGACGTCGATACCGACAGACCGGAGGAACCACCTGTGAGTGCCTTGTTCGAGCCTCTGACCCTGCGCGAGGTCACCTTTCCCAACCGGGTATGGATGGCACCGATGTGCCAGTACTCGGCCGACGACGCGGGCCAGTACGTCGGCGTTGCGGGTGACTGGCACCGCACCCATCTGGTCAGCCGCGCGGTCGGCGGGGCAGGGCTCATCATCACCGAAGCCACCGCAGTCAGCCCGGAGGGTCGCATCAGCCCGTCGGACCTCGGCATCTGGAACGACACCCAGGCCGATGCATTGGCGAAGATCGTCGCCGAGATCGCGTCCTTCGGAAGCGTTCCTGGCATCCAGCTGGCACACGCGGGCCGCAAGGGTTCCACAGCTGCTCCCTGGCTCGGCGGCAAGTCGCTACCCGCGGAGGATCCCCGTAGCTGGGAGACCGTCGGTCCGAGCGCGGTCGCCTTCGGTGATTACGCGACGCCCCGCAAGGCAACCGACGACGACATCACGAAGATCGTGGACGACTTTCGCTCTGCGGCGCAGCGCGCACTGAAGGCCGGGTTCAAGGTGGCCGAAGTTCACGGCGCGCACGGATACCTGTTGCACCAGTTCCTGTCGCCTGCGAGCAACACCCGCACCGACGCCTACGGCGGCGACTTCGCCGGCCGTACCCGGCTACTGATCGAGGTGGTCGACGCGGTCCGTGAGGTGTGGCCGGCCGAGCTTCCGGTGTTCGTTCGTCTGTCGGCAACCGACTGGCTCGACGAGCCGGACAATGCTGAGGGCACAGCCGAACTGGAGGCTCCGAGTTGGACCTCCGATCAGACCGTCGCGTTGTCCCAGATCCTCACCGAACACGGGGTGGATCTGGTCGATACCTCCACCGGAGGAAACGTGCACGCCAAGATTCCGGTCGGTCCCGGCTACCAGGTTCCGTTCGCACGGCGAATTCAGAACGAGACGACGATGCCCGCTGCCGCGGTCGGCATGATCACCGAACCCAAGCAGGCGGAGGACATCGTCTCGCTGGGCGAGGCGACGGCCGTGCTGCTTGCGCGCGAGCTACTGCGTGATCCGTACTGGCCACGGCGCGCTGCCCGCGAACTCGGTGTGGAGATGACTCCGGCCGTGGCACCGCAGTACGAGCGGGCCTACTGAGGTCTCACACCACGAAGCCGAGCTTCTTGTCCACGACATTGAGCAGGGGTTCGCCCCGGAAGTATCGACGTGCGTTGTCTGCGAACACCTCTGCGAGTCGCTGCTTCCACCCCGACGCGTCGCCGCTCATGTGTGGGGTGAGAATCACGTTCTCGGCCGTCCACAACGGATGGTCGGCCGAGAGCGGCTCGGTCTCGAACACGTCCAGCGCGGCACCGGTGATGTGTCCGCTGCCGAGATGCTTCAACAGTGCCTCGGTATCGAGCAGCTCACCGCGGCCCACGTTGATCACCCGCGCGCCGGGCTTCATTGCGGTCAACACGGAATCGTCGACCAAACCTCTCGTCTGTTCGGTCAACGGCGCAACCAGAACCAGGTAGTCGGCCCGTGCTACTTCGTCCGCCAGATCATCACTGGCGTACACGGTACCGAAGTCTCGGTCGCCTTCTCGTGCTGTTCGACCCACACCCGAGACCGACATTCCCACTGCACTCAGGAGAGCGGCGATGGCGCGACCGATCGCTCCGGTGCCCACGATCATCGCGTGTGCACCGTCGATACGTTCGGTCTCGCGGTGTTGCCAGATCTTCGAATGCTGCAGTGCACGTGAACGTTCGGAGTCCTTGGCGAACGCGAGGATCTGAGCCAGCACGAACTCCGCGATCGGTCGATCGAAGACGCCACGCGAATTGGTCACGACCACATCGGATTCCACCAGCTCGTCGAACATCAACGAGTCGACGCCGGCAGCGGCGATATGGATCCACTTCAGAGACCCGCAGCGCGGCCACGCGGATTCGACTGCAGGCGAGAAGAAATCCCACAGCAGCAACGCGTCGGCACCGTCGACTGCATCCGCCAGGGTGTCGGCCGTGGCGTACCTGACGTCGGCAACCTCCGCGACGGACTCTAGTCCGCCGGGAAGGTCGCCGGCGTGCAGAACGACGAGAACCGGTGCCACTTCTACTTCTTGTAGCCGACGAGCTCGACGCCGGACGCAGCGACCTCGTCGTCGTTGTCACCAGGGCACTGAGTTCCGCGCAGTGATCGCCCTGCCGTCTCGGGCATCAACAGAATCGGAACGAACGCGATGGCAGCCGCGATCATCATGTACCAACCCGGGATCAGGTTGGAACCGGTTCGGTCGATCAGGAACGTCAGAATCAGCGGTGCCGTACCGCCGAAGAGCGCCGTCGAGACGTTGTATCCGATGGCGAACGCTCCGTAGCGCACCTGAGTGGGGAACAGTGCGGGCAGTGTCGACGACACACAGGAGCACATGATGACCAGCAGCACTCCGAGGCCGAGGAGGCCGATGCTCTGGCCGATCAGTCCGGTGTTGATGATCAACAGGAACAGCGGAACGCTGAACACGAAGTACCCGACGCAGGCCGCCAGCAGCAACGGCTTTCGGCCCACCCTGTCGGACAGAGCACCGATCGGGTTGATGATCGCCATCATGATGATCATGATCGCCACGAGGGTGAAGTTGGACTGAGTCGTGCTGTGCCCCAACGTGTCGCTCAGGTACGAGGGCAAGAAAGTCAGCACCGTGTAGTACGCGATGTTGAGTAGCAGCACGAATCCCATCAGAATCAGGATCCGCTGCCAGTACGTCATGGTGGCCTTGAGTGAGGTGACGGCTCCGCCTGCACCCTCTTCGACCGTGCCGCCGTCTTCTTTCGCTTCGGCGAACACCGGAGAATCCTCGAGCCGGGTTCGCAACCACAGCGCAACGATGCCCAACGGGAGAGTCACCAGGAACGGGATTCGCCAGCCCCAGGCCTCCATGGTCTCGTCACCGAGCCCGACGTTGAGCAGGGTGCACAGGGTGGCACCGCCCACCGTGCCTGCGAGGGTGCCGAATTCGAGGAACGATCCGAAGAATCCGCGCCGCTTGTCGGGCGCGTACTCGGCCATGAACACAGCTGCGCCGCCGTACTCACCACCGGTGGAGAAGCCCTGCACCAAACGGCAGACGAGCAGCAGCAACGGTGCGGCGATGCCGATGGTGTCGAATGTCGGCAGCACACCGATCGCCGCCGTGGCCAACGTCATCATCGAGACGGTCAGTACGAGGACCTTCTGACGACCGATGCGGTCGCCGAGTGGGCCGAGCACGATGCCGCCGATGGGACGAATGATGAACGACGCGGCCAGCACGGCGAATGTGGAGAGCAGGCTCGCTCCCCCGTCCTCGGACGGGAAGAAGTTGGCGGCGATGTAGACGGCGAGATAGCCGTACACCGCGTAGTCGAACCACTCGACTGCGTTGCCGAGTGCAGATCCGCCGATGGCGCGGTGGAGAATCTTGGTCTCGTCCGGGCTCAGGGTGTCGGTACTGGGGGGATATCCGGTCGGCGATGCTGCCGACCCTGAATTTTCGGTCACGGTCGAAATACCTCTCGCTTTTGTGGACAAAGTGGAGCGTCGGTGTGGTACTTCGCAGCGTTCGACATTACGGCGATACAGAACATACGTTTCGGCCAACCCCCTCGTGCAGCGCTAAAGTCCTGGTAGTGCAGCAATTCTGGTGGCGATCAACGCGTACGCCCTTGCGCTGTCGGTCAATTGCCGCACGGCGACGGACTCGTCCGGCCGATGTGCTTGTTCTTCGATCTCCCCGGGACCGAGCACGACGGTGGGTATTCCCATCTGCTGTGCCACAAAACCACCATCGCACGATGCCGTCCAGATGTCAGTGGAACGGCCAAATCCGTTGTCCATAACCGATTGCACTGCGGTAGTGACCAATCCGTTGTTCACGCTGGTCAGAAAGCCCGGCATTTCCATCGCGATACCGATCTCGACATCGATACCGGACCCGGTGAGTTCCGCAGATTCGATGCGGGATCGCAGATCTCCTACGACTCGGGCGGCGCTCTCGCCGGGTAACAGACGGCGGTCGACGGTGACGACACACCGGTCGGCGACCATCGAGGTGCCCGTACCTCCCGCTATCGTCCCCACATTCCAGGTGGCCGGCCCCAGTTCGGGGTCGGGGTTCGCATCCAATTCCGCCTGGGAGCCCTCGATGATTCCGATGATGCGTGCTGCAGCAGAGATGGCGTTGGCTCCGTTGCGCGGCTGCCCCGCATGCGCGGAACGGCCCCGAACCTCGATCTCCAGGTTCGCCGCCCCTCTGCAGCCGTAGATGGTGACCAGATCCGTAGGCTCCGCCACCACGCAACAGCTGTACGTGCGGTGCTGAGGTTCGGCGACGAAAGCTCGGATACCGAGTCCGGTGTCCTCCTCGTCGACCAGGCACGCCAACGTCATGGGGTGCTCGTCCGCGAGACCGGAACGCAGGACGGCGGCCATGGCCGCCACCACCGCGGCCAGGCCGCCTTTCATGTCGCAAGACCCGCGGCCGACGATGCGACCGTCCCGAACCACGGCGGAAAAGGGATCGGTGGTCCAGCCCGTACCAGCGGGGACCACATCGGAGTGGCCCACGAACAGCACCCCTGGCCGCTTGTCGGATCCGATGGACACGAAGACGTTGGGCCGACCAGGAGCGACCTCGACGGTCCGAACATCGAAACCCAGTGCGCGACAGTGTTCGGCGAGGACCTTCGCGGTCTTCTCCTCGGTGTCCCCGGGATTCTCACCGCCCGCATCGATCAAAGCGGTTGTCAGACCGACAATTTCGTGCTCGTCGATCGAATCGAGAAGGGCACGTTCGGAACTCGTGACCGTCATCGAGTGGGATCGGAGGCGAGCAGGTGCTTGGACTTCTCCACTGCCACCGCCAGTCTTCTGATTCCCTCGTCGATGCGTTCGGGAGTCGACGAGGCGAAGCACAGGCGCAGCGAATCGTGGAATTTGCCGCCCACCGACAGTGCCGGTCCCGGGATGTAAGCCACTCCTTCGGCGAGCGCCGTCTCGAACAGGTCCTGAGTAGAGAAGTCGACGTCGTTGCCGCGCAACGTCGCCCAGAGAAAGAATCCGCCCTCGGGGTCGGTCGTCGACATCGAGTCACCGAAGTGTCTGGCGATGCTGTTCTGCATCGCGACCTTGCGCGGCAGGTACACCGACGCCAACGACCGAAGGTGCTCGTCGAGCAGTCCGCGCCGGATGTACTCGGCGACCATCCGCTGCGCAGGCAGGTTGGTGCACGTGTCCATTGCCTGCTTGGCGTTGACGATCAGTTGCCGCGCCTCGGGGGCGGCGTCCACCCATCCCACCCGTAGGCCGGGCGCGATCATCTTCGAGAACGTGCGCACGGAGAAGATCAACGGGTCGTTGGGACTGAGTGTGCCGAAACTGGGGATCGACTCACCCGAGAAACGGAGCAGACCGTAGGGATCGTCGTCGAGAATCACCGATCCCCAACGGTGTGCCAATTCGATGAGCAACCGACGGCGCTCGAGCGACAGGGTCACCCCGGACGGGTTCTGAAAGTTGGGGATCACGTAGATCATCTTCGGCAACCGCCCCGCGCGCTCGACGAGCTCGGGCAATGCCTCGACGATGAGACCGTTGCTGTCCATCGGGGCCTCGAGGATGTCGCCCCCGTAACTGAGTACGGTGGCGGTTCCGTTGGTGTACGTGGGACTTTCGACGATCACCAGGTCGCCCGGATCGACGAACAACTTGCACGCGATGTCGAGGCCCTGCATCCCGCCCGAGGTGATCACCACTCGCTCCTCGGACGTGGGCTCGCCCACCGACTCGAGGTAGGCGAGCAATGCGTCGAGAAGGCCGGGGTCACCCTCGGTGGCACCGTAGTCGAACGCGTCCGCGGTGAGCACGCCGGCGGCGATCTCGGTGAATGCAGCAGCCGGAACCGTCTCGGCGGCAGGAGATCCCATCGCGAAGCGCACGATGTCGTGTTTCTGCGCCGCAAGGAGCGATGTCGACGAATCGATCACCGATCCCACCAGCTTGTCGGTTCGCAGGGCCCACGGAATGCTGGGAGGGGAGCCTACGGAACGACCTTGTGTGGCAGGAGTGGAGCCTGCGGAACGACCTTGGGTGGATGCGGTCATGCTCACTCCTTCGTCAGTAGTTCTCGGGGGTATGCAGTGAAGGTTTCGAGGCCGGTCTCGGTGACGCGAACGGCCTCGGATACCTCGTATCCGTAGTCGTCCATCCACATTCCGCCGATGATGTGGAATGTCATGTTCTCGGCGAGCACCGTCTCGTCGTCGGTGCGCAGGCTCACGGTGCGCTCACCCCAGTCGGGTGCGTAGGCGATGCCGATCGAGTAGCCGATGCGCGACGGTTTGTGCAGTCCGTGCTTGGCCAGGCTGGTGTTCCACACCTGCGCCAGCTCGGTGGCGGTGACGCCTGCCTGCACGGTTGCGAGCACGTCGTTCAATGCTTCCCCGGTGGACTTGGCGAGGTAATCCAAACGCGGACTGGGCTTTCCGAGCACGATCGTGCGTGCCATCGGGATGTGGTAGCGCCGAAACACTCCGGCCAGTTCGACGACGGTGGTCTCGCCCCGCACGAAGGGTTGATGCGACCAGGTCAGGTGCGGGGTGTCGGCCCCGGCACCGGTGGGCAGCATCGGCACGATTGCCGGATGATCGCCGCCGAAGTCCGCGGTTCCCCGCACCTGTGCGTTCATGATGGCCGCGGCCGCGTCGCACTGCCGCTCACCCACCGAGATCGACTGGTAGGCCGCCGACATCGCCGATTCGCACACCTGTGCAGCACCGCGCATCAGGGCGATCTCCGCGGGCGACTTGACCACTCGCACCCAGTTGATGAGCTCGTAGGAGTCGGTGAATCGGTACTCGGGCAGCGACTTCACCAGAGCTTCGAATGCCTTGGGACTGAAGTAGTACGAGTCCATCTCCAGACCCACTTGGCCGTGCTCGAAGTTGTTCACCAGCCCCAGTTCGCGCAGCTTCGCGGCGACCCAGACGAAGGGATGAGTGTCCTTGCGCTGCACGAACGTTTCGGGGTAGCCGAACGTTCGATCCTGCGGCAGCCACGACGTGCGAAACGCGCCGTTGGCGTCCATTTCGCGGGCGAAGAAATACATGTCGCCCTCGAGCGGGACGTACAACATCTGCGGGGTGTAGAACGAGAGCGCGTTGTACCCGAGCAGGTAGTAGAGGTTGGCGGGATCGGTGACGATGAGTGCGGTGAGGTTCTGCGCTGCCATCCGCTCACGGACGGCAGCGAGCCGGGCGGCGTACTCCTCGTCGGTGAACGTGATCGGCGTGCTGTTCGGAACATCGGGGTACCGCGCCAGGCCGGGAGCGGCCCGTCCTGCGGTGTCTTCGGGTCCGATTGCGGTGACGTATGCGGAGTCGGATGAGTCGTTCACGGGCACCCCCTTCGATCGTGGAGATTTAGTAGATTGTTGACAATCAGGCTAGGCGCTTACGCCAGAGGTACGCAAGACTTCAGATGTAAATGCTGTGTTGCACGCCGAGCGATCTATCCCGGAGTGGCCAGAACCGAGTGTTCGGCATGCTCCTCGACCATCGCCCGGGTCAAGTCGTGGATGGCGGTGTCCATGTGCTCGTGTACGCCCTTTTCCAGTGCGTCCCAATCGGATCCGAGCAGAAGATCGACGATCAGTTGATGTTCCTCCACCAACGCCTCTGGCCGGTAGTACGCGGTTTCGAGGTTGGCCATACAGATACGCGCCTCCGCAGCGAGCGTGGCGTACATCCGCGACATTCGGCTGTTGCGCGTCGCTGCGACGAGGGCGGTGTGAAATGCGAGGTCTCGTTCGGCCAGACCTCGCCAGTCCGCCCGGTCGATGAACGGCTGCATCTGCATCACGATGGCAGAGAGCTCGTCGGCAGCGGTGATCAGCCGGCCGCGATCACCGTGTACCAACGTCCACGCAGCACCGACCTCGATCGCCGCACGGGACTCGTAGATCTCGGTGACATCGTCGCTGCTCAGTTCGACGACGAACACGCCCCGGTTGCGGTAGCTGACCAGTAGACCCTCTTGATTGAGGCGCTGGAGCGCCTCACGCACCGGGCCCCGCGAAATTTCGAGTTCGGCCGCCACGTTCGCCTCGTTGATCTGCTCCCCCGGAGCATAGGACCCGTCGATGATGCGATCGCGAATCTGGTCGGCAATCACCATCGACGTGTTGCGTGCGTCGATGGGCGTCAGTCTTCTCGAACTGGGCATGATCGAAAGCCTCCTTCAGCCTCGGGGAATGGCAAAGTATTTGTACTCCAGGAACTCGTCGATTCCGACTTTTCCGCCCTCGCGACCCAGCCCGGACTGTTTGACGCCACCGAACGGTGCCGCGGGGTTGGAGACCAGACCGGTGTTGAGACCGGCCATGCCCACCTCGAGCCGCTCCCCCATCCGTAGCGCCCGATCGATGTCCTGAGTGAAGACGTATCCGACGAGTCCCCATTCGGTGTCGTTCGCGAGCGCGATCACCTCGTCCTCGGTGTCGAACGGCACGATCGCCGCCACCGGCCCGAAGATTTCCTGCGACATCAGATCCGAATTCGAGTCGACGTCGGTGAGCACCGTCGGCGGGTAGAAGTAGCCGGGCCCGTCCGGTGCCGCTCCCCCGACGATCGCACGCGCGCCACGACCGAGTGCGTCGTCGACGAGTCTCTGCACCTTCGACCGGCCCGCATCGTCGATCAGCGGCCCCACCTCTGTGCCGTGTGCAGTACCTGCCCCCACCGTCAACGCACCCATACGCTGGGCGAGCTCGTCCGCGAACTGCGCTGCGACACTGCGGTGTACGAAGAATCGATTGGCTGCGGTGCAGGCCTCGCCCATGTTGCGCATCTTCGCAACCATCGCTCCGTCCACGGCGCGGCCGAGGTCCGCGTCCTCCATGACGATGAAGGGTGCGTTGCCACCGAGCTCCATCGAGGTGCGCATCACCGTCGATGCAGCTTGCTCGAGCAGGATCTTTCCCACTGCAGTCGAACCGGTGAAACTGATCTTGCGGGCCGCACCGCTGCTCATCCACGAGCCCACGACACCCGCTGCATCGGTGGTGGTCACGACATTGACGACGCCCGCCGGGACACCCGCGTCGTGCAGAATCGAGGCCAGAGCCAGGGCAGTGAGCGGAGTCTGTTCGGCCGGCTTGAACACCACGGTGCAGCCCGCCGCCAACGCCGGGCCGATCTTCCGGGTTCCCATGGCCAGCGGGAAGTTCCACGGAGTGACGAGGATGCACGGTCCCACGGGCGCACGGGTGACCACGATGCGGTTCTTCCCGTCTCCGGTGAGGGTGTGATCACCCGAGATACGCACTGCTTCTTCGGAGAACCACCGGAAGAACTCCGCGCCGTACGCCACTTCACCACGCGCGTCGGCCAGCGGTTTCCCCATTTCCGCGGTGATGATCGCGGCGAGTTCCTCCGACCGCGCCATGATCAATTCGTAAGCCTTACGCAGGATTTCACTGCGGGCACGGGGCGCAGTCGCGGCCCATTCGGCAGCGGCGTCGACTGCCGCAGCCATCGCATTCTCGGCATCGGTGATGCCACCGTCGGCCACCGTGGCAATCACGTCACCGCTGGCAGGGTCGATCACGTCGAACCGGGCAGCCGAGGCTGCGGCTGTCCAGACACCTCCGATGAACAGGTCGGTGGGGGTCGTCATGGGGGGTCGAGTGAGGCTGGTCGTCATTGCCGCGGTCCTTTCGTCGAACGTGGATCGAGTATTTGAGCCAGGTGCACGGACGCATCACTGGTCAGCTCACCGGTGAGTTGTCGCACCTGCATGTGGCAGCTGAATCCGTCGGTCAGAATCGGAGTGTCGGGCTCGGTGGCACGAACAGCCGGTGCGAGAGCCTGTTCGGCGACTTTCATGCTGAGCTCGTAGTGACTGCTCTCGAAGCCGAAATTGCCTGCCACTCCGCAGCATCCGGTGGCTTCCCGCACTGCCTCGACACCGACGGAGGCCAAAGCGTTGCGTTGGGTCGCGTTGCCGAACACGGCATATTCGTGGCAGTGGGTCTGGACCGTCACCGACGCAGGAACCTCGGCCGAGGGCACCCACCCCGCCGCGGCCTGATCGATCACCGCTCCCGCGAAACTCTGCACCCGCGCCGCAACCCTTCTCGCAGCAGCCGTCGGTACCAACTCGGGCATGTCCTTGCGGAATGCCGCGGCACAGCTCGGCTCGGTGACGACGATCGGCCGATCGGTACCGTCGTCGAGCGCAGCAACGGCTTTCGTGAGGTGCTTGCGGGCGGCCTTCAACTGGCCCGTCGAAATCCACGTCAGACCACAACACACGTCGGTCCGGCATTCGGTGCTGCGGCCGGAATCCTCGAGCACGCGCTGCGCCGCGCCCGCGACCTCGGGGCGAAAGCCCTGAGTGAAGGTGTCGACGACAAGCACCACGTCGGCGGCGCGGCCTCCGCCCATCCGTATTTCGTGAGCCAGTTCCTTCGCCGACGCGAAGCGCGGCAACGGCCGCTCGGTGGTCAGACCACCGAGTCGAGCCGCCAGTGCCGCGATGCGCGGGATGAGCAGACGGTTGAGCAGCGGTGCCGTTCGCTGCGTCACCTTCAGCCAGCGGGGCAACCATCCCAGCGAGTAGTGCGAGAGCGGTCGCAACCGACCCGCATAGTGATGGTCGAGAAACTCCGATTTGTACGTCGCCATGTCCACCCCGACCGGGCAGTCCGAGGAACAGGCCTTGCACGACAAGCACAGGTCCAACGACTCTGCCACGTCTTTCGAGGCCCACCCGTCGGCGACGGTCGGCGAGCTGCGCACCATCTCCTGCAGCACCCGGGCGCGGCCCCGAGTGGAATCCTTCTCGTCGCCCGTCGCTCGGAAGCTCGGGCACATGACGCCTCCGGAGGTGGTGCGGCACTTACCGACACCGACGCACGATTGGGTGGCGTGAACGAAAGGATCCAGATCCTCTCGCGTTCCGATCTGGTGCAGATCGAACGTCGTCTTCCACTCTCGTTGCGGAATACCCTGCAGCATCAGGTTGTCCATCATCGGCTCGGGCTCGGTGATCGATCCCGGGTTGAGAATGCTGCTGGGGTCCCAGATGCGCTTGAATCGCGCGAACGCGTCGAGCATGCGAGGCGAGTACATCACCGGCAGCAGTTCCGAGCGTGCCCGACCGTCTCCGTGTTCGCCCGACAGGCTGCCGCCGTGCTTGACGACGACCCGCGCTGCGGCGCGAAGGAAGTCGTACATCACCCGTCGCCCGGCGTCGGTGCGTTGATCGAACGTGATGCGCACGTGCATGCAGCCGGCACCGAAGTGGCCGTACATCACTCCCGTCAGTTCGTGCTCGGCCAGTAGCGAATTCAGGTCGGCGAGATACGCCGACAGGTTTTCCGGTGCCACGGCGGCGTCCTCCCACCCGCCCCAGGACTCGACTCCACTGGCCATCCGCGTGGCCAGGCCCGCTCCGTCTTCACGTACCCGCCACAGCGCTGTTCGATCGGCCGGGTCGGTGACGATGAGACCTTCCTTCAACCGTCCGAGCCGGCCGAGCTCCCCGAGCAGCCTTGCCGCTTTGTCCTCGACCTCGGCCGCGTCGGCCCCGTCGAGGTCGACGTACAGCCAGGCATTTCCTGCCGGCAAGCCGCGCACGGAGTCCGGCCCACGCCGGTACTCCATCGTCCGCACGATGTTGTCGTCGATCCCCTCCACCGCAGCCGGCGAAAATTCCAGAATCGCCATGACGTCGGCTGCAGCTGCGACCACGTCCTGGTAGCCGAGGCAGAGCAGCAACGCGGCAGGCGGTACGGGCACGACCGTGACGGTGACCGAGACGATCACTGCACAGGTGCCTTCGCTGCCGACCAACGCACGCGCGACGTCGAACCCGTTCTCGGGCAGCAGATGCGACAGATGAAATCCGGACACCTGTCGCGGAATGCGGCCCAGCTCGACCCTGAACAGCGCCAGATTGTCGGCCGCAAGTGTGCGCAACTCGTGCGAAATGCGTTCGGCCGCAATGCTTGCTGCCGCATCTTCGGCATGCACGGCCGACACGCCACTACGGGTGACCCGCAGTAGATGCCCCTCGGCTGTCACCACGTCCATCGCCACCGTGTGGTCCGAGGTGCGACCGTAGCGAACCGAGTGGTTACCGCATGCGTCGTTGCCGACTGCACCGCCCACCGTGGCGCGTGTTTTGCTGGACGGGTCGGGGGCGAACGTGAAGGCCCCCGACGTGCGTGTCACCAGCTCACGCTGCAACTCCGAAATCACGATGCCCGGTTCCACGACGGCGGTCCGCGAATCCGTGTCGACCGAGATCACCCGATTCATGTGACGAGAGAAGTCGAGCACTATTCCGCGGCCGATGGCGTTGCCCGCCATCGACGTTCCGCCGCCGCGGCCGATCACAGCGACTCCGGCCTCGGTGCACAGCGACACCACGGTGGATACGTCGTCGGCGCTGCGCGGGAACACGACCGCTGCAGGCGGAATTCGGTAGTTCGAGGCGTCGTAGGAATACTCTGCCAGGCGCCGAGGCGAGTCGTCGATATCGATCCCCGTCTCCCGCACTCGATGCACGAGTGCGGGGACATCGGATCGGATGGGCGCAGACGTCACAGCACGTTCTTCAGCGTTCGCGACAGCGCGTCGATACCCTGCCGCATCTCGTCGTCGTTCACGATCAGCGCGGGAATGATCCGGACCACGTTGCCGAGCGCCCCGCACGTGAGCAGCAACAGCCCTTCGTCGATCGCGCCCTGCTGTACGCGGAGGGCGGCGGCAGCATCGGGATTGCCTGCACTGTCGACGAATTCGAGCGCCTGCATCAGTCCGAGTCCACGTGCATCACCGATGGCCGAGTGCTCTGCCTTCAGTGCGAGCAGGCCGTCGAGCAGAACCTTGCCCTGGACGGCTGCATTGGCGACAAGACCCTCGTCGCGCACCACATCGAGGGTGGCGACGCCGGCAGCGGCGGCGACGGCGTTGCCGCCGTAGGTTCCGCCCTGAGAACCCGGCCATGCCTTGCTCATCAGCTCGGTCGATGCCGCGATGGCAGAGATCGGAAAACCGCTGGCGAGCCCTTTCGCGGTGATGACGATGTCCGGAGTGATCGACGAGTGCTGGTGCCCCCAGAATTTTCCGGTACGCCCCACACCTGCTTGCACCTCGTCGACGATCAGGACGATGCCGTGCGTGTCGGCGCGTTCCCGCAGTCCCTCGAGGAATTCGGGCGGCGTGGGCAGGTATCCACCGTCACCGAGAACCGGTTCGATGATGAACGCGGCGGTGTCGGCGGGGCTCGACATCGTCATCAGCAGGTAGTCGAGTTCCTTCAACGCGAACGCGACCGCGGTGTCCATGTCCCAGCCGTACCGGAACGCGTACGGGAACGGTGCGATGTGCACTCCCCCCATGATCGGCGAGAAGCCGGAGCGAAATTTGGTTCCAGCGGTGGTCAACGATGCGGCCGCTACCGTGCGTCCGTGAAATCCTCCGTGGAAGGCGATGATGTTGGGTCGCCCGGTTGCCATGCGTGCCAATCGAATCGACGCCTCGACGGCCTCGGAGCCGGAGTTGGCGTAGAACACGCTGTCGAGCCCGGCCGGCAGTACCTCGCCGAGTTTGTCGGTCAACTCCAGTAGCGGTTGGTGCATGACGGTCGTGTACTGCGCATGAATGATCTTGCCCACCTGCTCACGCGCGGCCTCGACCACGCGCGGATGGCAGTGCCCGGTACTGGTGACACCGATTCCAGTGGTGAAGTCGAGGTACTTGCGCCCGTCCGTACCGATGATCCAGCTGCCCTTTCCGTGATCGACGACGATCGGGGTCGCCTGCTTGAGTGCCGGGCTGAGGTGGGTACGAGTCGACGCTGTCATGACTGCCATCGTCACTCACGCCTTTCCGATTGTCAACAATCTGCAATTAGCATTTTTATCGAGCCGGACTCGTGGAGAGATACAGTTCGTTCGTGTCCGCCTCGAACCCCCGCATCGTCGTTCTCGGCAGCATCAACATGGATCTGATCACCCGCACTCCGTCCCTGCCCGATCCGGGCGAGACCGTGATGGGAACGTCCTTCACCACCACCCCGGGCGGTAAAGGGGCCAACCAGGCTATTGCTGCTGCGAAAGCCGGATCGTCGGTCGCCTTCCTCGGAGCAGTCGGAGACGACGAATTCGGAGTAACGCTGCGCCACACGCTCACGGCCGCAGGCATCGACGACACTGCAGTGCGTACGGCCGCTGGTTCGAGTGGCATCGCCACCATCACCGTCGACGACCGTGCCGAGAACAGCATCGTCGTCGTCCCCGGCGCCAACGGCACCGTCCGCGATCTCACCGACGACGACCGCACCGTCATCGCAGACGCCGATATCCTACTGTGCCAGTTGGAGATTCCCATCGACACCGTGGTCGCCGCATTCGAGTACGCGCACGCTCGCGGTGTGATCACGATGCTCAATCCCTCACCGGTACAGGACTTACCCGACGCCCTGATTGCAGCCACCGACGTACTCGTGGTCAACGAGGCCGAGGAAGCCCGCATCGGACACCGAGCGGACGACGTGAATCAAGTGGTGACCACCCTGGGGGCCAAGGGTGCCCGGTACCGCGGATCCGAATCGTTCGAGGTGTCGGCACCACGGATCGAGGCAGTCGACACCACCGGTGCCGGAGATGCGTTCGCCGGGGCGCTCGCTGCATCGTGGTCCGCCGGACCACGCGTGGCAGTCGAATGGGCAACCACTGCAGGTTCTTTCGCAGCCACGAGACCCGGGGCGAGCGCTTCGTCAGGCACCCGGGCCGAGATAGACACACTCCGCGATGCGGCCGCTCGATGAACGCTCCGGACGTGAACGAACTCCGACTGTTGCGCCGCGCACGTGATCGGATGGACCGCGACTTCGCCGAACCTCTCGACGTGCCGACCCTCGCCCGCACGGCACTGATGTCCACCGCGCACTTCAGCCGCCGCTTCCGCGAGGCATACGGGGAGACGCCGTACGCCCACCTGATGACCCGAAGAATCGAGCGCGCCAAAGCCCTGCTGCGCCGCGGAGATATGACCGTCACCGAAGCGTGCTTCGCGGTGGGTTGTACCAGCCTCGGTTCCTTCAGTTCACGGTTCACCGAGATCGTCGGCGAGACGCCCAGCGCATATCGCGCCCGTGATCACCGCGACAGCCGAGCGGTACCGAGTTGCCGAGCCATGGTTCTCGGCCGGCCGATGCGTGGCACCGCTGCAGCCGACGCCGGCACCGAACCGAGCAGAATCGGAGAAGCGACGACGACCGGGGCGTTCTAGCCTTGCGTCATGACACTCTCACTGAGCCACGTACACATCTACACCGACGACCCCGATGCCTCCTTGGCCTTCTATCGCGACGCCCTCGGTCTCGAGGTGAAGAGCGAGGTCGCCAACGACGGCTATCGCTGGATCACGTTGTCTCCCAGTGATCAACCCGAGATCGAGATCGTGTTGTCGCAGCCGCACGCGGGCCGCTCGCAGGAGCTCGGCGATCAGATCGCGGCTCTGCTCGCCAAAGGCGAAATGCCGGGCTTGCTCTTCCGTGCCGATGACCTCGACGGAGCGTTCGAAAAGATCCGAGCGGCAGGTACCGCCGAGATTCTGCAGGAACCGACGAGTCAGCCGTGGGGTGCGCGCGACGCAGCCTTCCGCGATCCGGCCGGAAACATGGTGCGCGTCAGCCAAGCCTGACTGGAGCCTGCGGAACGAACGAGGAGCACGCAGCACGGTTCCTTGTCGTACCGATGCTGCACGATGGACGGTATGACGACAGCGACGCACGCGACCGTGGGCAACTTGCGCGATGACGCCGAGAGGTTGTTGCGCGAGCTCGCCGGCCCCGACGCTGTGCTGCGAGACGACCAGTGGACGGCGATCGAGGCCCTGGTGGTGCACCGTCGACGTGCTCTGGTGGTGCAGCGAACAGGCTGGGGAAAGTCTGCCGTGTACTTCATCGCCGCGAAGCTGCTACGCGCTCAGGGCCTGGGTCCTACCGTCATCGTCTCCCCCTTGTTGGCGCTGATGCGTAATCAGGTGGCCTCCGCCGAGCGCGCAGGCGTTCGGGCAGCCACGATCAACTCGGGGAACATGACCGAATGGGACGACATTCACCAGCAGGTCAACTCCGGTGAGCTCGATGTGTTGCTGGTCAGTCCCGAGCGTTTGAACAACCCCGATTTCCGCGATCAGGTGCTTCCGTCCCTGGCCGGGGACGCCGGCTTGGTCGTGGTCGACGAGGCGCACTGCGTCTCGGATTGGGGCCACGATTTCAGGCCGGACTACCGGCGTATCCGCACCCTGATCGCCGAGCTGCGCGACGGTATTCCCGTACTCGCGACCACCGCAACGGCCAACGACCGCGTGGTGGACGACGTTGCGGCACAGCTGGGTGTCGGCGGTGGCGACACGCTCGTACTGCGCGGCGGGCTCGCCCGCGATTCGCTGCGCATGGCGGTGGTGAAAATCGACAACGCCACCGAACGGGCCGCCTGGCTCGGCGATCACCTGAAGACTCTGCCCGGGTCCGGAATCATCTACACCCTGACGGTGTCGGCGGCCAAGGACCTCGCGGCCCTGTTGACCGATCAGGGCCACGTCGTTGCGTCGTACACCGGTCAAACGGACCCCACGGAGCGCGAATCGCTCGAAGGTGATCTGCTTTCCAACCGAGTCAAAGCACTCGTCGCCACGTCCGCGCTCGGCATGGGGTTCGACAAGCCCGATCTCGGTTTCGTGGTGCACATGGGGGCTCCATCGTCTCCGATTTCGTACTACCAGCAGGTCGGCCGTGCCGGGCGCGCTACGGAACGAGCCGACGTGGTGCTGCTTCCCGGCCACGAGGATCGGCAGATCTGGAGCTACTTCGCCTCGGTCGCCTTCCCCCGCGAACATCTGGTGCGGCAGGTCATAGAGGCCTTGAACACCGAGAAGGCTCAGTCGACGCAGGCACTGGAGCCGCTGGTGGAGCTGAACCGCAGCAGGCTCGAAATGGTCCTCAAGGTCCTCGACGTCGACGGAGCGGTCAGACGCGTTCGTGGCGGCTGGATGGTCACCGGGGAGCAGTGGTCGTACGACGCGGACCGTTACGAGCGCCTCGAACAAGCGAGGGACCGCGAACAGCAGGCCATGCTCGACTACCAGAGCACCGACGGGTGCCGGATGGAGTTCCTGCGTCGGCAGCTCGACGATCCCGACCTCGGCGCACCGGGCAGCGAGTCCGATCGCTGCGGACGGTGTGACAACTGCACGGGTGAGCACCTGTCCGCTTCCGTCGACGCGGCCTCGGTCGATTCGGCAAGAGCACGGCTGGATCGGCCGGGCATCGACCTGCAGCCGAGAAAGCAGTGGCCGAGCGGCATGAAGAAGCTGGGTGTATCCCTCTCGGGCAAGATCGCCGATCCACACGAGCCGGGACGTGTGTTGGGTCGCTTGACCGACCTGGGTTGGGGCAGCCGCTTGCGGGCTCTGCTGGACGCGCCCGATGCCCCTGCCACCGATGCTCTCGAGAAAGCCTGCATCACAGTGCTGGCCAATTGGGACTGGACGCAGCGG
Organism: Rhodococcus sp. 14-2483-1-1; assembly: GCF_002259335.1. Lineage (NCBI taxonomy): Bacteria > Bacillati > Actinomycetota > Actinomycetes > Mycobacteriales > Nocardiaceae > Rhodococcus > Rhodococcus sp. 14-2483-1-1. The sequence goes on along the minus strand of NZ_NPFX01000021.1, from coordinate 174,761 downwards.
CCCGCTGCCGTTCTCGCCCTCGACTCACCCACCCACCCGCTGCTGGTGCGGTCGATCGCCGCGCGATTGGCAGCCGTCGGCAAGTTGCAGGATCTGGGGATGATGCAGGTCAGGCCCGGTCACCCGCCGGTATCGGCCGCCAATTCGGCGTTTCGGGTCGCCGGGCTGGTGGACTCGTGGGAGGTTCCGGACGTATCGTCCGTGCCAGGGCCGATTCTGTTGATCGATCTGCTGACCGACACCGGGTGGACGTTCACCTGTGCCACGTCTGCTCTGACGTCAGCGGGTGCTTCGGCGGTGTTGCCGTTTGCGCTCGCAACACCGAAATAGAGATTCTCGGCAAACCGGTGTTTATACCGCGCATTTCTGGGTAACGCCTGCCGGGCACCGATCGTGTGAGCACCATCACATTCGGCGGTTAACCTGGGGAAGCATGTCCGTTTCCGGGGTCGATTTCCCGGCGCAGTCGATATGCCTGGGCAACGTTGTTACGTTTGTATTTCCTATGAAGCCCGCATTGCTGAGAGGTACCCCGCTCACTGCGCCGGACGCAGTGAAGTTTCGTAAGCCACAGATCTCCGACGGAGTCCGGCTCTGGGAGATCGCAAGAGATTCGCGAGTTCTGGATCTCAATTCCAGCTACTCGTACGTGTTGTGGTGCCGTGATTTCGCGGCCACCACCGTCGTATCCGATATCGACGGCCGCGCAGTCGGTTTCGTCACCGGATACATCCGCCAGGACGCCCCGCGCACACTGTTCGTGTGGCAGGTCGCCGTGGATGCGGACCAGCGTGGCAAGGGACTTGCCGGTCGCATGCTGATGGAGCTGCTCGACCGCCTCGAACCACAGGGCATCACGCATCTGGAAACGACGATCAGCCCGGACAACGAAGCGTCCATCGCAACCTTCACGAGCCTCGCACGCAAGCGAGGCACCGACATCGTCAGGTCGGATTTGTTCGCGCCCAACGATTTCCCTGATAGCCACGAAGCCGAAGAGCTCTACACAGTGGGCCCCGACGCGTCGCGGAATTACGAAAGGAACAAGCAGAACATGACCGAAAAGAACACAGTGACAACAGAGAAGCCCGATGTATTCGAGACCGTCGAGTCCGGCGTGCGTAGCTACAGTCGCCAGTGGCCCGCCGTGTTCACCACCGCGAAGAACTCGGTCATCACCGACGAGAACGGCAACGACTACCTCGATTTCTTCGGTGGCGCAGGCGCACTCAACTACGGCCACAACAACGACATGATCAAGAGCGCGTTGGTGGACTACATCACCAGCGATGGCATCACCCACGGACTCGACATGTCCACCGTCGCCAAGCGTGAGTTCCTCGAGTCGTTCAAGAAGAACATCCTCGACCCGCGCGGCTTGGACTACAAGGTTCAGTTCCCCGGCCCGACGGGCACCAACACCGTCGAGGCGGCCCTCAAGCTCGCTCGTAAGGTCACCGGGCGCGAGGCGATCATCAACTTCACCAACGCATTCCACGGCATGACACTCGGCGCGTTGTCGGTCACCGGCAACTCGATGAAGCGAGCTGGCGCCGGAATTCCGTTGGTGCACACCACCCCGATGCCGTACGACAACTACTTCGGCGGCGTCACCGAGGACTTCCAGTGGTTCGAGCGCGTTCTCGACGACTCGGGCAGTGGATTCAACCGTCCGGCCGCGGTGATCGTGGAGACCATTCAGGGCGAGGGCGGAATCAACGTCGCACGTCCGGAGTGGTTGCGCGCGTTGGCCGAACTGTGCTCGCGACGCGAAATTCTGCTGATCGTCGACGACGTGCAGATGGGCTGCGGACGCACCGGCCAGTTCTTCTCGTTCGAGGAAGCCGGCATCACCCCGGACATCGTCACCCTGTCGAAGTCCATCGGCGGTTACGGCATGCCGCTGGCGCTGACACTGTTCAAGCCCGAGCTGGACGTCTGGGCACCGGGTGAGCACAACGGCACCTTCCGCGGCTTCAACCCGTCGTTCGTGACGGCGAAGGCAGCTATCGACCACTACTGGTCCGACGACAAGTTCGAGAAGGAAACCCTCGCCAAGGGCGAGCACATCCAGGATCGGTTCATCAAGCTGTGCGCCAAGTTCGACGGCATCTCGACCCGCGGTCGCGGCATGGTTCAGGCCTTGGTGTTCGACGACGCCGAGTTGGCCGGCAAGGTGTCTCAGCTCTGCTACGACGAGCGTCTGCTCGTCGAGACCGCAGGCCCCAAGGACGAGGTCGTCAAGCTTCTTCCCCCGTTGACCACGACGATCGACGAGCTCGACCGCGGCCTGGACATCATCGAAAGTGCAGTGGCAAAGGTTCTCTCCTAGAGACCAGTTCGCACACACCGATATCGAAGGAGGACATCGTATGATCGTTCGCACCACACAGGAGATCACCGGCACCGACCGTGACATCTCGAGTGAAGACGGCAACTGGCGCAGCAAGAGAATCATTCTCGGCGGCGACAAGGTCGGATTCTCGTTCCACGAGACCACGATCCAAGCCGGCACGGTGAACAACTTCCACTACGCCAACCACGTCGAGGCCGTTTGGCTGATCGAAGGCGAAGGAACGCTCACCGACCGCGAGACCGGAGAGACCTACGAGCTCGGTGCAGGATCGATGTACCTGCTCAACGGACACGAGCGCCACACGGTCGAGCCGCGTACCCAGATGCGCATGCTGTGCGTGTTCAATCCTCCCGTCGTCGGCAACGAGACCCACGACGAGAACGGCGTGTACCCACTCGTCGAGGTACCTGCGTAACCCTCACTCGTACATCGGCCCGCACCGACGCACACGCGTCCGTGCGGGCCGTTCGTGTCGGTAGCCCGTAGTGCGATCGGTCGCTACCCTGGACGAAGTGAATGCACCCACCGCGTCCGCGACTACGTACGAGCAACTCACCTCGCTGCTCGACGGTCGGACGATCACCGTCGTCAGCGGTGCAGGCATGTCCACCGACTCGGGTATTCCCGACTATCGCGGCCCGCAGTCGCCGCCCCGCAACCCGATGACGTTCCAGCAGTTCATCGGCGACGCCGAGTTCCGTCGTCACTACTGGGCCCGCAACCACGTCGGATGGCGGCACATGGACGCCGCAATGCCCAACGACGGACACCGAGCGCTCGCCCGGCTCGAACGTGCAGGCGTCGTCACCGGAATCATCACCCAGAACGTCGACATGCTGCACACCAAGGCCGGCAGCCGGAACGTCATCGACCTGCACGGCGTCTACGCCCGGGTGCGCTGTCTGAACTGCGAGCGGTTGATCTCGCGGTTCGAGTTGGCCCGAAGGCTCGATCGCGCCAATCCCGGCTTTCTCGAAACCGTCGCACCTGCGGACGGTGTCGAGATCGCTCCCGACGCCGACGCCATCATCTCCTCGACCGCACACTTCCGGATGGTCGATTGCGAAACATGTTCCGGCATACTCAAACCCGACATCGTCTACTTCGGCGAAAGCGTACCCAAGCCGCGCGTTGCCGAGGCCTACGATCTGGTGGACCGGAGTGATGCACTGCTGGTGCTCGGCTCCTCGCTGACCGTCATGTCCGGCCTACGTTTCGTCCGGCACGCGTCCAAGACCGGAAAGCCGATCGTCATCGTCAATCGCGGGACCACTCGCGGCGACGAATTCGCCTCTCTCACAGTGCATGCGGGTTGCTCCGAAACCGCGACAGCGCTGGCCGACACACTCGATCAGGCGGGAACCAGATCGTCGGCGTGAACCACCGGCCGCTGTAGCTCCGCGGCCAACTCCCCCGTCGACCGGCCGAGCATGCCGGCCAGTTCTCCCGAGTCGTATGCGACGACCCCGCGGGCCACCAGTGTGCCGTCCGGGTCCATCAGCGAGACCACATCTCCACCGTGAAAGGCACCCGTCACCGACGTGACCCCAGCGGACAGCAACGACCGTCGACGCTCCACGACCGCTCGCACGGCCCCAGCGTCCAGGTGCAGTTCGCCCGCTGCATCGGCGGCATGCCGCACCCAGAACTTGCGAGCGGACAACCGTGTCGGCCGAGCTGCGAATGCGGTACCCACCTCGGACGTCGTCAGCGCCTGGGCAGCGTCGGACGCCGCAGCCAACAGCACGGGCACACCTGCGTCGGCCGCCAGGCGGGCAGCGGACAGCTTGGAGGCCATTCCGCCGGTACCGAGCGCTCCCCCGGACCCGGCGACCACGCCGTCGAGATCCTCTGGGCTCGAGACATCCGGAATCAACGTGGCGGAACCCTTGCGGGGATCGCCGTCGTACAACCCGTCGACATCCGAGAGCAGGAACAGTGCGTCCGCACCGACGAGATGTGCCACCAGAGCTGCGAGGCGATCGTTGTCGCCGAAGCGAATCTCCGCGGTGGCGACGGTGTCGTTCTCGTTGACGATGGCGACCGCACCGAGCGAGCGCAGTCGATCCAACGTGCGCTGCGCATTGCGGTGATTGATTCGACGCGCGATGTCCTCGGCTGTCAGCAACACCTGCCCCACCGTGCGTCCGTACCGATGGAACGACGAACTCCAGGCGTTGACCAGAGCAAGCTGTCCTACGCTCGCCGCGGCCTGCTTCGTTGCCAGATCGCGCGGACGTCTGGTGAGGCCGAGCGGTGCCATGCCTGCACCGATCGCGCCGGACGAGACGACCACCACGTCGGTGCCGCTACGCATCCGCGACTCGATGGCATCGGCGAGCAGATCGAGTCGGCCCAGATCGAGACCGGTGTCGAGACTGGTGAGCGCCGAGGATCCGATCTTGACCACGATGCGCTTGGCGTCGGCAATCGTGCGACGGGTATCGGTGAGAGCCGTTACGGGCGAATCGGATTCACGCACCGACACCACGTCTACTCCTGTTCGGTATCGAGCCCGCGGCGTACCTGGCGGGCATGCTTACGTTCGGATGCGCCGATGCGCTCGACCTGATCGAGTCGAGCATCGGTGCCGCGGCCGGTCATGGTGATCTCGACACCGGCCGGTGTCTGCGGCTCCCAGTCGAACGAGACGTCGCCGATGGTGACCGAGGCACCCGGTTGAGCACCGGCCTTGATCAACGCGTCCTCGACGCCGAGGCGCGCGAGCCGGTCCGCCAGGTAGCCGACGGCCTCGTCGTTGGTGAACTGCGTCTGGCGAACCCACCGCTCGGGGCGCGTACCCCGAACGATGAAACCGTCCGGGATGTCCGGATCCTTGACGACCTTGAAGCTGTCGTCGTTTCGAGCGACGGGACGCAGCACCTGACGCCGCGGCTCAGGGGCCGGGTGAGCTGTGCGGTAGTCCTCGACGAGCTTCGCCAGCGCGAACGTCAGCGGCTTGAGGCCGGCGCGCGTCACCGCCGAGATGGTGAACACCGGCCAGCCGCGGGACTCGAACTCGGCGGTCACCATCTCCGCGAGCTCGGCACCCTCGGGAATGTCCGCCTTGTTCAGTACGACGATGCGCGGTCGGTCGGCGAGGTCGCCGAGGCTGGCATCGCCGGACAGTGCCGGCTTGTATGCCGCCAACTCGGCTTCGAGGGCGTCGACGTCGGAGATCGGGTCGCGGCCCGGATCCAGTGTCGCGCAGTCGACTACGTGTGCGAGCACAGCGCAACGCTCGAGGTGCCGCAGGAAGTCCAGCCCGAGACCGCGGCCCTGACTCGCTCCGGGGATCAGCCCGGGTACATCGGCGACGGTGAACGTGGTGTCTCCGCTGGAGACCACTCCGAGATTCGGTACCAGTGTGGTGAAGGGGTAGTCGGCGATCTTCGGCTTCGCTGCGGAGAGCACCGAGACCAGCGACGACTTGCCGGCCGACGGGAAACCGACGAGACCGACATCGGCGACGGACTTGAGCTCGAGCACCAGCTCGCGCTCGATGCCTTCTTCGCCGAGCAGCGCGAATCCGGGTGCCCGGCGAGCCTTGGACGCGAGTGCAGCGTTGCCGAGGCCACCACGTCCGCCCGGTGCCGCATCGAAACGTGTTCCCTCACCGATCATGTCGGCGAGGACGTTCCCCTTCTTGTCGAGAACGACAGTGCCGTCGGGGACCTTGAGAATCAGGTCCTCGCCGTTGGCACCCTCTCGGTTGCCACCCATGCCCTGAGTTCCGTTGCCCGCCTTGGCGTGGCTGGAGAAGTGGAAGTCGAGCAGAGTGTGGACGTTGCTGTCGACGACGAAGATGACACCGCCACCCTGCCCGCCGTTTCCACCGTCCGGGCCACCGAGAGGCTTGAACTTTTCGCGGTGAACCGAAGAGCAGCCGTTGCCACCTTTGCCGGCGCTGACGTGCAGCACCACGCGGTCGATGAATCGTGACATAGCTGTCTTCGATCCTTTCTGAGAAAAAGCGGGAGAAAAAAAGCGATAGGGGCGGACCGGTCTCGTGACCCTGGTCCGCCCCTATCGGGAGCTGTGAACGTACGCCGTGAATGTTCGATCGAGCAGTTGCTGCTCGATCGGATCATCTACGAGCGCGAGCGCTGCAGAAGGACTAGGCCTCTACAGCGACCGGAACGATGTTCACCGTCTTGCGTCCGCGCTTGGCACCGAATTCGACTGCGCCGGGAGCGAGTGCGAACAAGGTGTCGTCGCCGCCGCGACCGACGTTGACGCCGGGGTGGAAGTGCGTGCCGCGCTGGCGGACCAGGATCTCGCCTGCGCCTACGGTCTGGCCGCCGAAGCGCTTGACGCCGAGGCGCTGTGCATTCGAGTCGCGACCGTTACGGGAGCTTGATGCACCCTTCTTGTGTGCCATGTTGCATACCCTCCTCGGGGTTAATCAGCTGAAAAGAACGCGGGTCCGGTGAGACCTGGTTACTTGATGCCGGTGACCTTGAGGACAGTCAGCTTCTGCCTGTGTCCCTGACGCTTGTGGTATCCGGTCTTGTTCTTGAACTTGTGGATGCGGATCTTCGGGCCCTTGGTGTGCTCGACGATCTCACCGGCGACCGAGATCTTCGCCAGCTTGTCTGCATCTGTGGTCAGGTCGGATCCGTCTACGACGAGGACCGGAGCAAGCGAGACAGCAGTGCCGGGCGCTCCCTCGATCTTCTCGACCTTGACGAGGTCACCAACAGCGACCTTGTACTGCTTTCCGCCGGTCTTGACGATCGCGTACGTTGCCATCGGAGGGCTACCCCTTGCTTCTTCGAACTTGCTCGCGTTGCACATGGCAACACGACTGGTCTGGTAAAACGTGTTTGCTTGCTCCCTATCGGCCGGCCGGGATGATGATCATCTCGACCCGCTCGAGAACCGTTGTTCCCTGCAGGACCACTACGGCACAGCAGAACGGTGTCACCGGGAGCGACTTATCAAGGTTACGGCAGAGAGACGGCCAGGGTCAAACTGCCTGAACTGCTAGGCATCGATGTCCACCGGAGGACCTGCAGGCCGCGCTGCTGCGCGCCGTCTGCGAGGACGTGCCGTCGGCACCTCCACCGGCTCGACGGGCTGCTCGGCCGCCGACGTCAATGGTTCCGACACCTCGGCTTCGGTGGCCTCTGCCGCACCGGCAGGGGCGGCGTCGCCCGAAACCGGCACCACGAGAACCACACCGGCGTCCGGTGCCGCACTGGTCGGAGCAGCCGCCTTCCGCGCAACCCGGCGTCCACGCCGAGCCTTCGGTGCCACCGGTTCGACCTCGACGGGCGGCTCGGCGGCAGGCTGGTCGGCTGCCGACTCGGTGGTCTCGGCAACGAGAGCGACGTTCGACTCCGCATCGGCGACCGACGCGGCGGCAACGTCGACATCCTCGACGGAGACAACCGTCACGACAGCACCTGCGTCCGAAGTCTCACTCGCAGGCGATGTCTCGACGTCGGCGGGGCTGACGTCGGCAACCACGTCGTCGTGGTGTGCCGCCATCGCCAGGGCGACAGGGTGCGCCCTCTTGATCGACGGGTCGACTGCGGGATGATCGGCCCCGTCCGCGGCTCCCGACTGGGAGTTCGAGGTGGTGCGCTCGCTGCCGTCGTTCCCGTCGGCCTTGTTGTCCTTGCCTCGTCGCCGCCTGCTGCTCGTGCCCGAGCTGCTCGACTCCGAGCGCGACGAATTGGAGCGGCCGTCGTTGTCCGGCTTGGCGTCGATGGGGAACGGATGCACGATGATGCCGCGTCCCTGGCAGTGCTCGCAGGTCGTGGAGAACGCCTCGACGAGCCCGGTACCGAGCTTCTTTCGAGTCATCTGCACCAACCCGAGCGAGGTCACCTCGGAGACCTGGTGGCGCGTGCGGTCGCGACCCAGCGCCTCGGTCAGTCGGCGCAGCACCAGATCGCGGTTGGATTCGAGCACCATGTCGATGAAGTCGACCACGATCATTCCGCCGATGTCGCGCAGACGCATCTGACGGACGACTTCCTCGGCCGCCTCGATGTTGTTGCGAGTGACCGTCTCTTCGAGGTTGCCGCCCGAACCGGTGAACTTGCCGGTGTTGACGTCGACGACGGTCATCGCCTCGGTGCGATCGATCACCAGGGTGCCTCCGGAAGGCAGCCAGACCTTACGATCGAGCGCTTTGGCAAGCTGCTCGTCGATACGATGCGCGGCGAAGACGTCGACAGAACTGCCGTCGGCCTCGTAGCGCTGCAGCCGCTCCACCATGTCGGGAGCGACGGTCTCGACGTAGTTCGACGTCGTCGTCCACGCCTTGTCGCCCTCGATGACGAGCTTCGAGAAGTCCTCGTTGAACAGATCACGAATGACCTTGACGAGCATGTCGGGCTCTTCGTAGAGGGTCTGCGGCTGCACACCCTTTCCGGTCTCGGCATTGGCCGAGCGCTCCTCGATGCTCGCCCACTGCGCCTGCAGTCGCGTCACATCGCGGGCGAGCTCTTCCTCGCTGACGCCCTCGGCCGCGGTGCGGATGATGACGCCCGCCTCGGGAGGAACGATGTCTCGGAGAATGTCCTTCAGACGCTTGCGTTCGGTGTCGGGCAGCTTGCGGCTGATGCCGGTGGAGCTGCCGCCGGGCACGTACACGAGAAAGCGTCCCGCGAGCGAGAGCTGCGTCGTCAGGCGAGCACCCTTGTGCCCCACGGGGTCCTTGCTCACCTGGACGAGAACCTGATCGCCCGGCTTGAGGGCCTGCTCGATCTTCCGCGAATTGCCACCCAGGCCGGCAGCGTCCCAGTTGACCTCACCGGCGTACAGCACACCGTTGCGGCCACGGCCGATGTCGATGAATGCTGCTTCCATGCTCGGCAACACGTTCTGGACGCGCCCGAGATAGACATTTCCGACCATGGACGCGGTCGCGCTGCTGGTGACGAAGTGCTCCACGAGCACGCCGTCTTCGAGCACGGCAACCTGTGTGGTCAACGGGTGGTCAGGGGTGGCCTTCTCGCGCACGACCATGACCCGGTCCACGGACTCACGCCGCGCCAGGAACTCGGACTCGGTCAGAATCGGCGGTCGACGACGACCGGCATCGCGGCCGTCGCGCCGTCGCTGACGCTTGGCCTCGAGACGTGTCGAACCGGTGATCCCCTGGACCTCGTCCCTGGGGGCGCGGCTCTTGTTCCGCGGCTCCCGCTCGTGCACGACCGTGTTCGGCGGGTCGTCCTCGGACGCTGCAGCCTCGGCCGCTACCTCGGCTCCGGTCTTACGACGGCGACGACGGCGGCGACGGCGGCTGGAGCCGTCTCCCTCCGAACCACCGTTGTCGGAGTCGTCGAAGTTGTCCTGCGCATCCGAATCCGACTCGTCGTCCTTGTCCTCGGCCGAGGAGTCCGCTGCGCGGGTGTCGTCCGAGGCATCGTTCGAGTCGGAGTTCTGCCGGTCCGAGGATCGGTTTCGGGTGCGCGACCGACGCGAACGCCTGCTCGAGCCCGACTGCTGGTCGTCACCGGCGGAGGACTCGTCCGAGTCCGCGTCGGTCCCGTCGGACGACTCTGCGTCGGCAGAATCGGTGCTGTCGGAGTCACTCGTGGAATCGTCGTCCGAATTCTCGTCGGTCGAGTTCTCGTCCGAGGACTGTTCCCCGCGACCACGGCCCCGGCCGCGACGCCCTCGCCTGCGGCGTCGTGGCTGGGACTGATCGTCGTCGCCGTCATCGTCGGTAGAGCCGTCGGACGCAGTCGACTCGTCGACCGCGGGTACGACGGACTCGGTCTCGTCGGCTCGAGGTTCGGTGGTCTCGGTCGTGGCTCTGTTCTCGACCGTGGCTGTGTTCTCGGTGCTGTCGGCGTTCGCGGCCTCGTCCTTCGGCGCTGCCTTGCGACTGCGTCGACGGCGGGCCGGGGGCTCTGCCGGTGACTCCGTGGACTCCGGAGCAGCAGCATCCACGGCGGCGGGCTGCAGGAAGAGCGGAGTGGCAAACGTGGTTGCCGTGGCCTGGTCGGTCGTTGCCGCGGCCTGGGCAGGCTCGGGTTCCGCCGCGGGTGCACTGGTGAACAGTTGCGGGTCGGACCACGAGGTCTCGGCCGACGGTACGTCCGCGGAGGGCACCTCGGACGGAGCGCTCGGCTCGGACCGTTCGGCGGGCGAGTCGACCACCGGTGCAGCAGGCGCGTTCACCGAGTCGCGGACGGACTCCGCAACGTCGCGGCTCAAGCTCGACTGGGCACTGCGCGCTTCGATGCCGAGTTCACCCAGTGTGACGAGCAACTGCTTGCTGGTGACACCGAGGATCTTGGCCAGTGCGTGTACGCGCAGCCTGGTGGGCAGTTCGATGGTGTCGGGTTGCGCCTGGGACACCGCACCTGTTTCCACAGGGGGCACCGCTTCGTCGCGCTCCGGACCTCCCACGTTCTCGTTCTGTACATCTTCGGGCGGGCTTTGATCGGCCACGTAGTCTCCTCGGGCCCCCGGGCGCGTTCATCCGATGTCGGGTGTGACGCGGCCACGCGAGGGCAATCCTTGTGTACTCACGTCGGGTTGGACGTCAGCTGTTCTGTCTCGCTCCGCACCCGAGCCGATGACCACGTCGGAGTTCTCGATGGTCGACGACAGCGCGTGCAGTGCCTGGCTGGATGGTGGTGTCTCGGCGATCCGAGCGCCTGATCATCAAGCAAGAACGCGAACGAGCCTGTCTCTCGTTCGAGCATCTGCGATGACGGGCAGCGGATAGACGACAGTCATCCGATCGAATCCACAACACCGGTCTAGCGAACTTCGGTGAAGCCTTGACTTCGGTGGAGCGTGAAACCTGTACGTACTCGTGCAGTGGAGTCGATCTCCGTCGAGTATCCCACACGCGATGATGCGTACTCGCCACGCCGCACCGATCGAGTACCGAGCGGTTGCGGCGTGGCTGCGTGGATGCGTTGCTGTAGTGCCGAGGATGGAACCGTCAGGCCAGGCCGGGGAACCAGAGCGCGATCTCGCGTTCGGCCGACTCCACGGAATCCGACCCGTGCACCAGGTTCTGCTGACCGTCGAGCGCGAGGTCACCTCGGATGGTGCCGGGGACCGCCTTGGCCACGGGGTCGGTGCCACCGGCGATCTGCCGGAACGCGGCGATGGCACGGGGGCCCTCGAGAACTGCGGCCACGACCGGTCCGGACGTGATGAACTCGAGGAGGTCGGGGAAGAACGGCTTGCTCTCGTGCTCCGCGTAGTGAGCCGCGGCCAGTTCACGGGAGACGGTCTTGAGCTCGAGTGCGACGATGCTCAGACCTTTCTTCTCCACGCGGCCGAGGATCTCTCCTACGTAACGCCGGGCAACTCCGTCGGGCTTGATCAGTACAAGGGTGCGGTCGGTCACGTCGACGACAGTAATGGACGCGAGCGCAGGCGCGCGCGTCGCATCGCCGAAGCAGGCGCGTCCTCTGTCAGTCCCGTTGCCCCGGCAGCATTCCTCGCCGGATCCGTTCGGTGATGTCCCGGCGCAGGTAGAGCAGATACAGCCAGACCGCGATGAAGATCAGGCCGACCGCCCCGATGGAGAGGTGGAACACGGCCCCGGCCAGCACGAACAGCTGAAGAATCAGATTGAGCTTCATCGCCCACGGCTCCCCCTGCTTGCCTGCGGCGAGAATCATCACGACGGCCAGCACCACGATGTACGTCGTCGAGAACCAGGTCGCACCGCCGCCGAGGGTCGCCACCACCGGCAGCGCCAGCAGGGTCACGATGGCTTCGAGGACGAGGGTTCCCGCCACGACCCCGCGGAAGCCTTTCCACGGGTCGTTCGTGGGCGGTCGGAACTCTGGCTCGCTCACGCGGGGTCCTTTCCGAACAGAGTGCGAGCTGCGCCGACGGTCACCACGGATCCGGTGACGACAACTCCGGCACCGGAGACTGCTTCTCCCGGCTCGGCGACTTCCTCGGCCAGGCCTATGGCTGTCTCGAGGGCATCGGGCAGGGTCGACGCCACCACGACGCGTTCGTCGCCGAACTTGGCCACGGCGATGTCGGCCAAAGCGTCCACATCCATCGCCCGTGCCGACCCGTTGTGGGTGACGACGATGTCGTCGAAGACCGGCTCCAGTTCGTCGAGGATGGCTCCGACGTCTTTGTCCGCCATGACGCTGACGACGCCGACCAGTTTGCGGAAGTCGAACTCGTCGTTGAGGGCGGCAGCGAGGGCTGCCGCTCCGTGCGGGTTGTGTGCGGCATCGAGGAACACGGTGGGGGCATTGCGGACCCGCTCGAGTCGCCCTGGATTGACGATCGTCGCGAACGCGGCGCGGACGGTGTCCTGATCGAGTTGACGATCCGGGCCGGCACCGAAGAACGCCTCGACCGCCGCCAGCGCGAGGGACGCATTGTGAGCCTGATGTTCGCCGTGCAACGGAAGAAAGATGTCGGTGTAGACCCCGCCGAGCCCCTGCAGTTCCAGTTGCTGACCGCCCACCGCGATCTGCCTGCCGAGCACGGTGAATTCCGATCCCGCCCGCGCCACCGCAGCGTCTGCTTGCACCGCCGCCCGCAGCAGAACATCCGATACCTCGGGCTTCTGCTGCGCAAGGATCGCTACGGTGTCCCGCGGCACGAGCGATTCCGGTGCCTTCTTGATGATCCCCGCCTTCTCCCCTGCGATCGTCGCGAGGTCGTCGCCGAGGAATTCGACGTGATCGAGCCCGATCGGGGTGATCACAGCGACCTCACCGTCGACGACGTTGGTGGCGTCCCAGCGTCCGCCGAGCCCGACCTCGATGACGGCGACCTCCACCGGTGCCTCGGCGAACGCCGCGAACGCCATTGCCGTGACCACCTCGAACTTGCTCATTCGCGGTCCGCCCGCGGCTTCGGACTGCGCGTCGATCATCTCGACGAACGGTGCGATCTCGTTGTAGGTGTCGACGTAGAGCCGCGGCGAGATGGGCCGCCCGTCGATGCTGATCCGCTCGGTCGCCATCTGCAGGTGCGGGCTGGTGGTGCGGCCCGTGCGTCGGTGGAAGGCCGTGAGCAGAGCATCGATCATGCGTGTGACCGAGGTCTTGCCGTTGGTGCCGGCCACATGAATCGACGGGTACGCCTTCTGCGGCGAACCGAGAAGGTCCATCAGCGCCGAGATTCGATCCGTCGACGGCTCGATCTTCGTTTCGCCCCAACGCTTGTCGAGCTCGGCCTCGACCAGCGCCAGTTCGGCGAGGTCGACCGGACTCGGCGGCGGCGTCGGCAGTGCGGCGTCGGGCTCGGTCACTTAGTTCCCCATCGATTCGATGCGCGCGTTGATCCGGGCGATTTCTTCCTGCGCGATGGACTGTCGCGTTCTGATCTTGTCCACCACAGCATCAGGAGCCTTCGCGAGGAACGCCTCGTTACCGAGCTTTCCGGTGGTCTGCGCCAACTCCTTCTCGGCAGCGGCGAGATCCTTGACGAGTCGAGCTCGTTCGGCGACCAGGTCGACGGTGCCCGAGGTGTCCAGTTCCACGACCACGGTCGCTTTGCTCAGTCGAACCTCGACCGACGCCGTGGCCGCGAAGTCCTCGGCCGGCTCGGTCAGTCGGGCCAGAGCGGTGACCGCCGAAATCTGTCCGTCCAGATCCGCCTCGGATACTCCGACGATGCGGGCCGCGACCTTCTGCGAGGGCTTGAGCCCTTGATCGCTGCGGAATCGGCGGACTTCGGTGATCAGGCGCTGCATGTCCGCGATCCGTTGTGCCGCAACGTGATCGAGAGGCTCAGCGGCAGGGGCAGGCCACGTCGCGATCACCAGGGACTCGCCGCCGGTGAGCACCTTCCACAGCGTCTCGGTCACGAACGGAATGACCGGATGCAGCAGGCGCAGCAACGCGTCGAGCACGTTTCCGAGCACTCCGCGCGTGGTGGCGGCGATGGCTTCGTCGGCGAACTGCACTTTGGCGATCTCGAGGTACCAATCGCAGACCTCGTCCCAGGCGAAGTGGTAGAGCGCCTCACAGGCCTTACTGAACTCGTAGCGGTCGAAGGCCGAATCCACCTCTGCACGAACCTGTTCGAGTCGATCCAGGATCCACCGGTCGGCGTCGGTCAGCTGGGCACGCGGGGGTAGGTCTGCCGGTGCCGCACCGTTCATCAGGGCGAACTTGGTGGCGTTGAACAGCTTGTTCGCGAAGTTGCGCGAGGACTGCGCGTGGTCCTCACCGACCGACATGTCCGCACCCGGGTTGGCACCGCGAGCGAGCGTGAAGCGCAGCGCATCTGCACCGAACCGATCGACCCAATCGAGCGGATCGATTCCGTTGCCGCGCGACTTCGACATCTTCTTGCCGTACTGGTCGCGAATCAATCCGTGCAGGAACACATCTCGGAACGGAACCTGCGGCCCTTGCTTGCCCGCGGTGATCGCGTCGTCGGCTCCGACGTAGGTGCCGAACATCATCATGCGGGCGACCCAGAAGAAGAGGATGTCGTACCCGGTGACGAGAACGCCGGTGGGATAGAACTTCTCGAGATCAGCCGTGGCTTCCGGCCACCCCATCGTCGAGAAAGGCCAGAGGCCGGACGAGAACCAGGTGTCGAGGACGTCGGGATCCTGCTCCCAGCCCTCGGGCGCACTCTCTCCCGGTCCGAGGCAGACGGTCTCACCGTCGGGTCCGTACCAGATCGGAATCCGATGTCCCCACCACAACTGGCGCGAGATGCACCAATCGTGCATGTTGTCGACCCAGGCGAACCAGCGTGGCTCCTGACTCTTGGGGTGAATGACGGTATCGCCGTTGCGCACTGCGTCACCGGCAGCTTTCGCGAGGCCGTCGACCTTGACCCACCACTGCAGGGACAGCCGCGGTTCGATCGGCTCGCCGCTGCGCTCGGAATGGCCGACGCTGTGCAGGTACGGACGCTTCTCGGCGACCACGCGGCCCTGTTCGGCGAGAGCTTCACGAACCTTGACGCGCGCCTCGAAGCGGTCCATCCCGTCGAATTGTGTTCCGGTGTCCGTGATTCGGCCGGCCTTGTCCATGATCGACGGCATCGGCAGCGAGTGCCGCACACCCATCTCGAAGTCGTTGGGGTCGTGTGCGGGGGTGATCTTCACTGCGCCCGTGCCGAATTCGGGATCGACGTAGTCGTCGGCGATGATCGGGATCTGCCGACCCGTGAACGGGTGCTCGAGGGTGGTGCCGACCAGAGCCTTGTACCTCTCGTCCTCGGGGTGCACCGCAACCGCGGTGTCGCCGAGCATCGTCTCCACTCGCGTGGTCGCGACGATCACGTGCGGCTCGGAATCGTCGAGGGAGCCGTAACGGAGCGAGACGAGTTCGCCCTCGACATCCTCGAACTTGACCTCGATGTCGGAAATGGCAGTCTGCAGCACCGGGGACCAGTTGACGAGCCGCTCCGCGCGGTAGATCAAGCCGTCGTCGAACATCCGCTTGAACATGGTCTGCACAGCCTCGGACAGACCGTCGTCCATGGTGAACCGCTCGCGGCTCCAATCGACACCGTCGCCGATCCGTCGCATCTGGCCGCCGATGGTTCCGCCGGATTCGCGCTTCCAGTCCCAGACCTTGTCGATGAACAGCTCGCGGCCGAACTCTTCCTTGGTCTTACCGTCTGCGGCGAGCTGCTTTTCCACCACGGTCTGCGTGGCGATGCCCGCGTGGTCCATGCCCGGTAGCCACAGCACCTCGTACCCGAGCATCCTCTTGCGGCGACTCAGCGCGTCCATCAGCGTGTGGTCCAGAGCGTGCCCCATGTGCAGGCTGCCGGTGACGTTCGGCGGAGGCAGCACGATGGAGTACGGCGGCTTGCCGCTGGTGGCATCGGCCTCGAAGTACCCGGCGTCGACCCAGGAACGGTACAGCTCGGCCTCTACCTCGCTCGGGTCCCAGTTCTTGGGCAAGCGGTCTGCTGGATTGTCGGGTGTCTCTGGCACGGAACTGGTCACGCGGCGATTCTAGTGGCCGAGGATTCGCGGCATCGACGCGCTCTCGCCCAGCACGTGCTGCGCCAGGAATGCCAGCACGACCTCGTACCAGACCTTGGCGTGCTGAGGACTCAGGATCCAGTGGTTCTCGGCGGGGAAGTAGAGGAATCGATGCTCGGTGTTGCCCTCGTCGTCGGCCGGCAGACCCGACTCGCTGAGCAGCTCGTACCACAGCCGCAGGCCCTCGCCGATCGGCACGCGATAGTCCTTGTCGCCGTGGATCACCAGCATCGGCGTTGCTATGTCCGCCACGAACAGGTGTGGGGAATTCTCCACGGCCATCTCCGGAGACATCTCCCGCGCCCAGTACCACGGCGCGTCCGTCGTGGGTCCGAACTGATCGAGTGCCCACAGACTCGCATGGGTGACCACGGCGTCGAACCGATCGGTGTGGCCCGCTATCCAGTTGGCCATGTACCCGCCGAAAGACCCGCCCATCGCAGCGGTGCGAGTGTCGTCGATATCCGGCCGTGCGACGGTAACGTCGGTCAACGCCATCAGATCGGTGAACGGGGCCTTGCCCCACGCGCCCCAACCTCGCTGCACGAACTCCTGGCCGTAACCGGTGGACAGCGCCGGATCGGGCAGCAACACCGCGTACCCACGAGCGACCATCAGCCACGGATTCCAGCGCCACGACCACGTGTTCCACGAACTCAGCGGGCCCCCGTGCACCCACAGCAACAAAGGAGCGGGCTCGAGCTCGGATGCCCCGACCGGCAGTGCCAGCCAACCGCGTACCCGGGCACCGTCGGCGACGATCGTGTCCATCTCGGTGAGAGTTCCGGGCAACGGACTGTGGTCGATGCCGGTGTCGAATGCAGTGACGGCACCGTCGGACAGGTCGATCGACACCGGATGCGGCGCAGCCAGATACGAGGCGGCGAGCGCCAGCACCCTGGTGCCGTCCGAGGACACGTGCACATGTGTGTAGGCATCGCTGGTCTGTGTGAGCCGACGCGGTTCCGCACCGTCGCGGACGACGAAGATCGGCGACCGGCCGTCGTCGTCTGCGGTCACCAGTAATCCTGATCCGTCCGGCAGCCACACCGGGTCGCTCGGCCACCGATCCCAACCGGTCGCGAGATCGGAGACCGAAGAGTCGCCGAAGTCGTACCGCTGCAATGTCATTCGCGGCGCGTCCTCGGGGGTGGAGATCGACTCGCGCACGAACGCCACGGACCCGCCGTCGGGTGAAATCGCCGGGGCTCCCAGATCGGCATCGGCATCGTCGACGATCGTCGTCCGCTCCCCCGTCTCGATCTCGATGCGCACCAGCACTGTCCGCACAGTCCCGAGCGGGCCGGGAACGACCCAGGTGGACACGACGAACGAACCGTCGGCGCTGACATCGAAGGCTGCTTCGTGCAGTCCTGTGCGCGCATCCGGGGTGAGGTCACGCAGTCCTGTCGAACCGTCCGCCGATCCCACGAAAAGGTGTGGAGTCGCCGGACCCAGATCGTGATCCCAGTAGCGCACCGGAACACCGGTGTGCAGAATCGCATTCACCTTGTTGGCCGTGCGCTCGGTGCGCAGAGCGTCGTCGTCCTCCTCGGTGCTCGACGAGCCGAATACCGGGGAGAATCCGACGAGTACGGCCTCCGAACCAGCGGCCTTGATCCCGCTCAGCCCGGCGGATCGGGTCTCGAGCAGTCGCGCTTCGCCGCCCGCGGCAGGCAGAATCCACAGCCTGGCCGGATCGTCCTTGTTCGATCGACGCGAGAACAACAGATCACCGGAAGCGGTGAACACCGGCGCACTCTCACCCCACTCGCCGTGGGTGATGCGCCGGGCAGGTGAACTGCCGTCGACGTCGAGCTCCCACAACGACGTTCGGTACTCGGTCCGCGAATCATCCAGTGCAGCAATGGAAATCACCGCTCGCGAAAAGTCGGCGGTCACGGCCACATCGGTCACTCGCCGGGCTCCGATGTACTCGTCGACGTCGTCGTAGATACTCATACACCGAGCCTAGCCAAAGCAGGCTCAATCCTCGCCGAGATCCTCTCGGAGCTGGGCGAGAGTACGAGCCAGGATCCGCGAGACGTGCATCTGCGAGATTCCCACCTTCTCCGCGATCTGAGTCTGGGTCATCGACCCGAAGAAGCGGAGCACCACGATGCGCCGTTCCCGCTCGGGCAGCTTCTCCAGCGCAGGGCGGACGGCGAGATAGCTCTCCATCTTTTCCAGTTCGGGATCGTCGGCACCGAGGGTGTCCATCAGCGGGAGGCGATCTTCGCTGACCACCGAGTCGACCGACACGGTTTGGTACGCGCTGCGCGCGAGCAACGCCTGCGACGCTTCCTTGACGTCGATTCCGAGTTCGACGGCGATCTCGCTGGCTGTCGGAGCTCGGCCCAACTTCTGCGACAACGAGCCCACCGCCTGCGAGATCATCGAGTTCAGTTCCTTCATGCGCCGCGGCACCCGAACCGACCATCCCGCGTCGCGGAAGTAGCGGCGAGCTTCGCCCATGATCGTGGGCACGGCGAACGAGACGAAGTCCGATCCGCGCTCGATGTCGAATCGGTCGACTGCGTTCACCAAGCCCAGACGGGAGACCTGCAGCAGGTCCTCGTGGGCTTCGCCACGACCGCCGAATCGGCGTGCGATGTGTTCGGCGAGCGGGAGGCAACGGGTGATGATGCGATCGCGCAGCACTCGGCGCTGCGGTGAATTCTCGTCGAGCGCCTGCATCTGCTGAATCAGCGCGACAACGTCGCTGTAGTCGTCGGACTCTCGCCGCGTGCTTCGTTCGTGCACCGGCACTAGATCGTGCTCCTCCGCTTGACCACGTCGATGGCAACCGTGCGAACCGCATCGCTGTCGTCTGCGTCGTCTGCGCGCAGCTCGATGGAGTCGGTCAGGGTTTGCAGAACGTGCCAGCCGAAGCTGTCTTTCTTCGGCACGGACGTGGCAGCCAACGTGGACGTGACGACGATCCGGATTCCGGAGTCACTCACCGAGAACAGGCACGAGAGCTCCGAGTCCGCCACCGAGCCCTTGATCAGTTGCGAACACACTTCGTCGACGACCAGTTTGACGTCGGCGATGTCGTCGAGCGTGAAGTCGCTCAGAACCACGAGGGTTTCTGCGACGGCGCGTACCACCGGAAGCTGGTCGGCCTCGGCGCGCACCCTCAGCTCGACCGGTGCACCGGAACCTCGCTCCAGTTCTTCGATCTTGCTGACCCCAGCCATCCGCACTTCCCATCGTCGCCGCGCACTGAATTACCGTTTGCCGAGCAAGACTACCCAGCCGACCACGTTTCAATCCTCACAGTTCGGGAACCGGGTCTTCCGGCACCGCAGCCGGACGAACGATCGATGAACGACCCGGTGGCCCGGATGACGCACGGGCGGCGACCTGGCACGATCGACACCGTGGATCACTCGCAGGCACTTCGCACTCTCGCCCGACGTCTCGGCACTTCGACCTCGTATCGGGGCTGGGACGACACCGAACACGAAGTGAGCGACGACACCCTGCAACAGGTGCTCACCGCACGCGGCTACGCCACCGAGTCGGCCGAGGACGTCGACCGAGCACTGGCCGACATCGAGAACGCACCCTGGCGACGGCTGTTACCACCGGTGGTCGTGGCCACGCAGGGCACCGATTCCGCGGTGTGGGTGCATGTGCCGCACGGCAATCCGGTGGAAGTCTCGATGGTCTCCGAGAACGGTGAGTCGATCGACGTCACCCAGGCCGACGTCTGGGTCGATCCACGGGAGGTCGACGGCCACCTGATAGGTCGCGCCACCTTCGTCGTTCCCGGCAACGCCCCGCTCGGCTGGCACAGTCTGACCGCGACGACGATCAGCGAGGACAACACGGTCCGTACATCGGAAGCGGTCGTGGTGGTCACACCGAAGTCGTTGTCACCCAACGCGGAACTGGCGGATCGACAGCGGACCGGACTGCTCACCCAGCTGTACTCGGTGCGATCGCGACGATCGTGGGGAATCGGCGATCTCGCCGATCTCGAGGACATGGCCGACATCGCCGGCCGCGAGCACGGATTCGACTACCTTCTCGTCAATCCACTGCACGCCGACCGACCGACCACCCCGGTCGAGGCATCCCCGTACCTGCCGACCACGCGTCGATTCTTCAACTCGCTCTACATTCGAGTCGAGAACATTCGCGAGACCGCACAACTCTCGCCGAAACAATTCGGCAAGATCCACGACGCAGCGAGACGGTTCGACAAGGCGAACACACGAACCAAGAAGCTGGATCGGGACCGGACGTTCACGGCGAAACTTCGTGCCCTCGAACGCGTTCACAAGGTCGAACGCAGCCCGGCTCGCGAATCCGCGTACCGCGCATTCGTCGAGCGTGAGGGCACCGGACTGCGCGACTTCGCGGTATGGAGTGCGCTTGCAGAGAAATTCGGGCCTCAGGATCCGGTCTGGACCGATCGGGCGGCGCATCCACGAACCGACTTCGTCCGAGAGCAACGCGCGAAATTGGCCGATCGCATCGACTTCCACATGTGGCTGCAGTGGATCTGCGACGAGCAACTCGCCGCCGCGCAACGCGGTGCGCTCGAGGCGGGGATGGACATCGGCATCATGCACGACCTTGCGGTCGGTGTGGCCCGGGGCGGAGCCGACGCGTGGGCGCTCGGCGATGTGTTGGCCTCGGGTGTCACGGTGGGCGCGCCGCCGGACAATTTCAACCAGCAGGGCCAGAACTGGAATCAGCCACCGTGGGACCCCGACCGCCTCCGAGAAATGGCGTACATCCCGTATCGAGACATGCTGCGCACGATCCTTCGTCACGCCGGCGGCATCCGCGTCGACCACATTCTGGGCCTGTTCCGTCTGTGGTGGATTCCGCAGGAGGCCGAGAATGCCGGCGGCGGAACGTATGTCGAGTACGACCACGAAGCATTGATCGGCATTCTGGCGCTGGAGGCCGAGCGTGCGGGCGCGGTGGTGGTCGGTGAGGATCTCGGGGTCTTCGAACCGATGGTGCAGGAGTACCTCACCGAACGCGGCATTTTCGGCACCTCGATCCTGTGGTTCGAAGCCGACGAATCCGGGCCGATCGCGCCCGAGGAGTACCGCAGTCTCTGCCTGACTTCGGTGACCACGCACGACCTACCACCCACAGCCGGGTATCTCCGGGGTGAGCACATCGACCTGCGTTCACGTCTGGGCTTGCTCGAACGCGACATCGACGCCGAGAAGGAGGTCGATGCACGCAAGCGCGAGGCGGTTCTCGACCTGGCACGTGAACGCGGGTTGCTTCACACCGACACCGCCGCCGACGATCATCGGACGGTGGAAGCTCTGCATCGTCTCGTGCAGCGGAGTCCGTCTCTGTTGATCGGTGTCGCACTCGTGGACGCTGTCGGAGAACACCGCATTCAGAACCAGCCAGGAACCGACGAAACCCAGTACGAGAACTGGAAGGTTCCGTTGGCCGACGCAGACGGCAGGCGTGTGCTGGTCGAGGATCTCGTCGACCATCCCCGGATGGTGTCGTTGGCAGCGGCTATGGCCACCGAGTCGACGGACCGATGACGCCGAGGTCCACAATCGAAGGATGAACTACCGCATTCGCCGTGAAGACAGCCGGTACTGATGGGCCGCATCACTGCTCGTAGACCGGTGGTCCGCCTCCGAGCTGGGCACCGAGTCGAGCGCCCGGACACCCTGGTGGTGGAAGAGCCGCTCGAATTGCGGGTCGACGGCAAGGCATTGGCCGTGACCATGCGCACTCCCGGACACGATGTGGAGCTGGCACACGGCTTCCTGCTGACCGAAGGCGTGATCGCCTCGGGAGCAGACATCGCTGCAGCTCGTTACTGCGACGGGGTCGACGACGAGGGCGCGAACACGTACAACGTCTTGGATCTCACGCTGGCCCTGGGCGTCGCTCCCCCGGAGACGGGCGTCGAACGGAACTTCTACACGACGTCGTCGTGCGGGGTGTGCGGTAAGGGATCCTTGGATGCAATTCGACTGCGCACCAAGCACTCCCCCGCGGCCGACACGGTCGTCGTCACCTCGGAGACTCTTGCCGGGTTGCCGGACACACTGCGCGCTGCGCAGAAAGTCTTCGATGCGACGGGCGGTCTGCACGCCGCGGCGCTGTTCACCGCCGACGGTGAGATGCTGGTGTTGCGCGAGGACGTCGGACGCCACAACGCCGTCGACAAGGTCGTCGGCTGGGCCGTGACCAACGATCGAATTCCGCTGCGCGGCATGGTGTTGATGGTCAGTGGCCGCGCCTCGTTCGAGCTGGCGCAGAAGGCCGTGATGGCCGGCATACCGATCCTCGCGGCAGTGTCGGCACCGTCGTCTCTGGCGGTGGATCTGGCGACCGAGTCGGGTCTGACGGTCATCGGATTCCTTCGCGGTCGGTCGATGAACCTCTACTCCTGCACCGACCGCGTACTGGTGTCAGGCGATCACGTCGACCAGTAGTTCGGCTGCAGTCGCGTTCACGACGTCGTCCACGGACACACCCGGTGCGGTCTCGACGAGACGGAGACCGTTCTCGGTGACGTCGAGTACGGCCATGTCGGAGATGATCCTGTGCACGCAGCCTTTGCCGGTCAACGGCAGGGTGCACTGTTCGAGAATCTTCGGCTCACCCTTGCGCGAGACGTGCTCCATCATGACGATCACGCGCCGCGCTCCGTGCACCAGATCCATCGCGCCGCCCATGCCCTTGACCATGTGCCCGGGGATCATCCAGTTCGCCAGATCACCGGTGGCGCTGACCTGCATCGCACCCAGGACTGCCACGTCGACCTGGCCGCCACGGATCATTCCGAAAGACTGCGCGGAGTCGAAGTAGGAGGCACCAGGAAGGACTGTGATGGTTTCCTTGCCTGCATTGATGACCTCGGGATCGAGCTCGTCCTCGGTGGGGTACGGGCCGACTCCGAGGACTCCGTTCTCGGAGTGCAGGATCACCGAGATGTCGGTGGCGATGTAGTTGGGCACGAGCGTGGGCATTCCGATGCCCAGGTTCACGTACTGTCCGTCACCGAGTTCCTGTGCCACCCGAGCGGCCATCTGTTCGCGGGTCATCTTCTCGCTCATGCTCGTACCGTCCTCTGCTCGATGCCGACCTCGACCGGTCCGACGTGGACCACCCGATGCACGTGGATGCCCGGAGTGTGCACTTCGTCCGGCCCGATCTCGCCGGGCTCCACGAGATGCTCGACCTGCGCGATGGTGATCCGCCCCGACTCTGCCGCAGGTGGATTGAAGTTTCGCGCACTGGCGTGGAATACCAGGTTCCCGTGTCGATCGCCCTTCCACGCGTGCACGAGTGCGTAGTCGGCGACGATGCCGCGCTCCAGCACGTAGGTCAGGCCATCGAATTCGCGTGTCTCTTTCGGCGGACTGGCCAGGGCGATTCCGCCGCTGCCGTCGTAGCGCAACGGGAGTCCACCGTCGGCAACCTGCGTCCCGACACCTGCCGGAGTGAAGAAGGCAGGGATTCCGGCACCGCCGGCGCGCAGTCGTTCGGCAAGAGTGCCCTGGGGCGTGAGTTCGACTTCGAGTTCGCCGGACAGGTACTGCCTCGCGAACTCCTTGTTCGACCCGACGTACGAGCTGATCGTTCTACGAATGCGGTGCTGTGCCAACAGAACTCCCAGACCGAATCCGTCGGTTCCACAGTTGTTGCTGATGGTCTCGAGATCGGTGGCACCCTGCGCGAGTACTGCGTCGATCAAGATTTCCGGCACTCCGACCAGTCCGAATCCCCCCACGGCGAGCGAGGATCCGTCCGGGATGTCCGATACGGCTTCGGTGGCGCTGGCCACGACTTTGTCCAACATGAGATCCACGCTACCCGAATTCGTGCGTTATGTGAACACCTTGCCACTATGCGAACACTTCCGTAGGGTAGCTATTGCGTAGATCACCACGATCGTGAGGAACCTTCGATGCTTCATCTCCCGCCCGACTATCGGGATCAAGCGGGCACCAACGCCCCGCGAGACTTCGCCGAGTACCGCACCACGGCTCTGCGACACCCAGCACAGCCATTGACGCTGCTTCCCCAGCGACTCACCGAGATCACCGGACCGGTACTGGGCGAGGGGCGGATCACCGCCGCCGATGCCGATCTGACTCTGGCGAACGGCGGTGAAGCACAGGGGCAGCGCATCATCGTGCACGGCCGAGTACTCGACAGTGACGGCAAGGCAATCCCCAACACGCTCGTCGAGGTGTGGCAGGCCAACGCGGGCGGGCGATACCGACACACCGGTGACCGCTGGCCGGCACCACTGGATCCGCACTTCGACGGAGTCGGCCGAGTGCTCACCGACCAGCAGGGCCGTTACCGATTCACCACGATCAAGCCGGGCGCATACCCCTGGGGCAATCATCACAATGCGTGGCGTCCCGCCCATATTCACTTCTCGTTGTTCGGACAGGCGTTCACCCAACGGTTGGTGACCCAGATGTACTTCCCGGACGACCCGATGTTCTTCCAGGATCCGATCTACAACGCCGCACCGGAAGACGCTCGCGCTCGCATGATCAGCACGTTCGATTACGAAGCAACGCAGGAGAACTGGGCACTCGGCTTCAGATTCGACATCGTGCTGCGCGGCCGAAACGCCACCCCCTTCGAGGAAGACGACCACGATGACTGACCCAGAATTCGCGCCTCGCTACCCCGTGGTCACCGGAGCCGACTTCACCACCGCCCCCTTCGGACAGACCCCGTCCCAGACGGTGGGCCCGTACGTCCACATCGGACTGTTGTGGCCCGACGGCGAACATGTGGTGCCGCCGGGCACGGACGGTGCCGTCACGGTGACGTTCACGTTGATCGACGGCTCCCGAACCCCCATGGCCGACGCCATGATCGAGACCTGGCAAGCCGATGCCGACGGCCGGTTCGATCATTCCGACGACCCACGGGGCGCAGTTGCGCCACGAGTCGAGGGCTTTCGCGGATTCGGGCGAGCGTTCGCCGACGCGACCGGGACGATGACGATCACCACGATCAAGCCGGGACCGTTGCCCGCCGAGAACGGTGCCGTCGAGGCGCCGCACATCGACGTCGGCATCTTCGCTCGCGGAATGCTCGAACGGGTCGTGACCCGGGTGTACTTCCCCGACGAGGCCGAGGCCAATGCCGTCGATCCTGTGTTGTCCGCCTTGCCCGAGCACAAGCGTGCCAGACTCGTCGCACGGTCGGTCGACGGCGGCTATCACCTCGATATCGTGCTGCAGAACACCGACCCGGACGGCGACGAGACTCCGTTCTTCGAACTGTGACGAGCGATTCGCGAAGGAGGACAATGGCATCCGAGCGAGGTGCACTGTTCGATCCCACGTTCGGCAGCGACGTCATCGCACCACTCGTGGGAGACCGCGCCTGGGTGACAGCGATGTTCGACGTGGAAGCCGCACTCTCGCGTGCCGCGGCCTCGGTCGGACTGGTCGATGCCGACCACGCGGACGTCGTCACCACTGCGGCAGCAGAGCTCGGGACGTCTGCGGACATCACCCAGCTCGGGCTCGATGCGGCCGCCGGCGGGAACCCCGTCATTCCGCTGGTGACGATGCTTCGCAGGGCTGTGTCACCCTCTGCAGTTCCGCCCAGCGCAGTCCATCCCGGCGCCACCAGCCAGGACATCATGGACACGGCACTGATGCTGGTCTCGAGCACTGCGCTCGCCGCCATCGAAACCTCGCTCGACGACGCATGCCGCGCTGCACGAGATCTCGCACTGGCACATCGCACCACTCCCATGGCGGCGCGCACTCTCGGCCAGCAGGCCCTCCCCACCACGTTCGGCCTCGTCGCCGCGAACTGGGCATCGGGGCTCTACCGCGCGCGCACACGTCTGACTGCCGCTCGACAGGCGTGTCCGGTTCAATACGGCGGAGCCGCAGGCACTCTCGCGGCCGTGTATCCGCACGGCCCGGCCATAGCCGCCGCGCTGGCCGCCGAACTGTCACTGGCTCCGCAGGTCGCGCCCTGGCACACCGAGCGCACGGCAATCGCGGATCTCGCGTGCGCGTTGGGCACGGCCGCCGGGACGATCGGGAAGATCGCCGGGGACATCGTGTCCATGTCCGCAACCGAGCTCGGCGAGCTGTCCGAGGACGCGCCGGGGGGATCCTCGGCCATGCCGCACAAGCGAAACCCTGTTGCGGCCATCACGGCTCGCGCCGCGGCCCGCCGCGTGCCGGGGGCAGTATCGACGGTGCTCTCGAACATGGATCACGAGTACCAGCGCGCCGCGGGAGCATGGCACGCCGAGTGGGAGACGATCACCGACCTGCTGCGCCTCACCGGCGGCGCAGCACACCGCATCGCCAGCAGCCTCGGCGGCGTACACGTACATCCCGAGATGATGGCTCGTAATCTCGACGCGACGGGCGGAGCGCTTCTCGCCGAACGTGTATCGGCAGCCCTGTCGCACCATACGAACGATGCCCGGGACATCGTGACCGCTCGATGTGCTGCCGGAGCACCGTTGGACACCGACCCTGCGATCACCGGTTTTCTCGCACAGTCGACGGTGCGCGAATTGCTCGACCCGGCCGGGTATCTCGGCCACGCACCCGATCTGGTCGACACCATCCTGGCCGAGCTCGCTCTCGACACCGACAACACCTCAGACTCGAAGGACTCACGATGACCGTCGCACTGGCTCACCGACTCGTCGAAGGACCGGGCACCGACGCCGATACAGTCGTGCTGATCGGCTCCCTCGGCTCCGATCGATCGATGTGGAACCCGCAGGTCGGTCCGCTCTCCGCGTCGCTTCGAGTACTCGCCGTCGATCTCCGTGGGCATGGGGCATCCCCGGTGCCCCCTGGCCCGTACTCCGTCGCGGATCTGGCCGAAGACGTCCTGGCCCTGCTGGATTCATTGGATCTGCAGCGCGTTCACATAGTCGGCCTCTCGCTCGGCGGTGCCGTCTCGCAGTGGATCGCCATCCATCGACCGGAGCGAGTGCGAACTCTGACGTTGCTGTGCACCTCAGCCAAGTTCGGTGAGCCCGCGCAGTGGCTCGATCGCGCGGCCACGGTCCGCGCGGGCGGAACGGCCTCGTTGGCCGACGCAGTACTCGACCGGTGGTTTACCCCCGAACTCGCCGGTCGCGACGCCGATCTCGTCGAACGGCATCGGCGGATGATCGTCGACACCTCCGACGAGGGCTACGCGGCATGCTGTGAGGCGTTGTCCGACTGGGATTCTCGCGCAGACCTCGGTCGAATCAGCTCCCCGACCCTCGTGATCGCAGGTCGTCAGGACCCCTCGACCACCCCCGAGGATCTGAAGATCATCGCTGACGGTGTCACCGGATCGACGTTCCGAGTGCTCGACCCCGCAGCACACTTGGCCAACGTCGAGCAGGCCGGACCCGTCACCGCAGCGATCGCCGCACACATCGGGTCGGATCTGTACGCTGCGGGCCGGGCGGCGGCCCACGACACCGGCATGGCGGTGCGGCGCAGCGTCCTCGGCGACGCTCACGTCGACCGAAGCATCTCCGCGCGAACCGAATTCACCGCGCCGTTCCAGGATTTCATCACCCGCACCGCATGGGGTGACATTTGGAGCCGCCCCGGACTCGACCACCACACCCGCAGACTCCTGACCCTGGCGATTCTGACGGCCGTAGGCAACCAGCACGAGCTCGATATGCATATTCGCGCAGCGCTCCGCGCAGGACTGGCACCGGACGAACTGGCCGAGGTGTTTCTGCACACCGCGGTGTACGCGGGAGTTCCGAACAGCAACAGCGCATTCGGCCTGGCGAACGCGGCCATCGCCGAGACCGATTCGGGTAGCTCGTGAACTCCGGGGAATCGCCGGCACCGTCCTCGGACTACGTCCAGTCACTCGGCCGTGGTCTTGCGGTGATTCGAGCGTTCGACGCCGAGCATCCGCGTCGAACACTGTCCGATGTCGCGAGGGCAACCGAACTCACGCGGGCCACCGCCCGACGGTTTCTGCTCACTCTCGTCGAGCTCGGATATGTCCGAACCGATGGTTCCTTGTTCTGGCTCACCCCGCGCGTGCTCGAACTGGGGTACAGCTATCTGTCGAGTCTGTCCCTACCGGAAGTCTCCGGACCGCATCTGGAGGCTCTCGCAGAACGGGTACGCGAATCGTCCTCCGTATCGATTCTCGACGGCGACGACGTCGTGTACGTCGCGCGAGTTCCGGTGAGCCGCATCATGACCGTCGGAATCAACATCGGTACGCGATTCCCCGCGTTCGCCACCTCGATGGGACGCGTATTGCTGGCCGGTCTACCGGCCGACGAGCTCGCGGCATACCTCGACCGAATCCAGCTGACTGCACTGACCGGTAAGACCCTCACCTCGGCGGCTGCCCTCGGACGCGAACTCGAACGGGTACGAGCCGAGGGCTTCTGTCTGGTGGATCAGGAACTCGAAGAGGGTCTGCGATCGATCGCCGCACCCATCCACGACAGCAACGGTGTGGTTGTCGCGGCGGCGAACGTCTCGACTCAAGCTGCGCGTCATTCCGCGGACGAAGTCCGCACCGAACTACTCCCGGCCTTGCTCGACGCCACCCGCGCCATCGAGACCGACCTGCTCCGGGTGAGTACCGGACCCAACGACAAGCGAGGAAACAACCATGCCTGACGCCGTGATCTGCGAGCCCCTTCGAACCCCGGTCGGCCGCTTCGGCGGTCAGTTCCGCGATATCTCCGCCCAAGCCCTGGCCGGCACGGTCATCGCGGAACTCGTTGCCCGAACCGGCATTTCCGGTGCCGACATCGACGACGTGATCCTGGGCCAGGCGTCGCCCAACGGCGATGCGCCGGCGATCGGACGTATCGCAGCACTCGACGCCGACCTGGGTATCGACGTCCCCGGCATGCAGGTCGACCGGCGCTGCGGTTCCGGCCTGCAAGCGATTCTGCACGCGTGCATGCAGGTTCAGTCCGGCGGCAACGATCTGGTTCTGGCGGGCGGCGTCGAGAGCATGAGCCAGACCGAGTTCTACGCCACCGGCATGCGTTGGGGCGTCAAAGCCGAGGCGGTGGCCCTGTCCGACCGACTCGCTCGGGCACGAGTGACCGCAGGCGGCAAGAACTTTCCCGTGCCCGGCGGCATGATCGAGACCGCAGAGAATCTTCGCGCCGAGTTCTCGATCAGCCGAGCCGATCAGGATGCGCTGGCAGTCCAATCCCACCAGCGCGCGGTCGCCGCACAGAACAGCGGGGTGTTCGCCGAAGAGATCGTCGGTGTGACTGTCCCCCAACGTAAGTCGGATCCACTCCTCGTCACCACCGACGAACATCCCCGTGCCGACACCACTGTGGAGTCACTCGCGAAGCTGAAGGCTATTCGCGCGTCGATCGATCCCGAATCGACGGTGACGGCGGGAAATGCCAGCGGCCAGAACGACGGTGCCGCGCTTGCGATCGTCACCACTCCGGACAAGGCTGCTGCACTGGGTCTTCGGCCGCTGGCCAGACTGGCCGGATGGGGTGTCGCCGGAGTTGCTCCGCGCACCATGGGTATCGGGCCGGTCCCCGCCAGCGAGAAGGCACTCGGACGGCTCGGTCTGAGCCTCGACGACATGGGAATCATCGAACTCAACGAAGCATTTGCTGCCCAGGCCCTCGCCGTCACCCGTTCCTGGGGCATCGAATCCGACGACCCTCGACTGAACCCGCACGGTTCCGGCATCTCGCTCGGACACCCTGTCGGTGCAACCGGAGCTCGCATTCTCGCCACCCTGCTTCGCGAGATGGATCGCCGCGAGGTCCGCTACGGACTCGAGACGATGTGCATCGGCGGTGGCCAGGGCCTGGCTGCGGTCTTCGAGCGCCTCACCTGACCCACGGCGACGGGCGGCCGGCTGCCTGCGGGCGTCACTCCTGCAGCTGAGCCGCCAGTCGCACCGCGGAATTGGTCTCCCCGTAGCCCTCGTAGCTACCTGTTCGCTGGACCACCTCGAAGAACAGATCGTCGCCGACGGTTCCGGTGAAGAAGTGGAAGAACT
Organism: Rhodococcus sp. 14-2483-1-1; assembly: GCF_002259335.1. NCBI lineage: Bacteria > Bacillati > Actinomycetota > Actinomycetes > Mycobacteriales > Nocardiaceae > Rhodococcus > Rhodococcus sp. 14-2483-1-1. The sequence goes on along the minus strand of NZ_NPFX01000021.1, from coordinate 144,489 downwards.
CCCCGCCGGACGCGTCCGCGTCGTACAGAATTCCCAGGCGTTGCATCGCGTCCAAGGTGTCGGATCCGAGTTCGAATCGCGCGTCGAGATCGCGGTAGTAGTTGGGAGAGATACGCAACGGGGTGAGGCCGCGGTCGACCATCGCCGACGCCGCAGCGTAGATGTCCTCGCATCCGAACGCCACGTGTCCGACGCCTCCGCGGCGGGCGGCGGGCAGCGGGTCCGAGTCGGACGGCCGGCCGGGAACCATGTTGAGCGAGAGCCGAATCGTGCCGCCCGCGGTGTCCAGTGTGAGGGCCTGGCTCCGCACCAGGCCGATCGCGTCGACGACGTCCTGCCCGTCGCGGGGCACCATTCCGAACACAGAACGCAGCAAGAGCATCACGCCGTCCCAGCTCTCGGCGGGTACGGCCAGAGCGATGTGGTCGACGTGGGAGACACAGGCGTCATGGCGTTCCGTCACCCGAGGTGCCAGGTCGAACGCCGACTGCCAGGCACCCGCACTGTCTCGGGTGCGCAGGTCGAGCGAGGTTGCGCCGGTCACCGCAAGGCGCACCACCGCGTCGGTCGCGTCCGCAACACCCGGCATGGTGACGGTGGATGCGGTGACGCCGAGAGCGCGGGCCCGAGTGAGCCACAGATCGGGGCGCTCGCTACGGACGCCGATCTGAGCCAACGCGGGCAAGTGGGCCGGGACGCCGGGCGCAGTCCACAACGTGTCCACGGTCGTGTCGACCGCCACCGCCAGTGGACCCTGGGTGAACAACGACAGTCCGTGTTCGCTGTGTGCGGCCGTCAGGTCGAAACCCAACTGGCGCAGAACGGTCCCCAGCTGCGCTGCCTTCGCCGGCCCCGCCGCTATCCGTAGGGATACGACGTTCTCGATCGGACCTGGCGGTGGAGGCGAGAAGAGATCTGTTTCTGCAGAGGGTGTTTCGATGGCGCGCACCTGCTCCTGCAGGTACAGCAGCGAGCGATGGGCGTCGGATGCCGTTCGCCCGGTGTCGGAGTGCCGGAAGACGTCGTTGAAGATCTCGAGCGACCATGGTCCGGTGTAGCCGGAGGCAACCACGTCCGCTCCGAAGCGAGCAAGATCGAAGTTGCCTTGCCCGGGGAAACACCGATGGTGGCGGCTCCATTGCAACACGTCCATCACCAGGTGAGGTGCGTCGGCCAGTTGGAGGAAGAAGATCTTCTCGCCCGGTATGTCGCGAATTCCCGCGGGATTGTCACCGCGGGAGAGAATGTGGAAACTGTCCAGGCAGGTGCCGAGTGCCGGATGGTCGACCTGTCGAACGATGTCCCAGGCATGACCGTAGGTATCGACGTGGGTGCCCCAGGCCAGCGCCTCGTACGCCAATCGCATTCCGCGCCGGTGCGCACGCTCGGCCAGAATCGCCATCTGTTCGATCAGCAGGTCGTCCTCGCGCACAGCACCGGCCAGCGGCGAGGAACACACCAGCAGTAGATCGCATCCCAATTGCTCCATCACGTCGAACTTGCGCTCGATGCGAACGAGGTTGCGGGCGAACTGATCCGGGTCTGCCGAGTCTGCGTCCCGAAACGGTTGATAGAGATCGAGAGTCAGGCCGAGATCGGCGGCCTTCTTCGCGATGTCCTCGGGCAGGTCGGGTGAGCTGATGAGATCCGGCTCGAACACCTCGAAGCCGTCGAACCCGGCATCTGCGATGGCACGCATCTTCTCGTCGAGCGATCCGCTGAGCGAGACCGTGGCGACGGACGTCGCGACGGCGCTCATGCGAGCGCTCCGGCTACCGCAGTGGCAGCGAGGCGATCCTCCAGCTCGATCAACGAGCTCATGTGGGCGATCATTCGATCCGCATCGGCGGTGCGGCCGGTGAAGATCTCGAATGCATCGGCGGCCTGGAATACGGCCATCCCGGTTCCGCTGAGCGTTCGACAACCGACTCTGGCTGCGGCCGAGAGCAACTCGGTCTCCGCCGGACGATAGACCACCTCGGCCACCCACATGCGCGGATCCAGGAGGTGCTCGGGCACGGCCGATCCCGGGTGCTCCACCATTCCGATCGGGGTCGCGTGCACCAGCCCGGTCGCGGTTTCGAGGACGGCGCCGAGCCGATCGAGTCCGGCCGAGAGAATCTCGACATCGGGGAAGATCGCCGCAAGGGAGTCTCGAAGTTGCTGCGCTCGAACAGGATCGGCGTCCACCAAGGTGAGTGTGGCTGCGCCGCGGCGCGCCATGGCGTACGCGACGGCTGCGCCTGCTCCCCCTGCACCGAGTTGGACCACATCGGCGAGGTCGGCACCGGGCAACCCGCGGCCGAAGTTGCGATCGAATCCGGACCAGTCGGTGTTGTGTCCGACGGCTCGGCCGTCCGCGAACACCACTGTGTTGACGGCCCCGAGTCGGGCCGCGTCGTCGGAGAGCTCGTCGAGGCAACCGATGACGCGTTGTTTGCACGGGTGAGTGATGTTCAGTCCACGAAATCCGAGGTCGGCGGCCGTCGCTACCAGGCGGGGCAGATCCTCGACAGTCAGCCCACGTCGGTCGAGATCGATGATGCGGTAGAGATAGTTCAGCCCCTGCTCGACACCTTCCTTCTCGTGCATCGCGGGCGTGAGCGACTTGCCGATACCCGTCCCGATCAGTCCACAGAGCACGGATTCCGGCATCTCGATCTCCTAGCTATTTAATGTACTAATTGGTGAGTTAGATCGACGGTACTACGCCGTCGCCCCGCGCCCAACCGTTTCCGCACAATCGACGGCGATAGAGTTGATCCATGCCTCCGCGCGCAACCGCCTCGTCCGACGACAGCAGCGGACCGGCCGTCAAACGGCGCCGCAACAGCGACCTGACCCGGCACAACATCCTCGAGGTAGCTACCGAAGAGTTCGCGGACAAGGGGTTCGCCGGTGCCCGCATCGACGAGATCGCCGAGCGGACGCACACGACGAAACGAATGTTGTACTACTACTTCACCGACAAGGAAGGCCTGTACAAGGCCGTTCTGGAACGGTCATACCTGCGCATTCGCGAGCGAGAACGAGCCGTGGACGTCGAAGGACTCGGACCGGTCGAGGCCATTCGCGCCATCGCGTCCCTCACCTTCGATCACCACGAACAAAATCCCGATTTCATCCGATTGGTGTCCACCGAGAACATCCTGCGCGGCGAGCACATCGGCACCTCGGAGGCACTGAGCAATCTGGGCAACCCCGCGGCCGAGCTGTTGGCCAGCATTCTCGAGCGCGGTCAGGCCGACGGGCTGTTTCGTACCGACGTCGACGCATTGGACATCCACATGGCCATCAGCAGTTTCTGTGTGTTCCGGCTGTCCAATCGCTACACCTTCGAGGCCCTGTTCGGTCGCGACCTCACCGACCCGGCGCACCGAGAACGACTGCGCTCCATGCTCGGCGACATGATCATCGCGTTTCTCACCAAACCGGCCCCCTGACGCGCTCGCCGAGTCCTTCGAATCTCATCCGGGGTTGACACGTGGCATGGATCACGTTCAGTATCTAGGAGCGCCTCGTTTTAACTATTTCGTACATTAGCGATCCGGTCGGCTGGATCGCAGTGTCGAAGGGCACCTCAGCTCCCCCCGTCACACGAAGAGAGACGAACGACGATGGATCCCGTTACAGCCGGACCGACCCCCACACCCCTTCGACCGGGTGCGAACCCGCGCAAAGCCGCCACCGCAGCATGGGTGGGCAGCGCGCTCGAGTACTACGACTTCTTCATCTACGGCACGGCGGCAGCCCTGGTATTCGGCCGCGTGTTCTTCCCCGGATCGAATCCCGCCACCGGCACACTGTTGGCCCTGGCGACATTCGGCGTCGGCTACCTTGCGCGTCCGCTCGGAGCATTGGTGCTGGGACACATCGGTGATCGCTACGGCCGCAAGAAGGTCATGGTCGCCACCGTCCTGCTGATGGGTGTCGCGACCCTCGGGGTCGGCGTTCTCCCGTCCTACGAGTCCATCGGAATCGCTGCGCCGATCATCCTCGTTCTGCTTCGACTCGCGCAGGGATTCTCTGCCGGCGGTGAGCAGGCAGGCGCAAACTCGATGACACTCGAGCACGCCCCGGACAACCGCCGCGCGTTCTTCACCAGCTTCACACTCAGCGGCACCCAGGGCGGCCAGATTCTCGCCACCGCCGTATTCCTCCCCGTCGCGATGCTTCCCGAAGAGCAGCTCCTCAGCTGGGGCTGGCGAATCCCGTTCTTCCTCAGCGCATTCGTCGTCGTCGCCGCGTTCCTCATCCGCCGTTCGCTCGACGAGACCCCGGTGTTCGAGGAAGAGGTTGCTTCCAACGAACCGCAGCGCCTGCCCTTGGCCGAACTGCTGGCCGACCACTGGCGCGCAGTTCTTCGCGTCATGTTCGCCGCTGTGATCGCCTCGGTCAGCACCATCTTCACCGTCTACGCCCTGTCGTATGCCGTCAATACCGTTGGCCTCGAACGCACTCCGATGCTCTGGGTCGGCGTGCTCGCCAACGTGGTCGCACTGTTCTCGCTGCCCTTCTTCGGTTCGCTCTCCGACCGCGTCGGCCGCAAGCCGGTGTTCCTGTTCGGATCGATCGGCTGCGCCATCCTCATGTTCGGTTACCTCTGGTCCATCTCGATCGGTAGCTACGCACTGATCTTCGTCTTCGGCATCGTGATGTTCGGATTCGTCCACAGTGCTACCGGCGGAGTCTGGCCCTCGTTCTACGGCGAGATGTTCCCGGCTCGGGTGCGTCTGACCGGCACCGCCCTCGGTACCCAGATCGGCTTCGCCATCGCAGGATTCGCGCCCACCATCGCCGGAGCGATCGCCGGTGCCGAGATCGGTGCCTGGCTACCGGTCGCCATCGTCACCGCCGTGTTCTGTGCCATCAACGTCGCCATCGTCTCCACGTCCAAGGAAACGTTCCGCACGCCCACCGACGAACTCGGCACAAAGCCTCGTACCGTCGATGCAACCGCCACCGCGAACTCGCAGTGACCGTCGATGATCGACGCAGAACGGCCTGATACCCCGGGGTTGTGGCGAGTGTTCGCCGTGCAGTACGCGACTCGAACGGCACTGCGCAGCACACACTTCCACTATCACGATAACCGTGGCGGCGAGCCACATCCCACTGCCTACTACGTGTGGCTCGCCCTCTCGCAGACCGACACCGTTCTGATCGACGCCGGGCTCGCCCCCTCCACCGCCGAAGGAATGCAGGGACTGGACTACTTCGGCTCCCCGCTCGAGATCATCGGCGGTCTGGGGATCGCGCCCGGCGACATCGATCTCTGTGTCTTGACGCACCTGCACTACGACCACACCGGGGTCGTGGCAGACCTACCCCGAGCCCGCTACGTCGTACAGCGGCGCGAGCTCGAGTACTGGAACGGTCCGTGGGCAACGCGCATCGAACAGGAGCGATGGTTGCACTCCAGACCGGACATCGATCACGTGGCCGCGAGCACGCGACTCGACCTCGTCGACGGAGATCGTGAACTGCTGGACGGTCTGTCGGTGCACTCCGTCGGCGGCCATACCGCCGGCATGCAGATTGTCCGAGTACGCACAGCGCGGGGAAACATCGTGCTGGCGTCGGACGCGAGCCACTTCTACGAGAACATCGAGTCCGACAACCCGTTCGCGATCCTGCATTACCTTCCGGACATGTTCGGAGCCTTCGACCGAATCCAGGAACTGGCCGACGGTCCCGATCACATCGTGCCCGGACACGACCCACTGGTGTCCGAACGATTCAGGGCAGTCGATCGACAGCCCCACGTGGTGAGCCTCGGCTGACCTTCCGAACGACGAAAGAGCCCCGATCATTACGATGATCGGGGCTCTTTCGTCGAATCGGCGACTGGTCAGGCCGACTTGTCGCGGCGTTCCGGCCGCTCGGGCTTGCGCGGCACGATCGTCGGCAGCACGTTGTCGTTGACCGTTTCTGCAGTGACGACAACCTTCTCCACGTCGTCGCGGCTGGGGATGTCGTACATCACCGGCAACAGCACTTCTTCCATGATCGCGCGAAGTCCACGAGCACCGGTACCACGGAGAATTGCCTGATCGGCAATTGCGTCCAAGGCCTCGGCAGTGAACTCGAGCTCCACACCGTCCATGTCGAACAGACGACGGTACTGCTTGACGAGCGCGTTCTTCGGCTCGGACAGAATCGTGACGAGCGATTCCTTGTCCAGGTTCGTGACCGACGCGATCATCGGCAACCGGCCGATGAACTCGGGGATCAGGCCGAACTTGATCAGATCCTCCGGCATGACCTCCGCGAAGTGGTCCTGGGTGTCGATCTCGGCCTTCGAGCGAACCTCGGCCCCGAAGCCCAGACCACGCTTGCCGACGCGATCGGACACGATCTTCTCGAGACCGGCGAAGGCACCGGCGACGATGAAGAGCACGTTCGTCGTGTCGATCTGGATGAACTCCTGATGCGGATGCTTGCGACCGCCCTGCGGCGGCACGCTGGCCTGAGTTCCTTCCAAAATCTTCAGCAATGCCTGCTGGACGCCTTCACCGGACACATCTCGCGTGATCGACGGGTTCTCGCTCTTGCGGGCGATCTTGTCGACCTCGTCGATGTAGATGATGCCGGTCTCGGCGCGCTTGACGTCGTAATCGGCGGCCTGGATCAGCTTGAGCAGGATGTTCTCGACGTCCTCGCCGACGTATCCGGCCTCGGTGAGCGCGGTGGCGTCGGCGATGGCGAACGGCACGTTGAGCATCTTGGCCAACGTTTGCGCGAGATACGTCTTTCCGCAGCCCGTCGGTCCGAGCATCAGAATGTTGGACTTCGCCAGTTCGACCGACTCGCCCCGCACGTCACGGGCCTTGTCACCGGCCTGGATTCGCTTGTAGTGGTTGTAGACCGCAACGGCCAGCGTGCGCTTGGCAGCGTCCTGACCGATCACGTAATTTTCGAGAAAATCCTTGATCTCGGAGGGCTTGGGTAGGTCGTCGAGCTTGACTTCGCTCGATTCGGCCAACTCCTCCTCGATGATCTCGTTGCACAGGTCGATGCACTCATCGCAGATGTACACCCCTGGTCCAGCAATGAGCTTCTTGACCTGCTTCTGGCTCTTGCCGCAGAACGAGCACTTCAGCAGATCGCCACCGTCACCGATGCGTGCCATTCGGAGGTTCCTACTTCCTTGTCCGCGTACGCCCCACGCCGTCCGACTGTGCCGAGACACCGTGGGCTACTTCCCGGGCTTTCGTCGTGCCGATATCGACCGCCCGAGTTCTTGGGTGCGACGCTACCCGTGTTCGCCGAACATGGGCGGGTTGTTTCCGGTGATTCGCCACCCGATTTCGTCTGTACCAGAAATCGGGCCGTCGATCGCGATCGCCGGGCGGAGTTTCTCACTCGCGCCCGGCGCCGGAACTCGAGCCGGACCGCTACGGCCCGACCGGTGGTGCTCGCAGTGCTACTTCTGTGCGGAAAGCTTGCGGTACTCGAACACGGTGTCGATGATGCCGTAGTCCTTGGCCTGCTCCGCGGTGAGAATCTTGTCGCGATCGGTGTCCTTGCGGATGACGTCGGGGTCCTTGCCGGTGTGGCGACCGAGAGTGGTCTCCATGAGACGACGCATGCGCTCGATCTCCGCAGCCTGGATCTCGAGGTCCGACACCTGGCCCTGGATTCCACCGCTGGAAGGCTGGTGGATCAGCACCCGTGCGTTCGGCAGAGCCGCACGCTTGCCGGGCGTACCGGCGGCGAGCAGAACTGCCGCGGCAGAGGCGGCCTGGCCGAGGCAGACGGTCGCAACGTCGGCGCGGACGTACTGCATGGTGTCGTAGATCGCCATCAGCGATGTGAACGATCCGCCGGGCGAGTTGATGTACATGGTGATGTCCCGGTCGGGGTCGAGCCCCTCGAGCACCAACAGCTGCGCCATGACGTCGTTGGCCGACGCGTCGTCGACCTGCACGCCGAGGAAGATGATGCGCTCCTCGAACAGCTTGTTGTACGGGTTCGATTCCTTGACGCCGTAGCTGGAGTGCTCGACGAAGGACGGAAGGATGTACCGCGAGGACGGCAACTGGTTGGGATCGAACAGGTTTGTCATCGTTTCTCCAAGATGTGAGTGATCGAGGTCGCCGGTACAGGCCGATTTACTCGCCGATTCCGCCGGCCTGCTGCGCGCGGCTGACGACGTGATCCACGAACCCGTATTCCTTGGCGGCCTGGGCGGTGAACCACCGGTCGCGATCGGAGTCCTCGGTGATCTGCTCGACGGTCTGGCCGGTGTGCTGAGCGATGAGCTCGGCCATCTCACGCTTGGTGTGCGCGAACTGCTCGGCCATGATGGCGATGTCGGATGCGCTGCCGCCGATACCGGCCGAGGGCTGGTGCATCATGATGCGCGCGTGCGGCAGGGCGTACCGCTTGCCCTTGGCACCGGCCGAGAGCAGGAACTGACCCATCGAAGCGGCCAAACCCATGCCGTAGGTCGCGATGTCGCACTCGGCGAATTCCATGGTGTCGAAGATGGCCATGCCCGCGGTGACCGAGCCACCGGGCGAGTTGATGTACAGCGAAATGTCGCGAGTGGCATCCTCGGCGGAGAGCAACAGGATCTGGGCGCACAACTTGTTGGCGATGTCGTCGTCGACCTGGGTACCGAGGAAAATGATGCGGTTTTGAAGCAGACGCTCGTACACGGAGTCGCTGAGATTCAACCCTGCTGCGGCCGAAGTCATGACGGGACTCTGCTCGTGCGAAGCCGCCGGATTCTGAACAGTCACGGTACCTGCCTTTTCATAACAAATCGTTGGTTCCTGACACAGACACTAACGAAAGACGGCGGCTCCGGAGTCCCGGAACCGCCGTCGTTCGCTGTGAGCGTTACTTCTCTTGTTCGCCCTCGGAAGAATCAGCTGCTTCGACCTCGTCGGGAGCATCGGCGGGGCTACCGAACAGCTCGGCCGTGTCGACGCTCGCGCCGTTGGTGTCGGTCACGGTGACGCGCTCGACGACCGAAGCGAGGGCCTTACCGCGCTTGACGTCGGCGAACACCGCGCCGAGCTGGTTGGCCTGCTGCACCTGCTGGATGAACTGCTCGGGCGGCATGCCGTAGCGCTGCGCCTGGAAGATGATCCGCTCGGTGAGCTCTTCCTGCCCGACCTGCGTGTTCTCGGCCTCGGCGATCGCATCGAGAAGGAGCTGGGTACGCACCGACTTCTCGGCACCTTCCTTGACGTCCTTGTCGAATTCCTCGCGGCTCGAACCCTGAGATTCGAGCAGCTCGGCGAGTGCTTCCTCGTTGTGATCGAGGCCGTGAATGGCCTCGTGCACCTGGGAATCGACCTCGGCCTTGACGACGGCCTCGGGAGCCGGAATCTCGAGCGTCTCGAGCAACGTCTCGAGCACCTTGTCGCGGATCTGACCGGCCTGCTCGACCTTCGCGACTCGCTCGACGCGCGTCTTCAGGTCGGCGAGCAGCTCGTCGAAGGTGTCGAACTCGCTGGCGAGCTGGGCGAACTCGTCGTCGGCCTCGGGCAGCTCGCGCTCCTTGACGGACACGACCTTGACCGTGACGACAGCTTCCTTGCCTGCGTACTCGCCGGCGACCAGAGTCGAGGTGAACTCCTTCGACTCGTCCGCGGAGACCCCGATGATCGCATCGTCGAGTCCCTCGATGAGCTGGCCGGAGCCGACCTCGTGGGACAGTCCGCTCGCGGTTGCCTCTTCCACGTTCTCGCCGTCGACAGTGGCCGAGAGGTCGATCGAGACGAAGTCACCGGACTGAACCGGGCGATCGACGCCGGTCAGGGTGCCGAAACGCTGGCGCAGCGACTGCAGCTGCTCGTCGACGGCCTCGTCCTTGATCTCGAGCGGATCGACGACGACGCTGATGGTCGAGTAGTCCGGCAGTGCGATCTCGGGACGAACGTCGACCTCGGCGGTGAAGGTGAGCTCCGTACCGTCTTCGATCTTGGTGATCTCGATCTCGGGCTGGCCGATGACCTTGACCTTTTCGTTCGTCACGGCCTCTGAGTAACGGGCGGGAAGAGCGTCGTTGACGACCTGCTCGAGCACCGCACCACGGCCGACGCGCGCTTCGAGCAACTTGGCCGGAGCCTTACCGGGACGGAATCCGGGGAGGCGGATCTGCTGAGCCAAAGCCTTGTATGCGCGGTCGAAATCAGGCTTGAGCTCCTCGAAGGGCACCTCAACGTTGATACGGACTCGCGTCGGGCTCAGCTGCTCGACGGTGCTCTTCACGGGACATGCTCCTTCTGGTAATTCTTGCTTGCTGGTGGTGCTTACGGTGCTGGCTTGCGGTCTTACCTCGCTCGCCGCGAAACACGGCGAACCGTGCCTGCGGCCCTCATTTGTCGGGGTGACAGGAATTGAACCTGCGACCCTCCGCTCCCAAAGCGGATGCGCTACCAAGCTGCGCCACACCCCGTCGTACCCACACCATTGAACAGCAACCGATAGTAGCCCCTCATCGGCGCCCCACCGATGGCGTTCGGGCGAACCCGGCGCGGCATGCCGGTTTGGAATCCGGCGACGGCTTTGGGTACAGTCTTGAAACGCAGGCGACGGAACTGGCGATCCCACGACTGTTGTTTGCACGCCGATGTAGCTCAATGGTAGAGCCCCTGTCTTCCAAACAGGCTACGCGAGTTCGATTCTCGTCATCGGCTCCATCGAAAAGCCCCGTACTTTCAGTGCGGGGCTTTTTCGTGTCCGCGTACCCTGAAACGGAGTCCGAATTGTCCGAACGAACCGGACATGCACCGTCGGCGGAAGGCCCGAAGTGGAAATAGTCCTGATCGTCCTCGTCATCGCCGCAGTGGCCCTGTTGGTGCTGCGAAGCAAGAAGAACTCGGCTGCGGCGGCCGAAACTGCACTGGCCGACGCCAAGGCCGACGCCCGCCAGTCGATCGAACGCCTCGGCGGTCAGGTCTACAACCTGATCGGCACCGACACACCGTCCAAGCAGGCCCTGGCCGATGCGTCCGAGCGCAATATCGCCGCCGGGTCGCAGATCGACCAGGCCACCACCCCCGAACAGGCCAGACTGGCCAAGCAGACGGCACTCGAGGGGCTCTACTACATCCGCGCGGCACGCCTGGCCATGGGCATGGACCCAGGCCCGGAGGTGCAGGGCATCGACGGCCAGCAGCAGGCCGGACGAGTCACCGAAGAGCGCAAGGTCGACTTCGAGGGCCGCGAGATCGCAGCGTCACCCGATCCGTCGGACCGCACCCCGAACTACTACCCGGGCGGCCGCGTAGCAGGCCGTCCGGTCCCTGCGGGCTGGTACTCCGAGCCGTGGTGGCGGCCCGCCCTGGTCGCCGGCGCGTGGGGAATGGGTTCGATGTTCCTGTTCTCGGCGATGTTCTCCGGCATGGCGGGAGTGCCGGACGAGACGGCAGCGGGCGGAGACATGGGAGCCGACGGCTCGGGCGATGGTTCCGGCGGTGACGACTACAACGGGGACGGTTCCGGCGGGGACGGTTCCGGCGGCGACGACTACAGCGGCGGCGACACCGACTTCGGTGCCATGGACGGCGGCGGGGGCATGTTCGACGGCGGAGGCGACTTCGGCGGTGGAGGCGACTTCGGCGGGTTCTAGGCTGCCTGACAGACCGGGCACCAGAACAGGTTTCGCGCCTGCATCGTCGTGTGCAGGACTTCGGTCCCGCACACGCGGCACGGAAGGCCTTGCCTGCGGTAGACGTACGAGCGAGGTCGACGGGCACCGTAGGTGTCTCCGTGATCGTCCTCGGGCCGGATGGTGATGATGCGACCGCGTCGAACGCCGATCTTCATCAGGTCGACGAGGTCGAACCAGATCGCGTCCCACTCGGCTCGATCGAGGTCCTTCCCCGGGCGCATCGGATTGATCTCGTGGCGAAACAGGATTTCGGCGCGATAGACGTTTCCGACGCCGGCCAGCACCTTCTGATCCATCAGTAGTGTCCCGATCGCGGTGCGCGACTTGGAGATTCGCATCCAGGCCGCGTCCGGATCTGCATCCTTGCGGAGCGGGTCCGGCCCGAGCCGCGCCAGAAGGGCGTCGACCTGCTGCTCGGTGTAGATCTCGCACGCGGTGGGGCCGCGCAGGTCGGCACCGTACTTCTCCCCCACCATGCGCAGACGTACTGCGCCCACCGGATCGTCCAGTGGCACTGCCTGTTCGGTGAACTTTCCGTACAGGCCCAGGTGAATGTGCACGATCAGATCGGTCTCGTAACGGTGCAGCAGATGCTTGCCCCAGGCCTCCGCTCTTTCGAGCACGAGCCCGTCGATCAGCGCGGCACCGGAGGTGAACCGTCCCTGGGGACTGCTCGCCTCGACCGGTGCCCCGCCGAACCGTCGTTGATGCAGCCGAGCGAGTCGGTGCAGGGTGTGGCCTTCGGGCACCTACGCGGGCTTTCCCGGAACCTCGGGTGCCTCGCCACTGCGCTCGTACTCGGACAGGATGTCGATGCGGCGCTGGTGGCGCTCCTCGCCCGAGAACGGAGTGCCGAGAAACGCGTCGACGATGGCGAGGGCTTCGGGCAACGTGTGCATACGGCCACCGATGCCGATGAGCTGAGCATCGTTGTGCTCGCGGGCCAGCTTTGCGGTCTCGACGCTCCATGCCAGTGCGCAGCGAGCGCCCGGCACCTTGTTCGCAGCGATCTGCTCGCCGTTTCCTGAGCCGCCGAGCACCAGTCCGCGGCTGCCCGGATCGGCGACGACGCGCCGTGCTGCGTCGATGCAGAAGGCCGGGTAGTCGTCGACGGGGTCGTAGTCGAAGGCACCGCAGTCGACGGGCTCGTGCCCGGTCGCCGTCAGGTGTTCGATGATCTGATTCTTGAACTCGAGGCCGGCGTGGTCGGCACCCAGGTATACGCGCATGCCTAGAGTCTGACAGGTGAACTCACGAGCCGAGAAATTCGCCGGTGTCGACGGCGCGAAGGGTGCATGGGTGGTTGCAGTCTTCGACGGCTCGAGACTGACGTGGACCGGCTGCTCCTCCGTGGCCGAGGTGTTGGAGCACACCCGAGACTGCGCGCGAGTGGGCGTCGACATGCCACTGTCTCTGCCGGTGGACGGCTATCGCATCAGCGAACTCGAGGCGAAGGCGTTTCTCGGCCGGGCGCGAAGCTCCATATTCCACACGCCCGTTGTCGACGTTCTCGACGCCTCGACATACGAGCATGCCTGCGCACTCTCGCGCAGCATCACCGGCAAAGCGATCAGCAAGCAGACGTGGCACATCCTGCCTGCTGTGCAGTCATGGCGCGAGGCGGACTTCGATCCCGACATCTACGTCGAGGTCCATCCCGAATGTTCTTTCCGGGCAATGTCACCGACGACGACGTTCGCATCGAAGAAGAGCGGCCGCGGCGTCGGACAGCGGTTGGCTGCGCTGGGACGGTGGAGCGAGCATCTCGACCTGGACGACCTCCCGGACGGGCCGGTCGTCGACGACTTTCTCGACGCGGCCGCAGCGGCGTGGTCGGCGAGGCGATTCCACGTCGGCGAGCACCGAACTTTCGGTACCGCCGACGCGTCGGATCGCATCGTCGCCTAGTCACCCCGCGCGTGAAAGTTCGCCTCCTGCTACGAATTTCCACGCGCGAGATGCTCGTGCGATCAGTCGAACTGTGGATCCTCGTCGCGCGTGCGCTTGAGCTCGAAGAAGTGCGGGTACGAGGCGAATATCACCGACGCGTCCCACAGCTTGCCCGCCTCTTCGCCACGCGGGATTCGCGAGATCACCGGGCCGAAGAACGCGACTCCGTTGACGTGGATGGTCGGGGTGCCCACGTCGGGGCCCACCTTGTCCATTCCTGCGTGATGGCTGGTGCGCAGGTCCTCGTCGAAGTCGGTGCTCTCGGCTGCGGTCGCGAGATCGGCAGGCAGGTCCAGTTCAGCCAAGGACTCTCGGATGACGACGTCGAAATCCTTGTTGCCCTGATTGTGGATTCGCGTACCCATGGCGGTGTACAGCGGCGAGAGGATCTCGTCACCCTTCAGCTTCGCGGCGGCGATCGCCACCCGAACCGGACCCCACGCCTTCTTCATCATCGTGGCGTATTCCTCGGGCAGATCGCGGCCCTCGTTGAGTACGGCCAGGCTCATGACATGGAAGTTCACGTCGATGTCTCGCACCTGCTGCACCTCGAGAATCCAGCGCGAGGTTATCCAGCACCACGGGCACAGTGGGTCGAACCAAAAATCCGCAGTGTCTTTCTGTCCTGAACCGGCCACTGTCTACTCCTTGGAAGTCGAGGTCAACATCTCTTCTTGCGATAACAACCGCCCACCGCGCATACATTCCGCACTACCGGTCGGCCAGCGCGAGCCACTCGTGACGTGATGGGATGGACAGCACTACCCATAACTACACGAAGAGGTGTCGACTGAAGTGGTTGCTCCCAACCTGACGCGTGACCAAGCCTCCGAACGTTCGGCGATCATCGGGGAAACGAAGTACGCGATCGTTCTCGATCTCACCGACGGCGAAGGCAATCCGGGCGAGAAGACGTTCCGCTCGCTCACCACCATCACGTTCGCGGCCACCGCCGGATCGTCGACTTTCGTGGACATCATTGCGAGCACGATTCGCTCCGCGACGCTCAACGGCACCGCCCTCGACACTGAGAACTACGACGAGTCGACGGGTATCGCACTCGAGAATCTGTCCGAACACAACGAGCTCGTCATCGACGCGGACTGCCTCTACTCGCACACCGGTGAGGGCCTGCACCGATTCGTCGACCCGTCGGACGGTTCGGTGTACCTGTACTCGCAGTTCGAGACCGCCGACGCCAAGCGAATGTTCGCCTGCTTCGATCAGCCCGATCTCAAGGCCACCTTCGACCTGAAGGTCACCGCTCCCGAGAGCTGGACCGTGATCTCCAATGCCGCGCACGGTGCCGAGCCTGCCGCGGGAGAGCACGTGTTCGACACGACCCCGCTGATGAGTACCTATCTCGTCGCGCTGATCGCCGGACCGTACGCGGAGTGGACCGACTCCTACACCGACGATCACGGCACTATCCCGCTCGGAATCTACTGCCGCGCAACGCTTGCGGAGCACATGGATGCGGAGCGCCTGTTCACCGAGACCAAGCAGGGCTTCGGTTTCTACCACGAGAACTTCGGCACCCCGTACGCATTCGGCAAGTACGACCAGCTCTTCGTACCGGAGTTCAACGCCGGTGCCATGGAGAACGCCGGCGCCGTCACGTACCTCGAGGACTACGTCTTCCGGTCCAAGGTGACACGGGCCTCGTACGAGCGTCGCGCCGAGACGGTGCTGCACGAGATGGCGCACATGTGGTTCGGCGACCTGGTGACCATGACGTGGTGGGACGACCTGTGGCTCAACGAATCGTTCGCCACGTTCGCCTCTGTTCTCTGCCAGTCCGAGGCCACCGAGTACTCGAACGCATGGACCACGTTCGCCAACGTCGAGAAGGCATGGGCGTACCGCCAGGACCAGTTGCCCTCGACGCATCCCATCGCAGCGGACATCCCCGACCTGGCCGCGGTGGAGGTCAACTTCGACGGGATCACCTACGCAAAGGGCGCGAGTGTGCTCAAGCAGTTGGTGGCCTACGTGGGCAAGGAAGACTTCCTGGCCGGACTGCGGGCATATTTCGTCGACCACGCCTTCGCCAATGCCACCTTCTCGGATCTGCTTGCTGCCCTGGAGAAGTCGTCGGGTCGCGACCTGTCCGACTGGGGCACGCAGTGGCTGCGGACCACCGGCCTGAACACTCTGAGCCCGGACTTCGACGTCGATGGCGACGGTAAGTTCACGCGCTTCGCGGTTCGGCAGAGCGGTGCCGCGCCGGGTGCAGGCGAGCATCGAGTCCACCGCATCGCCGTCGGCATCTACGACGACGTCGACGGCAAGCTCGTGCGCACCGACCGAGTGGAGCTCGATCTCGATGCAGCCGAATCGACGAATGTCGATGCGCTGGTCGGCGTCTCGCGAGGCAAGCTGGTGCTGGTCAACGACGACGACCTGACGTACTGCGCGGTGCGTCTGGACCCGGACTCGCTCGAGACGCTCCTGTCTCGGATCGGCGACATCGCCGAACCACTCCCCCGCACCCTCGCGTGGTCGGCAGCGTGGGAGATGACTCGATCGGCCGAGATGAAGGCCCGAGATTTTGTTGCCCTCGTCCAGCGCGGAATCGGCGGCGAGACCGAAGTGGGTGTGGTGCAACGCCTTCTGCTGCAGGCACAGACCGCCATCACCAGCTACGCCGACCCCGCCTGGGCGTCCGAGCACGGCACCCCCGAGTTCGCCGACGCACTGCTGGAACTGGCACGCGGTGCCGAGGCGGGCTCGGATCACCAGCTGGCGTTCGTCAACGCCCTCACCGGTACCGAACTCCACGACCGCCACATCGACGTGCTGCGTGCCCTGCTCGACGGGGACGCCGACGGTCAGTCCCTGTCCGGCCTCGGCGTCGATACCGACCTGCGGTGGCGAATCGTCACGGCGCTGGCCGCGGCCGGAGCGATCGACTCCGACGGGCTCGATTCGCCGGTCATCGATGCAGAAGCGAGCGCGGACAACACCGCCGCCGGGGCAAGGTCGGCCGCGGCTGCGCGGGCCGCTCGACCGAGCGCCGAGGTCAAGGAGCAGGCCTGGACAACCGTCGTCGACGACGACTCGGTGCCGAACATCACGGCGCGCTCGATCATCGGCGGCTTCGCGGGGCCCGGCCAGGGCGAGTTGCTCGAGCCCTACGTCGCCCGCTACTTCGATGCCATCGAGGGTGTCTGGTCTCGTCGATCCAGCGAGGTGGCGCAGACCGTCGTGATCGGGCTGTACCCCTCCTGGTCGATCAGTGAACAGTCACTCGCGGCCGCGGACGGGTTCCTGGAGGGCGAACTGCCTCCGGCACTCCGTCGCCTGGTGATCGAGGGACGGGCAGGCGTCGTCCGGGCTCTCGCAGCACGGGAGTTCGACGCGAGCTGATCGCTCCCGCACATACGACCAGGGCCGGTTGCTCCACCGCGAGGTGGAACAACCGGCCCTGGTCGTGAAAGCGCGCTCAGGTGGTGACCGCTAGGGACTGAGGATGGACGCAGCCATCACCCGCACGGAAGCGACGAGACCGTCGATCAGGTTGCCGTCGCGGAACGGCCCGAGCGCAGCCGTCACACCCAACTGCGCAACGCGGTCGGTCGCTCGGTTCGAGACGCGCTTACCGCTGCGAATCTCCAGGGCGTGCCGATTGGGGTCGACGGCGATCAGAATCGATCGAACAGCGTCGGGCGTGCCCGGAAACACCGATTCGACACCAGCGGCCGGATCGTCTCCGAGATCACCGATGTAGATGTTGAACCGAATCTTGGTCTGCCGAGTCGCCTCGGTCAGCGCGTCGTCGAGGGCCACCAGTTCCTGCGTCGCAAAAGGCAGGTGCTCGGGATTGACCGTTCCGAACTCGTGAGCAGCCGAGACGCGACCACTCGCCGTCACAGCAGCCCCGAACGGCAGGTCTTCTTCCTTGATGTCGCTGCGGACGAGTTCACCACTTGCCACTTGCAGCACCTCCGATCGAGTCGGCTGCGTCGGCATCGTGCGATCCGTGGCCTCCGAAGGGAGTCACCTCGTCCGTTGCGCTCCACAGCAATGGCTCGCGTGTCCACTCGTCCGTCAGTCGGTAGGGAGGAACATCCATACCGGGCTGCTTGTCGGTCAGGTAGGACAACGCGCCGATGAGTCCGATCACCGCAACCGGAATCACCCCGAAAATCAGCGTGGTCTCAAAAATGCTCACAGGGTGTGACGTTAGTCGACAATTGCGCGTCGGACCACGTCGGGGCCGGTGTTGTGACCAAAATGGTCACACAGGTCGACCGTCAGGCCGCACCCTCGCCGAGATACGCCAGCCAACTGGGGTCCAACTCCTTCGTCGTCGCCAACAGACGCCAGTGCGGACCCTTCGGAGGCACCAGCTGCGCGCGCAACGTCCACCCGATCTCACTGAGGAGTTTGTCGGCCTTGCGGTGATTGCACGACGCGCAACACGCGACGCAGTTCTCCCACGAGTGACCGCCTCCGCGGCTTCGCGGCACCACATGGTCGACAGTCTCGGCCTTGCTCCCGCAGTACGCGCACCGAAAGCGGTCGCGATGCATCAGCGCGGCGCGTGTCATGGGCACACGGGCCCGATACGGAACGCGAACGAAGGTCCGCAACCTGATCACCGACGGCACCTGCACCGAGAACCCGGCCGATCGAATGAACGGTCCTTCCGGATCGTCGTGCACCACGTCGGCCTTCCCACAAACGAGAAGAACCACCGCCCGGCGCATCGGAAGCGCGGTCAGTGGTTCGAA
The DNA here is from genome assembly GCF_002259335.1 of Rhodococcus sp. 14-2483-1-1. Classification (NCBI taxonomy): domain Bacteria; kingdom Bacillati; phylum Actinomycetota; class Actinomycetes; order Mycobacteriales; family Nocardiaceae; genus Rhodococcus; species Rhodococcus sp. 14-2483-1-1. Next base: position 126,171 of record NZ_NPFX01000021.1, on the reverse strand, counting down.
TGTGGCGTTGAGGAGCAGCACACGGCGCTTGACCCACGCCGGTACGGCGTCGTCGCCCGTGGCATCGTGGGCCGTCGGCACCACGCGCAGCGGAGAAGCCCCCGAGGCCGTCTCACGCTGGTCGTGCGCGCTGCGGCCCTCAGTGGGCGGGAGTTGTCGATGGCGATGTTGAGAGTTCTTCATGCGTTACTCCAGAAGCAGTCGGCGCCCGCGCATGGCTTGCGTGGAACACGATTCACAGTGGAACACGAATGCACCGCCCGCGCACAGGCTTTTTCTCCGCATTTCCTGTTGCCGATCGGTGAACATTTCGCATCCTCACGCTCGGCACGGCCGAACGACGCCGCCATGCGCTGCATGACTGGCGAGAATTCTGGGTCTCCGTAGACTTTTCGGGTGTCTGTATCAACCCTTCTGTCCGCATCACCCCTTTCCGAGCCGTCGCTTCTGCGGGAGCTCGACACCCGAGCCTTCGAGCTGACGGATACCGGACGCGACTGGCTGGTCGATCGGCCGCTGCAGGTCCTCGGTTATCTGGTCCTCGCCATAGTGCTGCGCCTGTGTCTGCACCGGATGATCAACCGTTTCACCGACAACAGCAGCGGAAAATCGCCGATCCTGCTGCGACCGCTTCGCGACCGCTCGTCCGGCACCGTCAAGGGTGCAATCCTCAACGAGCGTCGCAAACAACGGGCCAGCACGATCGGCTCGGTGCTCAAGTCGGCCGTCTCGGTCATGATTCTCACCTGGTTCGTGCTCTCGGTTCTCGACGTCGTCGGCGTCAACGTGGCACCGTTCATCGCGTCTGCGGGCATCGTCGGTGTCGCACTCGGTTTCGGTGCCCAGAACCTGGTGCGAGACTTCCTGTCCGGAATCTTCATGCTGCTCGAGGATCAGTACGGAGTAGGCGACGTCGTCGACCTCGGTGAGGCCACCGGCACCGTCGAGAGCGTGGGTCTGCGGGTCACCACGATCAGAGATATCAACGGCACGGTGTGGTACTGCCGCAACGGCGAGGTGCTGCGCGTGGGGAACATGAGCCAGGGCTTCGCGGTCGCCGTTCTCGATCTCCCCATCTCGCACACGGCGAACATCGAGCACGCCTGCGAGGTGGCCGAACGCACCACTGCGTCGTTGGTGAAGTCCGGCGACTTCGAGAACGACATCCTCGAACCGCCCGAGATGCTCGGAGTCAACGCGGTCAGCGCAGACACCGTCACCATCCGCATCACGATCAAAACGCGCCCCGGACGCCAGTGGGCCGTCCAGCGCCGCCTTCATCAGGACATCCTCGAGGCCTTCGACGACGCCGACATCAAAGCGCCGTATGCATTGGGGCGTCCGGGTGGGGTCGCGGCCGACTCCGGCTCCTGAGGGACAATGAGCGGTGGACGCCGATCGAGAGCCCGCAGAAACGACGAGAAACAAGAGAGTGTGATGACCGAACCGCAGCAGACGTTCTACGACGCGGTCGGCGGTGCCGAGACGTTTCGGTTACTCACGGCGAAGTTCTACGAAGAAGTCGCCAAGGACGAGATCGTTCGCCCGCTGTATCCCGAGGAGGATCTCGGACCGGCCGAACGGCGGATGCGAATGTTCCTCGAACAGTACTGGGGTGGTCCGCGGACCTACTCGGACGAACGTGGCCATCCTCGATTGCGGATGCGGCACAACCCGTTTCGAATCGGGCCGATCGAACGAGATGCGTGGCTTCGATGCATGCACATCGCGATCGCGTCCATCGACCCGTCGGTGTTGGACGCTGCACACCGTGCGCAGCTCACCGATTACATGGACATGGCCGCGAATTCGATGGTGAACTCGGCTATCTGAGAAGGCGGGTGGTCACAGCGACCCGACGCGCTGCGGACTGGTGCCCCTGGACGTTCTGCGCTTGCTGACTCTGCTCCGCAGGGCACCGGCAAGCTTGAGCGCGAAGCTCACCGGCCGGGGCAGGTGTTGGCGGAGGATGGCGTGCTTGCGCACGTAGTTCTCCACGTGCCATTCGGTCCAGGTGCCCGCACGAAAGAGTGCCGCGTCTCCTGCGACCAGGGTGCGCGGTGCGTGATCGTCACTCGAGACAGTCACCGAACCGTCCATGATGTGCACGATCTCGTCGACTGCGAAGAACCAGCGGAACCGGCCGGCCGTGCAGTCCCAGACATTGGTGGTCGTTGTGCCGTCGATGCTCTTCGACCACTCGGCGACGCGTGCGTGCGGGTTCCCTTCGAGAATCCACGTCGGCTCGATGGGACTGTCGTCGAGCGCGATGTCTCCGAGCCGTACTGCTTCGATGGTCGACGTAGTCATGGCGTGGGTCGCGTCCTCACCGTCGGGCGCGGCTTGAAGCCGCTACTGGTTTCCGATGCAGAACATACAACACTTTCCAAAGCAACAGGCACATGTCGGTCATGTGAATGAGCACAAAGCTTTACTCGACGTTGACCGGGAATGATCGGTCCGATCGACCCCAGCGCCCCTGAATCGTTACGCGGCCGGTCGTTTGGCACTATTGCCACTTGTGACCGATCCGATCGAGAGCTCCGAGTTGTTGTGGTGGCAGGACGCCGTCTTCTACCAGATCTATCCCCGGTCTTTCGCGGACTCCAACGGCGACGGGGTCGGTGACCTCGACGGTATTCGGGACAAGCTCGGCTACCTCGAATTGCTGGGGATCGACGCCGTCTGGATCGGCCCCATCACCCGATCACCGATGGCCGATCACGGATACGACGTGTCCGATCCCCGCGACATCGACCCACTGTTCGGAAATCTCGAGATCTTCGATGCACTGGTCGACGAGGCGCATGCTCGCGACATCAAGGTCACGATGGACCTGGTGCCCAACCACACCAGCGTCGAGCACCCGTGGTTCCGGTCGGCTCTGACGGCACCACGCGGAAGCGCCGAGCGTGCCCGCTACATCTTTCGCGACGGCCGCGGTGACGACGGTTCACAACCGCCGAACAACTGGCCGAGCATCTTCGGCGGCCCGGCGTGGACCCGCATCACCGAACCCGACGGCACCCCCGGGCAGTGGTACCTGCACATCTTCGCGCCCGAGCAACCGGATCTGAACTGGGACAACCCCGAAGTGTTCGAGGATTTCGCGCGCACATTGAGGTTCTGGCTCAACCGCGGCGTGGACGGATTCCGACTCGACGTGGCGCACGGCATGGCCAAGCCAGCAGACCTGGCCGACATGAGTCTCGAACTCAACGCGCTCATGAAGAACGACGACGACGATCCTCGGTTCAACAATCCCCGCGTCCACGACCTCCACCGGCGCATCAGAACGGTCATGGACGAGTTTCCCGGAACGGTCACCGTCGGCGAGATCTGGGTACAGGACAATGTTCGGTTCTCCGAGTACATCAGGCCGGACGAGCTGCACCTGGGGTTCAATTTCCGTTTGGCCAGTGTCGATTTCGACGCCGAGACCATCCGTGACGCCATCTCCAACTCACTCGCCGCCGTCGAGCTCGTCGACGGCACTCCGACGTGGACGCTGTCCAACCACGACGTCGAACGTGAGGTCACCAGGTACGGCGGCGGGGACGTCGGCCGCACCCGCGCCCGCGCCATGATTCTGGTCGAATTAGCTCTTCCCGGAACGATCTTCGTCTACAACGGTGCCGAACTCGGGCTGCCCAACGTGCAACTGCCCGACAGCGCGCTCCAGGACCCGGTGTGGGAGCGCTCCGGGCACGCCGAACGGGGACGCGACGGCTGCCGGGTGCCGATGCCCTGGGAAGGACACGAACCCCCGTTCGGGTTCTCTTCCACCGACCGCACCTGGCTACCGATGCCCGGGGAGTGGGACGGACACACCGCCGAGGCGCAACTCGAAGACGTCGATTCCATGCTGAGCCTGTACCGCACGGCCTTCGAGCTCCGAGCTCTGCGTCCGGAATTCACCGGTGCCGGAATCGATTGGTACGGGGCGCCCCCCGGCTGCCTGGCGTTCCGTCGACGCGGAGGACTCATCTGCGCCCTGAACGCATCCGACGAACCGATCCCCCTGCCCCCTGGCGAGTTACTGCTTGCCAGTGCCCCACTGGTGAACGGCCGACTCGACGCGAACGCCGCAGCCTGGCTCGTCTAGCGCTCCACCGTCAGCGACAGCTGGTGGCCGGCGCGGCGAACGTACACCGAACCGTAGCGGGCGTCGAGACGTAACCACACCGGTGATATGCGCACCCGCACCACCTCGTCGGCGGCGATCCGATCCGGATCGACGTCGATCGTCATGGGGTCACTGCCACTGTGGGGCACGAATCCCATTGCCGTCAAGGCAAATACGGTGCGCATCGAGATCGACACTTCGTCGACGTCGCCGGCCACGTGCAGCACCTCCTGTTCGAGCAGCGAACTCGGCGGGCCATGGCTGCTACCGTGCTCCTTCGCCAGTGCCGCGCCGCGTTGCGCAAGCCCGACCAGTACCCGGGCAGGCACATCGTCGAGATGCTCGAATCCGCCGTCCGGGGGCAGTGCTCCACGCCATGCGGAGTCCATCGAGAATCCCGGGTCCACCACGCCGTCGTCCGCGTGCGGCAGCGCGGCAGCCAACACGTCGGCACCCGCGCACGTATCGTCGGGCACCACGGTACCGGTGACGACCCGCGCCGCCAGGGCATCGAATCCGGTGATCGCCCAACAGGACACGGCCCCGCCCGCACGCGTTCGCATACGGATCACCGCCGCCTCGTCCAATCGCAATGCCTTGGTGCAGAACGTCGCCAGATTCTCTCGATCGACCGCTTCGGGAACGGTCAGTACGCGCTCATACACGCTGCCAGCTCACCAGAAACGCACGCTCTTCCGGGGTGAGCCGGCGCAGCCGCTGTGCATCGATATCGAAGGCTGCGATCTGCGTCGAGGCCACCACGGCCGCCGGAGTATCGAGCGATGCACCCCGCGCCCGCACCTCGTATCCCACGACGAAGTCCACTGCACGGACCGCATCGATCCACATGAAGACATCCAGTGGACCGTCCTCGTGCCGAAGCTGGCCTCGATACTTCACGTGCAGATCCGCGATCACTGCTCCGTGGCGCAGATTTGCCGTCGGCCTGCCGTCCACCAACAGCCATGGGATGCGCGCCTCTTCGAGAAGCGTCACCATCCGGGCATGGTTGATGTGTTGGTAGACATCCATATCCGACCACCGCACGTCCACGGCGGCATGAAAGCCCACTCGCTCGGTTGCAGGTCGTTTGTCGGACAAATGGTCGTCGGGCACACTCACGTGGTCGTTTCCTCTTCTCGGTCGAGTGTCGCGGATTCCCTTGCTCCGGATTCGGGTCAGGGCATCATGTTGCGGACCTGGCGGGCGGCAACCGACAGCGTTGCCAAGTCCAGGGTTCCCGACTCGGCGATCTCGGTCAACGCAGCACGCGACCTCGCCAGGCGGGAGGAATTGGTCGATTCCCATTCCGCGATCTTTTCTGCCACCGACTCGTCCGGTTCCCCGCCAGCCAGCACCGCCTGCGTGATTCCTCTCAGCGAGGAATACAGGTCGTCGCGAAGAGCCAAGCGCGCCAACGAGTGCCAACGATCTCCGCGGGCCAGTTTGGAGACGGCCGACAGCAGCCAGTCGATTCCGATGTGCGCATCGAGAGCGAAGTAGAGCTCGGCTACCTCGGCTCCGTCTCGATCGACGATGTCCGCGATATCGATGATGTCGAGTAGGCAGTACACGTCGAGCAGGCCGTAGATGCGCCTGGCCAGCCCGGCCGGTGCACCTCGTTCGATCGCGGCTGCCGACCGCACGTCCAGATCACTGGCCTGGTGCCCGGAGATCCACGTGGACACCGACGGTTGCAGGGCCCGAACCTGACCGGCGTACCGACTGATCTCCGCTCCGACAGCCAGAGGCTGTGGGCGGTTGGCGAGCAGCCAGCGCGACACACGGTCGAGCATGCGACGCGATTCGAGCAGCAATTCGGCCGAGACTGCGGTCGGCACATCCGCGGCACGGATGGAATTCCACACCTCGTCGAGTCCGAAAATCTCGGTGGCGGCGGCGAACGCCCGAATGGCGTCGGTGCCCGCCGCACCGGAATCCTCGGTCAGCCTGTAGGGGAACGTGATTCCGCCGCAATCGATGGCCTCGTTCGCCAGTGTCGTCGCCACCAGCTGACGCCGGAGCGGATGCGCCTTGATCGCCTCGGCGTACGGCTCCCGCAGTGGTTCGGGGAAGTACTTGGGCAAGCGCGGAGCGAAGACGTCGCTGTCGGGGAGCTCGCTGTCGAGCAGCTCCGCTTCCAACGCCAGTTTCACATGCGCCATCAAGGTGGCGAGTTCCGGCGACGTCAGTCCTCGACCGTCCTGCTTTCGTCGTCGTAGATCAGCCTCGGTCGGCAGGGCCTCGAGCTCACGGTCGAGTCCCCGACGTACTTCCAGATCCTCGATCACTCGACTGTGCACGGTGACGAGACTGGGCGCATCGAACCTGGACGTGCCGAGCAGCTCGTTCTGCATGATGTTGTCCCACAACACCAGTCGACCCACCTCGTCGGTCATGGACGCGAGCAACTCGTCCCTGTCCTCACGTGCCAGGTTCCCGTTGGTGATGGCTGTCTCCAGCAGGATCTTGATGTTGACCTCGTGGTCGGAGCAGTCGACGCCCGCGGAGTTGTCGACGGCGTCGGTGTTGATCTTGCCGCCGGCTGCGGCGTATTCGATACGCCCCAGTGCGGTGGCACCGAGGTTGCCACCCTCCCCCACGACGGCCGCTCGTACATCGCTCCCGTCGACGCGAACCGCGTCGTTGGCCTTGTCGCCCACCTCGGCGTTGGTCTCGGTGGATGCCTTGATGTAGGTGCCGATTCCGCCGTTCCACAGCAGATCGGCGGGAGCCTTCAGGATTGCGTTCACCAATTCCGGCGGAGACAACGACTCGACCGAGTCCCCCAGCCCGAGCGCCGTACGTGCTGCCGCGCTGATGGGAACCGACTTGCGCGTCCGCTCCCACACTCCGCCGCCCTCGCTGATCAGCGAGGTGTCGTAGTCCGCCCACGACGACCTCGGCAGCGCGAAGAGACGCTCTCGCTCGGCGAACGACGACTCCCGCTCCGGGTTGGGATCGAGAAAGATGTGCCGATGATCGAAGGCGGCGAGCAGGCGAATGTGTCGGCTCAACAGCATGCCGTTACCGAACACGTCCCCACTCATGTCACCGACACCGACGACGGTGAAATCCTGACTCTGCGTGTCGATTCCGAGCTCACGGAAGTGCCGCTTGACGCTTTCCCACGCGCCCTTGGCCGTGATACCCATGGCCTTGTGGTCGTAGCCCGCCGACCCACCGGAGGCAAAGGCGTCGCCGAGCCAGAAGCCGTATTGCGCGGCAACGTCGTTGGCCATGTCGGAGAACGTCGCGGTGCCCTTGTCTGCGGCGACGACGAGGTAGGTGTCGTCTCCGTCTCGGCGCACAACGCCCTCGGGTACCGACACCGAACCTGTTGCACGATCGAGATTGTCGGTGATGTCGAGCAGCCCGGCGATGAACAACCGATAGCAGGCCTTGCCTTCCTCGGCGTATGCCTGGCGATCTCGATCGGCATCACCGGTGACCACCGGCGGACGTTTGACGACGAATCCGCCCTTGGCACCGACCGGGACGATGACGGCGTTCTTGACCATCTGCGCTTTCGCCAGCCCGAGAATCTCCGTGCGGAAGTCCTCACGTCGATCCGACCAGCGCAGGCCGCCGCGGGCCACGGCACCGAACCGTAGGTGCACTCCCTCGACGCGGGGCGAGTAGACGAAGATCTCGAATTTCGGTTTCGGCTTGGGCAATTCGGCGATCGACTGCGGGTCGAACTTGAGCGAGAGGTACTGACGACGGCCGCCGTCGGCTCCCATCACGAAATAGTTGGTGCGTAGTGTCGCGCGGATCAGCTCGAACATGCTGCGCAGAATGCGGTCGGCGTCGAGGCTGACGACCTGGTCGATCAGCTCCCCCAGCTGGGTGCCGATCGCCTGCGCGTTCTCCTCCGAGCTCACCTCGGGGTCGAACTGCGCCTCGAACAGACCGACGAGCAGCCGCGCCGTGCGCGGATGCGTCAGCAGTACACCTTCGATGTTGAACTGACTGTAGGGGAAACCGGCCTGGCGCAAGTACTTCGCGTACGCACGCAACACCACTGCCTGCCGCCAGTGCAGGCCGGCACGCATCACCAGTTCGTTGAACCGGTCCGCCTCGGCCTGACCGCTCCACACCGCTGCGAATGCATCGGTGAAGCGGTGCTGAACCCGGCTCTCACGATCGGCGGTACCCGCCTCGGACAGCTCTGCATCGATGTCGCCGTCGATCGCAGAGCGCAGCATCTCTCGCGAGGCCGACAGCCCGAAATCGTAGATCCAGCAGGACATTCCGTCCGGTCGCACCACCGGGTACGGCCGTTCGTCGTCCACCTCGACACCGAGGCTCTGCAGAATGGGCAACACCTGAGACAACGAGACGCCCGCGCCGCCGATGTACAGCGAGAAACGCCAGCTGCCCACTGCGGACTGCTCGTTGCGATAGAGCTGCATGTCGATCGACTCGTCGCCGAGCGCTTCGAGGCGAGCAATGTCGGTCACGGCTCTTGCCGGACTGAAGTCCTGCTTGTAGGCCTCCGGGAACGCGTCGGTGTACCGCTGAATCCGCAGTGGATCGACCGTACGGTCGAGGGAGACGGCGTCGCCGAGCGAATCTTCCCAGGTTCTGGTGGTCTCGGTGAGAGCCGTCTCGATCCGGGTGATGTCCTCGGCCGACAGTTCGGTCGCCGCAGTCCCGGGTGCCCGACGCACGGTGACGTGCAACAGTGCCAGATCCGATTCCGTAACGCGCGCCGTGTAATCGAGCGAAGTTCCGCCGAGTTCGCGGAGCAATCGATCCTGGATGGCCAGGCGGACACGGGTGGTGTACCGATCTCGCGGCAGATACACCAGGGCGGAGACGAACGAGCCGCTGGCGTCGGGCCGGACGAACAGCTTGACCTTTCGCCGACGGCCGAGCGCAAGCACGGCACTCGCCGTCTCGAACAGCCACGACGCCGTGGTGGCGAACAGTTCCGAGCGCGGCATCGATTGCAGCACTTCGAGCATGGCCTGACCCGAGAACGATCCGAGATCGTGGCCTGCGCGGGAGATCACCGAGCGCACCCGCCGCTCGATGACCGGAATATCGAGTACGTTCTCGTGCAGCGCAGTCACGGTGAAGACGCCGACAAAGCGATGTTCGGCGGAATCGTCGTCGTCGAGAACACTCACGAAGTAGGGGTAGACGGCACGATGCACCGTGGCCGGGCTTGCTCCTTGGGTCAACGTCACCAGATCGCGCTGTCCCACATGTTCGGGGCCGTCCACGTGGTGCACCGAGTCGCGTAGGACCCCGAGGCTGCTCGACTCGTCGCCGGTCGCTGTCCGGTCGCCGTCGACCTGATCGATGCGGTACCGCCGGTAGCCGAGCAGCGTGTAGTGGCCGTCGCCGAGCCAGCGCAGCAACGCTGCTGCGTCGCGATGTTCCACGGCACTGCCGGTATCGGAAGCGTCGGAATCCGCAGCGTCGGCCCGCTGAGCAACCTCGTCCAGGCGATCGGCGACCTCTGCCTGTACTCGACGCATTCGATCGGTGTCGCCGACGACCTGTCGAACGTCGGCGAGTACGCGGCTCGCCTCCGACTCGAGCCGGGCAACCGCATCTTCGGAGGTGGAGGGATGGAGCTGAACGTGGATCCAGGACTCGTGCGATCCGCTCGAGCTCAGGCCCGTCAGCACGCCGTCGGCCTCGCGGGCGACCGACAGAATCGGGTGGACAACGTCGGTGTACTCGATGCCGAGACGGGCAAGAAGCGAAATGATCGATTCGACGAGGAGCGGCATGTCGTCCGTGACGATCTGCAGATAGCTTCCGGCGGCCTGCTGCGCTGCCGAACCCGACTCACTCGGTCGGTGAACGGCCACGTTCGCAGTCTCCGGCCGACGCTGGGCCGCGAGCCGGACGTGCCGGCGGAACGACGTGATGTCGGGCGCGTGTGCAGACGCCCCGACGGCGGTGGTGTCCACGTGCTCGAAGTACTCGGCGCGCAGCTTCTCCAGCTCGCTCAGAAGTCGGTCGTCGAGCCCGTCGGCCCAGGCGTTGTCGGTCAGGTCCAGCGAGCGCGGCATGGTGTTCGAGTACTCCCTCGTGAGGATTTTTCCCGACGCCCGCCGATCGCCGGTCGTCGATGACTCCTCGACCTTAGTGTCGAAGACTCGATTACCGCAGTGACCTTGCAGACCCAGCGCGGCGAACTATTCCGGGGACTCGATTCCGGCGACGAGATACTCCGTGAGGAGACGTCGCTCGTCCTCGCTCAGAGCACGAGACGAGGAGGTTGCGAGATCGAAGGCGACCATCAGCGCCTCCGCCCTCGCGCAGACCGTTCCATCGCGGTCGGTGACCACATGCTCGACGCCGTACGAGGTGTTCCCGATCCGAGTGACCCACAGTTCGATCGTCAACGGTCCCGAGTCGTCGAGTATCGGATGCAGAAAATCGGTGGTGAGCTTACGAACCACCGCTGCGCCCCGCGGCCCCGAACCTCCCAAGACCGCGTTCAGGAACTGAACGCGGCCTTCCTGGAGGTATTCGACGAACCTGGTGTTGTTGACGTGGCCGAGGCGATCGGAATCTCCCCACCGCACCTGAAGAGTGCAGGTGAAGGTCTTTCCCGACATGTCAGTCCCTGGTCAGCTTTCGGTGTGTGACGCGATGCGGACGCGCCGCGTCGGGCCCGAGACGCTCGACCTTGTTGGCCTCGTAGCCCTCGAAGTTGCCCTCGTACCAGTACCACGCTGCCTCGTTGTCGCCGAAGCCACCTTCCCACGCCAGGATGTGCGTGCAGGTGCGGTCGAGGAACCAGCGATCGTGCGAGATGACCACGGCGCAACCGGGGAATTCCTCGAGCGCGTTCTCGAGCGATCCGAGCGTTTCGACGTCGAGGTCGTTGGTCGGCTCGTCGAGCAGGATCAGGTTGCCGCCCTGCTTGAGCGTCATCGCCAGGTTCAGACGGTTCCGCTCACCACCGGAGAGCACTCCGGCAGGCTTCTGCTGATCGTGGCCCTTGAATCCGAACGAGCTGATGTACGCGCGTGACGGAAACTCGGAGCTGCCGACGGTGATGAAGTCCAGTCCGTCGGAGACCGTTTCCCAGACCGTCTTCTTCGAGTCGATGCCCGAGCGGTTCTGGTCGACGTAGCTGAGCTTGACGGTCTGCCCGATCTTCACCTCGCCGCCGTCCGGCTCCTCGAGCCCGACGATGGTCTTGAACAGCGTCGTCTTACCGACACCGTTGGGGCCGATGACGCCGACGATGCCGTTGCGGGGCAACGTGAACGACAGATCCTTGATCAGCACGCGGCCGTCGAAGCCCTTGTCGAGGCTCTTGACCTCGACCACGACGTCGCCCAGGCGCGGCGGGTTCGGTATCTGGATCTCGTCGAAGTCGAGCTTCCTGGTCTTCTCCGCCTCGGCCACCATCTCGTCGTAGCGAGCCAGACGAGACTTGCTCTTGGCTTGACGAGCCTTGGCACCGGAGCGAACCCAGGCCAGTTCGTCCTTGAGCCTCTTCTGCAGCTTCTGGTCCTTCTTGCCCGAAACCTCGAGACGCTCGGCCTTCTTCTCCAAGTAGGTGGAGTAGTTGCCCTCGTACGGGTACAGGTGGCCGCGGTCGACCTCGGCGATCCACTGCGCGACGTGATCGAGGAAGTACCGATCGTGGGTCACGGCGAGAATGGCCCCGGCGTAGGCGGCCAAGTGCTGCTCGAGCCACAGCACGCTTTCGGCGTCGAGGTGGTTGGTCGGCTCGTCGAGCAGCAGCAGGTCGGGCTTGCTCAGGAGCAACTTGCACAGCGCCACACGGCGCTTCTCGCCACCGGAGAGGTTGGTGACGGGAGACTCGGGCGGCGGGCAGCGGAGCGCGTCCATCGCCTGTTCGAGCTGAGAGTCGATCTCCCAGGCATCGGCGTGGTCGAGCTTCTCCTGCAGCTCGCCCATCTCCTCCATCAGTTCGTCGGAGTAGTCGGTGGCCATCAGCTCGGCGATCTCGTTGTAGCGCTTGAGCTGGACCATCGTTTCGCCGAGACCGTCCTCGACGTTCTCGCGAACGGTCTTGGTGTCGTCGAGAACCGGCTCCTGCATGAGGATGCCGACCGATGCACCGGGAGCGAGGAACGCCTCACCGTTTCCGGGCTGATCGATTCCCGCCATGATCTTGAGGATGCTGGACTTACCGGCGCCGTTGGGGCCGACGACGCCGATCTTCGCTCCCGGATAGAAGCTCATCGTCACGTCGTCGAGGATGACTTTGTCGCCGTGCGCCTTGCGCACCTTCTTCATGGTGTAAATGAATTCAGCCATGAGGCCCAGCTTATCGGTGCGAGCGCGTCCGAACACCATCGCCCGAGAACGTGCCGAGCCCGCATCCGTCGTCCACACTCGATCGCAGCTTCCGTTGCAGCGTGGACGGCGGATGCCGGCAGTCGTTCAGGCAGGTACCGACTCTCGAACGTCCTCGTCGATCGATTCGCGGTCCGCCATCGACTCCCCATCGCGGTCGAGGGGTTCCGCCGCTCCCGGATCTCCGTCCGTCGCCGCCTCGGGCACCACTGCTTTGGTCCGATGGATCGAGACGTTGCACCGCGCGAGGTCCGGTCCGACCGCGCTGGCGCTCATCTCGAGATCGGCGCGCTCGACTCCGTCCCGATTGGTGTATTCGTTGGTTCGCAACTGTCCGTAGGCGATGATCGGATCGCCCTTCATCAGTGAGGCTCCGACTCCGCGCACCAGACGGCGCCAGCACGTGACCGTCAGGTAGAGGGTTCCGCCGTCGGTCCATTCACCCGTGTTGCGGTCCTGACGCCGAGCGTTGCTGGCCATCCGAAAGCTGAGGACTTCGTCGCCGGTGGGTGTCGACCGCTTGACGGGGTTGGTGATGACTGTGCCGACCACGGCGCATTGTGCTTCGTACATGGTTCTCTGCCCTCTCGATTGGAGTATCGCGTGATTGCGATCGAATTCGAGACTGCTACGCGCAGGACGTCCGTGGTGAACGTGTTCGCAAAATGTGGACAGACGCGTGCCCTGTGGATGAACGGCCCGGATCGGGGCTCGTCGGACCCCAGAATGTCGGTGTGCTGTGCTAGTCCGGAATTTCTACGTACATGTGCCCGCTGCGTACCGGGGCCACGCGTCCAGCAGTGAGCGAAGCAACAAGTGTCGCAACCGAATCGGCGTCCGCGGCCGCGACGGTCAGGACCGCGCGGGCTGCATAGGAAGTCCCCACCACGAGCACTCCGTGCCCGCGAAGTTCCGATTCGACTCGACCGACCTCGGCGTGATCGAGTTCGAGGGTCAGTATCTCGCGTCGCTCCCGGATGAGAAATGCCGCGCCGATCAGCGCCTCGGTCACCGCGCCGGAATAGGCGCGGGCCAGACCACCGGTGCCGAGCTTGGTTCCACCGAAATATCTGCTGACCACTGCGACGACGTTCGTCAGGTGGTGTCCACGCAGCACCTCGAGCATCGGCATCCCTGCCGTGCCACCGGGTTCACCGTCGTCGTTGGACCGCTCGATGCGTTGATCGGTGGACGACGCGTCGACAACGAACGCCGAACAGTGATGCCCAGCAGCAGGATCGGCCTTGCGGGCGCGTTCGATCAGCACTCGCGCGTCTGCTTCGGTGGCCGCACGATCTACGACCGCGACGAAGCGAGATTTCTTGATCTCGATCTCGCACTCGACGCGCCCCGCGATGGTCCGCAGCGGGATCACCCGGTCTCACTCATGCAGCCACACTGTCCACGACATCGTCTGCGGCTCGAACCAATTGGGCGTACATGCCGCCCTGCTCCAACAGGGACTCGTGGCTTCCGACTTCACGCACGACCCCGTGATCGAGTACTGCGATGCGATCCGCGGAACGCACCGTCGACAGTCGATGTGCGATGAGGATGGTCGTTCGACCGTCCATCAGACCGTCGAGAGCTGTTTGCACTGCACGTTCGGTGCGGTTGTCGAGGGCACTGGTCGCTTCGTCGAGCACCAGAATCGGCGGGTTCCGCAAGACGGTGCGCGCGATCGCGATCCGCTGCTTCTCGCCACCCGAGAACCGGTATCCGCGCTCACCGACCATCGTGTCGTAGCCGTCGTCGAGTCCATCGATGAAATCGTGGATCTGCGCCGTTCGGGCGGCCGCGAAAATCTCCTCGTCGGAGGCATCGGGTTTGGCGAACCGCAGATTCTCCCTGATGGTGGCGTGGAACAGGTATGTCTCCTGTGAGACGACGCCGACCAGGTCGGCGATGTTCTCCGACGCCATCTCCCGCAGATCGATGCCGTCGATGGTCACCGATCCGGACGTCGGATCATGCAGTCGCGCAACGAGATAGCCCAGTGTCGTCTTGCCCGATCCGGTGGCACCGACCAGGGCGAGAGTGCTTCCGGCCGGGACCTCGAGGTCGATGTCGCTCAAGGTCGGAGCTGTCGCCGCGGCATAGGTGAAATCGACGCCGCTGAAGGCGACGTCGCCGTGCACGGCCTCACGGGGCAGCGCCACCGGATGCGCCGGCTCGGCTACGTCGATCGGCAGATCGAGGTACTCGAACACCCGCCCGAACAGGGCGAGCGAGGCCTGCACCTCGACTCCGGTGTTGAGCAATTGCATGGTGGGCCGGAACAATTGAGTTTGCAGAGCGGTGAAGGCGACCAGAGTTCCGATCGTCAACGCGCTCCCCTGGCCGATGGTGATGCCGGCGAACCAGTACACCAGGGCAGGCATGACTGCGAAGCTGATCTGGATGGTGGCCATCCGCCACTTTCCTGCCATCATCGCTGCGAGCTCGACGCCGGCCACTTCGTGGGATCGATCGGCGAACTTCTGGGTCAGCACCTGTGCGGAACCCGTGGTCTTACCCAGCAGAATGCCGCTGACAGAGAGGGATTCCTCGATCTGCACCGAGAGGTCGCTGAGCAGCTTCTGCCGCTTTGTCGAAATTTTGCGACGCTCGTCGCCGATGCGGCGGGCGACCCGAACGAAAACGGGCAGGATGATCAACGAAAAGGTCGCGAGCTTCCAGTCGAGCAGGAAGAGTGCGATCACCGTCGCGACGACGGTGGTCGCGTTCTGAGCGATGGACGTCGCGGTGTTGGTGACGACCGATTGCATACCGCCGATGTCGTTGGCGATACGCGATTGCACCTCACCGGTGCGCGTGCGAGCGAAGAATCCGAGGGACTGCCGCTGCAGGTGCGAGTAGACCTGTACGCGGAGGTCGTGCATGAGTTGCTGGCCGACGCCGTTGGACATCCAGGTCTGTACGACGCCGAGGGTGTTGGTGGCGACTGCAACTGCGATCATGCCGAGCGCGATGAGAGTGACGAGAGTGACGTCACGGTCGGGGATCGCATGATCGAGGAGTTCGCGAAGGAGTAAGGGAGAGGCGAGCGCGATGATCGCACTGGCCACGATGATCGCACTGACGATGGCGATCTTGCGCCGATAGGGCGTGAACAGAGCCAGGACTCGACTGACGGGTGCTGGATCGGATGCGGGAAGAGAACGTTCGGGTCGGCTTTCCAAGTAGACCTCCGGGGAAGTTGACGAGCAGGGTCACTGAAGCAATATGCAGAGGTTACCTCACTATGAGGTTGCGAGCAACCCTCGCTATGATCCGTTCCATGGATCCCGGACATTCGACCAATCTGAGCGAAAGTTTCATGGCTGTCGCCCGGCGCATCCGGCGCAGCCATATGAGTGCGCTCGAACCGTTCGGACTCAATCCCTCACAGAGCCGGGCTCTGCACGTCCTGGCCCGCGAGCCGGAATCGATGCGTCTGCGCGATCTCGCCGAACACCTCCGCATCGTGGCGCGATCGGCCACCGACATCGTCGACTCGCTCGAAGCGGCGCAGCTGGTGATGCGGCAGCCGGATCCGAGTGATCGGCGGGCCGTGCTGGTGACGCTGACCGATACCGGTCGCGCACTGCTGGACCGGATCGACGACGCACGTCGTCAGGTGTCGTCCGAGATGTTCGACGGCCTCGAGTCGGCCGAACGCGTCGAGCTGAATCGACTACTCGGCAAAATTGCCGAGAGCGACTGACCCCGTTCGGTCAGCGTCCGCCCGTCTGATCTCGTCGGGCGAGCTCGGCGAACATCGCATTGTGGGCCGCCAATTCGGCGTCGTGATCCCGCTCGGCGGCGCGGTCGCCGCGCCTGGCATCTCTGTCATCGCTCCGAGACCACTGGATCAGCAGCGCCAACATGACAAGCACCAGCGGAACTTCGCCGGTTGCCCAGGCGATCCCGCCGCCGAGCTTCTGATCTCCGAGCAGGTCGGAGTTCCAATCCAGTCCGAGGGTCCGATAGAACCAGGCACCCATGACGGTGTTCATGCTCATCAGGGCCACCCCGAAGAACGCGTGGAACGGCAGTGATCCGAACACGACCGCCAGCTTCGTGACCGGCGCGATCTTGCGCGGCGACGGATCGACGCCGATGACCGTCCAGTAGAACAGGTAGCCGCTGAGTACGAAGTGCAGATTCATCAGCAGGTGCGCGCCGTGACTGTCCAGCACGGCTCCGAATATCCCGCCGAGGTACAGCACGTAGAAGCCGCCGACGAAGATCAACGCCGCCACGAGTGGGTGAGTCACGAACTGCGAAATGCGACTGTGCAGGCCGAGCAGCAACCACTCGCGCATTCCGGGGACACCGTCCTTGCCTGCTGCGGGCAGGACTCGCAACGCCAACGTCAGTGCCCCGCCGAGCGCGAGGAGGACAGGTGCCAGCATCGAGAGCATCATGTGTCCGGTCATGTGCACGCTGAACACCGCGGTGGAGTAGCGACCGATTCCCGAGGACGTGCTGATCAGCAACGTGAGGCAGCCGAGAATCCAGGCGACGGTTCGTCCCACCGGCCACGCGTCTCCGCGCAGCCGCAGACGACGAACGCCGATCAGGTACACCACGGCCATCACGATTGCGGCGGTGCCGAAGATCAGGTCGAAGCGCCAGTCGAAGGCCATCCGTGCGAACGTGGGCGGTCCGCTCAGGTCGTATCCGAGTGCCGCCTCCGCGGGTGTGAGGTTGGGATCGATCTCGGCCGGCGGAGGTGTGCGCCCGAGCCCGACGGCCAGGCCGATGGTCGCGGCGAGAACGAGCACCTCGGCCCCGGCGAAGCGAAGCAGCGGTCCGCGTGCAGTGGGGTCGGCAACCAGTGCGGGCAGCGCCCGCCGACGCTGCATCCACCCGAATCCGCCGAGCACGATCAACGCGACGATCTTCCCCACGATCAACAAGCCGTAGGTGGTGGTGAACAGGTCGGCGATCGAGACCCGAACCAGCGCATTGATGACCCCGCTGATACCCATGACGACGAAGCAGATGCCGGCGATGGTGGAGAACCGGCGCGCCGCGACGTCGGAGTGCGCGCCTCCCCTGCGTACGTGCGCCAGCAACGCGAACAGCCCGCCTGCCCACAGTGATGCAGCACCCAGGTGCAGGATCAGGCTGTTGGTCGCGACATCGTGCGACCCGCCCGCCGACGAGTGGCCGCTCAACGCGATCGGGAGCAGCGTCGCGAGGGAGAACCCGAGCAGCGCGGGGGTCCAGGACCACCGCAACACCGTGCGCGAGAAGATCGCCAGCACCACGGCCATGATCGCCGTCCAACGCCACGCACTGGCAATCTCCACCTGATCGAGCGCGATCCACAGGTTCGCCGGCTTGATGGCCTCCGTGAACGGCTGACCGGAGGTGTCGGACAACGTCAGGGGCACGAGGAGAAGCGAGCACACAGCCCAGACGATGGATGCGACCGAGCCGGTGCGCACCGCCCGGTAGCCGTCGACATCGAGGACGCCGTTCTTCTGCGGCGGCACCAGAAACGCTGCCAGCAGGAAGGACCCGATGGCGATGACGGCCGCGATCTCGCCGATCGCCCGCAGAGCAGGCAGACCGTAGGTGGTGGCCGGGCCCGGGTCCGGGATTCCGAGCAACACCAATGCGTCGGACGCGGAGAGCATCACGATGAGGGCGGCCACCACACCGGCGATCACGCCGGCAGTGACGAACACCGTTGTGGTGGCCGAACGCGGTTCCCCGTCGGTCCGCACATCGTCCGCCGAGAGTTCAGCGGTCGAGGGTTCGGTCTTCTCGAGATCCGGTGTTGCCATACCACCAGAGTAGGAGGTGATCGGGAATACTCGAAAGGCGAGTCCTACACAGCGTCGTACTTACCCCCGCGCCCGTCGTCGATCGCGTCGTGATGAATGCGACCGTGTCGGGCCCGCAGCGGTTCCCCGGTGCCGCCCCAGCGACGTGCGATGATCTCCGCCGCGATCGATACCGCGGTCTCCTGAGGCGTACGTGCACCGAGATCGAGACCGATCGGACTGGCCAGCCGGGAGAGTTCGGACTCGGTCAGCCCCGCTGCGCGCAACCGAGCCATGCGGTCGTCATGAGTACGGCGTGAGCCCATCGCACCGACGAAAGCCAGGCTCGGCAGGCGCAACGCGACCTCGAGCAGTGGCACATCGAACTTGGGGTCGTGAGTGAGCACACAGACAACAGTGCGCGCGTCCAACTCCCCCGCCGACCACTGCTCCGTCAGGTAGTCGTGCGGCCAGGCGACGACGACCTGTTCGGCGGCGGGAAATCGCTGCGGGGTGGCGAAGACTGCACGCGCATCGCAGACGGTGACGCGGTAGCCGAGGAAAACGCCCTGCTGCGCCACCGCAGCGGCGAAATCGATGGCCCCGAACACCAGCATTCGGGGCGGCGGTGCATGGCTGGACACGAACACCTCCATGCCCTCACCTCGTCGCTGACCGTCGGGACCGTACGTCAGTACGGCCGAACGTCCCGATGCCAGAAGCCCTTTCGCGTCGTCAGCGATGGCCGAGTCGGCCCGCGCACTGCCGAGCGAGCCGCGGGTGCCCTCCTCTCCGACGACCATCCTTCGGCCGATGCGTTCCGGATCGGTGTGCGACACCACGGTCGCCACCGCGACGGGAATGTTGTCGCGCACGTCCGCCACGACCGAGTCGAGTTCCGGGAACGTCTGCCGGGAGAACACTTCGACGAAGACGTCGAGTGTTCCGCCGCAGGTGAGCCCGACGGCAAACGCATCGTCGTCGGACACTCCGTATCGAGTGAGAACCGGAGTTCCGGTGCGCAGGACGTCCTGTGCGAGTTCGTAGACCGAGCCTTCGACGCAGCCGCCCGACACCGACCCGGCAACCGTGCCGTCCGCGCCGACCAGCATGGCCGCTCCGGCGGGACGCGGTGCAGAATCGAACGTGCGGATCACGGTTGCCACCGCTGCGATGTCGTCGGACTTCCATGCGCTCATCGCGTCGTCGAGGATGTCGTGCATCGAACCTCCTTCGACATGCATCGGAACGTTTCCGAGACCTTTGCTTTCCCGCTACGGCCGTCGCCCAACCCATGCCTGCGCGATCGACGTATACGGAAAGGTACACTCGTCAACCGTGCTCGAGCGGGTTCGCCCGTACGTGCCAGCCTCCGTAGCTCAGGGGATAGAGCAAGGGCCTTCTAATCCCTTGGTCGCAGGTTCGAATCCTGCCGGGGGCACACTCTGACCAGTCGAAATGCACATCGCACTTTCGGTTCGCTGCGACCGATCCCAGCGAAGTCACTGGGTGACCGACGCGCGCCACAGCCCGACCATGGCATCCACCAGATCCGTCCCGAAGCCCGTCCACTCGCGGGGGTTGCTTCGCTCTCGCTCAGCGCTCATGTGGACCATCAGCTGCCTCACCATGTCTCCGCGCGTCCTGCGCACCGATTCCGGGAGATCGCCGACGCAGCTCCGCACTCCCTCCAGAATCCCACGTAGGGCAGGCGATTCCAGTGCGGTCTCGTAGACCAGTCCGCGCAGTGTCGGATCCGTCATCACCTGCGCACTGAACCGAGCGTAGGACGAGGACTCACCGATCGATGCGAGATGCTCGATGTAGGGAAGGACGAGGCACGACACCCAGTCACGAAGATCGGTAGACCCCTCGACCTCCGTCAGCATCCGGACGCGGCGCTCTTCGATAGGCCGCGCATGTTTCTCGACGATGGCCAGTACCAGGTCGTCCTTGGTCCCGAAGTGGTAGCCGACGGCCGAACTGTTCCGCTGTCCTGCACTCTCGCTGACCTGACGATTGGACACCGTGAACACGCCACGCTCGGCGAACAGCCGTTCGGCGGCCACCAGGATCACTTCGCGTGTGTCGTCGCTGTGCATGTGCACCCTTCCGTTTGCCATGTTCAATCACATGACTTAACTTATTTAAGTCAGCCGGTTTAAATACTTTACCAACCAATTACCAGAGGAGCGGCATGTCTGCAATTTCACCCGACGACACGGCACCGAAAACCCTCGGCACGAACGGGATTGTTGCAGTCCTGGCGTTTGCCGGCATCGTCGTCGCATTGATGCAAACACTCGTCATTCCGATCATTCCGCAGCTGCCGACACTGCTGAACGCCTCTGCAGCGAACACCGCGTGGGTCGTGACGGCAACGCTTCTGGCCGGCGCGGTTGCCGTCCCGGTGATGGGTCGCCTCGGCGACATGTTCGGCAAACGCCGCCTACTCCTGGTCGGACTCGCCCTTCTCGTGCTCGGTTCTGTCGTCGGTGCGCTCAGTGACACCGTCCTGCCCCTCATCGTCGGCCGGGTACTCCAGGGTCTCGCGTCGGGTGTGATCCCCCTCGGCATAAGCGTGATGCGCGACGTCCTGCCCCGAGAGAAACTCGCCGGTTCCGTCGCTCTCATGAGCGCCTCGCTCGGAGTCGGCGGCGCGCTCGGCCTGCCGGCCGCCGCGTTGATCGCGGAGTACGCCGACTGGCACTTCCTGTTCTGGACGTCGGCCGCTCTCGGCGTCGTCGTTACCGTTCTCGTCGTTCTTGTCGTCCCCGAATCGACGGTACGAGCGGGGGGCAGCTTCGACTTCCCCGGTGCCGCGGCACTGTCGATCGCGCTCGTGTCGTTGCTTCTCGCGATATCGAAGGGTTCGAGTTGGGGCTGGACCAGCGGAACGACGATGGGGATGCTCGCGCTCTCCCTCGCTGCGTTTCTGTTCTGGGGTTGGTGGGAGCTACGCACACCGCTACCCCTCGTCGACCTCCGAGTGACCATGCGGCGCCAGATCCTGTTCACGAACCTGTCTTCGATCGCCATCGGATTCGCTTTGTTCGCAATGTCTCTGGTCTTCCCTCAGGTTCTGCAACTGCCCACCGAGACCGGATACGGACTGGGCCAGTCGATTCTCGCCGCGGGTTTGGTCATGGCCCCCTCGGGCATCGTCATGATGTTCGTCGCGCCGCTGTCGGCCCGCATCACCACTACGCGCGGACCGAAGACGACACTGATGCTGGGTGCTGCGGTGATCGCGGCCGGCTACCTCGTCGGTGCTGTCACGCTCGGTGCCGTCTGGCTCCTGGTCCTGATCTCGTTGGTGATCGGCGCAGGCATCGGCCTGGCGTACGGCGCGATGCCTGCACTCATCATGGGCGCGGTCCCGGCGTCGGAAACCGGGGCAGCCAACAGCTTCAACACGCTGATGCGTTCTCTCGGAACATCGTTCGCCAGCGCGGTCGCCGGCGTCATTCTGGCTCAGCTCACCGTCAGTGCCGGCGGCCGGGAGATTCCGTCGGAAGCGGCTTTCCACGTCACAATGGGCGTGGCGGCCGGTGCCGCCGTACTGTCTTTGGTCCTGGCCGGTTTCATCCCAACGTTGCGTGCGGCACCAGCGCGTACCGTCATCGCAACCGAGGTACCCGAGCTCACTCGAGAACGATGACTACGCCCTGACCAGCGCGAACGTAATCCGTCCCAGCTCGCTGTGGTTGACTTGGAGGTAACGAAGGGTCACACGTGCATCAGCTCACTCTCGGAGTCCTCTCACGTTCGCGCAAGCCCGATGAGCGTCGACTACCGATTCATCCACTGCATTTCGATCGAATCGACGCCGATATCCTCGCCCGGATGTTCGTCGAATCCGGCTACGGCGAACCGTTCGGAATTTCGGACGAGCACCTGGCCGGCCAAGTAGGAGGCATTCGCACACGCGAGGAGCTCATCGCCGAGTGCGATGTGATTCTGTTGCCCAAGCCGCAGGCGGAGGATCTTGCATCCTTACGCCCAGGGCAGACACTGTGGGGCTGGCCCCACTGTGTGCAGGACGAGAAGCTCACGCAGATCGCCGTCGATCGCAAGCTGACACTGATTGCCTTCGAGGCCATGAACCACTGGACCAACGAGGGTTCGTTCAATCTGCATGTCTTCCACAAGAACAACGAATTGGCCGGCTACTGCTCCGTGCTGCATGCACTGCAACTGATCGGGTCCACCGGCGACTACGGCCGCCGGTTGCGTGCTGCGGTCATCGGCTTCGGAGCCACCGCTCGCGGTGCGGTCACCGCACTCAACGCCCACGGCATTCACGATGTGGACGTTCTCACCCAACGCGGAGTCACTGCGGTCAGTTCGCCGATCCATTCGGCCAACATCGTCAATTTCGATCTCGACGACGCCGACCCTCGCCAGAGTCGAGCACTCACTCCGGACGGTCGAGTACCACTGTCACACTTCCTGGCCGACCATGACGTCATCGTCAATTGTGTTCTACAGGATACCAATTCACCATTGACGTTCCTGACGAACCAGGACCTACCCACCCTCGCACCGGGGACCCTCGTGGTGGACGTCTCCTGCGACGAGGGTATGGGATTCGAGTGGGCCAAGCCCACGGCGTTCGCCGATCCCATGTTCACAGTGGGCGACAACGTGCGGTACTACGCCGTCGACCACAGTCCGTCCTATCTGTGGAATTCGGCCACCTGGGAGATAAGCGAATCGCTGCTGCCGTACTTGCGGATCGTGCTCGACGGCCCCTCGGCGTGGAGCGCCGATTCCACCATCGAGCGATCGATCGAGATCCGGGGCGGCGTCATCGTCAACCCCAATATCCTTGCCTTCCAACATCGCAGTGCGGAGTACCCGCACACTGCAGCGTGAACGACAGCGCGACATGAGCATCACCTGGGTCGAGGACGGGAGCGCACGCACCTCCCGCTGGCAGTCGGAGAACGGCGCTCCCGCGCCTCGTGCGGTGCGCATCGTCGACGATTCGACGACCGCAGACGTGGCCTACAAGCTGGCCACGATCGGCGAAGCTCTGCTGTGGCGCGGTGACTACAACAATGCGCGACAACTGTTGTCCGCGATGACCCGTCGGGTTCCGCCCGCCAAACGGTCGCTCGATGCGTCGCCCGCCGAGCAGTTTCATCTGCATCGCCAAAACCAGGCGCGCCGCGCTCGAGTGCTCGGAATGCTTCTGGTGGAACTCGATTCGAGTGCCCGCCTCGATCTCGGCCGGGCACCGGATGTCCAGGCCGCAGTGTCGGAGGCCATCGGCCCCGATGCCGCGCCGTGCGTGCTCTCGTTGCGCGAACTCCTCGGCATGGTCGGCGCACACGAGTGGCGTCGCAAGGGCGTCTTCGTCCCGGCTCTCGACGCCTCGATCCACCCGCACTACGGGGTCTTCTCCCCCATTCGCGGCGAGTACATCCAACTCGTCGCCGACGCACCACTGCCTCCCACGGACCGCGCGTTCGACATCGGTACCGGCTCGGGCGTTCTGGCTGCAGTACTCGCCCGCCGCGGCGTGAGCTCGGTGGTCGCCACCGACAAGGACCCGCGGGCGGTCGCCTGTGCACGAGAGAACATCGACGCACTCGGTTGCACCGATCGAGTCGAGGTGGTGCAGACCGACATCTTCCCGACCGGGCGCGCGGGATTGATCGTGTGCAATCCGCCCTGGATTCCCACGAAGCCGACGTCGGGCATCGAGCACGCGGTCTACGACCCGGGCTCGCGGATGCTCAAGTCGTTCCTGAGCCGCCTCGGTGGGCACCTGACACCGAACGGCGAAGCATGGTTGGTTCTGTCCGATCTCGCCGAACTGCTCGGATTGGTCACGCGCGCAGACCTTCTCGGGGCTTTCGCCGCTGCAGGGCTGGTGGTTGTCGACCGTAGCGACACCACACCGACGCACTCGCGAGTCACCGACTCCTCCGATGTGCTGCACGAGGCCCGCTCGCGCGAGACGACGTCACTGTGGAGACTGCACCGCCGCTAGATACGACGAAGCCGCCCGAGCATTACTCGGGCGGCTTTGTCGATAGTGCTCTACCTCAACGACGGTCGCGAGTCTCGAACTCTCCGTTGATCACGGTGCCCAGCGGGGCGTCACGCTCCGCTTTCTTCGCCGCTTCCCGCATTTCGATGCCATCGGTGATCAGGTCTCCGATTTCACGGGTGACATCGCGGACGGCTCCGGTGATGATCACCACGATCCGGCCGACGTGATTGGCGGCAGATTCGGTGAACTCCTGCACGGTGTCCTTGTTGCGCTCGAACTTTCCCACCAACAGGACCGCCCCCTTCGAAGTCGTCACGCTGCGCTGGTCTTCTTACGCTCGACGATAACACTGGCCGGAGCTGCCGACCCCGTGAGCGAATTGGGCAGGGCGAGCTTGAAGATCTTGCCCCACACGGAACCGATCTGATGGAAGAAGCCGCCGGTGTTGTAGGGCAGGTCGTACTTCTCGCACAACGCCTTGACCTCGGGCGCGATCTGCGGGTAGCGATGCGCGGGCAGGTCCGGGAACAGGTGATGCTCGATCTGGTGCGAGAGGTTGCCCGACATGATGTGGAACAGCGGGGTTCCCTCGATGTTGGCCGATCCCAACATCTGACGCACGTACCACTCGCCGCGGCTCTCGTCGGCGGTCTCCTCCTGGCTGAAGGTCTGGACTCCGGTCGGGAAGTGGCCACAGAAGATGATCGAGTAGGTCCACACGTTGCGAATCAGGTTCGCAGCAACGTTTCCGACCACGGTGGACGCGAAGAACGGTCCGGTCAGCGCCGGGAAGATCACGTAGTCCTTGAGCGCCTGCTTGCCCGCCTTGCGCCACATGCCCTGCAGCAGCGGCTTGACGTCGTGCCACTTGCGCTTGCCCGCGACGATGTTCTCGGTCTCGAGGTCGTGGAGCATGACGCCCCACTCGAAGAACGTCATCAACAGGAACGCATACACCGGGTTGCCCAGGTAGTACGGATTCCATTTCTGTTCCTGGTCCATCCGCAGGATGCCGTAGCCGATGTCGCGGTCCATACCGACGATGTTGGTGAAGGTGTGGTGCATGTAGTTGTGCGAATGCTTCCACTGGTCTGCGGGGCAGACGGTGTCCCACTCGAACACCTCGGAGTTCAGACCGGGCTCGCGCATCCAGTCGTACTGGCCGTGCATGACGTTGTGGCCGATCTCCATGTTGTCGAGGATCTTCGCAACGCCGAGGGCACCGACACCGGCGAGCCATGCCGGCGGGAGGAACGGCAGGTACATCAACGCGCGTCCGGTGATCTCCAGGCCGCGCTGCGCTTTGATGATCTTGTAGATGTATTCGCGGTCCTCGTCGCCGAGCTTGGCGACGGTTCGGGCACGCAGGTCGTCGAGCTCACGGCCGAGCTCCTCGACCTGTTCGTAGGTCAGCACGGTAGGCGCGTCCGGCAGTGTCTCGTTGCGGCGAAACGGTAGGACCGCGGTGGGCAGGATCGAGAGAATCGTTCCGAGCATCTGATGATCTCCAATTCGATCGGGTCGAGATGGTCTGTGTGTCGAAATGTCTTGGGTGGACCTAGATGTCGATGTCGACGTCGCCGACGGCGACGGACACGCAGAGCTGGATCTTCTTGTCGGATTCGGTGTCGGTCTCGCCGGTCTTGATGTTCTTGGTGCAGCCGGACTTCTTCACCGAGGTGCAGGTGAAGCAGATTCCCATCCGGCACCCGTTGGCCGGCGAGAGACCAGCGGCCTCTGCCTGCTCGAGCAGCGTTTCGCCGTCGTTCTCCGAGGACACATCGCTCCCGGAGAACGTGGTGACTCCGGTGACGTCGTCGCCGACGGTGGCGAACGACGGCGTGAACTCCTCGAGGTGCAGTCGCTCGCCGAGGCCTGCGTCGTCGAAGAAGGACCTCACGCCCTTCATGAGTCCGGGAGGGCCGCACAGGAACGTGTCCGCGTCTGCGAACCACGGTGCCACGGCATCGAGGTGCTCCTGGCCGAAGAACCCGTACAGGTCGCCGCCCGTCTTCTGCTCGGTGTACGCGAAGACGATGTTCACGTTCTCGTGCTCGGCGGCGATCTTCTCCAGGTCCTTCTTGTACGCGACGTCGTTCTCGGTGAACGCGTAGTGCAGGAAGGTCAGGTCGCTGCTGTACCCCTCGTCCAGCAGCGACCTGAGCATCGACAACACCGGCGTGATGCCGCTGCCACCGCTGATCAGCAACGTCTTGGCCGGGCGTGGTTGGGGAAGCTCGAACGTGCCGTCCGCCTGCGACAGGCTGACCACGAGGCCGACATGCGCGTTCTTGTGCAGGTACTGCGACACCAGGCCTTCGGGATGCGCCTTGATCGTCAGTTCGATCCGGCCGTCCTTGCGGTACTGCGAGCAGGCGGGCGAGTAACAGCGCGTCTGCCGAACACCGTCGATGACGACACCGACCTGGACGAACTGACCCGCCTTGAAGCCCTTCCACTGACGTGTCGGGCGGATGGTGAGCGTCAACGAGTCTTCGGTGGACCGGTGTATCTCGGTCACTTCTCCGCGTAGGTCGCGAACCGTCGTCATAGGATCGACGAGCTCGAGGTACCGATCGAGCGCGTGGGGTGTGGCCATGGCCTCGAACAGGGAAAGAAGCGAGAACTTGCGCGAACCCGACGTTCGCGACGGACGTTCTTGAAGCGTCATTCCATCCTCCCTAACCGGATCGAAACCAACGACCCATTCAGTGAACGATTGTGCACTAACATGAGTGTGACAGAGCGACACCGGTACCTGTCAACGTTTATGTGACCGTCGTTACACAGCAAAAACGGCCGTCGACGGGGGTCCGGGTAGAACCGGAAGGAAGGTCACAGGATGCGCGCCCATAAACTGGACGTTGTGACAGAACCGGGGACCCGCGCCGAGCGCAAGGAGCGCACGCGCCAAGCCCTCATCGAGGGCACCCTCGACCTGCTACGCGAACGATCCTTCGCCAGTGTCAGCCTGCGCGAGGTCGCCCGATCGGCCGGCATCGTTCCCACTGCGTTCTACCGCCACTTCGCCTCGATGGAGGATCTGGGCGTCGCTCTCGTCGAGGACAGCATGCGCATGCTGCGGCAGATGTTGCGTGATGCCCGTCGCAACCCGAGCGCCAAGACGGCCACCGAATCCTTCGGCATCCTGGTCCGCCAGGTTCGCAGCCACGAGGATCAGTTCCGTTTTCTCAGTCGCGAGCGGTACGGCGGCGTCACCGAGGTTCGTCGTGCCTTCGCCACCGAGCTGCGACTGTTCGTCAGTGAGCTGACGATCGATCTCTCCCGCATGCCCGGTCTCGAGCAGTGGGACGTCGCCGATCTGGAGATGACCGCCGATCTGCTCGTCTCGACCATGCTCACTGCGGTGGTCGGCCTGTTGGAAATCGACAGACCGGGTAGTCAGAACGAGAAGGATCTGATCGAGCGAACCGAGAAGCAGATCCGCATGATCATGCTCGGGATGAGCCGATGGGAACCACGGCGGGCTTGACCGTTCGAGAAGAACACGTCCACGAAGGGAAGTTCATGTCCGAGGTAAGTGTCGGCGCGTACGTATTCGAAGTTGCGATGGCGGGCCCCTCGGATGGAGTTCCAGTCGTTGCGCTGCACGGCTTTCCGCAAACCAACGCGTCGTGGACCAGCGTGACCCCCGGACTCGTCGCCGCGGGTTGTCGCGTGATCGCGCCCAATCAGCGGGGATACTCCCCCGGAGCCCGGCCGATCGGGGTCGAGCACTATCGCATCGAGCAGCTCACCGGTGACATCCTCGGTTTGCTCGACGCGCTCGATCTACCGTCGGCGCACCTGGTCGGACACGACTGGGGTGCGGTGGTTGCCTGGCACCTGGCGGCCGAGCACCCCGATCGTGTCCGCACGCTCACCGCGGCATCGGTTCCGCATTCGGCGGCGTTCAACTGGGCCATCCGCGAGGATCCGGATCAGCAGGAGCGGTCGCAGTACTTCGGCCTGCTCCGGAAGCCGGAGAAGGCCGAGCGAGTTCTGGTGGAGAACGACGCACAGCGTCTGCGCGCGATGTTCGGTGCCGAGAGCCTCGACGACGAGTACGTTCGGCATCTCACCGTCCCCGGGGCACTGACGGCCGCATCGAGTTGGTACGCCGCGATGACCAGGGAGTTCGCGAACCTCCCTCCGGTGACCGTCCCCACCACGTACGTCTGGAGCAACGGCGACACCGCCATCGGCCGAGCCGGTGCCGAGCGCTGCGGCGAATTCGTCGATGCGCCGTACCGATTCGTCGAACTCGACGGCATCTCCCATTGGATCCCCGAGGAAGCCCCCGGGGAACTCACGACCGAGATCCTGGCCCGTATCGACTCCGCTTAGACCTGCTCCGGAGCCCGCACCTTCAGCAACGCCAGCAGACCGGCGGCAAGGACGATGATCAGCCCGGCGATACCTGCCCGGTCGGCGTCGAACATCCACACGAACAGGCCGAACAGGGACGGCGCGAGGAACGACGCGGCACGACCCGTTGTCGCGAACAGTCCGAAGAACTGACCTTCTCGCCCGGGAGGTGCCAGTCGGGCCAGGAAGGTACGCGCAGAGGATTGTGCGGGCCCCACGAACAGGCACAGGATCAGCCCGAAGATCCAGAACATCGTCGGTCCCGACACGAACAGCAGAACGGTGCCGGCCGCGATCATGGACGTGAGCGAGAAGACGATGACCTTCTTGGGTCCGATTCTGTCGTCGAACCGGCCGGCGACGATGGCACCGAGGCCGGCGATGACGTTGGCGGCGACGCCGAACAGCAGTACGTCCGCCGCGCCGATGCCGTAGACGCTGACGGCGAGAACGGCCCCGAAGGTGAAGACACCTGCCAGTCCGTCACGGAACAGTGCGCTGGCGATCAGGTAGTAGACGGCGCGCCGGTCTGCACTCCACAATTCGCGCACATCGCGAAAGAGAACGCGATAGGACTCCGCGAACCCGGCCTGCGCAGCCGTGGGATCGGCAACGGCCCTGGGCACTTCGGGAACGGCGAACATCACCGGGATGGCCGAGACCGCGAACCATACGGCCGCGAGTACGGCGACGAGTCTGATGTTCAGGCCACCGTCGGTGGTCAACCCCAGCAAACCCCGAGTGTCGCCGTCGCCGACGATGAAGCCCAGGTAGCACAGGAGAAGCAGCACGATTCCACCGAAATAGCCCATCGCCCAACCGAATCCGGATACGCGACCGATGTTCTCCGGAGTGGAGACCTGCCGCAGCATCGAGTTGTACGGAATGCTGGCCAACTCGAACATGATGGATCCGAGACCGAGTAGCAGCAGGCCGAGCCACAGATAGTGGTAGTCATCTTTGACGAAGAACAGCCCGGCCATGGCCACGACCGTCAGTCCGGTCAACACTCCCAGCAACCATTTTCGCTTGCCGCGCGCGTCGAAGTACTGCCCGCAGACCGGCGCGAGGAGCGCGATGACGACGCTCGACAGCGCGATGGACCAGCTGAACCAGGTGGTGGCCGAGATCGAGCCGGGCAGGTCGTCGCCGACGGCGTCGGTGAGATACACCGAGAACACGAACGTGAGAATCACGGCGTTGAACGCAGCCGAGCCCCAATCCCAGAATCCCCAGGCGGTGACCTGTTTACGAGTGGTTGCGACTCCGACGACAGCGGCCTCCGGCTGGGTTCCCATGATTGCCAACACTAGACCGCGGAATCCGAATTCTTTGGTGCACCTAGTTGCATAGTCACCACGTTGCATACATACTCTCGGTTGTGGCTTTGGAACACGCGATCCTGGTTTCCCTCACCGAGCTCAGTGGCTCGGGGTACGAGCTCGCCCGACGGTTCGACAAGTCCATCGGCTTCTTCTGGAGCGCAACACATCAGCAGATCTACCGGACGCTGACGCGGATGGACGGGGCCGGGTGGATCACCGGTGAGGCCGTCGCACAGGACGGCCGTCCCGACAAGAAGGTCTACTCGGTCGCCGCCGCGGGCCGCGCCGAGCTCGATCGCTGGATCGCTGCGCCGACCGACCCCTCGCAGCTACGCGAGGAGCTCGCCGTCAAGATTCGCGGTGCCGCCAACGGTGACATCGACGCGTTGAAGATCGAGGTCGCCCGCCATCGCGATGTTCATGCCACCCGACTCGACGTCTACCGACTGATCGAGAAGCAGGATTTTCCGGATCCCGCTGCCCTCACCGGCACCGCGTTGCATCAATACCTGGTGCTACGCGGCGGAATTCGCGTCGAAGAAGGATTCACCGAGTGGTGCACCGAAGTATTGGAGAAGCTGTGAAGACCGAGCAGACCGCAGGCCCGTATCCGATTCTGTTGTCGCCGTTGGACGTCGGTGCGACCACGCTGAAGAACCGGGTGATCATGGGCTCGATCCACACCGGCCTCGAAGATCGCGCCCGCGACACCGGCCGGTTGGCGGCCTACTTCGCCGAGCGAGCCCGCGGCGGCGTCGCCCTTATCGTCACCGGCGGCTACGCCCCCAATCGCACCGGCTGGCTCCTGCCGTTCGGAGCCAAGCTGACCAATCGTCTCGAGGCCCGTCGGCACCGCCGGATCACCGCGGCGGTACACCGTGAGGGTGGCAAGATCGCGCTGCAAATCCTGCACGCCGGTCGCTATTCGTACCAACCGTTCAGCGTGTCGGCTTCCTCGATCAAGGCCCCCATCAACCCTTTTCGGCCGCGGCGGTTGACGTCGAGGGGCGTCCGCTGGCAGATCCGCAATTTCGTGCGTTGCGCCCGGCTCGCACAGAGCGCCGGATACGACGGCGTCGAGATCATGGGCGGCGAGGGATACTTCATCAATCAGTTCCTCTCCGAGCGCACCAACAAGCGGCGTGACGAGTGGGGCGGTTCGGCGGAGAATCGCCGTCGGATGGCCGTGGAGATCGTGCGACAGACGCGGGCTGCAGTGGGCCCGGACTTCCTCATCGTGTTCCGGCTGTCGATGGCCGACCTGGTGGAACAGGGCCAGAGCTGGAACGACATCGTTGCCCTGGCGGAGGATGTCGAGGCTGCAGGCGCGAACATCATCAATACCGACATCGGCTGGCACGAATCGCGGGTGCCGACCATCGTCACCTCGGTTCCGCGAGCAGCGTTTGCGGACATCACCGGCAAGCTGGAGAAGTACGTCACCATTCCCGTTGCGGCATCCAACCGCATCAACATGCCCGAGATCGCCGAGAACATTCTCGCCCGCGGAGACGCACAGCTGATCGCGATGGCCAGGCCGATGCTGGCCGATCCGTTCTGGGTCCAGAAGGCAGCCACCGACTCCGCGGACCAGATCAACACCTGCATTGCCTGCAATCAGGCCTGCCTCGACCACGCCTTCGTCCACAAGAAGGTCTCGTGCCTGGTCAACCCCCGTGCGGGCCGCGAGATCGACCTGCAATTGCTGCCGACGAAGAAGACGAAGAAGGTCGCTGTCGTCGGAGCCGGGCCCGCAGGCTTGGCCGCAGCCCTCAATCTCGCGCAACGCGGCCATGCGGTCAGCCTGTTCGAGGCCGGAACCGAGATCGGCGGTCAGTTCGGTATCGCGCGGCTGATTCCCGGCAAGGAAGAATTCGCGGAGACGATCCGCTATTTCTCCAGCGCGCTCCGCACCGCCGACGTCGCCGTCCACTTGGGCAGCCGAGTCTCGGCCGCGGAGCTGATTGCGGGCGAATTCGACGAGGTGGTGCTGGCTACCGGCGTCACTCCCCGGATTCCGAGCATCCCCGGCATCGAACACCCCTCGGTGTTGTCGTATGCGGAACTGGTTCGGGACGGCAAGCCGGTCGGTGATCGGGTTGCGGTCATCGGAGCCGGCGGAATCGGCATCGACATCTCCGAGTTCCTCACCACCGACGCCTCCCCCACGCTGGACCTGAAGGAATGGAAGCAGGAGTGGGGCGTCACCGAGCCCGAGGCCGCGCCAGGAGCGTTGACCACACCGGTGCCCGCGCAGTCACCGCGTGAGGTGTATCTGCTGCAGCGCAAGCCGGGACGCATCGGCGCAGGGCTGGCCAAGACGACGGGTTGGGTTCACCGCGCGGCCCTCAAAGCCAAAGGCGTGCATCAGCTTTCAGGCGTCAACTACGAGAGAATCGACGACGCGGGCCTGCACATCTCGTTCGGCGAGAAGCATGAGCGCGCGCGTCTGCTCGAGGTCGACACCATCGTGATCTGCGCGGGCCAGGAGTCGGTTCGCGATCTGGTCGACGAGCTGAAGGCCGCGGGTACCACCACGCACATCATCGGCGGTGCGGACGTCGCGGCCGAGCTGGACGCCAAACGAGCGATAGAGCAGGGCACCCGGCTCGCGGCGACGATCTGATCTGTCCGCTAGCCTGTCTCACCGTGAGCCTGCCCAAGCCCAACCCCGATGCCCGCGCCGTCGTCACCGGAGCCTCTTCCGGTATCGGTGAAGCCCTGGCCACCGAACTCGCCGCCCGTGGTCACTCGCTGATCGTGGTGGCTCGACGCGGCGAGCTGCTCGAGGCGTTGGCTGCGAAGCTCACGGCCGAACACGGCGTTGCCGTCGAGGTGCGTCAGTCGGATCTGTCGAATCGTGAGCAGCGGCAGGCACTGGTCACCGAGCTGTCCGAGCGCGAGATCTCCATCCTGTGCAACAACGCGGGCATCGCGACGTTCGGACCGGTGGCCGGTCTGGACCCGGCGTACGAGCGCGATCAGGTGGAGCTCAATGCCGTTGCCGTACACGACCTCACGCTCGCGGTCATGCCCGGCATGATCGGTCGCGGAGCAGGCGGAATCCTCATCACCGGATCTGCGGCGGGCAACATGGCCATCCCCAACAACGCGACCTACGCCGCGACGAAAGCCTTCGTCAACACCTTCTCCGAGTCGCTGCGCGGCGAGCTCGCGGGCACCGGCGTCAACGTCACGCTTCTCGCTCCGGGCCCGGTCCGCACCGAGACACCCGACCCGGCCGATGCCTCGATCGTGGACAAGATGGTTCCCGGCTTCCTGTGGATCGACAGCGCCTACACCGCGAAGCTGTCCCTCGACGGCCTCGCGAAGAACAAGATGCGCGTCGTCCCGGGCCTGCTGAGCAAGGGTATGTCGGTCGCCGGGCAGTACAGCCCACGCAGCATCTCCGCACCGATCATCGGCAGCTTCTACAAGAAGCTCGGCAGCTAGCGCCGGCGCCGGCGTCCGGTTCCGAAGATACTGCGCGAGATTTCCCGCCCGGCAGCCGAAGCAGCCGATCGCAGGAAGCTCTTGACCGCCGGGTTGCCCATGATGCGCTCGGCAGCCGACGGGCCGTCAGGCTCGCTCGGGGGAAGGTCGGGCAGATCGGCAGGCAGCGGCGGGATGTCGAACTTCTCGGCCGGAGCGGGCACGTTCGCCACGCGCGCGTTCATCCGCTCGTAGGCCGACTCGCGATCGATCGTTTCACGGTACTTCGCGGACAGGGTGCTCGACGATGCGGCCGCGGCGATGGCGTCGTTGCCGATGGTGTCCATCAGTGAGCGGGGCGGACGAATCTTCGTCCACGCCACCGGTGTCGGCGCGCCTTTCTCCGAGAGCACCGTCACGATTGCTTCGCCGGTCCCCAACGACGTCAGCGCCTTTTCGAGGTCGTACGCGTCGGTCTTGGGGTACGTGCGCACCGTCTTGTTCAACGCCTTCTGATCATCGGGCGTGAAGGCGCGCAGAGCGTGCTGAATACGTGCGCCCAGTTGTGAGAGCACGTCGTTGGGAACGTCGGTTGGCAACTGCGTGCAGAAGAAGACGCCGACGCCCTTCGAGCGAATGAGCTTGACGGTCTGTTCCACCTGCTGCAGAAACGCCTTGGACGCATCGGCGAACAGCAGGTGTGCCTCGTCGAAGATGAAGACCAGCTTGGGCTTGTCGATGTCACCGACTTCGGGAAGCGTCTGGAACAGGTCGGCGAGCACCCACATCAAGAACGTGGAGAACATCACCGGCCGCGACGCCTGCGCCCCGAGCTCGAACAGAGTGATGACCCCTCTGCCGTCCGGTCCGACGCGAAGCAGGTCCTCGGTCTCGAGTTCCGGCTCACCGAAGAAGGTGTCTCCTCCGTCTGCCTCCAGGTTGACCAGCGCGCGCAGAATCACTCCTGCGGTGGCCGAGGAGACCCCGCCGATGCCCTTGAGATCTGCTTTCCCCTCGTCACTGGTCAGGTGCATGATCACCGACCGCAGGTCCTTGAGGTCGAGCAGGGCGAGCCCCTGGGAGTCGGCCCAGTGGAAGATCAGACCGAGGGTGGATTCCTGAGTATTGTTCAGCCCCAACACTTTACTCAGCAAGATCGGACCGAACGCCGTGATGGTGGCACGGACCGGCACTCCGATTCCCTCGGTGCCGAGAGAAAGAAACTCCACCGGGTGTCCGGCCGGAGCCCAGTCCGTGAGCCCGGTGTCCGCAGCGCGGCTCCGAATTTTCTCGTTGTCCTCGCCCGGCGCGGACAGTCCCGACAGATCGCCTTTGACATCGGCCATGACGACGGGAACCCCTGCCGCAGAGAGCTGTTCGGCAATCCCCTGCAGCGTCTTCGTCTTACCGGTTCCGGTGGCCCCGGCAACGAGACCGTGCCTGTTCAACGTGGCCAACGGAATTCGGATGCGAGCAGCGGGGTCGGTGACGCCGTCGAGAACCACGGTTCCCAGTTCCAGTGCGGCACCTGATGATGCGTAGCCGGCGGCAATCTCGGCAGCCTTGCCGTTCGCTGTCGGTGTCGACCCTTGTTCCGCGGCAAGCGCCTCGGCCTCGGCGGCGTCCGCTGCAGCCAGAGCTTCGGCAGCCACCCGTGCGGCTTCGACGGCCGCCGCCTTGGCCGCCTTCGCCCTCTCGGCAGGGCTGAGTGTGGGTGCCGGCTGGGTCGGGTCGACTGTCATGTCCGCGTCCTCCGTGAACGTGTGCTGGTGCTGAACTGGTTCGATCGCCACCGCAAACCCTAGTGGCATCACAGCTCGCACTAGTGTGGAGCGCGTGCAGGACAAACTCGTGTGGATCGACTGTGAAATGACCGGCTTGGACCTGAGCAAGGACAAGTTGATCGAAATTGCGGCGCTGGTGACCGACAGTGAGCTGAACATCCTCGGAGAGGGTGTCGACATCGTCATCCACGCCGATGACGACGCGTTGGCGAACATGCCTGCCGTCGTGACCGACATGCACGCCAAGTCGGGCTTGACCGACGAAGTGCGCGCATCGACGGTGACGCTGGAGGAAGCCGAGCAGCGCGTACTGGCGTACATCAAGGAGCACGTCCCGGTGGCCGGCACGGTTCCGCTCGCGGGAAACTCCATCGGGACCGATCGTGGATTCATCTCTCGCGACATGACCGCGCTCGACACCTACCTCCACTACCGAATGATCGACGTCAGCTCGATCAAGGAACTTTCCCGACGGTGGTACCCGCGGATCTACTACGGACAGCCGGCCAAGGGCCTTGCGCACCGTGCCCTGGCGGACATCAAGGAGTCGATCAAAGAACTGCAGTACTACCGCCGGACGGCCTTCGTGGCTCCGCCGGGGCCGTCTACCAGCGACATCGCGGCCGTTGTTCAGGATCTCGACACGCAACCGGGGGCGGATTAGCAACCGCGGATTCAACCCGCTAGTATTGTCGACGCTGCTGATGCAGAGCCCGAAAAGGTTCTGCGGACGCGTGCAATGGTGGGCGTAGTTCAGCTGGTAGAGCACCAGGTTGTGATCCTGGATGTCGCGGGTTCGAGTCCCGTCGCTCACCCCATACGAAGAAGGCCGGTCTCCTCGTGAGACCGGCCTTTTTCGTGCGTTCATTTCACACGTCTCAGACCGGCCGGAGGTGCCGAGGCACCCACCCTGACCTCGAATTACGTTGTTGTAATTCAACTTTCAGGTTTCCTGTGGGGTTGATGTGACGTACGGTTACTAATGGCACTTTTGGGGAAGAAAAGTACCAATGTGATTCATGTGTTTTTTGCTACGTGAGTTCAGCGTGCCCCGAAGCGTCACCGAACATGTTCTTACGTCCTGCGCGCACCCATCCGACGGTGCGCGGAGGACGCAGACGAGGAGGCTTTTCGTGGGTCGCAGAATGCACAGAGTCATAGCGGGTTCGATCTTGTCGGCAGCACTGTGCATCGGCACAACCGGCTTGCTCAGCCCAGCGGTGGCCACCGCTCAACCCACGATCGAACTACCTCAGATCCCGATCCCCCAGCCCGATGCCCAACAGCGGGCCGCGATTCTCGCCGCGGTGCTCGACGCCACCGGTGTTCTCATCAACCAGGTCGCGGCGATCGTTCTCGACGGCGACGTGCTGTCGGTACCGGATTCGCCGGACGCTCCGAGCACTGTCGATGTTCCCGAGATCGAACTACCGACCGCACCGCCGACCGTCGGTCTCGGCGGTGCCGTGCTGCCGATCGATGCAGGCAAATACCGCATCACCTCCGGCTACGGCGGACGCAACAACCCGACCGGCAACGGCGCGCAGTACCACCAGGGCGTGGACCTGGCCGCCGACAGCGGGACCCCCATCCATGCGGTGACCGGCGGAACCGTCGTTCAGGCCGGAGACGCGGGCGACGGCTACGGCAAGCTCGTTCGGGTCAAGAGCGGCAATACCGAGACCTACTACGGCCATCAGTCCAGCCTCGCGGTGTCGGTCGGCGACGAGGTGGCACCGGGAGACGTACTCGGCGCAGTCGGCAGCACCGGCAATTCGACAGGACCGCATCTGCACTTCGAAGTACGCAACAACGGCTCGAGCATCGAACCGGTGGCGTACCTGAAGACACTCGGCATAGATCCTTCGCTGTATCAAACCCGCGATCGAAGCTGACCCACCCGATCGAAACCGATCAGACCGTGGTGGCGTTGCCCGCTTTCCACTCGTCCCACGGGATGTTCCAATCACCGAGGCCGTCGGTACCCGACAGCGTTCCACCGACGGTGTTCTTCACGACGACGATGTCGCCGCGCTTGGTGTTGTCGTAGACCCACTTGGCATTGGTCGGGCTCAGATTCAGACAACCGTGCGAGGCGTTCGAGTACCCCTGTTGCCCCACCGACCACGGTGCGGAGTGGAAGAAGATGCCGCTGTAGGACATTCGCGTCGCCCAATCGACGGGCGTTCGGTATCCGGTGGACGAGTTCACCGGCACGCCGTACGTCGAAGAATCCATCACGAGGTGCTCGAAACGGTCACCGATGATGTAGACGCCGTTGTCGGTCGGGGTGCTGTCCTTGCCCATCGACGTCGGCATGGTGATGACGTCCTGGCCGTTGACGTTGAACGTCACCTGCTTGGTGTTGTCGTCGGCTGTGGCGATGACGGCATCACCGATCGTGAACGACGTCGTCGCGTTCTCCTGACCGTAGATGTCGTCACCGAGGTCGCGCCCGTACACGTTCACCGCCACGTCGACCTTGGTGCCCGGTGCCCAGTAATTCTGTGGTCGCCAGCGAACCTCTTTGTTGTTGACCCAGTAGAACGCGCCTTCGACGGCAGGCGTCGTGGTCACCGTGATCGCGTTCTGTGCAGCAAGCTTGTCGGTGATGGCTTCGTCGAACTGGACCGCGACGGGCTGCCCGATACCCACGACGTCACCGGGATTCGGCAGAACGTACGGCTTGGTGAAGTTACCGGGCTGGCTGGTGGTGAAGCTGGTGATCGTGCTCGACGCTCCCCCGAGTCCGTATGCGTCGGCCTGCACGCGATACTCGCGGTCGTAGCCGAGCGGCTCGGTGTTGGTCCACGACAAACCGTCGGGCGCGATTGCCCCCGACACCGGCTCTCCAGCCGGATTGAGCATCGTCACCGAGGACAATTTGCCGTCGGCCACCGAGACGGTCACCGGGTCGGCGGGCGAGAATCCGACTGCTCCGTCGAGGACACTCGACGTCAACTTCGGCTTCATCAGCTCGGTCATCGGGTTGGAGTCGATGGGCACCGAGGGCTCGGAAATGTCCGACGCAGAGCTGCATCCCGACAGGACCGCCACCGAAGCGACGACTCCCACCGCGGCGAGTACGAATCCGCGATTCACCCTCATCAACCACACCACTTCCCACTTCGAGCCCGACTCGCACGATTGTGCCAGCGGAGAATCTTCACATTCCACTCGACAGCCCGTTCGATGAATAACGTTCGAGTACCAATCGCGAGGCGTAAAGTTCGTGTTACCTCCTCACCCAATGCGATGCGCTTCACGACACCAGATCACCGAGCCCCGCACAGCACGGTGAGGACAACGTCATATCGGGCTAACTGACGTGTAATGGCCGCGCACCTTGGGCCGGGCACTGTGGAATCCATGGTCACCACGGTGAAGACACTCTGCGCGTACTGCGGTGTGGGATGCGGCATGGTGCTCCAGGTCGGCGGCCTCTCGACGTCGGCGGACGCACGCCCCGTCGTCACCAGGTCCGTCGTCACCAAGTCCGTCGGCGACAAGTCTCACCCGGCCAACTTCGGCCGCCTGTGCACCAAGGGAACGACCACTGCAGACATGCTGGCCGGTCCCGGTCGACTCGAGAAAGCGCAGATTCGGCATCGCCGCGGCGAGAGCGCGGAAAGCACGGACACCGCGGTGGCGATCAACAACGCCGCTGGGCGGCTCCGCACTATCATCGACGAGCACGGTCCCGATGCAGTGGCACTGTACGTATCAGGGCAGATGTCGATCGAAGCTCAGTATCTGTCGAACAAATTGGCCAAGGGGTTCATCGGCACCAACCAGATCGAATCCAACTCGCGCCTGTGCATGGCAAGCGCGGGAACCGGATACAAACAGTCGCTCGGTGCCGACGGCCCGCCCGGATCCTACGAGGACTTCGACCACGCCGATGTCTTCTTCGTCATCGGCTCCAACATGGCCGACTGCCACCCCATTCTGTTTCTGCGGATGATGGACCGAGTCAAGGCCGGCGCGAAGCTGATCGTCGTCGACCCTCGACGTACCGCGACCGCAGACAAGGCCCACCTGCATCTGAAACTGAAGCCGGGCTCGGACCTGGCCCTACTCAACGGGTTGCTGGCGCTCATCGTCGAGGACGGCAACACCGACCCCGAGTTCATCACGAAATTCACCGACGGGTGGGACGCGATGCCGGAATTCCTCGCCGACTACACCCTGGACAAAGTCTGTGCTGCAACAGGTCTCGACGAGCAGGACCTGCGCGCCGCGGCCGCGATGATCGGTGATGCGAACAACTGGATGAGCTGCTGGACCATGGGCCTCAACCAGTCGACGCACGGAACCTGGAACACCAACGCACTGTGCAACCTTCATCTGGCGACCGGTGCCATCTGCAAGACCGGAAGCGGACCCTTCTCCTTGACCGGGCAACCGAACGCCATGGGCGGACGAGAAATGGGCTACATGGGCCCGGGACTCCCGGGGCAGCGATCGGTGATCAGCGATGCCGACCGTGAATTCGTCGAGAATCGATGGAGCATCCCCGAGGGGACGCTCCGCACCGACGTCGGCGGCGGAACCATCGAGATGTTCTCCAAGCTCGCCGCAGGGGACATCAAGGCCTGCTGGATCATCTGCACCAATCCGGTTGCCTCGGTGGCCAACCGAACGACAGTGATCGACGGCCTGGAACGCGCCGAGTTGGTGATCACTCAGGATGCATTCGCCGATACCGAGACCAACAGCTACGCCGATGTCATGCTTCCCGCGGCCCTGTGGACCGAAGCCGAGGGCGTGATGGTCAATTCCGAGCGCAACCTGACGCTGTTCCAACCGGCAGTCGAGGCACCGGGCGGGGCTCTGCCGGACTGGAAGATCATCGCCGACATGGCCTGCGCGCTGGGATATTCGGAGGCATTCACCTATTCGAGCGCCGAGGAGGTGTTCGAGGAGATCAAGCGATTCTCGAACCCTGACACCGGCTACGACATCCGCGGTGTCACCTATGAGCGCCTGCGCGAGAATCCACTCCAGTGGCCGTGCCCGCCCGATGCAACGACCACAAGAAACCCGATCCGCTACCTCAACGACGGGGTCAGCCAGAGACAACGCATCTGCGAGGACGGATCGATTCCCGCACTGTCCTTCCCCACCCCCACCGGACGAGCACAGTTCTTCGCCAGGCCGAGCATGGCACCGGCCGAGATGCCCGACGACGACTACCCGTTCGTTCTCAATACCGGTCGCCTGCCCCATCAGTGGCACACCATGACCAAAACCGGCAAGGTCGCCAAGCTGAACAAGCTCGATCCCGGCCCGTTCGTCGAGGTACATGCCATCGATGCCGACCGTCTCGGTCTCACCGAGGGCGACAGTGTGGAAATCGTATCTCGACGGGGCCGAGCGGTACTCCCGGCAGTCGTCACCGATCGAGTTCTCCCGGGCAACTGTTTCGCTCCGTTTCACTGGAACGACGAGTTCGGCGAAAATCTGGCGATCAATGCGGTCACCAACGATGCGGTCGATCCGTACAGCCAGCAACCCGAGTTCAAGGCGTGCGCAGTCACACTCACCAAAGTTGCTGCAGTGGAGCCACCGTCGCCTGTGGTCGAGAACGGTACCGAGGATCCGATCGACGCACTCGCCGAGATGGTCGGCCGACCCGCCCGCCCGTCGGCACCGTTCACCGCGGTCGAGCAGAGCTACATCGCCGGGTTGCTGGAGGGTCTGGGTAGCGCGGCAGGCCGTGCGGCCGCGGGAACTCCCACCCTGCCGGCGCAGACACCCCTGTCCCCCGAGACTCACGCCTGGCTCGACGGAGTTCTCGCCGGATTGTTTTCGCGCAGAATCGACTTCGACGGCGCGCCGACCACGGCACCGGACCTCTCCCCCGACTCGTCGGGGCGGCCGCTTCTTCTGCTGTGGGCCTCGCAGACCGGGACTGCCGAGGAGTACTCGCAGACCTGCCTGTCACATCTGAAGGGAGCAGGGCTGACCGTCGCGGAGCACTCGATGGACTCCTTCACCGTCGATCGACTGCCCGCCGAGGCAGATGTGCTGATCGTCAGCAGTACCACCGGTGACGGCGAAGCTCCGGACAACGGGGCGACGTTCTGGGACAGCCTGGTCGCCGAGTCGGTGCGCGGTCTGAATGGAATCCGTTACGCAGTACTCGCTTTCGGCGACTCGAGCTACGCCGACTTCTGCGGCCACGGCCGCAGGATCGACGAGCGTCTCTCCGAATTGGGTGCTACCCGGCTCCTCGACCGAGTGGACTGCGAACCCGATTACGAAGACGAGGCCGCATCGTGGCTCGACGCGGTGGTGGTCTGCCTTCGTAACGATGACACCGCCAGCCCCTCGAACACAGGTGGCCTCGTCGCGCCGACGACGGTGGAGAAGACACGACCTATCGAACAGACAACACACGATGCCGCCCCGGCGCGCTTCAGCAAGAAGTCTCCGCTCGTGACGACTGTCGTACGCAACCGAGTACTGAATTCGCGCGGATCGATGAAGGACGTGCGTCAACTCGGCTTTCACCTACCCGACGGAACACTCGACTACGAAGTGGGCGATGCGCTCGGAGTCTGGCCGCGCAACAGCGATGCTTTCGTCGACGAGTGGTTGCTGGCAACCGGACTGGACGGCGACACGAATGTCGATCTCAGCGGCACCGGTGCCATGACATTGCACACGGCACTGCGCAGCCACCTCGAGATCGCCCGTGCAACACCGGATCTACTGAAATTCATTCACCGCCGGACCGCGGTGGACGATCTCGAAGCAATGCTGCATCCCGACAACAAACATGCGTTGCTCGACTGGATGTGGGGTCGCCAGTCGATCGATGTCCTCGCTGCCCATCCGGTCAGGGCGTCGGTAGAAGACTGGCTGGGAGTTCTCAAACCGCTGCAGCCGCGCCTGTATTCGATTTCCTCGAGTCCGAAGGAGAATCCCAACGAGGTACAGGTGACTGTTTCGGCGGTACGGTACAACGTGCACGGAGTTCCGCGACGCGGCGTGTGCTCGACGTATCTGGCCGACCACGCGGCGAACGACGAGGTGGGGATCTTCGTGCAGAAGTCCTCGCATTTCAAGCCACCGGACGACCCCGCCACCCCGATGATCATGGTCGGCCCCGGCACGGGCGTCGCCCCGTTCAGAGCGTTCCTGCACGAGCGTCGGGCTCTGGGTCACACCGGCCGGAATTGGCTGTTCTTCGGTGAGCAACATGCGGATACAGATTTCTACTACCGCGACGAACTGACAGAGATGATGCGGGACGGGTCGCTCAGCCGCCTGGACGTTGCCTTCTCGCGCGATCAGAAAGACAAGGTCTACGTTCAAGATCGGATGCGTGAGCACGGGGCCGAGTTGTGGAACTGGATTGCTCGTGGCGCCCACTTCTACGTCTGCGGCGACGCAACGCGAATGGCCAAGGACGTCGATGCTGCGCTGAAGGGCGTGGTGGCCCAGCACGGAAAGCTCGCTCCCAGCAGTGCCGAGGCCTACGTCAAAGCTCTTGCTGCCGAGAAGCGCTACGTGCGCGACGTTTACTGACGGTGCAGTGGCACGGTGCGCGTCAGGAACTCGAGCTGATCTGCCACCACCCTCTCGAACGCCTCTCCCAGATAGATCTCGAAGTGACCGGCGTCGTAGGTCCTGATCTCGCCGAGCGGAGCCTTCCGTGCGTACCGCAGGGTTGCTTTTGCGGGCGCGACCGAGTCCGTCTCACAGACGACGAACAGAATGGGGCATCGAACATCCTCGGCTCGACGTCCGGGCCGGTGCCGCACGATCTGCAGCGCGACTCTGGCCGCTACCCGATTGTGGAACGATTCGTCGGTGTCAGGAGCGAGGGCCAGATAGCCGTCGTAACTGTCGGGTGAGGTCATCAGCGCGGTCGTCCCGGGTCGCCCAGCCGTCGCCACCATCAGCGGCGGGCGCCCGATCACCGATCCCGCGAGGTCTGCCAAGGCCCGGCCGGACAGCTTCACCGAGGTCCACGTGTTCGACGCCAGCCCCGACGCAATGCCGTCGGTGAACGGGCACTGCGCCACGACGGCCACGACCTGTTGGTCTCGGGCGGCAGCGACTATGACGTGGCCCCCGCCGAACGACGAGCCCCACAACACGATTCGACCGTTGTCCACATCGGTACGCGAACGCGCATGGGCGATGGCCGAAGCCCAGTCCTGCAACTGGGACTCGATATCGAGCAACTGGCGCGGCTCGCCGCCGCTGGCCCCGAAGTAGCGATAGTCGAACACCAGGCAGGCGTACCCGGCGGCACAGAAGCGCTCGGCATAGGCGTCGAGTCGCATCTCCCGGGTACCGCCGAGACCGTGCGCCATGACGATCACCGG
Source organism: Rhodococcus sp. 14-2483-1-1 (assembly GCF_002259335.1). Taxonomy (NCBI): domain Bacteria; kingdom Bacillati; phylum Actinomycetota; class Actinomycetes; order Mycobacteriales; family Nocardiaceae; genus Rhodococcus; species Rhodococcus sp. 14-2483-1-1. Next base: position 82,727 of record NZ_NPFX01000021.1, on the reverse strand, counting down.
AGCTGGGCGCGGGTCGTTCGGAAGATAGAGCCACGCCGCGCAGGAATCCCCATGCGAATCGAACGAGACCTCTACACGATCAGGAAACGAGCCCCCCGGCTGCGACGTCATGGGCAGACAGTAGCCCACACCAGGAGAATCGGTCGATCATCGACCGGAGTGCTCCGCGGCATATGCGTCGACGCGTCCGTAGGCGATCTTGGGCGTCCAGTCTCTGTGCACCAATCCGAAGTTCTGTTCGGTGTCGGCGGTGTTGGAACCGGCGTCGCGGAGGCTGTAGACGTAGGCAGGCCCGAGCCAATCGTTACCGAGGACAGCATCGAGCACGATCCCGATGCTGTCCGATTGCACCTGCTCACTGACGCTGTTGGGAGATGTTCCGGTAGGAGCACCGAACTCGGTGATCCAGATCTGCTTGGCACTGTCACCACCGGCAATCATGGTGTCTCGCATGGACCACATCTTCATGGCGGTGTTCCACGACGCGGTGCTGGGGTCGTTGGGTAGATACGGCCATGTGTACGGGTGGACGTTGAAGGCGTCGAAGTACTTGTTCGACCCCTGCGCGTACATCTGCGACAGGAACGACGTACCGGAGATGTTTCCGTTGGTGTCCTCGGAGGGCGCCATCCCACCCGCCAGCACCGTGGATGCGGGTTGCACTTGCTTGATTGCGGTATAGCTGGCGCGCAGTAGCGCCGAGTACGCCGTCACATCGGGGGCCGGCTTGAAGAACGTCACGATGTTCGGCTCGTTCCACACCTCCCAGATGCCGATTCGGCTCGAGTACCGTTGCGCCACGGTCTTGGCGAACGCAGCAAAGGTGGCGGCATTGGCAGGTCGGGAGTGCGAATCGTTGATGGCAGCCGCCACTCGTGCCCATCTCGGGGTGTAGGCGATTATGCCGTGCGGGCACATCCCGTGGGCCACAACGGCGTCGATAACTCGGTCCGTGCGACTCCAATCGAAGCGGCCCCGAGTCGATTCGATTGCGGACCAATCGATGTCGACACGAACGGCGAAAGCCCCGGCGTCTCGAGCAAGAGTGAGTTCCCGATCCAGATCCGCCGGAGACAGTGTGCCTATCGACGCGCCCGGCGATACCCCGATCCGAACTGCATCGGACTGCCGAGCACACAATGGACTTTCGGCCTGCTGGGACCGCAGAGCAGATGCAGCAGCGGGTACCGACCCGGCAGCGAACGCCAACAGCATGATCACCAGTGCGGCACTCGCTCGTCGCGTCGAATTCCTTCTCATCGACAGATGCTAGCAACAACGGGGCGCAGTCATTCACGAATGGATTGTCATACGCATTGTCGCAAAGGCGGCGTGTTTCAGAATCGAAAAATATCTTCTTGCGGCAGTCATCGGTACGACAACTTTGCCTGTACTACCATTTGCCCAATGACTACAGGCTTTCCCGGTTTCGACGAGCGTCTGAACGAGCTACTCGCCCGGCAAGCGGAGAAATCCGGTCTTTCCACCGAAGAATTCATTCGGCGCGCAGTGGTGGACCGACTCGTTCGCGAACTGTCCGACGACCAGGACTCCGACGTGGGTGCGTTGCTGCGGGCCTTGCAGGCCGCCTCGGAGAAGGGCGTCGACCCGGTCGAGGTGACGCGGGCATTCGGTACCCCGATCGACGACCCCGAGAGGCTGGCAGCAGTGACTCGGACAGGGTTGATGGACACCGGATCCGACGCCGGCTACGACCGGATCGTCGCGATGGTCGCCGATGCATTGGACGCTCCGTCGGCCGCATTCTCGCTTCTCGACGACAGACGTCAGTACTTCAAGAGTGCACTCGGACTTCCGTCGGAACTCGGTGGCGCGCAGGAGGTTCCTCTCGACGCGTCCATCTGCCGTTATGCGATCGATCTGGGCCAGCCGCTGGTGGTAGAGGACGCGAGACTCAACGACGCACTCAAGGATCATCCGTCGGTCCAGAGCAATCTGTTCGTTTCCTACCTCGGAGTTCCGCTCGTCGACGACGACGGCCATTCCGTGGGCACCCTCTGCGTGTGGGATCGACAGCCGCGGCAGTGGACCACCGGCCACGTTCAGATACTGCAGGACTTGGCCTGGATTATTCGCGAGCGAGTTTTCGAATAAAGGCCACTTTCCTCAACTGCTAATAGCTTTTCTCGGCCTACAACCGACCTCGGGTTTTTTTCATGAAGTCGACCGGGTGACCTCTTTCTCAGCGGTATACATTCAATGGGATATCAAAGACTTACCCATCCGAAACTAGCCACCGGGAAGAAGCTGTGCCCGAAACACTCGAATCACCGCACACTCGCCCGCGGTCTGTCGAGCCCGACACCGCTGCGGTCCGCCGCACACTGGTGGACCGACTACGGGTCGATCCGCTCAACACCGCGATCACCGTCGCGGTGGATGTGCTCGCCGGTGCCGTTGCTTTGATCGGAGCGCTACTGTGGCATTCGGGCAGTCTCACCGACACCGGCTGGCTCCCATGGCTGTTCCTGCCACTACTCATCGGAATCATGGCCGGCAAGTCGATGTACCGGCGCAGCCTACGTCGCAACTTCCTCGACGAGATAGGGCCGGCCGAAACGGCTGTTGCGTTCGCATCGCTCGCTTTGACGGTCGTGATGTTCCTGGCCGACACCGACTACCGGCCCAGCGCGGTCGTGCTGCGACTGTGGTTGCTGAGCGCGCTCACGATTGCGATCGCCCGCCTGATCCGCGTCGTCGTCCAGCGCTTGCTTCGCACCAAGTTCGGATCCGCAGCGCCGGCCATCGTGCTCGGCAACGATCCGATCGCACATCAACTCGTCTCTCGCACAAGACAATTTCCCGAGTACGGTCTTGCTCCGGTCGGTTACGTCGGCGATGCCCCGGTCGCCGACGTCTCGGCGCAAAGCGAGCTACCCGATCTGCCACACCTAGGGCTGCCGGGCGATTTCGAGGCAGTTGCGCGTAGGACCGGTGCGGAAGAACTGATCGTTGCATTCGCTCCGACAGAAGACCGAGTCCTGGTCGGAGCGATCAGAACTGCGCATCGGCTCGGTATGCGGGTGTGGGTGGTGCCCAGGTTGTACGACGCCGTCGGTGTCAACACTCGCGTCGAGCACATCGGCGGCCTGCCATTGATGGTGCTGCCGCACGTGAACCCCAAGGGGTGGCAGTTCGCCCTCAAAGGTGTTCTCGATCGAGTCCTGACGGCATTCGGTCTCCTGCTGCTCTCCCCCGTCTTTCTGACGCTGATGCTGCTCGTGCGCCTGAGCTCCCCCGGCCCGATCTTCTTCGCGCAGGAGCGGATCGGGCGGGACGGATTGCCCTTCGATTGCCTGAAGTTTCGCTCCATGCGGCCCCCGCGCGCATCGGACGCCGCGTTCGAGCGAAAGGCAGGGGACGCGCCCGGTGGCGTCGAGGGAGTCGATCGGCGCACCCGTATCGGAAAGATCATGCGACAGACCTCGTTGGATGAACTTCCCCAGCTGATCAATGTCATTCGCGGTGACATGAGTCTGGTCGGCCCTCGGCCGGAACGACCCGAGTACGTGGACCTGTTCGAAATGCAGATCCGTCGATACGGCGAACGCCACCGAGTCAAGGCCGGTGTGACGGGATGGGCTCAGGTTCACGGCCTTCGCGGCCAGACCTCCATTGCGGACCGCGCGGAGTGGGACAACTACTACATCGAGAACTGGTCCGTCTGGCTCGATATCAAGATCCTGTTCCTCACAGTGCTGGCCGTTCTGAAACGCGCCGAGGACTGATCGTGGTCTACGCCGAATACGGCCACGTTCGGGTCACCCCGTGATCACGTACGTCGCCATCGGTTTCGGCGCGGTAGTGGTCGTCGCGCTCGGTTGCGCAGTTGCTGTGACGATCTACCGGCGACCCCAGCGCGGAATACTGTTGCTCGCCGCATTCGTTCCACTGCACGGCCTTCTGGTTCTCGTTCCCCTGCCCGGCGTGGTGTCCGGTTGGAAGGAGGGGCTTGTCGTCTTCACGGTTCTGTGTGCGTGGTTGCGCCGACCGCGACACGTCCGTGGCTCGACGCCTCGGGTGTTCATGCCGTGGTGGCCGGCGGCGGCCCTGTTCGTCGTACTCGGCAGCATCTCCGCGTTCGCCACGTTCGGCATCGTCGGCATATTCGGTATCAAGGTGACGTTCTTCTACGTTCTGCTGGTTGCCGTGATGTGGTTCGCACCGTTCGACGCGAAGGATCGCGATCACCTCGTCTCCATCCTGATGGGTATGGGTGTGTTCACCTCGGCGGTGGGCATCGCACAACTTGTGGCCGGACCGGCTGCGCTGGTGTCGCTCGGGTACGAGTACGGCACGCAAGTGCGAACCTCGGGCGGCCTGCTCCGAACGTTCAGCACGTTCAACCTGCCCTTCCCGTTCGGGCTGTACGTGATGCTGGCCTTGCTCGTGGGCGGAGCCGTTGCCCTGGCCGATCCGCGCCGACGCCGAAACATGTTGTTCCTCTGGGCGACTCCGATGATGGTGGTCGCCATGTCCAGTTCGATCGTGCGAGGAGCAATTCTCGGGCTCGCGGTCGGGGCCATCTACTTGATCGCTGTGCGTTTCCGCTACCTCGCTGCACCTCTTGCTCTGGCGGCACTGGCCGTGGCGGTCACGGTTCCCTTCGTACCGAAGATAACGTCGGTCTTCTTCTCGTCGAGCAGCCTCGGTCAGCGTGGAGACGGCTGGGCCAACATCATCGCGAGCATCTTGGTTCATCCCTTCGGAACAGGACTGGGATCGAGTGGTTCTGCGGCAGACCGTATTTCCACTGCCGAGGGCACGGCGTTCACGCAATCCGGTCTGTCGACCAACTATCAGCCGGACAACTACTACGTGAAGGCGCTGCTCGAACTCGGCCCCATCGGTCTGTGGGTCGTGGTCGCCTTACTCGTCACGTCGCTGCTGTGGTGCACGCGCCTGTCGCGGACACTGCCCGGTGGTGACGGCGCACTGGCGCTGGGAGTCGGTGCGTCGATCGTCGCAGCCATGTTCGCCAGTCTCGTCTCGACGTACTTCGAGATCTTTCCGATCGATGTCTATTTCTGGCTCTTGTTAGGAGTGGTGGGATGCGCAGCAGCGCAACACGAATCGTCTTCGGGGCGCTCGCCCTCCGACCGGGCGGAAGCGGCGTACAGACCTACATACGCGAACTACTGAACGAGCTACCGCACTGCCTGCCGAATGCCGACCTCGCCGCATCGGTGCAGCGCGACGCAGTGAGCGAGCTCCCGCCCTCGGTGCGGCCGATCGAGCGACCCGTCTCGAGCGGTGCGGCTCGGGCAGTACTCGGAGCACTCCCCCTCGGAGCGTGCGATGTGGTTCATGGGCTGGACGTCGATCTCCCACTGCTCACGAAAGCCTTCACTGTCGCGACGGTGCACGACCTTTCCGTCATCGACATGCCGTCGGCATCGAGCCGATTCAGGGCGGCGGGTGAACAGCGGCTGGTTCGCCATGCGCTGCGTCGTGCAGATCTGTTGATAGCGGTATCGCGATTCACCGCCGATCGGATCGAAGCAGTCAGCGGCCGCGAAGCCACTGTCGTCGGGCTGGCACCGGCCGCATGGGCGGCCGTTCCCACCGACGCCGAGGTGGACGCCGTCCGCAACAAGTTCGCTCTGCCGGATCGATTCGTCCTGCAGGTCGGAACAGTGGAGCCACGCAAGAACGTTCGACTGGTGGCCGATGCGGCGGAGGAGATCGGACTACCGTGCGTGTTGGCCGGTGCCGGTTCCACCGGGCCGAGCGCCCCGCACAATTCGCACGGTCTGGGCTACGTCGACGTCACGGACCTCCCGGCGCTCTACGCTGCTGCGACCGTGACCGCCTACGCCTCTCGGTACGAGGGTTACGGACTCCCACCGGTCGAGGCGATGGCGTGCGGCGGTGCCGTGGTCGCCAGCGCAGTCGGAGCCCTACCCGATGTCGTGGGTGACGGTGCCGTTCTGGTGAAGTCGGAGAACGTGGACGACTGGGTACGGGCCATGCGGCCCATCGCATTCGACGAGGACGCCCGCGCCGCCCTCGTCGGAGCTGCGGCCGAAGCCTCACGCCGGATCAGCTGGCGTCGAACAGCGGAACTCACTGCCGACGCGTATCGAGCCGCAGGCGCGGTCTGATGGCCGAGGACCTCGCACTAGACGGCACCGAGCAGCCCCCCGACTACCGCGCAGTCGCCGCGGATCCGAAAGCTGCGGCCAAAGCCACGATTGCCGTCCTGATCAGCCGAGTGATCATCGCAGCCCTGGGATGGGCAGGCAGCGTCGTCATCGCGCGATCCCTCGGACCGGACGACTGGGGTCAGTTCAGCTTCGTCTTCGCACTGCTCGGCTTGATGTCCGTCGTCACCGATCTGGGAGTCGGACGCGTCGTGCTGGCGAAACTGATGGACGACGATCCCGAAGAGATCGGTCGAACGGCGTCGTCGTTCCTGGCTCTGCGTACCGTCCTCGGGTTGGTGGGGTACGTGCTGGCAGTCGCGTACGTTCTCCTACTGCAGTATCCGGCGGAGGTGGTGCTCGCAACAGCGCTCGGCGGATTGGTCGTCGTGTTCGCCACACCGGGCCACGCCTTGAGCGTCCTCTTCCAGAGCCGTCACCGCCTGGTGCTGGTGGCCGTGGCCGAAAGTGCGGGCCAGGCAATACAATTGGCCTTGACCGTGCTGGCGGCCGTGCTGGCCCCCACCCTGCTCATCTTCGTGCTTCCAGCAGTGGTCAACGAAGTGTTCAAGCTGGTCACGAAGGGTTTCGGTATTGGCAACCGTTCCATGGGGTTGCGACCGTCGAGACACATCGAAGTGCGCCGCTGGGGGCCGTATCTGCGAGAGGCCGTGCCGCTGGCGATCGGCTTCGCCCTCACCATCGCCATGCTCAAGATCGACATGCTGATGCTCAGCCTCCTCGACACCTTCGAGGCCGTGGGACTGTATTCCATCGGCTACAAATTCTCCGACATGATCGACACCTTCGTGTTGGCGGCGGTGGCACCGATCAGCACTTTGCTCGTCGCGTCGTGGCCCCACGACACCACAGCATTCCGAGCTCGCTCACGTTCGGCCGCACTGCTGTTCGCGCTGTTCGGCGCGATGGCTGTCGCGGCGTTCGTACCGTCGGCCGAGCCGTTGATCGGTCTGCTGTACGGCGACAGATTCGTCGACGGTGCTCACGCTGCCCGTCTGCTCGTGATCGGCGCAGCGCTGATGTCGTTGGTGATGCTGGGCATATTTCTGCTCGCATCGGCCGGAATGCAACGTCACTACCCCGTGGTTGCGTTGGTCGGTCTGGCCCTGAACATCGGGTTGAACCTCGTATTGATCCCGCGGATGTCGTACGACGGAGCTGCTGTGTCCACGGTCGCGACGATCGGAACCACCCTCGTCCTGCTGTGGATCGTGATTGCTCGAAGCATGCCTGTCCCCAGACTGTTTCCGTTGCAGTCCATTTCGATCGTCGTCGTGATCACCGTCGCCACGACGGTCGGGGGCTGGTTCCTGGTACAGCACTACCCCGGTCTGTGGCTGCTCGTTTCCGTTGCGGCAGCCCTACTGGTCGCGATCTCGCTGTACGCGTTCGTCGCCATCGGACTCGTCGAGTCACCGTTGCCGGGATCCGCCGAGAAAGGACGACACCGTGCACGCTCCCAGTGAGGCCGGCAGGTACATCGGACACATCACCCGATTCGGTCCGCGCGCTGCGGAGTCGAAGTTCGGTTTCACGATTTTTTCGGACCGCTGCGCATGTTATTCCAATGTTGTTGATATGCAGCTCCATTCACGAACGGCACGGCTACGCGAACAGCGCCGGTGCCCGGCTATCATCGAGCCCATCGGCTCCACGAATCACCGAAGCGGTACATCCGCTCGCATCGACGACGGAAGGGTACGCGGTTGATGTCCGTCCACGATGCCGTACACCGGGGCGACGTGCCCCCACCGATCGACCTCGCGGGACACATGCGTGAGCTCGGCCGGGCACTGCTGCCCGCCGTGATCATTGCGGCGCTGGTCGGTGCGGGCGTGTTCTACCTCAGGAGCGAGCTCACCGACAAGCAGTACGCCGCGTCGATCGTCGCCGAGATCGAACCGGTCCAGGCCCTCGTTCCCGGTGACGCGTTCATCGAGCAGATGCGTGCACCGTTCATCGAATTGGCAACCGATCGCGGCGTGCTCGATCAGGTCCTCTCACAGGTGGACGCCGGTATGGACGCGGCGGAACTGGCCTCGAGCGTAGAACTCTCTCCCGGTACCTCGCCTGCGCTGCTGACCGTGACCGTGACGACCCGATCCCCCGAACTCGCCGCCGATCTTGCCGAGGCGATGGTGTCGACGATGGCAAGTACCGCCTCGGACAATGCGATCCGCGACTCGCAGGAGCGAACAGACGAGGGACAGTCCGCCATCGACGCGAAACAGGCGCAGGTGAACGCTCTCCCCGCCGACGATCCCAATCGGGCTGCATCACTGTCCGAGCTGGCCGAACTACGCACCCGCCAGAGTGAACTCGAGGCCGCTGCGAGTGGAGATCGACTGGTTGTGTTGTCGAACCCCGAGCAGAGCACCACTCCGGTCTCACCGAAACCGGTCTCGGAGGCACTCGTCGCAGCTCTCGCTGCCCTCATCGTCGCGGCCGAACTGATCGTGTTGCTTCGAGGACGACTCGGCCGCACGCCCTCTCGCTCCTGGGCGCGGCGCGTGTCCCGCAAGTACGGTGCACACTTCGACCAGGCAGCCGGCGACACCATGCCCCCCGTCGTCGCTTCACGGATTGCGGCCATCGAGCGCGGCGACCGGCCTGCGTCCAGAAGTGCGCGACACGCTGCTCCCAAGGGCGACAGCGTGATTCTCCTGTTGGTCGGGGACGGTGCGGTCTTCGAGTCGACACGGGGTCAGGGGCCGACAACCGGACATCACGAAGCCACAGCGGCATTCGGCCTGTCGGAACAGTGGTGGCAGGACACCGACGTGGGTGATGTCGAGACCGTCGTGGTGCTGGTGTCGAAACGTGGACGAGACAAGAAGGCAGCAACTGCGGCGCTACGGCGACTGGGCGACTTCGCCATTCCCGTACACCTGGTATTGCAGAACAAGACCTCGACCCGACGAGCGGAACAGACCTCGCAGACGATCGCGCCGGAAGGCCAACGCAATGCCAGCTGACAGAATTGCCGTCGTTCACGAACGATTCACCGAAATCGCCGGATCCGAGCACGTCATCGAACAACTTGCCCTGCACTGGCCCGCGGCCGAGGTGTTCGCACCCATCTCCCGGCCGTCCGGGGTTCCGTCGGGAATCAGCCACGAGCCGCACACGTCCGGCCTCGATCGCGTGTACAGCGCTTTGGGCCAACGGTCGTACGCACCTGTTCTTCCGTTGATGCCGTTGGCCTTTCGCCGCATGCCGCTCCGCGGTTTCGATGCAGTGGTGGTGAGCCATCACGCCTTCGCGACACAGGCCGTGTTCGCCACCGACTCCCCGGTGATCGCCTACGTACACAGCCCAGCACGGTGGGCCTGGGACCCCGAACTGCGCGCAGGCGAAGGCGGCGGCAGAGCCGGAGCGGCGATCTTGACGGCGCTGTCGGCCGTGGCCCGTCGATGCGAGATCGCTGCCGCACCGAAACTGACGACCGTGGTAGCCAACTCGACTGCGGTCGCTCGTCGGATCGAAGACTGGTGGGGCCGCGACGACGCCGTGGTGGTTCATCCGCCGGTGGACACCCAGGGCTTCACTCCTGACCCGTCGATCGAGCGTGAGAACTTCTTCCTGCTCGCCGGTCGACTCGTCCCCTACAAGCGTCCCGACATCGCGGTGCGCGCTGCCGCCGAGGCCGACGTGCCCCTCGTGGTGGCGGGAGACGGCCGTGCGATGGACGCCTGCCGAGAGCTGGCCGGCCCGAGAACGACCTTCCTGGGACGGGTTTCACACGAGAAGCTCCTCGAACTTCATCGAACGACGCGTGCCCTTCTGATGCCCGGAGTAGAAGACTTCGGCATCGTCCCCGTCGAGTCCATGGCAACCGGAACCCCGGTCATCGCGTTGGGTGACGGCGGTGCCATGGACTCCGTGATTCCAGGCAAGACCGGCCTGCATGTGCAGCCGGGCACCGACGAGGCAGTCGTCGCCGGGTTCGCCGACGCCATGCGGTCGTTCACTCCAGAAGACTTCGACCGCAGTGAGATTCGCGCATGGGCCGAGGGCTTCTCGCGTGCCAACTTCCGCAGTCGTATGCAGGAGGTCGTCGATGCCGTCCGCTGAACGTAGTTACCGCTCGACCGCGCTGGATCGCGTGTTCGCCGATACCCGAATAGTCACCGCGGTCGGCCCCGTTCGCGGACTCGACATCGAGCGCACGCGTCGAACGCTCACCGCCGCCGAACACGTCGACGCGGCACCGCACATCGCGCTGGAACCGCGGTCGGATGCCCGACGGTGGCGGTACCGCAGCGACATCGCCGGCGACAATGTCATCTCGAGCAGCAGCCCCACCGAAGACCTGGGGCAGATGCTGACCGACATTCGATCTCGAAGAGGTACCCGCGGTCCACTCGAAGTGGTCGTGTTCGACGACCATCTCGCTGTCGACTATTCGCACGGAATCGGGGACGGCCAGATCGGCGTCCTGATGTTGGCGGCATTCTGCGACGATGCCGACGGGTCATTGGTTCCTGGACTGGCCGCAGGCTTGCCGCCGAGCACGACATGGAAAGCTCTGTGGCGTCACTACTCTCGAAATCCGAAGACACTGGCCGACTTCTGGGCACTGCGCGCTCGCCATCGGTCGGAGACCAACGGCGGGTCCGGTCCCCGGCGCCGGATCGAGAACTGGGAAGCCGGAAAAGTCAGCCGAGCCGGGTACATGAGCAGAGCCGTAGTCGACGAACTCAAGCACTGGACGGCCGAGAACCTGCCTGGAGCGACCCCTGCGTCGATATCGATTGCCCTGTGGAGCGCTGCACTTCGAGCAGAAGCCGTCGACGTCGACGATCACATCATGGTGTTGTTCAACAGCAGGCGCTATCTCGATCCGGCGCAGCAGAGTTCGCACGGGAACTTTGCCGTCGGCATTCCACTTCACCTCCCCGCCAGCACGACTCCCGTCGCCATCGCTACGGCAATGCGCGAGGTGATCGAATCCGGCTGGCCCATCGCAGTACTGGGCATGTCGCATCTCCGCGATGTGGCGTCGCGTATTCGACGTTCGGCGCAGTCGCCTTACGAGAATTCGGTCGTCGAGGTTCCAGAGACGTTGCGGTTGGCCGTCAGTGACCTCGGCCGAGTGCGAGTGTTCGATCACCTCGACTGGACCGATGACGGCAGACCCCCGCAGATGGCCGCATCACTCGAACCGGACGGCCCGGACGGCTGCACGATGCTCATCGCCGAAGTTGCCGGTGGGCGAACCTACACGGCCTCGTTCTGCAGCAAGATGGTCGACGTGTCGGTCATGGATGCAGCGCTGCGGAGAATGTGTGAAGACCCAGTGGCGCTGCTCCGCGATGTGTATTGATCTGCCGGAACGACCTTCGCTGCACAGACGGGCCTACAGATGACCGAAGAATCGACAGTGCTGTTCCTGGCCCACACCGGGCAGGTCTCCGGCGCCGAGAAGGTCCTGCTGGACTTGATCGACGAGGCCGAGCGCCGCGGCCACGACACTGTGATCGCGTGTCCGAACGGCCCACTGGCCGATCGCGTCCCCAGGACGACGCGACACATCCCCATCGGCGAACTCGGTCTGGGTGGCGAACGAGGAGCGGCCAGAGGTATCGCGGCGATACGCATGTTCGCGAGGTGGGTCATCGCATCACGTTCGGTGCGCACAATTGCCCGCGCGCCGGGTACGGCCACTGTCGTCAACTCGCTCTTCGCCCTCCCGGTCGCCGCATTGTCCCGCCCGCCCCACGGTGCCTCATGGCTGGTCCACGACACCATGACGTCCCTCAAGCAACGTCTGGTAGTTCGCTACGCCCGCTCCGCAATTCGGGTAGCGGTTTCCGTATCGGAAGCCACTGCGGTACCTCTCCGTGCGGCCGGCCTTCCGGTCGTGGTCTCACACAACGGAGTCGCGTGGCCGGTACCGCGTTTCGGCGGCGAGCTGCATTCCCCGCCGGTTGTCGGCATACTCGCCCTCCTCACGCCGTGGAAGGGCCATCGAGTACTGCTCGACGCCGTGGCCACCCTCCCCGATATTCGTGTCGAACTGGCAGGGGGGAGCTTCCCCGGTGACCGCGAGTACGTCGCGGAGCTCCACGAGCGAGCATCTCGACCCGACCTCGCGGGCCGTGTCGAGTTCCTCGGACACACCGACGCCCCATCGGCGCTGCGCAGATGGGATGTGGTCGTCTCGGCAAGTACGTCACCGGAGGCCGGTCCGTTGTCGGTGCTCGAAGCAATGTCGTACGGACTTCCGGTGATCGGAACCGACCACGGTGGCACCCACGAGTTCCTCGCCGACGGTGCCGGGATTCTCGTCGCACCCGGTGACGCTGCCGCCCTCGCCGGTGCAATCTCGACCGTCATCGGCGATTCGGATCGACGTCGCGCTCTCGGCAGCGCCGCGAGATACCGAGTCGCATGCCGCCACGACATCGGTGAGACGCTCCCCGAACTATTGGCACGCTTGACCAGCTGACCGAAAAACCGAACGGACAGGATACGAGTGGGGACTCGGCGAAAGTCGATCCCCGGCAATCACGGCTGTGTTTCAATCGGTTGCCGATTGGAACGATAGGGGCCGAAATGACTCGCGCTGCGACCAGATCGAACGAGCATTATCAGTGGGGCGTCGGGGTGATGACGTCTCTCGCCATCACCACTGTGGTCAAACGCATCGTCTCGGCGGCTGCTCTGTCCATGGCCCTTGTGGTCACCCTCGAGCTGGCATACGGCTACGGCGCCACCACACCGCTCCCGTCGATCGTGCAATGGACGTCCATGATCGCCGCGTACATAATGGGCGCGTTCTGGTGGTTCGGCCCGTGGCCGACACTCGGGCAAGCGTTCGCCTTCGTCGTCATTGCCGACATCGCGATCTTCGGAGCCACCATCACAGCGAACTTCGCACCCGAGGTCACGCTCGGGAAATGCACGTTCCTCATCCCCATTGGAATGCTGGCCGGCTTCTTCTTCGACAAGTGGCGTTTGGCCGCGCACATCGCACTGTGCTTGGCCGGCACGTCCATCGTTGCGGTGTTCATCGTGATGGAGCGAGACGTGGACATATTCGTCGCGGTTGTTCTGTGGGCACCGATCGTGGTGACGCTGACCGGCTTCGTGGTGATACTCCAGGCCACGACGCAATCCATGCGCCTGGAATTCGAGTAACGACCGGACACTCGATCAGAAAGTCAGTAGGACCTTGCTCGATCGAGACGCGTCCGCAGCCAGCGCGAAGGCGTCGAGCGCCTCCGCAACGGGATACTCCGCTGTGATGACGGCTTCGACGTCGAGCGAGCCGTCCGCCAAAGCCTCGATGACATCGTCCATCTCGTCGTTGAAACGGAAGGAACCGACCAGGTCTATCTCGCGGGTGATCGCCAGCGACACCGGCACCGGCTGATCCCCCGCCGGCGGTAGCCCGACCATGACCACTCGCCCGCCGCGCATGGTGCCGTCGATCGCCGAAGCGAGGCCGCGGTGGTTGCCCGAGCACTCGAACGTGACGTCCGCCTCCACGGAGGCGATCGCTGCGGACTCGCGAGCATCGATAGTTCGATGCGCCCCGAGTGCACGTGCCACGTCGAGCGAGAACTCCGTCAGGTCGGCCGCCACGATGTGTGCCGCACCCGCCCGCGCGGCGACCGCCACGATGAGGGCACCGATCGGACCGGTGCCCACGACGAGGACGGTCTTGCCCGAGACGTCGGCGGCGCGCTCGACGGCGTGCCAAGCGACGCTCGCAGGCTCGGCCAACGCTGCGATCCTCAGATCGAGTCCCTCGGGCAATGCTCTGAGCATCCGTGTCGGGACGGCGACGTGCCCGATGAAGAGTCCGTCGTTGTGCGGTACCTGCGCGGCACTGCCCATGTACCGACACCCGGGCGACAGGTTCGGACGATCCGCCGGATACTTCGCGCCCGTTCCGCCCGGTGTTGCCGGGTGGACCGTCACCGTGGTGCCCTCGACGGGTCCGCTACCGTCCTCGGCACGGCGAACCACCGTTCCCGATGCCTCGTGGCCCAACCTCATCGGCGCTTTCAACACCGATTGTCCTGCCGCACCGTGCTGCCAGTAGTGGAGATCCGAGCCGCAGATCCCGCCGTAGGCGACGGCAATGACGGCCTCGTTCGGTGCCGCGGGTGTCACGACCACGGTGTCGAGACGAAGATCGTCGGCGGCGTGGGCAATCAGGGCAACGGTCTTCTCCGGAACCTGCACTGCTTCGGTCATCGGGGTTCAGACCTTGCCGAGTACGGGATCGGTTGCATTGGCCGGATCGGTCAGGTCCCTGTCTCGGGTTTCCGGAGCGAACGACGCGGCCACGAGCACCGAGATCGCCATGATCATCATGTAGACGGCGACGGGAACCCAGGATCCGGAGAATGCGGTGATCAGAGCCGCACACAGCAGCGGAGCGATGCCGCCGCCGAACACCGATGCGAACTCACGGCCCAAAGTCACTCCGGCGTAACGGTATCGGGCTCCGAACATCTCGGGGAAGTAGCTCATCGTGACTCCGACTGCGCCCTGGCACGCCAGGATGAATCCGATGATCATCACGAGGGTGATCAACGTGTGCGAGCCGGTGTTCAGTGCCATGAAGGTGGGGATCGGCAGGACGACGAGCAGGCTGACGATGCCGATGTACACCGGCTTGCGGCCGACCTTGTCCGAGAGCCAGCCGAAGCCCCACGCCGCGATGCCGCCGCAGATCGCGCCGATGAGCAATACCTTCGGGATGAACGTGGCATCGACGCCGATGTCGTTCTTCATGTACGAGGCCATGAACACCTGATAGGTGTAGGACTGCGCACTGATTCCGACGGTCATGAACATGACGATGAACAGCGGGCGCTTGCCGTTGGTGAACACTTCCTTCACCGGTGCCTTGGGGCGCTCCTGAGCTGCCTTGAGTTCCTGGAAGACCGGGGACTCGTTGAGCTTGCGTCTGATGATGAACGCGGCAATGGTGACCAGAATGCTGCTGAGGAACACCATCCGCCAACCCCAGGACATCAACTGATCGTCGGGAAGCAATTGGGCCAGAATCCAGGCGATGGCTCCGAGCGCAGTGCCGAGGGCCGCACCGGTCATGACGAGGGCCGCGAGTCTTCCGCGTTTACCTATCTCGGCAGTCTCGGTGAGAAGGGTTGCGCCACCTGACTGTTCGGCACCGGCACCGAAGCCTTGGAAGAACCGGCACAGCACCAGCAACACCGGGGCCAGCAGTCCCACCTGCTCGAAGGTCGGCAGCAGTCCGATGGCCATCGTCGCGCCACCCATCAGCATCAGTGTTGCGACCAGAACCCACTTGCGGCCGAGGCGGTCGCCGTATCGGGAGAAGAACAGTCCGCCCAGGGGGCGAGCAAGGAAGCCGACGGCATACGCGCTGAAGCTCGCGATGATGCCCGCGGCCGGAGAGATGTTGGGGAAGAACAGTTTGTTGAAGATCAGCGCCGACGCCGTGCCGTAGATGACGAAGTCGTACTGCTCGAGTGTGGTGCCGATGAGACCGGCCCACGCTGCACGTCGTACGGCAGACGGATCGTGCTTGGCCGGAGCGATTCGGGGAGAGTCCGACGGTTCTGTGGTTGTGTCCATGATTGTCCTCGGGTGAAGTTTCGGCCACGGCCGAACGAAGGAAGGAGAATGGTTCAGTCGAGTGTGGTCCGGGATGCCGTGCCGACGGGGCGGAGCGAAGAGCTCGCTGCTTCGACCACTGCGGCCATCGGACCGTGACGAACAACAGTATCCACCAATTCCGCAGTGCGTGTGATGAATTCGGGAAACTCCGTCAACTCGATGGGGAGAATGTCGCCGCGCTCGAGAACCGAACGGACGAAATCCTCACTGGACGCTGCCGAGGCGGCAAGTCCTGCCAAACGCGCACGTGCAGGGTCGGCCATCGCACGGGCGTGCGGGCCTGGATCGAAACCGTCCGGCGGGCACATGCAGCAGAGGTACGCAGCCAAGGTCAATGAGAGATATTGCGGTACAGCACCGTTGCGCAGATGGTGGAGCGCTGGGGTCGGAATTCTCTGCGCGAGCTTCGCCGAGCCGTCGGAACCGACCTGTGCGGTCTTGTGCCCCAGAGCCGAGTTGGACCATCGCACGAACAGCTGGGCGATGTAGTCGTCGATGTCCACCCCGTCCGGCACGGGCACGGTCGGGAGATACTCGTCGACCAGCACTGCTCGGGCCGCGGCCTCGACGAAAGGGCGACCGATCGAGTCCGGAATCGTCGCGCAGCCGTCGAGTGCGCCGAGATATGCGATGAGAGAGTGGGTTCCATTGAGCAGTCGAACTTTCATCAGTTCGTACGGCTCGACGTCTTCGGCGAACACGGCACCGCCGGCTTCCCACCGGGGACGTCCCGCGGCGAATTTGTCCTCCATCACCCACATCGTGAACGGCTCCGCCGGTACGGCAATGGTGTCCACAGCGCCCAATCCGGCGGTGGACTCGGCGTCGTACGACGATCTGCTGGACGGGACGATGCGATCGACCATGGAATTGGGGAACGTCACCGCCGTTGCCAGCCAGTCGATCACGTCGTCCGCACCGCACCGGGTGAGGAATTGGCGTACGAGAGCGGCGGTGCGATCACCGTTTCCCAGCAGGTTGTCGCAGCTGGCCACCGTGATCGGAGCACCGTGAGTTCGAGCCCGTACCGCCAGGGACCGCGCCAGCTGTCCGATAGTGGTGGTCGGGGTCTCCGCCCGGGACAGATCTTGTTGCACTGCACTCGATTCCAGATCGAGCGCGCCCGTCTTGGACGAGAAAGTGTAGCCCAACTCGGTGACGGTGATCGTGACGATCCGGACGTTCTGGTCCGCGATGGCAGCCACGACGGCGGCGGGGTCGTGGGCCGCGACCATGACTCCGGTGTGTGCCCCGG
Source organism: Rhodococcus sp. 14-2483-1-1 (assembly GCF_002259335.1). NCBI lineage: Bacteria > Bacillati > Actinomycetota > Actinomycetes > Mycobacteriales > Nocardiaceae > Rhodococcus > Rhodococcus sp. 14-2483-1-1. The sequence continues at coordinate 65,666 of NZ_NPFX01000021.1, read as the reverse complement.
GGACACCGACCCGCGAGCCGGACGGCGAGATCTCGACGACCCCGTACAGCAGGTCCTGCGCGAGCATGGCATCGGTGACCGTACGAGATCTGTTGGCGACTCCCAGGATTCCCCAGGATCCACCATCTCGCTCCATTGCCGCGGCGGTGTACACGGCTTGATGAGCGCGGTGGAAGTTGCCCAGTCCCAGGTGCACGATTCCGGTTCCGTCCGGCCGTACGGGAACGAGTCCCGAACCGGCGAGCGCCGAACGGGACAGCCTCGGTTCGATCATCTCGTCACCAATCCGTCATGGAGCCGTCGAGGCGACGCGCAACCGGTAGATATGCGGACTCGTACGCGTATCTCGCCGCCAGCGGGTCGTAGCCCATGTATTCCTGAATGCCGAAGTTCGGGGTCGCCATTCCGAGGTGAACGATCACGTCCGCGGCGCCTCTGCGGTGAAGTTCTCTCCGGCAACCACATTGGTCAGGGGTTCGCTCGCTGCGAGTCGACCGATGTTGGCAGTGATGTCGTCGACCCTGCCCTGAAATGTTTCACCGGTGATGCCCGAGGAATGGGGTGTCATGAGGACGTTGGGCAGGGTGTGAAACGGACGCGGCGAGGGTGCACCGATGCCGTCGGGCGACGGGTAGTCGTACCAGACATCGATGGCGGCACTGCCGAGCGATCCGGTGGACAGCGCCTCGAACAACGCGTCCTGTTGCACGAGCGGGCCACGTCCGACGTTGATCAGTACCCCGTCGGGTCCGAGGGAAGCGAGTTCCGTGGCACCGATCATGCCGGTGGTGCGCTCGTTCAGCGGCGCGGACACCACGACGACGTCTGCTTCGGTCATGAGATCGGAGAGGCGGTCCGTCGATGCAGCCCAGGCCAATCCGTTCTCGGCCGCATTCACGGATCCACTGCCGGTGACCGCGATGCCAGTGCACCCGAACGCCCTCAGCAAGGCCCACGATCGAGCGCCGATGTGACCGAAGCCCACGAATCCGACGGTAGCCGAACCCAACGAACTGGACTGCCGAAGTGTCCGGTCGTAGACCGGCGACGACCATCGGTCTTCTCGCAGTTGCCGGTCCTGCTCGAGGAATCCGCGTCGGAGCAGTACTGCCGTTGCGGCAACGTACTCGGCAATCGAACGTTCGTGGTGAAAGGTGTTGGCCACCAGGGTGTGCGGACTCAGGGCGTCGAAGTCCACGCCGTCGGTGCCGGCTCCGGCGACATGCACCAACCGCAGCTCAGGCGATGCCTCGGCCAGGGCGGCCGGGAACTTCCCGCCGACGTACACGGTTGCATCGGCGATGTCGGCAGCAATCGCATCGATGTCGAAACTGTCGTGCCAGGACAGGTCGACGCCGGGGGCGACCCGATCCTCGAATCGTCCGCGATGAGGCAGAAGGTTGGAATCTGCGATGACGACCTTCACTTCGAATCGTCCTTTCCTGGAACGAGAGTGCGGTTGTGGACGGGGCCGGACGAGCCCCGGACCACGAGTTGGGTGGGGAGATGAATGGTGCGCGCCGGGGAATCGGGCTCGGCCGCGCGTTGGAACACCAGATCGGAGCTGACGAGGCCCGCACGGCCCATCGGAACGTTGATGCTCGTCAGCGCAGGATGCGACAGCTCGGCGAGAGGCGAATCATCGATGCCGATGACGCTGAGGTCCCCGGGAACCGTCAGACCCATCGACCGGACTCCGTTCATGACGCCGATGGCCATGGGGTCGTTGTGAGTCATGACCGCGGTGGCTCCAGTGGCGACGACGCTGGCAGCGGCAGCGTGACCGCCCGCCAGGGTTTCCTGCTGCCAACCCAGAACGTCCAGCACGATTCCTCTTGCCGCACAGAACTGTTCGACGGCCTCGACGCGTCGCTCGTTGGACCAGGACCGCGGTGAACCCTGGACGTACGCCAGATGCGAATGACCCAGAGCTGCGAGGTAGTCCACGGCCTGCCGAATTCCATCCTCCGAATCGGCCACGACGCAGTCGCATTCTTCCGAGGATCGGTTGACCAGCACCAGCGGGGTATCGCCGGCAAGTTGCACGATGTCCTCCGCGGGCAGCCGCGGCGCACAGACGATCAGCGCGTCGACCCGATCCTGCAGCTCCCCGATCACCTCGCGCTCTCGATCGGAGCTTCCGTCGGTATCGGTCAGAACGATCGTCTGCCTACGATGCCAGCCCTGAGCCTGAGCGGACTTGACGAAGCTCGCGAAGACGGTGTGGCCGATATCGGGCACGACGACAGCAACTGTGGTCGCGGCAACACGGGTGTCCGACGATCGGCCCGAGGCCGCGACGTAGCCGATCTCGTCGGCGACGGCGATGATCCGGGCCAGCGTGTCTGCACCGATACGGTCCGGATTGCTGAAGGCGCGCGACGCCGTCGACAACGACACACCTGCCTGTTGCGCCACCTGTGTGAGGGTGGGTGCCATGGTTCACCTCGGATGTTGTTTGTGATGCTGAGCACAACAGTTGCAGGTATTGCGCAATATTGTCAACACCTTGCGCAAAAGCCTGGAGGTAGCGGCCCGCCCGTCTTTGACAGACTCGACCCGACAGCTCGACCGGCGAACAGGAGATCCACCGTGCGCACCTTTCCCCTCCCCCAGACCGGCGCAAGCGTCTCGAGCATCGTGCTGGGGTTCATGCGCATCACCGATCTGGACGAGAACCAGATCAGAAGGCTGGTGGACACCGCCCTCGACGTGGGCGTCACCGTGTTCGACCACGCCGACATCTACGGCGGCACCCCGCACACGTGCGAGAAGCGATTCGGAGATGCGGTGAAGCTGACTCCGGCCCAGCGCGAGCGCGTCGAGATTCAGAGCAAGGTTGGCATTCGCGAAGGCTGGTTCGATTTCTCCAAGGATCACATCGTCACCACGGTCGAAGAATCCCTCACTGCACTGGGTGTGGATCATCTGGACACGTTGCTGCTGCATCGACCGGACAGCCTCGTCGAACCGGAGGACGTGGCGGCGGCGTTCGACGAGCTGCACGCGTCGGGCAAGGTCCTGACCTTCGGCGTCTCCAATCACACACCCGGACAGATCGAGTTACTGAAGACCGCTGTGGAACAACCGATTCTGTTCGATCAAGTGCAGCTGAGCATCGTTCATTCCCCCCTGATCGCGGCCGGCCTGACCGCCAACATGAGCTCGGAGGATCAATCGATCGATCGCGACAACGGATTGTTGGACTACGCGAGGGCGCGCGGCATCACCTTGCAGGCGTGGTCGCCCTTTCAGAGCGGTAGCGCCTCCGGCGTCTTCGTAGGAGACCGAGTGAACTATCCAGAACTCAACACCGCACTCGATGAGATTGCCGAGTCGCACGGCTCGACCCCGTCGGCGATCGCGACAGCGTGGATCACTCGGCATCCCGCGAACATCCAGGTTGTGCTGGGTACCACGAATCCCGATCGAGTGGTCGAGGCCGCCGCTGGTTCGGACCTGCGTTTGACCAGGCAGGAGTGGTATCGGCTCTTCATCGCCGCAGGTCACACCTTGCCCTGAGCGTCGCTCAGCTGCCTCACATCCACCGTTACCATCTCGTTACTCACTCGCTATCGCTCCGTGATGGAGAGGCCTCGATTCGGTGACGTTGCGCTGTCAGGATTGCCGCACGGCATACGAAGGAACCTGTAGCCCTCGGGTTCCACCCAGAGCATGCCGGTCGCTAGGCCATCCGAACTGAGAGGTTCGCACCGTGACTGTCACCGACCACCTCGAATCTCGAATCGCACCCATCGTTCGCAGCCGTCCCGGCTACTCGATCACGACCGAGTCGTACTCGGCAGACCTGACTGTCGTCCGGGCAACCGGCGATCTCGAGCTGAACTCCCGTGCCGATCTGGAACACGCAATCCGGGAGGCCCTGCACAAGGAAACCGTTGTGCTGCTGGACTTGTCGGCGGTGTCGTTCATCTACTCCGGCGCAGCCAGCGTGATCATCGACGCCGCTTCCCGCAGCGCCGGCCGGCTCGAAGTCTTCGCGCCGACGCGGCCGGCGCGCATGATTCTCGAAGCCCTGGGCGCGGCGGCGATCGTGACGGATCCGCGTCGGTACTGACGGCCCAGGTTTGCAGAAGGCCGCATCCGGCAAACCCTCGGTGGACAGCGACTCCGGGGCGGCTGTCGTATCGCCGTCCGGAGCACTTCATGCACCGAGGCGAGGATCGACAATGTCCGACCAGTTCAGCAAGACCGACCCCACTTCCGCATTCCCGATGCCGGAGCGGGCAGAGCAGAATCGCTTGGACCACCCCGGGCTGACGCGCGACATGGTGACCGCCCCCGATCACGGCGAGAACTCCTACCGGGGATCGGACCGTCTGCACGGTCGTAAGGCCCTGGTCACCGGCGGCGATTCGGGAATCGGGCGGGCCGTCGCACTGGCTTTTGCTCGCGAAGGGGCCGATGTCGTCATCGCTCATCTCGAGTCCGAGGGTCCTGACGCTCAGGCCACCGTCGACCTGATCGAGAGTGCAGGCCGAGCAGGCAGGGCGATCGCGTGTGACGTGACCGACGAAGATCAGTGTGTCCAGCTGGTGGACACCGCGTCCGACGTTCTGGGCGGACTCGATATCGTCGTCAACAACGCCGCGTTTCAGATGGCTCAGATGGGCGGCATCGCCGACATCACCACCGAGCAGTTCGATCGCGTACTCAAGACCAATCTGTACGCTCTGTTCTGGATCTCCAAACGCGCTGCGGAAACGATGGACGCAGGCGCGACCATCATCAACACCACCTCGATTCAGGCATCGAATCCATCTCCGGAGCTGATGGATTACGCCACCACCAAAGCGGGAATCGTAGCCTTCACCAAGGGTCTCGCCGGCGACCTGGCACCACGTGGGATTCGAGTCAACGCCGTTGCGCCAGGACCGATTTGGACCCCACTGATCCCGGCCACGATGCCGGCCGAGAAGTACGAGAAGTTCGGCGAAACCGTTCCTCTCGGACGACCCGGCCACCCCGCGGAGCTGGCTCCGGCGTACGTGTTCCTGGCATCGAACGAGTCGAGCTACATCACGGGCGAGACCATCGCCGTCACCGGCGGCACGCCCTTCAACTGACCCCGTCGGCGCCGGTGTGGTCGCGCCACGCCAGAAGCACACCGCTACCCTCGGGCCGTCGCCAGGGCAGGAACAGCGCAACAGCGATCGCGCACGTCAGGGCGGCCCCGACGGTGACGAACGATGCGAGCTGAAAGCCTTCCAACGAGGCCGCCTTCATCGCGTAGATCAGGTCCGCTTTCTGCGTCGCGAAGATCGGGTTGGTGGGCGCTTTGACGATCTCGATGACGCTGACAACCGTTTCGCGAGCGAACGCTTTTTGGTACGGCTCCATGATCGCGTCGGGTATCGCGTCGATCTTCGGACTCACCTGTGCGGTGTAGATCGACGCGACGATGGATCCGAGGACGGCAACTCCGAGGGTTCCGCCGACCTCCCGGGTGGTGTCGTTCACCGCGGAGCCGGCACCTGCTTCGTCGAGCGACACCGAAGACATGATCGATTCGGTGGCCGGGCCTTGCACGATTGCCAAACCGAGGCCCATCAGCACCATCGACACCACAACCGGTCCCAGATAAGGGGTTTCGACCTTCACCTGGCCGGCGATGAACATCCCGACGCTCATCACTACCAAGCCGAATACGATCACGGCCGTAGTTCCGATGCGCTGTGCGATCACCGTGGCCATGGGTGCGCCGATCGCGATGGACACCGCGAAGGGCAACGAGTGGATGCCGAACTGCAGCGGCGTCAGCTCCATCACGCCTTGGAAGTACTGGGTGATCATGAAAAGGAACCCGAACATACTGAAATAGGCGACGGCAATTGCCAAGGCCGGCAACGAGAACCGCCTGTTCCGAAACAGATTCAGGTCCAGCACCGGGGATGGTGTCCGGAGCTCCCACCAGACGAACCCGGCAAGGGCGACGGCACCGGCAACATAGGCAACGACACTCGTCGCAGACAACCATCCATTGTGCGGCGCTTCGATGATCGCCCACACCAGCACCGTGATACCGGCCAACGACAGCGCGATACCCAGCGGGTCGTATTTCCCGACGTGCTCGGCCCGCGATTCCGGAACACACCACACAGCGGCTATCAGAACCGACAGCGCCACAGGAACATTGATCCAGAACACCGAGTGCCACGAGAAGTGCTCGAGCAGAAAACCGCCTGCTGTGGGACCGATAGCGATCGCGAAACCTGCCATCGCGGTCCAGGCGGCGATGGCCAGCGCCCGCTCCTTGGCGTCGGTGAAGATATTGATGATCAGCGCGAGCGTTGCCGGGAACACTGCTGCCGCACACACACCCATCGCCGCCCGAGCTAGGACGACCTGCCCTAGATCCGCGGCAAGAGCGCCGCCGACGGACATGACCGCGATACCGGCCAGCCCGAAGATCATTACTCTCTTGCGGCCATAGCGATCACCGAGGTGACCGAATGCGAGCAACAGTCCGGCAAACGTCAGCGTGTACGCGTCGACCACCCACTGAAGCCCGCTGATATCGGCACGAAGCTGCAACCCCATGGAGGGCAGCGCAACGTTGACGACGGTGTTGTCGAGAACGACGAGCAACTCGGCTGCGCAGATGACGAGCAGCGCCAGGTATCGCCGACTCCGCGGCGGGGCATCTGCTCGGTGACGGGAAGTTGTAGGCAACGACATCAGGATCCCTTCGACTATGACGATCGGCATAGTTCCCGAAGGAAAAGTAACTGTAACTGAGCGTTATAGCAACAGGACCAACCGCTACCGACTCATGGACGAGGAGGGTTCGACGCGTCCAGTACCGCTCCGAGCAGGGCCAACAGTTCGGTTTCCGTCCGGTCCAGAGCGGTGGTGGATCGCTGCGCCTTGGCCACGATCAGCGCGCCTTCGATGGCGGCGATCGAGATAGTCGCCAACGTGTAGGACCGCTCGCGGGCCAATCCGCGCTGCCACAGGGACGCCGCGATCACGTCCTCCCAAGACGAGAAGGACTCACCTGCCGCCGCGACAGCGGCCGGCGCATGCAGCCCCTCGAGCGCAGCAGGCGCGACCGGGCACCCTGCAACGTAATCCGTCGCCAGCAGCTCGCTGCGGAATCCGTCGATGATCGCCCGGACGGTTGCCGCCGGACCGGCCGAAGCCAGGCCGGCCGAGATCATCGCGCTCATCGCGGCACCCGCGTTTCGCGTTGCCTCCTCCACCAGCTGAGGCTTCCCGCCAGGGAAATGGTGATAGATCGAGCCACGCGGCGCCCCCGCGTGATCGATGACGTCGGCCAACGAGGTGGCTTCCACTCCACGCCGACGGAACAATTGCGCGGCGCTGCGCAGCATGTCTGCCCGCGCGCTACTCCGATTGGCCATTCGAACCCTCCTCGACCGTTATTGACGTAACGCGGAGTTACATCTAGGGTCGCGTTGTCTATGCTGCTGAGCATAACCCGCAACGGCTATCCACTGGAATCGGAGCAACGCCATGTCCCCCGACACCGAGGTCATCGACCTGAGCAGCCCTCTCACACTCGCCTGCGGGCAGATCCTGCCGAACCGCGTGATGAAGTCGGCTCTGAGCGAGGGACTGGCGACGGCCGAGCATGCACCCGACTCCCGCCTCGAGACGCTGTACCGCCGATGGGGTGCGGGCGGCTACGGCCTCGTGGTGACCGGCAACGTCATGGTCGACCGATCCCATCTCGGAGAACCGGGCAACGTCGTCATCGAAGACGACCGCGACCGCGACGCACTTGCTCGGTGGGCAAAGGCAACATCCGACGGCGGCGCACCCATCTGGATGCAGCTCAATCACCCGGGCCGGCAGGCCAATCCGATCGTCACCCGCACCAAGCCCGTCGCACCGTCCGCCATTGCCCCCAACATCCCGGGCATTCCGGCACCGCGTGCGTTGAGCGAGAACGAGATTCGCAACATCATCGATCGATTCGCCACGGCAGCAGCTGTGGCCGAGTCGGCCGGCTTCGACGGCGTCCAGATCCATGGCGCACACGGCTACCTGGTGTCTCAGTTCCTGTCGCCGTTGTCCAACAAACGCGACGATGCCTGGGGCGGCGACCTCGACGGGCGAATGCGGTTCGTTCTCGAAGTGGTCCGCGCCATCAGGTCAACGGTGTCCCCCAGCTTCGCCGTGGGAATCAAACTGAATTCGGCAGACTTCCAGCGCGGCGGGTTCAGCGAAGAAGAATCGCGGATCACCGTCGAGCATCTGGTCCGAGAATCCATCGATCTGATCGAAATCAGTGGTGGTAGTTACGAATCCCCCGCAATGATGGGCACCTCGAGTACCCGAGAGCGCGAGGCCTACTTCCTGGAATACGCGCGGACGGTACGCGACGCTGCAGGAACGGTGCCACTGGCCGTGACCGGAGGATTCCGCACCCGTTCGGTGATGAGTTCGGCGGTCCAGTCGGGCGAGTGCGACATGGTGGGTCTCGGCCGTCCCACGGCCCTCGATCCGGCCGTCGCGAACTCTCTGGTCGACGGCACGCTGGATCGGGTCGAGTCGCCGCGCGTGGCTCTGCGCGTCCCGTCGAAGTCCAGCGCGTTCAAGCAGATCAACGGCGCTCTCGATCTGCAGTGGCACACCGACCAGTTGCAGCTCATCGGTGCTGGGCGGCAACCGAATTCGAGTCGTCCGGCGTGGAAGACTGCGGCCACGATGGTGCAGCGCAACGGCTGGGACGCGTTCCGCAACCGTCGCGGCACGGGCAATCCCACCAGCGCTACCAGTGCTGCGAAGTTTCGACGCGAGCGCTTGATCGGCAAATACGTCGCGAATCCCATCGTCAACGGATTGACATCCATCGGTGTGACCACTTCGCTGGTGACCGACATCGAGACAGTGGGCCGTAGAACCGGACTCGCCCGGCGCGTGCCGGTGTCGGCGTCCTTCGACGACTCCGGCGCGTGGCTGATATCCCAACACGGAACCAGATCCGGCTGGGGAGCCAACATCACCGACGAGCCGAGGATCCGCATTCGCGTGGGTAGCCGGTGGCGCACCGGAACAGCAACGTTCGCGCCCGACGACGACGTTGCCCTCCGAGCACGATCCTTCTCGAACAATCCGATACTCGGACGTATCATCGGAGCCGGCTTCCGTGCGTTGCAGACCGACCCCGTTTCGGTGCGAGTCGAGTACGACGTTTGACCAGTTCTTCGCAATTTACTTAGGTTTGGTTTACTTAAGTTGTGAAGAGACTCCCCCACTTGTCCGTCGCCCTCGGCGCGGTCCTTGCTGCCGCCCTGATCTCGTCCTGCGGTTCGGACACCGGGCCGGCGGCGAAATACCCGGCGACCCACGCGGTCACCACGCAGTTCGGCACCGTGGAGGTACCGGATCGAATCGAGTCGGTCGTCGTGATCGACGGACGACGCGACCTCGACATCGCCCTGGCATTCGATCTGCCCATCGCCGGAATGCCGGTGGAAACCGAAGCTCCGCCCGAAATACCGGGTCCTCTGACCGAGCCCACCAGGATGCTGCTTGCAGACGGTGTTCCCGAGCTGTATCCGCGAAACACGGTCGATCTCGAAGCCATCGCACGCGTGGATCCCGACCTCATAATCGGGCGCGACGAGGTGATCGAAGAAATCTACGACCAGCTCAGCCACATCGCGCCGGTACTGCCGGTGGGCTCCACCGGCACCGGAGTCAGCTGGCAGCAGGACGTGACAACGATCGGCGCGGCACTGAATCTGCAGGACGAGGCCCGAACGATAGTCGACGAATACAGCACTCGCGCAGACGAACTCACGACGCAGTACGGCAGCGCGATCGCTGATACCGTCGTCCTGCCGGTCAGCACATCGGAGCAAGGCGGGATCTCGATTGGACGCGACCGCGTGACATCCATCGCGCTCGAGGATGTGGGAGCGCGCTTCGGCTCCGCCTGGACCGCCGCCACCCCGGAGATCGAATACGGACCCGAGAACGTCACCGCCGCATCCGACGCAGTGGCAATGATCGCCGCGATCACATCGGAGGAGGATCTGCAGGCGATGAACGCCAACCCACTGTGGACCGGATTACCGGCGGTGCGCAGCGACCGGATCGTGCGGACCGACAAGTTCACCAACGACGGTGGTCCCCTCACCGCCATGTGGGCCCTCGGCTTGGTGGAGAAGCTCTACGCCCCGAGCTGATCGATTGCTCGCTCGAGTTCATCGAGCACCGTGCCCGCGCAACGGCAATGACGATGGTGCTCGACGGCAGTGGTGCCGGAGTCGCATAATCACCCGATGGCACCGATACCCACGGGGACACTGAGAACCACCGACACCGGCTTCGCCCTCGAATTGAGCAGAACCATCTCGGCACCACGCGAGGACGTGTGGGCACACCTCACCGAATCTTCCCGGACGGCACTGTGGTTCGGTCCATGGGAGCGCGTTTCAGACAACACCATTCGGGTCACCATGAGTTTCGAGGAGGGCGAGCCGGCCTCGGACATGACCATCGAAACGTGTGAGGCACCGGGCCTCCTGGCAGTACGGATGACCGGCGAGGGCCAGTGGCCACTCGAGGTCCGCCTGACCGAGAGAGGCACAGCGACCCTTCTCGTGCTCGTACACAGCTGCGAAAGCACGGACGGTCTGGGCGACATCGGACCGGGGTGGGAGTACTACCTGGACATGTTCATCGCGGCCGGAAGCGGCGACCCACTCCCGAGTTTCGACGACTACTACCCATCCCAGCAGGAGTACTACTCATCGCTGCGCCCGCAGTGAATCAGTGGTGTCGGAGCGCGTCGATGAGCTCCTCCTTCTTCAGTTTCGAGTAACCCTCGAGGCCCAGTTCTTTGGCTCTGTCGGTCAATTCGTCCACGGTCCAGTCCTCGTAGGATCCGGACTTCCCACCTTTCTCACCGATCTGCTCCCTGCCCTCTTTCGCGGCTGCGTTCGAGATTCGAGCAGCCTTTTCCTTCGAGTTGCCTTCTTCGCGAAGCTTCTCGTACAGGCCCTGATCCTTCAGTTGCGGCTGGTCGTCGGTTTCGTTGTTCTTCGCCGGCATCGGAACTCCCTCTCGCTGGACTACATCGATTGTCGGAGCCCTACCCGGTGTGCAGGACGACAAACCCATCTAGACGTGGTGTGCATCAGATGGCATCGGGTAAGCGAACTGGATGCACTTGGATCGACCGGCCTCAGCGGGCCCGGATACCACCGACAACACACATGCCACCGACGCAGACGTCGCGCCCCTCTCGGTCGGCGTGGTCAGTGACGACGGCTTTGCGTCGACCGTCGCGTCCGCCATCATCGAGAAGTTGCCCGATCACGCGATGATCGACGGGCACCGGCGAGAATTGCGGGTGTCCGGAGCATCGGTTCCGCTCCCACCCACCGCAACCGGTGCCGCCCCACTCGGTCAGTGGCTGGCATCGGTGCAAGCCACCGACAACTACGACATCGTGTTGTGTGTGTCGGAGGTTCCTCGCCGTCTCGGGTCGCGCCCGGTGATCGCCGAGATTCGCGGGGGTACGACAGGCGCGCTGTACGTGCCCTCCTTCGGAACACTGGCGGTCCGGCGACGCGCTGTCTCGGCCGCACTGGCGGTGTTGCACGAGTTGATCGAAGCCGACGACCCCTCACGGCAACCACGGAGATACTCTCGCTCTCGCTGGGCTCCGAGTGATTCCGGGGAGGGTGCCGAAGTTCTCCTGACGTCGAGCATATTCGGGCGAATCAGGTTGGTATCGGGAATGATTCGATGCAATCGTCCGTGGCGATTGGTTCCCACGTTGTCGAGCGCGCTTGCAGCCGCGAGCGCAGCGTCCGCCTTCGGTGTGTTCTACGCGAGCATCTGGCAGATGGCGGCGTCGATGAGCCTAGGACGACTGGCAATGATCGGAGTCACCGCGGTGATCGCCATGACGGTGTGGGTCGTCTTCCCCAACGGGCTGTGGGAGAAACGATCGTTCCGAAGCTCGACGATCGACCGATGGATGTACAACGCAGCCACCCTCGGAACGGTCCTGGCCGGTGCGCTCTGCATGTACGCGCTGCTGTTCGCAGTCGTACTGTTCTCGGCAGCGGTGGTCATTTCGCCGGACTTCCTGACTACACAGATCGGTCGCGACGCGACTTTTGGCGACTATCTCTCCCTCGCATGGCTCGCCGCTTCGCTGGGTACGGTGGCAGGCGCAGTCGGCTCCTCCGTGGCAAATCGCGAGGACATTCTCGGTGCCACCTACGGTCACCGCGAACTGATTCGTCGAGAGTCGGCCAGCGCGTCCTCGTAACGACCGTCGAACCCTCGGCGTTGTGAGTGAGAACAACCAGATGTGGGTACGTTCGGGATATGCCATATCTCGAACGAGTTGCCGATGTCTTCGTACTGAACCTCGGAAGCCGAGGTGTCGACTACACCGAAAACCGCATCAGTCCGGATTGGGTTGCCGAGATCAATACTCTGCTCGACGAAGTCCAGGCCAGTTCCGGTGCCGCTGCGCTCGTCACGACAGCGACAGGCAAGTACTTCTCCACCGGAGTGGACCTGTCGTGGGGTGCGGAGAATCTCGACCAGATCAACCGATTCATCGGCACCGTTCAGGAGATGTTGGTGCGCTTTCTGACGCTTCCGATGCAGACAGTCGCGGCCATGCAGGGACACACTTTCGGTGGTGCCGCATTTTTCGTGATGGCGCACGACTACCGGATCATGCGATCCGATCGCGGCTTCCTCTGCTTCCCCGGTGTCAACATCGGCGCGACCTACAGCCCGGGAACCGTCGACATGGTGCGAGCGAGACTGGCACCCCATGCGTTCCACGAGGCACTCACCACCGGACGCCGCTACGGCGGAGGTGACGCCATGGCACTCGGGCTGGTCGATGCTGTATCGCCCGCCGACTCACTACTCGACGACGCCGTCGCTCGCGCCGGCGAACTGGCCGGAACGCGAGGCGACGTTCTGGGCGAGATCAAGCGAACGATGTACGCCAACGAGATTCGGTCACTGCTCAACCCGGTTGCCGGCGTCGACGAGATGGAATGGGCCTCGAACTAGGTAGGCCTCATTTTCCAGTCACGAGGGGCGCGACCTCAGTGCCGAGCAATTCGATGCCGCGAAGCAGATCGCTGTGCGCCAGTCGTGGATTGGTCATCTGCAGCGACAGTCGATCCACACCGCCCAGTTGCTCACCCACTCGCAGAATCTTGTCTGCCACCGTCTGCGGATCGCCCATGAAGAACGCGCCGTTCGGACCGGAGGTGGCGTCGAACTGTTGCCGGCTCGGTCGGGCAAATCCACGCTCACGGGAGATCTTGGTGAACATCTCGTTCCAGCCGGGATAGATGGTGTCGGCTGCAGCCTGGGTTGTCTCGGCGACGAAGCCGAACACGTGCAGACCCACCTTCAGCTGCTCGGGCGGGTGGCCCGCTTGCGCGCCGGCGCGGCGGTAGAGGTCGACGAGCGGAGCGAACTGGCGTGGCTCGCCGCCGATGATGGCGATCATCAGAGGGAGTCCCAGAAGTCCTGCGCGAGCAAAGGATTCAGGGGTGCCACCTACACCGACCCAGATCGGCAACGGGTCCTGCAGTGGGCGCGGATAGATCCCCTGCCGGTTGAGCGCCGGACGATGCCGACCCGACCAGGTGACTTCCACGTTGCCGCGGATCTGCAGTAGGAGGTCCAGCTTTTCAGCAAAGAGCGAGTCGTAATCGGCCAGATCCAGGCCGAACAGCGGGAACGATTCGGTGAAGGAACCGCGACCCACGACCAGGTCGATCCGCCCTTTCGAGATCAGGTCCAGGGTGGCGAACTCTTGGAACACCCGCACCGGATCGTCTGCGCTGAGTACCTTGACGGCGCTACCGAGCCTGATGTTCTGGGTTCGCGCAGCAGCGGCAGCCAGGATGATCGACGGGGCCGAGTCGTAGTACTCACTGCGATGATGCTCGCCGATGCCGAACGAATACAGCCCAACCTGATCGGCGAGTGCGATCTCCTCGAGCAGGTGACTCATCCGCTCCTCTGGAGCGATCACCCGGCCGTCCGTCGGGTCGGTCACGGAAGAAACGAAACTGTCGACGCCCAGATGCACGGTGGGACCTTTCGATCGGTGGTGGACGTATTCGTCAGCGTAGGTGAAACTTCAATTATTCCGCGGCAGACCAGAAGGGGCGTCTATTCTCCCCAGCGTTTCAACTCGTCCCCCGCGAAGTACATCTGTTGACTGGCACCGAAGCGAACCAACAGTTGGTGCTTCTCCTCGTAGAACCAAACCACGGTTCCGTAGACACCACTCATGGGCCCACTCAGTGGTGTCACGCCGTCGCCTATTCCGAATCCGTCCATCCCTGCACCGTACCGATCGAGGTTGCCGGAATCGGACAACCTACGCACACTCGCCGTTCGGCTTATCGCCCGCCGCGCTTACGTGCGCGCCGTTCGTCCAGCTTTCGCTTTCCGTAGCCCCATGTGATGCGGCCGAGACCCTCGAAGAGTCGGCTGGAGAGACTTCTGCGGCTGCTCATAGTGTGGCCTTGTTTCCAGTGGTGATCATGTTCTGTTGGTCCTTTCTCGGAAGCAGCTGGCTTTCCGGTACGCCCTGTACCTGGTAGCTGCGCCGAGTAAGTCGATTCGAACACGAGCAAGCACACATCGCTCACGTGTGATCTACATCACTGACTATCAACCGGGTACCGCGTTAGGCCTGCGCGACAAGTCGGTCGATCCACTCGAGCAACTCGGGGTAAGCAGCGATGTTGGTGGCCGTATGGTCGACTGCGGGAACGAGATCGGTTCCGAAGTCGAACTCCCGAACGGTGATGTCGGTACCTCCGGCGGCGCGCCAGCGCTGCGTCAGGAGTCGGCTCTGCTCGATCTCGACAGAACGGTCGTGGATGCCGTGAACGATCATCACGGGCGCGACGGGCGCGGTGAATCCAACGGTGTTCGCCGCCGTCAGTGGGCCCAGTACGGGACCCAGCATCAGCGCGCTCAGCGACGTGCCGTCCGCAGTCAGGTCCTCGGACCGCAGTGATCCGTACCCGAGCGCGTCGGTGTTGCAGAAATCCAGTGCCGCATCGAGAGCTGCCCGTCCGCGATCATTGAACAGAGCGCGGATTCGGTCGGCCTGGTCGGGGTGCGCGCCGATCAGGCCGTCGATCGTATAGAGCATTGTCGCGGCCCACGCGGAGCCGTCCTGGCGTTCGACGCGGACCACAGGATCGGTCGGTGCGGCACCGACGAAGGCCCCGACCACGGAAACGTCGGGCGCGTATGTGGAGGCGAGCTCTGCGGCGGCAGCCGACGCGACGCCGCCCGCCGAGTAGCCGTAAAGGACGACGGGCGCGTCGGTCTCACGTGCCGCGGCCCGCGCCGAGTCGAGCAGGGCACGTGCGCTGGCGACCCGGCCAAGGAACTCGTACTCGCCGGGGGTACCGAGCCCTTGGTAGTCGGTCGTGACCACCTGATACCCCTGTGCCAGAAGCGGCAACAGCGCCGGCATCGTCGTTGTCAGTCCCAACTCGGAGGAGCCCGAGCAGCGGTCGGCGATCCCGTAACTGCCCGGCGCATAAGCGATCACGGGCCGGGGTCCGGGCCCTGTCCACGCACGGGTGGGTGTGACCAGAAGCCCCGACACCGCCACCGCTCGATCACGGGGATCGGCCGATCGGTACAGAATGCGCTCGGTGTGCGATCCCAGAAGGTCGAGCTGCGGTACGGGTTCTCGGCGCACGATGGACCCAGGTGCGTACGCCTCCAAATCGGCAACGGGAGCACCGTAGAAATCGGCACTACCCGGTGCCGCCGAGACGGGTGCGGCCGACAGAACGAGGGACCCGACAAGGACGGAGAGGGCGAAGGTGACGGAAAGGAGTCTCATCTCGCGGCCAAGTATGCGGCCCCGAGTGCTGATCCGCATTCGCTGTTTGCCGTCTTCCCGCTACTTTCCCGGCTTGATCCATGTCGGGACAAGGGTGCGTACCTGTGGTGCGCCGGCCAACAGCCGTGCCACTTCACGTTCGTACTCCCGATAAGCGGGATGCTGGAGAAATGTGACCGCATCCTCGGCGGTGCGGTAGTGCTGAAACGCAGTGATGCGATCGGGATCGTCGGAATCGAGACAGTAGTAGTAAGCGAGATGCCCGGGATTGTCGAGCACAGCCGGAGCCATGTGCTTTTCCCACAGGGCTCGGACAGCGTCGCGCTGGTTCGGCAGGGTCGTGTGAGAGACGACCACGGTGACGCCGGAGCCGGCCTCGGGTTCTGTTGACATCTCGGTTTCCTTTCGGCTGACGCATCCAATGCCCGCGATCATGCACCATGGGTCGGACATTCGACTGTGGAGTGAGAGGGCCGTGAGTCGGTCCGATCAGCCCCAGGCATCCCAGTACGCTCCTGATCGGGCATCGAAAACGATCATCGGAGTGTTGGGCCCGTCGAGTTGTGCTCGGTCGAGTGCGAATCCGCGCGGTAGATTCGCTCGACCGGCCTACGACCGTCAGACATGATCCACTCTGCCGGACGCCTGTCGACCAGCGTCCAGCCGGTGCGTTCGTACAGTTCGATCGCTTTGCCGGAGCGCTCGATGACATCGAGCATCGACGCACCTCCAATTCGCGCCTGCCGCAACAGCGCATCTCCGACGAGCGAGCCCCGGTGTCCCGGTCGCACGAAGAGTCGGGACACCCAGAGGGCACCCGCCTTGTCGACGATGACGACATGTCCGACGATGCGATTCTCATGCTCGGCAACCCACGCGGCCGCCATGTTCTCGGGCGTCAACCAGTCAGCCGGATCGTGTGGCCAACGATGCGGATAGTCGTCGGATTTGTGGACGTCGATCAGCGCCTCCACACACCGCGGCAGGTCAGCTGGATCTCTCGATCGGACGACCACCATCGATCCAGTATCCCGCACCGATAGCCGTCAACGCTGATCAGGTCGCTCGGCCACCAGCGATCGCGCACTCCAGTTCTGTGGCCAAGGTGTAGCGGTGAATGTCGCAGACCTGTCGAGGTGTTGGACGGTTCCGCTCTGGCCATGGAACGACGTGCGGCAGGAATAGTGCTCGAACGAAGCAACTACGGAAATCGATCCGTCGACAACAGAGAGTATCCACGTGTCGATTTCCTCGATCAACGCTGCGGATCCGCCGTCACATCCGTCGCACGCGCAGTCCGGAATCGAGGCCAGGCTGACCGCAGGGTTGCCGGCGGCTACCGAGATGTTGACAGGGCGCTCCGTGGTGGACGGTTGGTGCGTCGTCAATACCAACGGAACGGCACCGTCAGCCAGCGGTGCGAGCACCAGATCCGCTCCCCCGGACTCGAGCGGGGGGAGTGCCCACTCCACGTCGGAAGTAACGGTGGCCCAACCCCGTTCGAGTAGTACCGACACCCATGCCTGCGCACGGATCGCGACGAGCAAGAATTTGCTCGGATCGGGGCAGCGTCCGAATTCCGACTCGTCCGAGTACGTGCCATCCGCATGCGGGTTCGGCCAAACCCGAGAGTCCCCACCTTTGGCCGCGGATTCAGCGTCCACTTCTGCGAGCAAGACGCAAATTTCGGGCGAGAGTAACGATGCCTTCTCATTCCAACCGGATTCGATCACACCATTGATATCGTTGTTGTATCGGACCCACCAGGGCTCTTCGAGTTCTGTGGCCACCTAGCCAACGTTACCTGGCGCTTTACTCTCCTGGGTCGCGAAGCGTCTGTGGACTTCTCAGGGCAGCGCGAGCAACGGGTAACGCTTCGATGCGACGTCCAACGTGTGGCCGCTGAAGGCCGTCTCGTACATCTGCTCGAACGGGAGCCTTGCGGCGGTCACCGCGTGGAAGACGGCCTCCCCGAGCGTACTTCGGTCACCTCGCCCGCGTACGGCAATGTTGATGTCGAACAGATGCTGCCCGGGGCGTCGCCGACGCCCAGAACTGGAGTGGATCTCGTCGAATTGGCCTGCACGCTCCGAGGTCGAGGCGGTCCGCGTCTCGTAGCGCCCCACCTCCTCGAGCACGGGTACCGCCGCAGATGCCACAGCAGCTGCAATCGATCGGGATTCGGAATCCGTTGCGTAGAACTGAAAGCCGAACTCGACGATGATCGACTCGTCGAACGGCTCCGGTGGATCAGGCGGTAACTCGAACACGCGGGCCGCATGAACGTCCGATCCTCCGACGCGACCGAGATTCTCGTCTGCGCTCTCGATCAGACACAACATTGCGTGTCCGTACAACGCCGCCAACCGAGCTTGGCGGGCGAAGATATCCAGCAGTGCAATGGCGGTGTGTCGATCGAGCTCAGCTAAAGAATCGAAGTCGGCAATCGCCAATACTGTTCCACGACAATTCGGGTCGCTCCCGTACCGATAGCTACCGATGTCGCTGAGCACATCGTTGAAGGCGTCCAAGCCCTGGCCGTAGTTATCGGGAAACGACATGCTCGCTGCGAATGCCGAGTACATCTGGGAGACGGCACCCCACGATCCGGCGTCGAACGAATGGATCCGATAATTCAGGTCGGACAGATGTCCGGTAGCCGTTTCGACGCTGAATCGATCCGCGTAGCGATGAACGGACCCGTTCTGAAGTAACTGCCAATCGAAGCCTTGTTGCTGTGCCACGAACAGTTCGTGATCGGTTGGGTCGAAGATGACCGAACGACCTCTACTGAGAGCAGGCTTGTAGAAGGTGTTGGCCGGCTGGTCCCGCCTTGGGGGCATGGGCATGATGTGAGCATCTCATGTGCCCCGAAGACCGACGTGATGTGTTGGTGTCGATAGACAGAGCGTCTGCAACTTTCGCGCGTCGGCACGCGATTTCTCGATTTGGATTGTCCGACTGCCTGATCCATGAGACCGTGCGGTATGCGCTCGTACGAGGATTACATGTTCATCCCTGCTCAGTACGAAGGCTGGATCGGAAACGGATACGTCTCGACAATAGTTTGCGCAGCATCACCATCCGACGTCATTCGAGCGCTTCGAGCCGACGACAGTGAACGCGTCACCGCATCGGGCGTCAGGGATCTCGTGTTTGCCGAATGGGATCTTGACGCAGCCCACAGAACCGATGGCCTGGATACGCAACTCGTCGGCGTCATCGATCTCGGTGACGACAAGGTTCTCCTCGTGCAGCAGAATTCCCAGTATGTAGCAGCGACGGAGTCCTACTTGGCACCATTGTTCGCAGGCCGAGACATTCTGTCGCACAGCAGTCTTGGATCAGGGGAACGGTTCGTATGGTGGTCGGATGGGCAGGTCGTAGCAGACTTCGATCCGTACCACTACGACCCCGAGGAAGGGATTGCACCGGCGTCGGTAATCGACGCCGCGCGCGCCATCGGCGGAGTGGGAATCGATGGCCCGCCGCCTCGAAACGAGGGTTTTCCCACCGTGGCAGGGTCTTTCGCATTGGCAGACCATCTGACCCAGTCCCGAGTAGGTCCAGAAATTTTGGCGACAGGCGTCTTCTCAGTAGTCGTGGTTCGGACAGGTCCCGCTCTTCCGCCAGCTCAGGCTAGAAAGTTCGACTCCGAATCATCATGGGGCGCGGTCGTCGACCGTTACGAGAACTCGTACCGGCTGTCGCGGCGTGGGCGGGCGGTGGAAACAAGGTCAGATGAAGTAGCGGAGGTTCGGTTCTGGTATCGCCCGCTTCGCTCGTACCGACTCGAAGACGAGTACGGAGTCCGGTACATCAGCGACTACCGCCAGAACATCTGGTCACGCGTGGATGGAGTTCTGATGAAGGACGCTCCACCGATGGGTCTGAAGGTTCATCCTGATTCGCTGGTCGAGGCACACAAGAATTGGGATGTCGACTTCGGCACTCTGCTTGACGACGTGACGGAGGGTACGGCTGTCGAGATCGACGGAAGGCCGGCATGGCAGTTCGAACTACCGCCTGGCTGGCAGGGGTTTCCAGGTTCTGTCGCCTTCGATTCCGAGACCGGCATTGCGCTGAGATGGCACACGGCGTTCCAGACCGTCGAGTTCACCCACCTCGACGTCGGAACAGAATTGGCCGACGAGCTTTTCACCGGAGACTGATCACAGACCCACCGCGGGCTTTTGTCGCGAACCGGAAACGGCATTGCCCTCTTTTTGCCGCGCTCGTCGAAAGACCTCGGAACCCTGCCACCACAACCGTGGCAGTCTTCCTCCCCGATCCGAGGGCCGAGGACCGAATCAGGTTCGGGCACTCACTCTTCGATCGTCACGATGGGAGAAGCCTGCTGCACGGTGTACGAGGTCCATGGCAGGGTTGCGAGGACATCGGGGAGGCCGGGGTAGTCCGAGACCCACGCTGTTGTGGGATCGGTGCCTTCGGTAACGCACGATGCGAGCGCAACATAGGTGCCGGCCGGGATATCGGTGACGTGTTGGGTACTGATTCCGACCTGGCCCGCGTCGTCGGTCGAGTACAGCGACTGACCGTTGCCGACGACCTCCCACACTGGAGGCAGCACTCCGCCCGGTGCGGGAGCCAACGATGTGCCGCAAGTCAGTTCGCTACCGGAATTGTTGGTAATCGTGTTTGTCACGGTCGACCCGTCGACCTCGAACGCGTACGTCACATCTGTCGACTGCGCCGCCGATGCCGTCGCGGGGAACACCAATAGTGCTGGGGCGCAGAGTAGAGCCCCGAGCAGAAGTCGGCTGGTCGATTGCATGGCAATTCTCCTCGTTCGAGCGAACTACGTCCGGTTCGACAGTCTGCCTCAAAAAATACCGATCAGCATCTTTCGAACCGAATGCAGCCTGAGGTCGCACAAAACAGGATCGAGAACCGTTGTGTCGGTGTCAGATTGCAGACGTCTACCGTCCACCAGTTCCCTGCTCCGATTCTGCACGCTTCTTGATGTATGCATTCCGAACGCGCAGGACGCGCCGAAGATACAGCTTGCCGGGGACGTCCAGGATCACAGCGCCGAGTCGTCCGCCAGGGAATGTCACCGACATGATGTCGACCATGTGCGTGTGTTCACGTCGTGCGAGAAACAAATGCTCGTGACGCATGGAGGCAAAGGGGCCGGTGACCTGCTCATCCACGAAATATCGTGAGGGCTCGTACTCCGTCATGCGACTGGTCAAGGTGAACCACACACCGAGGTGCCTGGAACGGAGTTCGATTTCATCGCCCGAACGAAGAACACTTCGACCCGAGTCGACCCGCACACTCTCATCGAACGAACCCTGAGACTCGGCGTGAACGACAGCATCCGATTCCAGATCGAACACCACTGCCGGGTCCGCGTCGATCGACGTCGTCAGCCTGATGATGAAAGACATCCGCACAGCTTCGCAGGACACTCTCGCTGATCCAGACGGCCTTCCACACAGGCGGAATCCGGTACGTCGAGGACCGGCACGGTTACCGGTTTGGAGGGTGTCAATGCCGATGTCGAGGTCGTTGGCGTCGTTCAGGTGGGTGCTTGGGTTCTGGTGGTCGCACCGTCGGTTGCAGGGTTGGCCCATGAATTGATGGCACCGTTGTCGGTCGGTGGCGAGGCCCTCACCTTCGCGACTCAGTTGGGTCAAAGCAATTTTGCCCAGTGGGTCGACGGCGTACGAACGGCGATGTTCGATGCGCTGCTGAAGGATGGGCCGGGTTTCGATTAACTCGACAGCCCCTGGCGAGATCGCATGCGTGACGTCGGCGATGCCCCCGATACCGAGGACCCCATGCCCGACGGCCTGTTTCATACGCCGGAGGTCTATTTGGCGATGATCGTCAACCACACTGGCGTCGAACTGACTCGGGAGCTCGTGCGCAGCGCGCAGTTTCAGATAGGTGACTCCCTCGAATAGTGGAACTTGATGCGAGGTATCGCGAGCTCCACCGAGGAGTAGTCCGCTCAGCGGCGAAGCACTACATCCAACGGACCACCGGCATACCCGACTGAATCCAAGCACTCGTCGGTGGATACGTCCGAGACGAATCGACTGGGCAGCCACCCAACAAAAAACGCCCGTTCACCAGATGGTTCTGGTGAACGGGCGTTTCAGTGTGCGCCATCAGGGATTCGAACCCCGGACCCGCTGATTAAGAGTCAGCTGCTCTAACCAACTGAGCTAATGGCGCCGATCCGCACCGCGTGTTCTCTGCGGTGCGGGAGAAACATTAACAGCAGATGCCGCCAGATGTGAAATCGGCTGGTCAAAGCGCCTGTTGCGTCAGTTGAAGATCCTGCGAACCACGAGAACTGCCACCACTGCGCCCACTCCGAGCAGAGTGAACTTCACTGCCGGCTCGTTGAGCTTTGCCACCACGGACTGCTTGGTGTTGGCGACGATGTTCTTGGGGCTGGCACGGACGCTCAGCTCGTCCAGGGTGCTGGCGAGCTGATTGCGAGCGGCCTCGATCTCGCGCTCGATTCGGTCGGTGTCCTTGGCCACGTGTCCTCCAACTTGTTGCAAATAGTCTCGGTCGCAGTCGAGCCTAGAGCACGACGATATTTCGATAGTCTCGTGCGGTGACCGAATACAGCAAGCTCGAGCCGGGCGACACCGCTCCGGCGTTCACCCTGCCCGATGCCGACGGCAACGACGTCTCCCTCGCCGACTATGCAGGCAAGAAGGTGATCGTGTACTTCTACCCCGCCGCGAGCACCCCCGGCTGCACCAAGCAGGCCTGCGACTTCCGCGACAGTCTCGCCGAGTTGAACGGCGAAGGCCTCGAGGTCATCGGCATCTCCCCCGACAAGCCCGCCAAGCTCGCCAAGTTCCGCGACAAAGAAGAGTTGACGTTCCCCCTGCTCTCCGACGAGGAGAAGACGACGTTGCAGTCGTGGGGCGCATTCGGGGAGAAGAAGAACTACGGCAAGGTCTACGAGGGCGTCATCCGCTCCACGTTCCTCGTCGACGAGGCCGGCAAGATCGAGGTGGCGCAGTACAACGTCCGCGCCACCGGCCACGTCGCCAAGCTCCGCCGCGATCTAGCCGTCTGACCCGGCCAGCCGCTGCAGGAACAACGCCTCGGCGACGGCCATCTTCTCGATCTCCGTCGGGTCCACGCTCTCGTTGGGAGCGTGGATCCGGCACCGAGGTTCCTCGACGCCCATCAGCACGATCTCGGCGTCCGGCAGCACCTGAGCCAACGCGTTGCACAGCGGAATCGACCCGCCCTGCCCGGCCGTCCCCATCGGATGCCCGAACGCCGCTTCCAGCGCCTCGGACAGTGCTGCGTAGCCCGGTCCGTCGGTCCTGGCCCGGAAGGGCGATCCGACAGCCTCACGCTCAACGGTGACGCGCGCATTCCACGGCGTTCGCGCCTCGAGATGAGCCACCAAAGCATCCTGAGCCGTCTTGGGATCCATTCCCGGCGGTACGCGCAAATTGAGCCTCGCGGACGCACGCGGTGAGATCGCCGCCGCAGACCCCACGACGGGCGGGCAGTCGATACCCAGAATGGTCAGAGCGGGCCGCGCCCACACCGCGTCGGCCACAGTGCCCGAGCCCGCCAGCCGGACGCCGTCGAGCACCCCGGCATCGGAGCGGAACTGCTCCGTCTCGTACGCGACTCCGTCCCAAGTCTGCACTCCGTCGAGACCGTCGACCACGGTGTCACCCTGCTCATTGCGCAGGGTGGAGAGCACCTGCACCAACGCGGCAAGCGCATCGGGAGCTGGACCGCCGTACATGCCGGAATGAACCTCTCCTGCAAGTGTTTCCACGTGTACCACCACATTGGCGATACCGCGAAGAGTGGTCGTCACCGTCGGCAGGCCTACCCGCGCGTTCCCGGTGTCGCCGATGACGACCACGTCGGCGGCGAACAATTCCGGTCGCTGCTCCACGAGCGCTTCGAGCCCACCCGTGCCCGTCTCTTCCGAACCCTCACAGACGATCCGAACGCCCACGCCGATGGACTCCCCCAGCGCCCGAAGCGCCAGCAGATGCATGATCACGTTGCCCTTGCAGTCGGCCGAGCCTCGCCCGTACCACCGACCGTCGCGCTCGGTCAGCTCGAAAGGTTCACTGTCCCAGAGACTTCGATCTCCCGGAGGCTGAACATCGTAGTGCGAGTAGAGCAGAACGGTCGGCGCTCCCACGGGTGCCGGACGCGAGCCGACAACGGCCAGTGAGCCGTCGACCGTCTCGATCAACTGGACGTCCGGAACACCCGCGTCCACGAAAGCCTGTTGCACCCAGCGCGCCGCACCGAAGCATTCCTCGACCGGAAACTGTCGGGGATCGTGTACCGACGTGAACCGAACCAGCTCTGCCAACTCCGCTTTCGCTCGGGGCATCGCCGCTTCGATGTGAGATCGAACGTCCACGGGTGGTGCATCGGCAGGCATGAGTCCTCCAAACGAGAAAATGACAGACAGGCTCTCGCCAGTCTGTCATCACTCGTAGCGCGGAGCGCCCGCTGTCAGCCCCCGGCCAACTCCTGATGAATCCACTCACCGGTCTGCTGCCAGTGTCGATCCCACGCTTCCTGCTCCAGCTGCTCCTGCGACTTTCCCGGCTCCGGCACAACGACAGGGACGGTGAACTGCGGAGGGTCGACCTTCGTCGGAGCGGGAACCGGCTGCGGAGCGACCACGGCCTGCGGCGCATCCTGCGTGGCCCACGCGTCCGTTGTCGGTGCCGGTGTGGCAGCGGTTGCCGGATCCACGATCGGAGGAATCGTCTCCGGTAGCGGTGCAAGGGCCGGTGCGGCCAGGGCAGCCGGGTCGGTCGTCGTCATCGGGTCCACGTAACGGGTTGCCCCGGCCAGATCGGCACCGGCATCACGCTGGTCGACGCTCTGCTCCGCGGTGGATTCCGAGTCACCCGGCAACGTGGCAGCAACCGCAACACCTGCCGACAGCACGCCCGCCAACAGCACGGCTGCAAACACGAGCTTGCGACCGGAGCTCCCGGCCTGTGATGGCTTCGAGTCGGCAACCGTCGGCACTGCGGACGCAGAAACCGCGGTCACGAGTAGTGGCGTCGCGACAGTGTCCTGAGCGTCGGCCTCGTCGGGTTCGGCAGTCTGCTCCGGCTCCGATTCGGCGGACAACGGCTCCACCGGCGCGACGGCCGGCGCTGCGACTGCCTCTTCCACTGGGGCCGGCCCGTCCGCGAGCGCCAGTAGCGCAGCCCCTCGTGCGGCGATCTGATCGGCATCTCCCACTCGCACCACGGGAACACCGAGTCCGAGAGCCAGGATGTCGACGAGGTCGCGATTGCTCGACGAGTCGCCGAACAGGGCCACGAACTCGGGCTTCTTGCCGGAGTGATCCACTACGTCCCACGCCAGTGGAATGGTGCTGCCGATGCGTTCGGGCGACATCGAATCCAGCTCGGCGGTTCTCGTAGGGGTGAACGATGCCTCTGCGGCATCCGCAAGAGAGATGGAGACGCCAGCCTCACCCATGTAGTACAGGAGCACTGTCTTCGCGTCGGCGAGTTCTTCCGATTGGGCCAGCCAGGTCAGGAACGACTCGGACGCCGAACACAACGTCACAGGTTCGTCGCCGAGAGCACCGCTGAATTCGGCGCGTTCCGCCTCGGATCGATACACCACGCCTACTGCGTCGACGTCGGTATCGAGGGTCGCGGCCTCGGCACGCATGATCTCGATCGCTTCGGTCAGTACGGTGGCCGCGTCGGGGTGCAGTGGCGTCGTCCGATCGGCGAGTACCTCGCCTGAGGTCGGCTCGACAAGAATTGTCTGCATCGAGCCAGATTCGATCGCTATACCAATAGTTGCCATGGCAGTCTCCCTGTGCTCAGGGTGGAGGCACCCGACCATGAACGTCATCCAGCGGATCCGAACGACGATCACCCTGCACGGAAATTGATTCTGTTCCCTGAACCATACCTGTTGACGGTTAAATTGGTCCAGATCAGTCTTGGAGTTTGTCACAGGGATTGGAACCGGCCGTTGTCGTCAACCCCATGTTCGTTCGAAACTCTCGGCTGCCGACCCGCAGGTAGCGGACCAGGTGTGGCTACCGGGCCCGTCCGCCGGATAGCCTGACCGGGTGGAATCCTCTGCTCGTGCTCAGTCCTCGCGCCGTCTCGACGCCGCGCTCGAGTCGACGGCACAGACGCAGGAACTGATGCCGCGCCGCCGACCCACCCAGGAACGCAGTCAACGCAAATTCGACGCCCTGCTGCAGGCCTCGCGTGAGTTGCTCAGCGACGTGGGGTTCGAGTCGTTCACCTGCGAGGAAGTCGCGTCGCGCGCCGAACTGCCGATCGGCACGCTGTACCAATTCTTCGCCAACAAATACGTCATCGTCTGCGAGCTCAATCGCCAGGACCTCGTCGGAGTACAACAGGAGCTGGCCGAATTCGACGGCGAGGTCCCGTCGCTGGACTGGGTGCGGTTCCTCAACAACTTCGTCGACCACATGGCGGGCATGTGGATGACCGACCCGTCGCGCCGTGAGGTGTGGCTCGCCATGCAGTCGACGCCGTCGACGCGTGCGACCGGAGTCATCCACGAGCGAGAGTTCGCCGATCAGGTCTCGCGCATGCTCGGGCCGTTGACTCCGCGCACACCACGGCACCGCAGGAACCTGATGGCTCAGGTGCTGGTGCACATCGTCTACTCGATGCTCAACTTCTCCGTGCAGGACGGCCAGAGCCACGAAGACGCCGTCGCCGAACTCAAACGCATCATGATGGCCTATCTGCTCGTCGCCGAGAAGGAGAGCAGGCGCTCCGGCGGCTCGGCGACCGATAACGAGCAGGCCTGAGCAACCGAGCCCGCACAGACGAAAGGCCCGCCCGATCTCGTGGATCGGACGGGCCTTACTCGTTTCAGCGGAGACTCACTCCTCCAGGATCGCCACCGCGGCAGCGATATCGCCGTCGTGCGTCAGCGACAGGTGAATCTTGACCGTCGGCAGGAACTCCTGCGCGATGCCGTGCAGCTTGATGGACGGACGGCCCCACGCATCGTTGACGACCTCGATCAACGGGTACGGGTTGTCACCGATCTGCGGCGGCCGAGCGAATCGCGATGTCGCCCATGCCTTCAGCACTGCTTCCTTGGCGGCCCACCGTGCTGCGTAGTGGCGGGTCGGATCGGAACTCTTCGTCGCGGCATGTCGACGCTCACCCGCGGTGAAGCTGTCGCGAATCATCGTCGTGCCGACCTTCTCCATCTGCTCGGCGAAGTCGGACACCGTCACCAGGTCGAAACCCACTCCGAGAATCGCCATCAGATGGCACCCGGCAGACCGGAGGAGTAGACATCGTCCTCGCCGAGGCGAGCGGACTCGTTGAGCAACACGTTTGCCTCCAGTTCGCGCGACGCCTTGGCCGGCGTCCCGTCATGTCCGAGCCGTCGATCGTCGGGCCGCTCGTAGAGGGAGTCGCCTCCCACCATTGCGGAGATCAGCCTGCGCTGACCGGCGATTCGACGCTCGTTCGCCTTGGCGATGTACTCCGCACGGCGATCCGCGGGAACGGCCTCGATGAACGCCTGCGGGTGCACCAGAGCGATGAGTCCGGACACGTGCCCGAATCCGAGCGAGGTGAGCAGACCCGCCTTGAGCGGAACCGAGTCGCCGAAGCGCAGCGGCTCCCGTGCCCACACCAGATGCTCGAAGCCGGTCATCTTGTCGTCGACGCAGTCGAGGCTGCGGTTCGGCGGGATGACGCCGTTGGCCAGCACCTGGCACAGGCCGATCAGCTGCCAGGCAGCCGCTCCACCCTTCGAGTGTCCGGTGAGGCTCTTCTGCGAGACGACGAACAGCGGAGCGCCGTCCGAACGGCCGATGGCCTTGGCGAGGCGGGTGTGCAGTTCCGCCTCGTTCGGGTCGTTGGCTGCGGTGGACGTGTCGTGCTTGGAGATCACGGCCACGTCGTCTGCGCTGACGCCGAGTGCGTTGAGCGAGAGCGCCAGGGCTGAATCCTTGCCTCCGCGACCGGCACTGAGCGCGCCGAGTCCCGGAGCCGGGATGGAGGTGTGCACTCCGTCGCCGTACGACTGTGCGTAGGCAACGACTCCCAGAACCGGAAGGCCCATCTCGAGTGCCAGATCGCCGCGGGCGAGCAGAATCGTTCCGCCGCCGTGCGATTCGACGAATCCACCGCGCCTGCGGTCGTTGGCCCGCGAGAAGCGTCGATCGCTGATTCCCTTGGCGGACATCGCTGCCGAGTCCGCGGTGGCCGACATGTCGCCGAAGCCGATGATACCTTCGGTGCTCAGGTCGTCGAATCCGCCGGCGACCACGAGCTGAGCTTTGCCCAGCTTGATCTTGTCGACGCCTTCCTCGACCGAGACTGCAGCGGTGGCACAGGCGGCAACGGGGTGAACCATCGCGCCGTAGCTACCGATGTACGACTGGACCACGTGCGCAGCAACGACGTTCGGCAGAGCCTCCTGCAGGATGTCGTTCGCACGAGCATCACCGAGCAGGGTATCGATGTACAGCGAGCGCATGGACTCCATGCCGCCCATGCCGGTGCCCTGCGTGTTGGCGACCAGCGTCGGGTGCACCCAGCGCATCAGTTCCGACGGGTTGAAGCCCGAGGAGATGAACGCGTCGACCGTGGTGACGATGTTCCACAGGGCAACACGGTCCACCGAGCTGGCCATGTCGGGCGAGATGCCCCACTTGGTGGGATCGAATCCGGTCGGAATCTGTCCACCCACGGTGCGGGTGAGCTTCATCTTGCGCGGAACGCGAATCTCGGTGCCTGCCTTGCGGGTGACCTGCCAGTCGCTCGAATCGGGAACCGGTGTGATCAGCGTGTGCTCGGGATCCGCTGCCGCGAACGACCGGGCATCGATCTCGGTTCCGACCACGAAGGTGAGGTCGTTGTCGAGGAAGATCGAGGTCATCAGCGGAGCGGTGTTGCCGACCATCGCACCGTCGTCGCCGTAGGTGCGGATACCGCACTTCTCGACCACGATGTCGTGGTACTTGTCGGCGATGTCTTCCTCGGGCACCAGGTCACCGGACTCGATGTCGTACCAACCCGGCTTGGGATCGTTCTCCCAGGCGATCAGGCCGGTGTTCCATGCGAGTTCGAGAACGCCTGCGGCAGAGAGC
Organism: Rhodococcus sp. 14-2483-1-1; assembly: GCF_002259335.1. NCBI lineage: Bacteria > Bacillati > Actinomycetota > Actinomycetes > Mycobacteriales > Nocardiaceae > Rhodococcus > Rhodococcus sp. 14-2483-1-1. The sequence continues at coordinate 36,669 of NZ_NPFX01000021.1, read as the reverse complement.
TGCTCGTCGACCTCCATCTCGAAGCGGGTACGCGCCGAACCGTACGGTCCGAGCTCACCTGCACCGACGATGACGATCAGGTCCTTCGGATCGACATCCAGGGTCGGCCATGCCGGAGCCGTGGTCGACGTCGACAGCCGCGGCGGTGCGGGCAGTGCCGCGATCACCGAGTTGTCCACTGCCTCTTCGGTCTTCTCGGCCGCGGCCGCAGCTGCGTCCCGAGCGAGCTCGACGAGGTTGAGCTTGGTGTTGGCCAGGCCGCCCGTGAGATCGGCGGTGATCGGTTCCTGCGAAGCCTGACGACGAGCGGCAGGTGTGCACAGTTCGAGCAGCTCGGTCGCCATCTCCTCGGTCGACCAGGTGCGCACACCCTCGGCCTCGACGGCCTCGACGATGGGATCGTTGCCACCCATCAGGCCGGTGCCACGCACCCACCCGATGTGAGCGTGGGCGATGGACACCCGCTCGGCCCAGTTCTTCTCCGAGCCCCACTTGGCGACAACCGCATCGAGTGCAGCCTTCGACTCGCCGTAGGCACCGTCGCCACCGAACATTCCGCGGTTCGGCGATCCCGGCAGCACCACGTGCAGGTGGGTGTCGATGTCGGTGTCGTAGCCGACCTTCGCCAGTCCGGTGATCAGACGCTCGACCGACCAGAGCAGCACGCGCATTTCCATCTCGGCGCGAGCACCGGCGTCGGACATCTCGCCCATGACCCGGGGTGCGGCGAACGGGAACAGCATCGTCGGCGTGGTGGCGGCCTTGACCAGAGTCTTTGCGCCACCGGCAGTGTCGATGAAGTCGCTGCCGATCCACTCGATGAGAGCCTCGACGTCGGTGTACGACGCGATGTTGGCCGGAACCACCCACAGCGACGCTCCGCTACGTGCGTTGTCGCGGTAGAGCGCCCGGTAGAAGCCGAGCCGCTCGTCGTCGAGCCTGGAGGTGGTGACGAAGACCGTCGCTCCCCCGGCCAGCAGCTTGGCGGTCACCGCTGCTGCGATGGATCCCTTGCTGCCACCGGTGACGACAGCGACCTCGTCGGCCCACTGGCCCTTGTCCTCGGATGCGACCGCGATGTCCGCGATGCGTCCGAAGGTCTCGGCGAGCACGGTCTTGTTCTCGTAGTCGGCCTTGGCCTTCCACCACTGTGCTTGAGCTGCAACAGCATTGCCTGCGCCTGCAAAGGACTCGACGGCGATATCGCCTGCGGTACCGAGCCACAACCGGGCCAGATCCTCACGGGCAGTTGCCCACCGGTCGTCGATCAGCACGGCGCGCTTGGCGTCGAACGCGGGAGCGACCAGGCGGGGCCAGTCCGATCCGAGTTCGGCGGAGACCAGCTCGACCAGAGCGGCGTCGGGGTCCTCGGCCAGCAGCGAGTTGGGGGCATCGGCCAGTCCGAGCTGTTCGAGCACCAACCGGGCTGCGGAGGCGAGAACGCCGTCGCGGCCGGTGATGTGCTCGGTGAACTCACCCAGAGCAGCAGCGTCGACGGTTCCGCCGGCTCCACCGCCTGCTTGCGGCATCGAGACTGCGACGCCGCGACGTGCGGCCACCGCGGCTACTGCCGCATCGATGACGTTGTCGACAGCAGTGCCGTCGGCGAGAGCGCCGTCGGCCAGGCCGCCGAGTGCACCGCCGCGGACCGAGGCACCGTCACGTGTGCCGAGAGCGACCTCGGCGGTGACGTGATGCGCCCAGCCGTCGCCCAGTTCCCAGGTCTTCTTGACGCGATCGGCGATCGAGGCCGGGCGTCGACCCGAGGGGCCGAAGACCTTGCGGAGGTGATCGTTGATCGAATCGCTGAGCACTGGGCCGAACGGCTTGTACGTACGAGCCAGCTTGTTGACCGTGCCCGAGAGCGCGCCCATGTCGGCATCGGCTGCGCCGTCGATGGCACCGAGCGAGAGCTCGGAGCCGAGGTCGACGAGCAGCTGGTTACGACGTGAGGAGACGCCGTCGCACAGTGCCTCGATGGTGTCGGCGGGCCCGATCTGATCGAGCTGAAGTTTGGTCCACAGGCCGATGAGGATCTTGGTCGCGTCTGCAGCGACGAAGGCGATGTCGTCCGGGCGAGGTCCGCCCGACGGTGCAGCTGCCGGAACAGGTGCTGCCGCCGGAGCAGCCGCGGCTGCAGGAGCGGCGGTCTCGGGAGCGGGAGTTGCCTCGTCCTCGTCGGCCGGAGCCGGGTCGGTGTCGGTGCCGTAGACGATCGCGGCTTCACGTTCGAGGTTGAGCACCTCGACCGGGTGACCGAAGCGGCCGGGCAGCTTGAGGGTCTGCGACGCGAGGTTGGCGACGGTCGGCGTTGCACCGAGGCCGATCTCGACGAAGCGTTCGATGCCCATGCCGCCGTCGGACTCGTCCGCGAACAGCAGGTCCTGCGTCTCGATCCATCGAACCGGGCTGGCGAACTGCCATGCCAGCAGCTCGGTCAGAATCACCCGGCACAGGTCGCTCGGCCGTGCGGCCCACGAATCGAAGTCCGCGAGAACGGTGTTCAGCGGCTCGGACGGCACCAGATCGGCGATCTCCTGGACGAACTCGCGGTCGAGCGAGAACGGCTTGGGCACCAAGTTCGGGATGTAGCGCCCCACCAGGATCGCCGGATCCAGCTGCTCGGGCAGCAGGGTCTGCAGGCGGTTGCGGAAGTCGTCGACTCCCCCGCGCAGCACGGTCGAGTGGAACGGCACGTCGATGCCGGGAACCATGATGTAGGCGGCCTTGCCACCGAATTCTGCCCGTCGAATCGCGATCTTCTTCTCGAGCTCGCCGAGGCCGGCGACCGTGCCTGCAATGGCGTACTGCGAACCGCGCAGGTTGAGGTTGACGATTTCGAGGAACTCACCGGATTCTGCTGCGACACCGGCGACGAAGCCCTGCACGTCCTCGTCGGCCAGGCCGATCTGAGACGGGCGAATGGCTGCCATCCGGTAGTCGCTGCGGCCGTTCTCGTCACGAGGAACGAGTGCGTGCATGGCCGAGCCACGCTGGAAGACGACCTCGAGGACGGCTTCGAGCGGAAGCACACCGGCGACAGCGGCGAGTGCGTTGTACTCACCCACCGAGTGGCCGGCGAGGATGGAGTTCTCCACGAACGCACCGGATTCGCGCAGCTCGGCAACCTGTGCGACACCGAGAACGGCCATCGCGACCTGGGTGAACTGGGTCAGGTGCAGCACGCCGTCGGGATGCTTGTGCGTGACGCCGCGCGCCTTGAGAGTTGTCGGGTTGTCGCGCACCACAGCGAGAATCGAGAATCCGAGTGCGCTGCGGGTGTGCTTGTCGGCACGCTCCCACACCTCACGTGCGGCCTTCGACCGAGCCCGTGCGTCCAGTCCCATGCCCGGGCGCTGGATGCCCTGGCCGGGGAATGCGTAGACGGTCTTCGGCGCAGCGGTGCGAGCAGTGGCGACCATGACTAGTTCGCCTGCGACACGGCAGGACACCTCGACGAGCTCTGCACCCTGGTCGAACCCGGTGCGGTCGACGCGAACGTCGATCTCGGCTCCTGGACGAACCATGCCGAGGAAGCGTGCCGTCCATGCAGTGAGGCGACGCGGCGGAGTCTTGGTGTCCGCGTGGTCGACTGCGGTGACCGTCTGCTGGGCAGCCGCGGAGAGCCACATGCCGTGCACGATCGGGCTGCCGAGACCGGCGAGCAGTGCTGCGGCGTCCGAGGTGTGAATCGGGTTGTGGTCACCCGAGACCTGAGCGAACGCCGCCATGTTGCGCGGGGCCACGATGGTGGCCTGACGGCGACGACGACGCGGGGTGTCCTTGGCATCGGCGCTGAGGGATCCGCCGGCGCGAGCCGGATCGGACAGCTCCCCCTTGCCGGTGCGTCCACGAATCGCGAAGCGCTCCACCAGGGTTGCGACAGAAGGAGCATCGAGGCCCTCGCCGAGCATGGCACCGATCTCGACGGTGACCTCGACGACGCGACCGAGGTCGGTGTCGAGCACCTCTCCTGCAGCCGCCTTGACGACGAGAATCGAAGTGTCGGTAGGTAATTCACCGACCAGGTTGACGCTGTGATCGAGGTGCACCAGGTCGAGCATGCCCTCGATGACGTCGATGCCTTCGGCGTTGCGGGTAGCACCGAGGACGGCGAAGACGGCGGGCCAGCAGGCACCGACCAGAACGTCGGGAACGGCCTTGCCGCTGACGGTCAGTGTGTCGGGCAGTCCGGAACCGGTGACGCCGGCGTGGTCGGCGATCAGGTCGGGGATCCACGCGATGTTCAGCCGCGCAACGCCGCCCTTGACGGCCGGAAGCTCCTGGCCGGCAGCAACTCCGAGTAGTGCCGACATGGCCTGCTGGGCATCCTGTGCGGTGACGACGGGAGCGCCGCCGTCGATCGTGGAGGCGGGCACCGTCAGACGAATGCGTACTTCCTTGCCCGGAGCGAGAGGAACCAGCAGCTCCACATGCTCGGCATCGAGCACGGTCAGTGAGGAGCCGGTCTGCGGATGCGAGGCGACCGAATCGGAATCGACGGTCCACTCGGCCGGATCACCAAGGCGTGCAACGGGGTTCTGCGTCATACGCGAAGCCCAGGTGACGTCGGGAGCTGCCAGCACGATGCCCAGCAGTCCGGGCGCGATCTCGGCGTGGCGACGGCTGGCGATGGCCGCCGGCTCGACACCCTCGGCGAGGAGCTGATCCGCAGTGGCCTTCTCGAATCGGTTCAGCAGTTCGCCGACCGGCTCGTCCACGCGGGTGATGCCGGCGACGGCAACGGTTCCGGGGATGATGCAGACTTGATCGGCGGAGTAGCGGGCGTCGTGTGCCTGCCACAGCGAGTCACTGCGCCACCAGCGGCGCACGTCACCGTCGACGACGGGGACGAAGTTGACCGGCTTGCCGGGCATCCGGCACAGCGAGGTGAAGAAGGTGATGTCGGCCGGGTGCAGCACCACATCGGCGGCGTCGGGGAACTGCGCGAGCAGCGACTTCAGTGCTGCGCGCGGACGTTCGAGAACCTCGGCGTCGGCGAACAGGGTGGGGATGGGTCCGCGATCGACCGGGTGCAGACGAGCCTCGGCGCGCTGCAACATCTCCAGGAAGCGGGTGCGCCAGGTGATGTCGAGCCATACCGATTCACGTGCCTCGGTCACGGCATCGGTGAACTCACCGCCGCAATCGAAGTCGCTGCGCGAGTCGGTACCGATGGCCAGATCCAGGTAGCGGGCGAGCCACTGCTGGTAGGTCATCTCGGCGACGTCACCGAAGAACGGCTTTGCGGTGCCGTCGAGTGCGGCGATGATCTCGTCGCGGCGCTCGGCCACGGCGTCGGCGTTGCCGGCGACCTCGTCGAGCAGTCGACCGCAACGCGATGCCGCGTTGTCGATTTCGTGGATGTCGGCACCGAGCTGGCTACGGCCCGAAGCCATTCCGCCGGTGGCGGTTCCGGCCCCGACCCAGTCGGGAGTTCCCGGTGTGTCGACGAGAAGCTGCTTGACCTCGGGTGCCGTGGTGGCTTCGAGGGTGGCCATGGCAGCGGTGCCGACGAGAATTCCGTCGAGCGGCATCTTGGGGTAGCCGTAAACGGCCGACCAGGTGCCGGTGAGGTATTCCGCTGCGCGCTCGGGGGTTCCGATGCCGCCGCCGACACAGATGACGAGGTTGGGCCGCGACCGCAGCTCCGCGTAGGTGGTCAGCAGCAGGTCGTCGAGGTCCTCCCACGAGTGGTGCCCGCCTGCGCGGCCACCTTCGATGTGGACGTTGACCTGGTAGGACGGCACCTCGTTGGCGATGCGGATGACGGCGCGAATCTGCGCGACGGTGCCGGGCTTGAACGAGACGTAGCTGATGCCCGCCTCGGACAGCTCTTCGATGAGAGCGACTGCCTCGTCGAGTTCGGGGATTCCTGCCGTGACGACGACGCCGTCGATGGCGGCACCTGCTGCGCGAGCGCGCTGCACGATGCGGCGACCGCCGAGCTGCAGCTTCCACAGGTACGGATCGAGGAACAGCGAGTTGAACTGGATGGCGCGGCCGGGCTCGAGGAGAGTGGAGAGCTCCGCGACGCGATCGGTGAAGATGTCCTCGGTGACCTGGCCGCCACCGGCGAGCTCGGCCCAGTGGCCTGCGTTGGCCGCTGCGGCAACGATCTTCGCGTCGACCGTCGTCGGCGTCATGCCGGCGAGCAGGATCGGTGAACGTCCGGTCATCTTGGTGAAGGAGGTCTCGACCACAACGCGGCCGTCGGGCAGCGTGACCGGCTTGGGCGCAAAGGCAGACCATGCGGGCTGCACCTCGGGTGCGGCTCCCGGAGTGAGTAGATTCCGGTGGCCCCCGCGTGAGGATGCGGCGATGATGCCGACGCCCTGTCCGCGCAGTGCCGGAGTGGTCATGCGGGTGAGCAGGTCGCCCGGACCGAGGTCGAGGATCCAATCGGCACCGGCGTCGACAACGCCGTCGATGGCGTCGACCCAATCCACGGAGTCGACCAGGATCTTCTGTGCGAGACCGCGAGCAAGCTCGACGTCGAGTCCACAGCGCTGAGCCCAGGCGCTGACGAGTTCGACAGCGTCCTCGAGAGCGGGGTGATGGAAGCCGATCTCGACCGGAAGCTGCTCGAAGACCGGAGCGAACACGGCTCCGCCACGCTTCTTGGCGTCGCGCTCACGCTCTTCCTCGGCAGCGATCTGCTCGCACTTCTCCTGAACGCGGGCCAGCTGGGCCGGCGGTCCCGAGAGTACGACGCGACGACGACCGTTGCGGATGGCGAGCGCGGCGGATCGCTCCGGCGCTCCGACGATCTCGAGTTCGGCGATGATGGCCTGGAGGCGTTCGGGCTCGACGTTGGCGACCGACACCATCGGCGCACGGTCGCCGGCTCCGATGATTCCGCGGCGGCGGCCGACGAGACCCGCTGCTGCACCCACGAGCTGGGCGATCGCGAGGAAGTTCGCATCCTGCGCGCCGTCCGCAGCGACGGACTCGGCAGCGATGAGCCCCTGCGAGTGTCCGACCACCTTGACGGGAGGAGTCTGGGAGGGATCGAGTCCCTGCAGCTTCAGCGCACGCAGTGCTGCGACCTGGGTGAGGAACACTCCGGGAAGCGAAACTGCGGCTGAGGTCAGCGCAGCCTCGGACGGTCCGTACGAGCCGACGGTGTCGTCGTCGGCGAGATCCTGCTCGAGCATCCAGCCGATGGGGTCGAATCCGACGGAACGGACGACCAGTAGCTCGTCGGAGACGGGCGCGAGTACGGCTGCAGCCTCGTTGACGAGATCGGTGAGTTCGGGCTCGAGTGCGGAGTCGCGGGCCAGCTCTTCGAGGGAGCTGAGCCACGGTGCACCCTGGCCACCGAATGCCAGAGCGTAGGGCTCACCCGCGGCGAAACGATCTGCCAGAGTCCGAGAGCCGCCATTGCTTCTAGGGGATTTGCCTGCGTTGCCGTTGCCCCGCGTGCCGCGTCCGTGTGATGGTGTGCTCTCGTTGATCGTCAAGGCTGAAGATTCCTCTCGTGGGCGCCTCGGGGGTCGGGGCGCTCGCTGTGATGGCTGCCCGAGTGCGTCGTGGGCTACAGGCAGAAGCAGTGAGCCGGTCGTCGTCGACAGGTCTCTCCGCGCTGCTCAAGATTGACACAAAATCATGAGGAAATCCTCAGGTTTGCTCGGACGTCCGAGTGCTACCAGCGAGTACGCCCCGCCGCGCGGCATTACTTTTTGTTTACCCAACTCGTCGGTAACCCACATTCACGCTGGCGAGGGGATCGCCTCGGCGCGCAGAACATGAGGAAACCCTCGTATTTTTCGTTATCTTTTCGTGATGTGATCTCGAGCACAGATCAGCTCCAGTCAATCCTGTCGGTGGGGTCCTCTAGCTTCGTCACTCGAACCACTCCTCACGAGGGTGGTCGACAGAATTCGGGGGGAATTCATGTATTCATCGGTAACAGACATCTACACACCGAACGAACTCGACGCAGTATTGCTGCACATCGAATCGGTTGCGTCACAATCACGTTCGCCGCACTGGACACCCGGGTGGCGCGGCGAGAGCGAGGTCGCGCTGCTCGATGCACTGTTCTCCGCCCGCGCCCCGTACGGCGGACCGACCAGCGGGGTCCGCGCAGTGCTCGCGCGATGGCGATCGCATCGTGGCGATAACCGACTCGACGACTTGACAACACTCGCAGAACTGACCTCGGACCCGGGTGTACTCGTCGAGATTCTGTCCAACCGTCAGTTCGTTCCGGGCAACAGTCGAACCAAGGCAGCAGCTGCAACCGTGGCGGCACAGACGTTGATCTCGGTGGGGCTGAGCTGTTCGACCGATTTCGAGCAGCACACGAAAGAACAATTCGATGCGTTCCGCGCGATCCCCGGCCTCGGCGAGACCACCTGGGAGTGCATGCTCATGCATCTCGGGGTGCGCACCGACAAGGCGACCGCACATCTGAACTCGTTCGTCGCCGACGCACTCGAACCCCTCCGCCAGAACCTCGCCGCTGGAATTGCCGAAGACCGCTCCCCCGCGATCCTCACAGCGGCAGCGAACGCACTCGGCACCGACCTCGCCTCGCTCGAGCACGCGGTGTGGCGATACCAGCACAAATCACGCAGGGCGAAGCAGCGTCACTCCGAAGCGGAATTGCGATCGGCAGGCTGACCGCGAGACATCAGCGCCTCCACACCGTCGAGAATGCACTCCAACCCGAACCGGTAGGCGTGCACAGGGTCGCTGGCGGCGTCGTACGACGCCGCCGCGGCCGTTCCGACCCGAGACGACACCGGAAAACGCTCACGGTCCATCACCCGTTCGATGATCGGAGCAGTGGCCGCCCACCACTGGGCGTCGGTCATTCCCGACTGCTCCTTCACCCGCACGACGCCCGCGAGGGCACGCGCGGTACCGGAGACGTGCGTGAGTACGAGTGTGAGCACGGAGTCGATCTCGATGTCGGTCAGGCCGGTGCCGACCAGGGGGCGTAGTTCGGCCTCGTACTTGTCGTTGGTGTGCGGACCCAGCACCGGCCGCGCCCCTTCCGCCTCCAGCAGCCACGAATGCCGTTGATACAGAGACCAATTGCGCTGTGCGACGAACCGCAGAGCAGGACGCCACCCGCCGGGAACAGAGGACGGTTCGTCGACATGCGAGTAGAGGCCGACGAGGGATCGGTCGATCATCAGATCCGCCAACTCCTCTCGACCCGGAACGTGGGTGTAGAGCGACATTGCGCCGACCCCGAGATGCTCGGCCACGTTGCGCATCGACACGGACTCGAGGCCGTGCGCGTCGGCCAGCTCGATGGCGGCGTCGACGATCGCGTCCACGCTCAGCCCTGTTCGGCTCGGCTTCGCCCCCACCCGCCACAGCAACTCGAGGATGCGCGCCGGGTCGAACGAGTTCTCCTTCTTCACCACCCGGCGAGCCTAATCGGAGGTCGACCTGGCTCGAAGAACCGCGTCGCGCGCGCAGGAGCATCGGTTGTAGACTTCACCGGCACGCGCGAGTGGCGGAATTGGCAGACGCGCTGGATTTAGGTTCCAGTGTCTCAGGACGTGGGGGTTCAAGTCCCCCCTCGCGCACAACGGTCGTTCGGCCCGGCTCTTCTCGAGACTCCCAGGTTTGCAGGTTCCGACGTGTGAAGGTGGCTCGTATGCCCAGCGATCCCGACGACGACGCGATCTTCGCCGAAATTTCCGAAGAACGACGCTCCATCGCGCGCACACTCGAGACCTTGACCCCCGAACAATGGGACACCCCGTCGCTGTGCGACGCCTGGACTGTGCGCGACGTCGCCGCCCATCTGGTGGTCCCGCTGATCGTCCCCCTCTGGCAATTCGGCCTCGCCATGGCACGAACCCGAGGCAACTTCGACCGGGCCAATCAGCTGATGACCCAGCGTGTGCGTCGCAAGCACGGCGCCGAATTACCCACGCTCCTCACAGCTCACGCAGACAAGAAGTTCACCCCGCCGGGACACGGGCCGATGGCTCCCTTGTCCGACGTCATCGTGCACGGATTGGACATGTGTCGGCCGCTGGGCATCGAGCACCACGTTCCCGACCACCGCATGATCACGATGCTCGATTTCCTGGTGCCCGCAACCGGCGCGGCACCGTTCAAAGGCCCCGAGCTTCGATTGCAGTGGCGCGCAACCGATCTCGACTGGACCCGCGGCGACGGTCCGATCATCGAAGGATCGGCGGGCACGCTGGCGCTGATTCTTACCGGACGTAGCAGCGCGCTCGCCGACGTCACCGGCCCGGGTGCGGACCGACTCGCGGCGGCGCGGGCGAGTCGGCGACGATCGTAGGAACACCAGGGCCGTTCATGGTGAGAATCACCGCCGGGCCGCAGCACGCGACTACCTCCAGTAGTAGTACCTCCGGTACCGTCGAAGCGTGACCACCTCCCGCCCGAACCGTCGACCTGCGTTGATCGCGCTGGTCGTGGTGGCAGCGGCGGTCTGTCTCGGCCTCGGCTGGTGGCAGTGGGAACGCTTCGAGTCGGTCGGTGGCAACGGCCAGAACCTGGGGTACGCGTTCCAGTGGCCCTTGTTCGCCGCGTTCGTGGTGTACGCCTACCGCAAATTCGTCCGACTCGAGGACGAGGATCCGGACGAAGCGGCAGCCGCGCGACCCGACGGTCCCACCGAGGTGCCCCTCGACCTGCTTCCCCAGCGGCATGCCCCGGCGGCGGATACGAGCGATCTCGACGATCCCGAGGCCCGGCAACTACTCGAATACAACAGCTACCTCGCGGAGCTGAACGAATCCCGCGGGACCGACAGGAGCACCACGTGAGTTCGGCACCGGAGAAGGCGCAGGCATCTGCGAACAAGACCCAGAAGATTGCATCCGCGTTGCTGCGTTACCGCGTTCTGGCCTATGCCACCGGTATCTGGTTGCTGGTCCTCGTGGCCGAGATGGTCGCGAAGTACATCTTCAAGGCCGAGAACGTGCCGAATTGGATTGCCGTCGTGCACGGTTGGGTCTATCTCGTGTACCTGATCCTGACGATCGACCTCGCGATCAAGGTGCGCTGGCCCGCCGGCCGCACCATCGGCACGCTACTGGCCGGCACCATCCCGTTCCTGTCGTTCTACATCGAGCACAAGCGCACCAAGCAGGTCAAAGCCGACTTCGCCGTCTGACGTCAGCAGCTGATCGGCTGCGCGTTCTCCGGATCCAGTGCGTTCTGCACCAGCCGCTGGGCGAGCGGATCGTAGGAGATCCCTGTGTGCTCGACGACGTTGGCCGGGCATACGTCCTGCAACACCACGTTCGTGTTTCCTGCACCGGTCAGCAGTGACGCGGTGTACGGAACGACGATCTGGTCGTAGCGGGTGACGATCGTCGTGTACTCGATCCCCGTGACGGTGTCGCTCCCCTCGTTCAGTCTCTGCAGCACGTCGTCCTGCACGGGCGGGCCCGCAGTCGGATAGTTCGGCGGCGACAACGCGACAATCCGTGCCACCGTGCGATCCCCGCCGAGGAAGCGCGCGTAGTAGCGGGGCACCGTGCCACCCTTCGAGTGGCCGACGATCGACACCTTCTCGGCTCCTGTTGCCGCGAGGACGGAATCGACGAACGTCGACAGTTCCGCAGCACTCTCGGGGATGGACTCGAGTGCTCCGAGCGCGGGCACCGGCCCGGTGTTGCCGTAGTCGATCGCGAACACGCAGTACCCGGCATCGGCCAACTTCGGCGACAAGGACGCCCAGTTGTCGTACGAGTTCTCCAGGAAACCGTGCACCAGTACCACCGGTTCCGGGTGCTGCGCACTGGGGACGCACGAGTAGTCGTTCGAGCCCGGAGGCGTCACTCCGGGGTGCGCGATCGAATACGCGAAAGCCTCGGCGAACGAGCCTGCCGCAGGTGTGGCCGAGGCCGGGATACCAGTCAGAACCACCGCGACGCCGGCGAGCGCAACCGACGTACGCCCCAGCACTGCGCGCGCCCCCACGAGTTACCGCCCCGTCAGTTCTTCGAGCGCGGGAACAAGTTTGCGGAGCGCGCGGCCGCGATGCGAGGCCGCGTCCTTCTCGTCCGGGCTCAGCTGCGCTGCACTGCGGCCGTCGTCCTCGGGGACGAAGATCGGGTCGTAGCCGAAACCGTTCTCCCCCATGGGCTCTCGCCCAACGACCCCCCGCCATTCCCCGCGGACCACGGTCTCGCGGCCGCCCGGCAGCACCAGCGCACATGCCGATACGAATGCCGCCCCGCGGCGCTCGTCGGGCGTGTCCGTCAACTGAGCCAGCACCAGCGCGGTGTTGGCCTCATCCTGCCCGTGTGTACCCGACCAGCGAGCCGACAGCACCCCGGGCATCGCGTTGAGTGCATCGATCTCGATTCCGGAATCGTCTGCAACACAAGGTAATCCGGTGGCGGCGGCTCCGTCGCGAGCCTTGGCCAGCGCGTTGTCCTCGAAGGTCGCTCCGGTCTCGGGTGCCTCGGGAAAGGGAGGCACTTCGTCGAGACCGATCAACTCGATGCCGACGAGCCCGGCAGCGTCGAGAACTCGCCGCAGTTCACGCAACTTCTTCGCGTTGCGACTCGCGACCAGGAGCTTGGTATCAGGCACCGAATTTCTTCTTCGATCCCGCGGCGGCCGGCTCGGGCAGATCCCCCGGGTACGGCAGCGCCAGAGCTTCCTTCTGAACCTCGAACAACTTCTCGATGCCGACGAACGCGGAGTCGAGCAACTTGTCGAGTGTGGTGCGCGGGAAGGTCGCGCCTTCTCCGGTGCCTTGGATTTCCACCAGGGTGCCGGTGTCGGTGGCGACCACGTTCATGTCGACCTCGGCGCGCGAATCCTCTTCGTACGGCAGGTCGAGACGTACCCGTCCGTCGACGACGCCGACGCTGACCGCGGCGATCATGCACGAAATCGGCTGCGGATCGGCCAGGCGTCCCGCTGCCCGTAGGTAGGTGACGGCGTCGTTGAGCGCCACGAACGCTCCGGTGACGGCAGCAGTTCGGGTGCCGCCGTCCGCCTGGAGTACGTCGCAGTCGAGTGCGATGGTGTTCTCACCGATGGCGGCCAGATCGATGCAGGCACGCAGTGAACGTCCGACCAAGCGAGAGATTTCCTGGGTACGTCCGCCGACCTTGCCCTTGACGGACTCGCGGCCGTTGCGGGTATGCGTCGCGGCCGGAAGCATCGCGTATTCGGCGGTGAGCCAACCGAGGCCGGATCCCTTTCGCCAACGCGGCACGCCCTCCTCGACGCTGGCCGTACACATCACCCTTGTATTGCCGAACTCGACCAGCACCGACCCTGCCGGATGGCTGGTGAATCCACGGGTGATCTTGATGTTGCGGAGCTCGTCGTCCGCCCTGCCGTCTTCTCGTCTGGACACGACTCGAAGCCTAGCGCGTCCTCAGACGGTGAATACGTCCCCCGGAAGAACGGCATGCACCGGTCCACTGAACTCCGCTTTGGCCTCGGCTATGACGTCCTCGCGAGACGTCCACGGCGGAATGTGGGTCAGCAGCAATTCTCCGACCCCGGCCTCGCGAGCGATTCGGCCGGCCTCGGTTCCGGACAAGTGCACGCCCTCGGGTCGCTCGGGACTGTCGGTCCACGATGCCTCGCACAGGAACACATCGGCTCCGTGCGCCAGATCCCGCACCGCTTGACACATTCCCGTGTCGCCGCTGTACGTGAAGGTGCGGCCCTCACCGGTGGTGATCCGCATGCCGTACGACTCCGGCGGATGGAACACTTGCCGCGTCAGAATCGACAGCTTGCCGAACTCCACGGTGCGGCCGTCCACCCAGCGTCGCAGGTCGATCGTGTCGGACATGTCGTCGATCTGCCCGCCGCACTCGGCCGAGGCGACTCCGAGCCGAAACGCCGTGTCCTTAGGCCCGTAGACGATCGCTCGACCCTCCGGCGGGTTCGGATGGTAGCGACGCCACACCAGCAGACCTGGAACATCGAGGCAGTGATCGGCGTGCAGATGCGAGAGCAGAACACTCACATCCCCCGGGTCGGCGTAACGCTGCAACGCCCCGAGCACGCCGGGACCGAAGTCGAGAACGACCGGAGCGGTCTCCTCTTCTTCCAGCAAGTAGCCCGACGCGGGTGAATCGGGTCCGGACACGCTGCCCGAACATCCCAGGACGGTAATTCGCATGAAAGCCATGCTGCCACGCCGAGAGCATCACCAGAAACGTTCGGGCAGTATTCACAGCGCGAGTCGGCGAAATTCACCAGCGACGACAGGTGTGTCTGCAGTTACCTCGCACCTACGGAGTGAGCCGATCGAGCGATTTCGCGCGCGACCTCTCGGCGCGCGCGTCGGCCGACAACAGTCGAGCCGCGATCACTCCGCCCACCGCACCGAACAGATGTCCCTGCCACGAGATGTTCGGATCACTCGGGAGCACGCCCCACAGGGCGCTGCCGTACAGCACGAACACCACCACACCGATCGCGAGTTGCCCGAGCTTGCGCGTGAAGAAGCCGCGCACCAACAGGTATGCGATGAACCCGAAGATCAGAATCGACGCACCGATCGTGTTCGAGTAGGAGCCGGCGGTGAGCCAGGTGCCGAACCCGCCGACCACCCAGATGATCCCGGTGGCAGCCAGCCCACGCGCCAGTCCGGAGAGCAACACCAGAAACCCGAGCACGATGATCGGCACGGTGTTCGCGATCAGATGCTGCCAGTCGTCGTGCAGCACGGGCGCGAACAGAATGCCCCACAAACCCTCGACCGAACGCGGCTCGATGCCGTTGCGTTCGAGCCTCGACCCGCTGGCCACATCGATGATCTCGATGATCCACAGCAGAGCGGTGAATGCCCCGACGTAGACGGCGGCCTGCATCCAGACCGGCCGCTCACGCTTGCCGGGAAGCTTGCCGATATCACTCATGGTGGCCTCCAACCTCGGTTCCTCCACGGTACCGGCCAGGGACGGGTCGAGACCTGCCCTCAGGTGCGCGACGCGGCGAACGCCGACGGGAAGATCTGGCGGTAGGTAGGGATGCCGGCCACCGAGGTGGCGTCGAGCAGGGCACGCACGATGGCCCGCTCGACGACGATCGCCGCGGCTTCGGTGACCGCCGCCAGGACCGGTAGCTCCGCCGAGAACGCGGCGGGGACCGAGGACTCGGCAGTGACGGCTCGGGTGCCCGTGGACACGGCAAAGATCGTGTCGCCGTCGAGGGGCGAGTGCGCAGGCCGGATGGCCCGAGCAAGACCGTCGTGACCCGCGACGGCAATCCTCTTGCACGACGCCGACGACAGTGTCGCGTCGGTGGCGACCACACCGATCGTGGTGTTCAGGGCAGTGCCCTTGGGTTCGAGCGCCGAGGCGGTCCACACCTCGTTGACGTCGGGCTTGCGCATGCCGAACGCTGCGGGCCCGAGTGTGCCGGTGCCCCACAACAATCCGGTGCGGGGGTCGAATACCGCGCCCACAGGATTGGCGACCATCAGCGCCGCGACCGTCACCCCGTCGGCCGGACCGCCTTCGATCACCGTGCTCGCGGTGCCCACGCCGCCCTTGAGCACTCCGGCACGAGCACCGACTCCTGCTCCGACCGATCCCGTCGCGAATTCGGCCGCCGCTGCTGCCGCCGCGAGATAGCCGAACTCCGAGGTCGGACGCGCCGTCCACTCACCGACCGGAAGATCGAAGATCACCGCAGCCGGCACGATCGGAACGACGTGATCGGGACTGCCCATCGGAATGCCCTGACCGTGCTCTTCCAGCCATCGCATGACTCCGTCTGCGGCCGCGAGCCCGTACGCACTGCCCGCGGTCAGCAGTATCGCGTTGACGTGCTGAACGGAATGGCTCGGATCGAGCAGATCGGTCTCGCGCGTTCCCGGCCCGCCGCCGCGGACGTCGACTGCGGCCGTCGCTCCACCGAGTGCACGCACCACGGTGGCACCGGTGGCCGAGCCGGATCCCATCGTGGCGTCGTCGTCGAGTTCGTGATGGTGACCGACCAGAAGACCTGCCACGTCGGTCAGAGAGTCCCGCGGTCCGGGGTTGGAGAAGGCTGCGGTCACGCGCGCGTCCTAGGGAATGAGGACCTGTACGAGTGAATCCTGCATCCAGGTCAGCCAGTGGTACACATCGAGATGCGGAGCGCGAGGATCACCCTCGTCGAGGACGTCCGGTGTGTCCGCACTGATCCCCAGCGTCGTGCCGAGCGCCAGCCTCACGTCGTTGAGTCCGGTCAACCATGCATCCGCTTGCTCCTGGGTCAGCACGATCTTGCCACCGGACTCGGGAAGCGTGGCCAGGATGATCGATCCGGCCGCCAACTTCTCGTCGATGATCTCGGGCTCGTGGAGGCCACGCAGAGCGCCGTTGAGGTCGGTCGGATCCTCCTCGTCGCGGCTGGGATCGGCGCGGTGGAAGTCCGGAAGCAGCCGCGCCAGCGCGGCATCGTCGGGCGGAGTGTTGTGGCCGGTACGCAGACCGGTCAGTGCGGCCAGCTCGTCGGTGGGTGCGTCGGCGGATCGGTCGCGCAGCAGTCCCAGTACCGAGCCGACGAGAGACCGAAGCACTGCCGCCTCACGCGCGTCGATCTCGGATTTGATCTTGACCCCGGACAGCGAATTCCGTCTCGTCCACGTGCGCACTGTTGCTGATGTCCTTCTCTGACGTAGAGGTGGTGAGCTACTACTTGTCCTGCTGCATCGTGGCCCACAGACCAGCCGCATGCAGGCGTCGAACATCGTTCTCCATCGCGTCGCGCTCGCCGCTAGACACGACGGCTTTGCCCTCGGAGTGCACCTGCATCATCAGCTCGGTGGCCTTGGCCTTGCTGTAGCCGAAGAGCTTCTGGAACACGTAGGTCACGTAGTGCATCAGGTTGACCGGGTCGTCCCACACGATCGTGACCCATGGAGTGTCGTGTGACTCGTCGGCAGCAACGGCCTCGGTCTGGGCCGGAACCGCCTGCGGTGATGCTGCGACAACATCACCTGCCGAGACGCCGTCCACGGGCAGAAGCGTTCCATCCACCGTCAACCAAGGCATGTCCACAGGGTACGGCGTGTCGGGCCAGCGTCACACGCTCGCCCCTGCGCTCGTAGTGTGGGCGAGGTGAGCAACGACGCGACCACAGATCACGCGATTTTCACCGACGACGTCAGTACCGCGCTGCTGACCGATCAGTACGAGTACACGATGCTCTCAGCCGCTCTGGCCAGCGGTAACGCAGATCGTGTCTGCAGCTTCGAGGTTTTTGCGCGACGGCTGCCTGCGGGCCGCCGGTACGGAGTTCTCGCGGGCACCGGCCGCATCCTCGACGCCATCGCGCGCTTTCGTTTCGGCCCGGACGAGCTACGCATCGTGGCCGAATTTCTCGACGCCGACACCGTCGAGTGGCTGCGCAACTACCGATTCACCGGCGACATAGACGGCTATCGCGAAGGGGAGCTGTACTTTCCCGGCTCCCCCGTGCTGACCGTCCGCGGAACCTTCGCCGAGTGCGTCGTCCTCGAAACACTCGTGCTCTCGATCCTCAATCACGACAGCGCGATCGCATCGGCGGCAGCACGGATGGTGGCGTCCGCGAAGTCCAGGCCGATCATCGAGATGGGATCGCGTCGAACCCACGAGGAAGCGGCCGTCGCCGCATCGCGTGCGGCGTACCTCGCCGGGTTCACCGCGACGTCCAATCTCGAAGCCGTCCGCCGGCACGGCGTCCCCGGAGCCGGCACATCGGCTCACGCGTTCACCCTGCTGCACACCACCGTCGACGGCCCGGACGAACGGTCCGCATTCGCGGCGCAGGTACGAGCACTCGGCGTGAGCACCACGCTGCTCGTCGACACCTACGACATCACCCAGGGCGTCGCCAACGCCATCGAGGTCGCCGGGCCCGAACTCGGCGGGGTGCGCATCGATTCCGGCGACCTCGGAGTGCTCGCGCGGCAGGTTCGCGACCAGCTGGACGCCCTGGGTGCGCCGAAGACCAGGATCGTCGTTTCGGGCGACCTCGACGAGTACGCCATCGCCGCGCTGCGGGCCGAACCAGTGGACTCCTACGGCGTCGGCACGTCACTGGTCACCGGTTCCGGTGCCCCGACGGCGGGCATGGTCTACAAGCTGGTCACGGTCGACGGCATCCCTGTCGCCAAGCGCAGCAGTCACAAAGAATCGCGCGGGGGCACCAAGGCCGCGGTGCGAACGGCGCGCAGCACCGGCACCGCCGTCGAGGAGATCGTGCACCCCTTCGACTCTCCCCCGACCATCGGCGACGATATGACGGTGGAGACGTTGACCACGCCTTTGGTCCGCGGCGGCGAGCGCGTCCCCGGCCTGCCGACGCTGGCCGACGGCCGTGAACTACTGGCCGGGCGCCTGGTCAGCCTCCCGTGGGAGGGCCTGAAACTGTCTCAGGGCGAACCGGCGATACCCACCCGCTTCGTCGAAGGCTAGGGGCGGTGTCGATGCCGAACCCGGTGGGCAATCGGCAGTAGTCTTCTTCGGTGCCGTCGAAGACCGAGTTGCCAACCGTTCCCGCTCTACTGCAGGTAGCGGTGCACTCACTGGGCGGCAAGGAACGGAGCAATCAGCTGACGATGGCGTCGGCGGTGGCGCACTCGATCGATACCGGTGAGCATCTCGCGGTGCAGGCAGGCACCGGTACCGGAAAGTCCCTCGCCTATCTCGTCCCGAGCATCAGGCACGCGGTCGACTCCGGAAAGACCGTCATCGTTTCCACGGCCACCATCGCACTGCAGCGGCAGTTGGTCGACCGCGACCTGCCGCGCCTGTCCGACGCACTGACCGAGGCTCTGGGTCGACGACCGAAGTTCGCGATCCTCAAGGGCCGCAACAACTACTTGTGCATGAACAAGATCCACACCGGTGCCGCGCAGGAGGCACCGGACGCAGAACTGTTCGACCCGTTCGCGGTCTCGCGCATGGGCCGAGAGGTGGTGCGGCTGACCAAGTGGTCGTCCGAGACCGAGACCGGCGACCGCGACGACGTCGTGCCCGGAGTCAGCGATCAGGCCTGGCGCCAGGTCAGCGTCACTGCGCGCGAATGCCTCGGCAAGTCCCGGTGCCCCGTCGGCGAGGATTGCTTCGCCGAGCGCGCCCGCACCGAGGCCGCCCAGGTCGACGTCGTGGTGACCAATCACGCGCTGCTCGCGATCGATGCGATCACCGGCATCCAGATCCTGCCCGAGCACGACGTCGTGGTCGTCGACGAGGCTCACGAACTGGTCGATCGAGTGACGGGCGTTGCAACAGAGGAGCTGTCGGCAGCAACCGTCACCGCTGCCGCTCGCCGGAGCGCGAAGTTGATCGAAGAAGAGACGGTGGACCAGCTCGAAGGTGCAGCCGAGAACTGGGCCGCGATTCTCGACGAGCTGCCCCCGAGTCGCTGGCAATCTCTGCCCGACGGCGTCGGGCCGGCCCTCGCCTCCATCCGCGACGCCGCCTGGGCAGTGCGCACCGCGATCGGCCCCAACAAGCAGGGCATGGCGGCAAGCGACCCCGAGGCTGCCGCGGCTCGCAGCGTTGCACTCGTCGCGGTCGACGAGGTGCACGACAGCGCCGTTCGAGTTCTCACGGCCTTCGACGAACCCGATCCGGCCAAACGCAGGGACGTCGTCTGGCACGCGGTCGACGATTTCCGCGGCAACGTCAAACGCACGGTCCGTATCGCCCCGCTCTCGGTCGGCGGACTGCTCCGAGCGCGCCTGTTCGCCGAGTCCACCGTGGTCCTGACGTCGGCAACCTTGACCGTCGGCGGGTCGTTCGACGGGTTGGCCGTCAACTGGGGCCTGCCTGCGGAGACGCCGTCCCGGAGCGATACCGCGATGGCGTCGGGTGTGGAACCGCCGTCCGATACCGGGTCGATCCGGTGGAATTCGCTCGACGTCGGGTCACCGTTCGATCATGCCCGGGCCGGCATCATGTACATCGCCAAGCACCTCTCACCGCCCGGACGCGACGGCCTCTCCAAGTCCTACCTCGACGAAATCGAGTCTCTGGTCAGCGCAGCCGGAGGACGCACACTCGGACTCTTCTCGTCGATGCGTGCCGCCAAGGCCGCCGCGGAGGAAATGCGCGAGCGACTCGATACGCCGATCCTGTGCCAGGGCGACGATTCCACCGGCGCACTGGTGCAGAAGTTCGCCGACGACGAGGCCACCTCCCTGTTCGGGACGTTGTCGCTGTGGCAGGGAGTGGATGTGCCGGGCCCGTCGCTCAGTCTGGTGATTCTGGATCGGATTCCGTTTCCGCGGCCCGACGATCCGCTGCTCGTAGCCCGTCAGCAGGCCGTGGAATCCCGCGGCGGCAACGGGTTTCTCGCTGTCGCCGCCAACCATGCCGCCCTGCTGCTCGCGCAGGGCGTCGGCCGGTTGCTCCGCAGCGTGGACGACAAAGGCGTTGTCGCCGTTCTCGATTCACGTCTGGCCACTGCCCGCTACGGCGGTTACCTCCGAGCCTCGTTGCCTCCGTTCTGGGAGACCTCGGACCCGGAGGTGGTGCGCAAGGCGCTCACCCGGCTGGCGGGAAAGTAGCGCCACTACCGCTACGGAGTGGACACCAATCCGAGCTCGGCATCCGAGGCCAGGCCGTCGTGATGCGGCAGCACCCGCACGGTGTATCCCACTGCGCCGCTGTGCGGCAGCGTGCTCTCGCCGGCATAGACGTGCTCACCGCCCTCCGTGCCCACGTGTGTCATGGGCGTCGCGGAGATGTCGGTGAGGTTCTCCTCGTCATCGGCGCGACCGACCACCGCCTGCACCACGACGTCCGCCGCGTCCAAGCCGCCGAGATCGACGTTCGCGCGCAGCGACAGTTCCGCACCGATCACCGGAGTATCCGGTAGCCCCTCACTGTCGACGCGGGTGACTTTCACTGCGCCCCAGGCCTGTTCGACGCGGCGACGGTACGACGCCACGTCCGTGGCACCGCGGTGACCGTCGGCCGACGCCGCGCGAGCGGACTCGGCAGCAGGCGCGTAGTAGCCGAGCGTGTAGTCCTGAACCATTCTCGACGCCAACACCTTCGGGCCCAGCTGTTCGAGGGTGTGCCGCACCATTTCGATCCATCGACCGGGCACGCCGTCCTCGCCGCGGTCGTAGAACTTGGGCAGCACAGCCTGTTCGAGCAGCTCGTACAGAGCAGCTGCTTCGAGATCGTCCCGTCGATTGTCGTCGGTGACACCATCGGCCGTCGGGATGGCCCAGCCGTTCTCGCCGTCGTACATCTCGTCCCACCAGCCGTCGCGGATCGAGAGGTTGAGGCCGCCGTTGAGTGCCGATTTCATGCCCGAGGTGCCACACGCTTCGAGCGGCCGCAGCGGATTGTTCAGCCATACATCGCATCCCCAGTACAGGAAGCGCGCCATGGACATGTCGTAGTCGGGCAGGAACACGATGCGGTGCCGCACGTCGGCTTGATCGGCGAACTTGACGATCTGCTGTATGAGCGCCTTTCCGCCGTCGTCGGCCGGATGCGACTTGCCTGCGACCACGAGTTGGACCGGTCGTTCCGGGTCCAGCAACATCGCCCGCAGTCGCTCGGGTTCGCGCAGCATCAGAGTCAGTCGCTTGTACGTCGGTACGCGACGAGCGAAACCGACGGTCAGCACGTTCGGATCGAAAACACTTGCAGTCCAATTGATCTCGGCTTGCGTGGAACCGCGTTCGAGTGCCGACCGCCGCACTCGGCGGCGTACCTCGTCCACCAACTGCGCACGCAGAGCGTTACGCGTGGACCACACGCGCTCCGAGGACATCTCCCCCTCCTGTGCCCATTCCCGAGCAGACCACGTCGGGGCATGGACGCCGTTGGTGACCGATCCGATCGGCACCTCGGACGCATCGAATCCCGGCCACAGACCGTTGAACATCTCGCGGCTGACGATGCCGTGGAGTTTCGACACACCGTTGGCTCGTTGGCCGAGCCGCAATCCCATGTGCGCCATGTTGAACACCGAGGCGTCGCTCTCGCCGCCGAGGGCGAGGATTCGATCCATCGGCAAACCCGGCAGCAGCGCCGAGTCCGCGCCGCCGTCCGCACTTCCGAAGTAGTGCCGCACCAGATCGGCCGGAAACCGGTCGATTCCGGCCGGGACAGGGGTGTGGGTGGTGAAGACGGTGCCGGCCCGCACCGCAGCCAGCGCTGCGTCGAAATCGAGAGTTCCCGAGGTGACGAGTTCGCGGATGCGTTCGACGCCCAAGAAGCCGGCGTGGCCCTCGTTCATGTGGAACACCTCGGGGTCGGGAAGTCCGTGTGCACGGGTGTATGCCCGGATCGCTCGTACTCCGCCGATACCGGCGAGGATCTCCTGTTTGATGCGGTGATCCTGGTCGCCGCCGTACAACCGGTCGGTCACCCCGCGCAGCTCGGGATCATTGTCGGCGATGTCGGAGTCGAGCAACAACAGTGGGACGCGCCCCACCTGGGCGATCCACACACGCGCCCGCAGAACGCGAGATCCCGGCATCGACACGTGGATCAGCACCGGAGAATCGCCGTCGTCGGTGAGCAACCGCAGCGGCAGACCGTGCGGGTCGAGGGACGGATAGCGTTCGGCCTGCCAGCCGTCGGCAGTCAGCGACTGGCGAAAGTACCCCGAGCGATAGAGCAACCCGACGCCTATCAACGGCAGGCCCAGGTCGGAGGCCTCCTTGAGGTGGTCCCCGGCCAAGATGCCGAGCCCGCCCGAATAGTTCGGCAACACTTCGGTGACACCGAACTCCATGGAGAAATACCCGATGCCCGACGGCAGAGCCCGCCCCTTCGACAGCTCGTTCTGGTACCAGAGCGGACGGGCTAGGTAGTCGTGCAGATCCGCCTCGGCGGCGTCCAGCTCGGCCAGAAAACGTTCGTCGGCCGCGAGTTCCTCGAGCCGCGCGGGTGCGACGGCTCCCAGTACAGCCACCGGATCGCGCTCGAGTTCGGTCCACAACAGTGGATCGATGTGCTCGAACAGATCCTGCGTCGCCGAGTGCCACGACCACCTGAGGTTTGTCGAGAGCTCGGCGAGGGCATTCAAGCGGGCGGGAAGATGGGCTCGGACGGTGAATCGGCGCAAAGCTTTCACAGGATCGAACCCTACCCACGGACACCTGTGTCGATGGGCGGCTTGCACGAAATCTGCTCCGCGGTGCCCGTCGCGGGCAGTATGCGTCGGCGCACGCGCCATCTGCATTGCTGCATTACGGTTGACGAATAGAAGCACACCAATATCGGTTCGATCAGAGGTTGCGCCCGCGCAGCCATACCTCTAGCGAAGAATGGAGTGTGAAGTGACAGGTCGACTTGGTATCGACAATGTCCTTCCAGATACGACGACCGGGAAGTACCCCGCGAAAGCGGTGGTGGGCGAGACGTTTCCAGTCTCCGCCGACGTCTGGCGCGAGGGTCACGACGCGGTGGCCGCGACACTGTCGGTGCGCGGACCGGGAGGCAAACTCGAACGCATCCCGATGACACCGGGCCGCGAACCCGACACGTTCGACGCGGTGTTCGTCCCCTCTCGGCCGGGTTACTGGATCTGCCGCATCGAAGCGTGGAGCGATCCGATCAGCACCTGGCGCCATGCCGTGGAAGCCAAGCTCGGAGTGGGCCAGAGCGCGCACGAACTCGCGAACGATCTGGAGATCGGGGCGCGGCTGTTCCTGCGCGCCGCCACCGGGGTTCCTGCCGAGAGCAGGCAACTGCTGGCCGACGTCGCTGCCGCGCTGCGCGACACCGACCGACCGCTGCCGGCCCGAGTGTCGTCGGCATTCGCGTCGTCGGTCGCCGAACTGCTGTTCGCGCACCCGCTGCGCGAGCTGGTGACACGCTCGCGCGCGGTCAACATCTGGGTCGATCGCAATCTCGCTCTCAACGGTGCCTGGTACGAGTTCTTCCCTCGATCGACCGGCGGGTGGAACGAGGACGGATCGCCGCGGCACGGCACGTTCGCAACGTCGATCGAGCAGTTGCCTCGCATCCAGCGGATGGGATTCGACATCGTCTACCTGCCGCCCATCCACCCGATCGGCACCATCAACCGCAAGGGCCCGAACAACACGCTGACTCCGGGCCCCGAGGACGTCGGGTCGCCGTGGGCGATCGGATCCAAGGACGGCGGGCACGACGCCATCCATCCCGAACTGGGAACCGAGGACGACTTCCGCGCCTTTCTCGCTGCCGCACAGGAGCACGGCCTCGAAGTGGCGCTCGACCTCGCCCTGCAGGCCGCTCCCGATCACCCTTGGGCAGCAACGCATTCCGAGTGGTTCACCGTGCTGCCGGACGGCACGATCGCCTACGCCGAGAACCCACCGAAGAAGTACCAGGACATCTACCCGGTCAACTTCGACAACGACCGACGCGGCATCTACGAAGAGGTACTGCGCGTGGTCCGGTATTGGATCTCGCTGGGGGTCAAGGTCTTCCGAGTCGACAACCCGCACACCAAGCCACCGGACTTCTGGGAATGGCTCATCGCCGAGGTCAAGAAGACCGACCCGGACGTGCTGTTCCTCGCCGAGGCCTTCACCCGTCCGGTGCGCATGTACGGATTGGCACAGCGCGGGTTCACCCAGTCGTACACGTACTTCACCTGGCGTACCGCCAAGTGGGAGCTGACCGAGTTCGCCGAGGAGCATGCGCGACGCGCCGACGACGCGCGGCCCAACCTGTTCGTCAACACCCCGGACATCCTGCACGAGAGCCTGCAGCACGGTGGGCCAGGAATGTTCGCTCTCCGGGCAGCTCTCGCGGCGACGATGGCCCCCACCTGGGGCGTCTACTCCGGCTACGAGCTGTTCGAGCACCAGGCCGTGCGTGAGGGCAGCGAGGAGTATCTGGACTCGGAGAAGTACCAGTTGCGTCCGCGCGACTTCGAGGGTGCGCTCGCCCGAGGCGAGTCGCTCGAGCCCTGGATCACCACGCTGAACGCGATCAGGCGCGCGCATCCGGCGCTGCAGCAGCTCCGCAACATCCACTTCCACACGATCGACAACGAAGCGTTGATCGGGTACTCGAAGTTCGACCCGCAGACCGGCGACTCGATCCTGGTGGTGATCAACCTCAACCCGTTCGGTGCCGAGGAAGGCACCATCCATCTGGACATGCCTGCCCTCGGCCACGACTGGCAGGACACCCTCACGATCAAGGACGAGGTGAGCGGCGTTCATTACGACTGGGGCCACACCAATTTCGTCCGACTCGAGCCCTGGACGTCGGTGGCGCACATCTTCACGCTCCCCCACATTCCCTACCCGGCACGAATCGAACTGGCCTACCGCGGCAACCGAAAGTGAGTGGATTCAACGTGACCAAGAATCCGACGACGCCCGAAGACACCGTCGCAGCCCCGTCCGACAACGATCTGGAACTCATCGCGGCGGGTCGGCACTACAACCCGCATTCCGTTCTCGGTGCCCATCCGGTACCCGGCGGAACGGCCATCCGAGCGCTCAAGCCCGACGCCGAGAAGGTCGTCGCCCGAGTCGGCGGTGTCGACCACGAGCTGACTCACGTCGCGCACGGAGTCTTCTCGGCGCTGCTGCCGTTCGAGGACCTGATCGACTATCGGCTCGTCGTGACGTGGCCCGGCGGGCACGTCTCCGAATCCGCCGACGGATACCGGTTCCTCCCCACTCTCGGTGAGCTCGATCTACACCTGTTCGGTGAGGGTCGGCACGAGCGGCTGTGGGACATCCTCGGCGCGCATCAGCAGTCGTACGCGACGCCGGACGGTCCGGTGGTCGGCACCTCGTTCGCAGTGTGGGCCCCCGCAGCACAGGGCGTCACCCTCGTCGGTGACTTCGACGGCTGGACCGGCCGCAGCTGGCCCATGCGTGTTCTGGGCTCGACCGGAGTGTGGGAGCTGTTCGTACCCGACATCGCGCCGGGTGCCCTGTACAAGTTCCGAGTGAACGGTGCCGACGGCTCGGTCAAGGACAAGGCAGACCCGATGGCTTTCGCCACCGAGGTTCCGCCGTCGACCGCATCGGTCGTCACCGCGTCGTCGTACACGTGGAACGACGAGAAGTGGCTCGACACCAGGGCCGGAATCGAGCCAACGCAGGCACCGATGAGTGTCTACGAGATCCATCTGGCGTCGTGGCGACCGGGCCTGGGTTACCGCGAACTGGCCGAGCAATTAGCCGAGTACATCACCGAGACAGGGTTCACCCACGTCGAGCTCCTCCCGGTCGCGGAGCACCCCTTCGGCGGGTCGTGGGGCTACCAGGTCACGTCCTACTACGCACCCACATCACGTTTCGGCAGCCCCGACGATTTCCGCTACTTCGTCGACCACCTGCACAGCGCCGGAATCGGCGTCATCGTCGACTGGGTGCCTGCGCACTTCCCCAAGGACGAATGGGCCCTCGCTCGATTCGACGGAGGCCCGCTCTACGAACACGGCGACCCACAGCGCGGCGAGCAACTCGACTGGGGCACACTTGTTTTCGACTTCGGCCGCCGAGAGGTGCGCAACTTCCTGGTCGCGAACGCGCTGTACTGGATCGACGAGTTCCACATCGACGGCCTCCGTGTCGACGCCGTGGCATCGATGCTGTACCTGGATTACTCCCGCCCCGAGGGCGGTTGGTCGCCGAACATCTACGGCGGCCGGGAGAACCTCGAGGCCGTCACGTTCCTGCAGGAGATGAACGCGACGGTGCACAAGAAGCACCGAGGCGTGGTCACCGTGGCCGAGGAGTCGACGGCATGGCCCGGCGTCACCCGCCCGACGAACGTCGGCGGACTCGGCTTCAACATGAAGTGGAACATGGGCTGGATGCACGACACCCTGGGATTCCTCGGGCGTGATCCGATCCATCGCAGCTACCACCACCACGAGATCACCTTCTCCCTCGTCTACGCGTGGAGCGAGAACTACCTGCTGCCCATCAGCCACGACGAGGTGGTGCACGGCAAGGGGACGCTGTGGACTCGGATGCCCGGTGACGACTACACCAAGGCAGCAGGGCTGCGCGGCATGCTCGCCTACATGTGGGCGCACCCGGGCAAGCAACTGCTGTTCATGGGCCAGGAGTTCGGCCAGACCCGTGAATGGTCCGAGGAACGCGGCCTCGACTGGTACCAGATCGACGAGGAGCCCCTGCACAACGGCGTCAAATCCCTTGTCTCCGATCTGAACTCGACGTACAAGTCGCATCCGGCACTGTGGACACTCGACACCTCGCCGAGCGGGTACTCGTGGATCGACGCCAACGACACCGAGAACAACGTGCTGAGCTTTCTGCGGTACGGGTCCGACGGTTCGGTCATCGCGTGTATTTTCAACTTCTCCGGTTCCGAGCACGGCAGCTATCGTGTGGGACTACCGGAACCCGGCCGTTGGATCGAGATCCTGAACACCGATGCAACGGAATACGGCGGCTCCGGAATGGGCAACCTGGGTGAAGTGACGGCAACATCGCACTCGTGGCACGGTCGACCGGCGTCAGGCCAGGTTGCACTTCCCGCCAACGGGGCGATCTGGATAAAACTGGAGCGATAGATGAGTGGCGGCCGCACACCCCGACTACTGGCCGCGGCCGCCACTGCAGGACTCCTTCTCCTCGCCTCGTGCGCACAGACTGTCGGCGGCAACGCCGTGTCCATCTACGAGAACCCGTTCACCGTCGCCGGACTGCCGGTCACGAGCGGACCGAGCGGGCCACGACCGGGTGTCCCCGATTCGACGATCGAGGTCGAGAACGCCGAGGGCACCGACTCCGATATCCTCGCCACCAACGCGATCGACGACATTCAACAGTTCTGGGCCGAGCAGTACCCAGCCCTCTTCAAAGGCTCGTTCACGCCGATCTCGAACGTGGTCTCGTGGGACGCGTCCGAGGACGAGGGATCCGGCGTCAGATTCTGCGGGGATCGAACCGGCGGTATCCCCAATGCCGCGTATTGCACGCGCGACGACTCGATCGGGTGGGATCGCACCATTCTGCTTCCTGCTCTGGTCGACGCATTCGGACCGATGTCGGTGGTGATGGTGATCGCCCACGAATACGGTCACGCCATCCAGCATCAATCGGGACTGGTCGGAGACGACACTCCCACCATCGTGGCCGAGCAACAGGCCGACTGTTTTGCCGGCGCGTTCATTCGCCATGTCGCAGAGGACGATTCGCCGCACTTCACCATCAATACCTCCGACGGACTCAACGGCGTTCTCGCCGCGACCGTCGCCGTTCGCGATGTCGATCCCAACGATCCGGAATCGGTGCACGGCTCGGCCTTCGAGCGCGTCACGGCTGTGCAGATCGGCTTCACCGACGGTGCCGGGGCCTGCACGAGCATCGACGAGGCCGAAATCGACTCGCGTCGAGCATCGTTGCCGCAGAAGTTCGATGATCCGGACGACTCGGGTGAACTACCGGTCACCGAGGACTCCCTCGACGCCTTCACTCGATCCTTCGAGCAGGTACTGCCCGTCACAGCTCCCCCGGCCGTCGACTACACCGGTTCGGACGTCGGATGCGCCGACGCCGAAGCCACTGCGCCGGTGTCGTACTGCCCCTCGACCAATACCATCGGCGTCGACGTCGAGGCCCTGGCCGAAGTCGGACAGCCCGAGACCCCGCAGCGCGGAGACATATTGCCGCTCAACGTCTCCGGTGACTACAGCGCGTACGTGCTGTTCGCCTCCCGCTACACGCTCGCGGTGCAGAAGGAAGCCGGCCAGACCCTCGACGACCCGCAGACCGCTCTGCGTTCGGCGTGCCTGTCCGGGGTCATCACCTCGGCGATGAGCGCCGAGAACGGTTCGACGGGCCTCGAAGTCTTTCTCTCCCCAGGCGATCTCGACGAGGCGGTGTCGGGCCTACTCAGCGACGGACTCGCAGCCAGCGACGTCAACGGAACGACGTTGCCATCCGGATTCTCCCGAGTCGACGCCTTCCGATCGGGAGTTCTCGGCGGCAAGGAGCTGTGCGACTCGCGCTACAGCTGAGGAACTCAGTACAGAGCGGACGCGAGTTTGCGCCGCGCGGACACCACCAGCGGATCGGCTGCGTCGAACAACTCGAACAGCTCGAGGAGCCGAGTGCGCAGTGCGGTCCGGTCGTCGCCCGCACTGATCTTGATGCCGTCGATCAACCGAGCGAAAGCCTGCTCCGGTTGCTGAGCAGCCATCTCGGCGTCTGCGGCCGCGATCCGGGCCTGCACGTTCGCGGGATCGGCGTCGGCGATCTCGATGGCGTCAGGTGCAATGTTCTGCACCCGAGCCAAGAACCTGACCTGACGCAGCGCCGCGACGGCGTCGGTGTTCTTCGGTTCGGCGTCGATGATCGCCTGGTATGCGGCCGCCGCCTTGTCGAAGTCGCCCTCGTCGATGGCTTCCTCGGCAGCGACGATTCTGGGGTCCTCGATCTCGGGTTCCGGTTCTGCAGCAGCCGCCCCGGGAGGCCCGGTGAGCTTTCCCGCAGTCGCCTGCTCGACGGCCTGTAGCCACTGACGCAGCTGCTCGTCCGACTGCGTTCCCTCGAAGTCGGCCAGTGGCTGACCGGCTGCAACGGCAACCACAGTCGGAATGGCTTTCACACCGAACGCCTGCGCGATCTGTGGATTGGAATCGACGTCGACGCGGGCCAGCACCCACGTGCCGCCTGCCTCGACGGCCAATTGGCCGAGCTGTCGCGTCAACGCCTGCGATTGCGGGGAGCGGGCCGAACCGAGATCGACGATCACCGGGACCTGAGTGGATCGTTGCAGAACCTCGGCCTCGAACGTCGCCGCGGTCACGTCCACGATCGGTGCGAGTCCCCCGGATTCACCGGCGGGCTCGGCCGCGGGAGCAGGTGCCGGACGGTCCTTGAGAACGGACAGGTCGACAGCACCGGCGATCGAGGCGGGGACGGCAGCTGACGGGCGGACGGGAGGACGGGAACCGGGTCGAGTCACGTTCTACAGTTTGTCACTAACCCGATGCGTCATCCACTGGCGGGCAGTCAGGACAGGACCTTCGCGTCGGCTACGGGTCGGCCTGTGCTCAGCTCGGCGAGGCGTCCGGTGCGCGCGGCCCAGATCTCGAAGATCACCGTGCCGAACGGTGGGAACGCTGCGACGAGCGCCAGCAGTGTTGCCTTGACGTCCCACTTCAACTTCACTGCCGTCAGCACCGCGATGCCCAGGTACACGACGAACACGCCGCCATGGATCGGCCCGAAGATCTTCACGCCGATTTCGTTGCCATCGGCGGGGATGTACTTGAACGCCATTCCGATCAGCAGTCCCAGCCAGGTGAACGCTTCGAGTACAGCGATGAAACGGAAACGGGTGGCCGTGCTGCTCAGGTTGAAGAAGTTGGTCATGCCAGCCATTGTGCCCGGTTTGCTACGACAGAACGTAGTGGCTCTGGTCTCACTCCCGACCAGAGCCACCGCGGTCCTACTTCTTCGGTACTCGAACGATGAGGGCGTCGCCCTGTCCACCGCCGCCGCACAGTGCGGCTGCGCCGACTCCGCCGCCGCGTCGCTGCAGCTCGAGGGCCAAGTGCAACGCGATGCGGGCACCGGACATGCCGAGGGGATGTCCGATGGAGATCGCGCCACCGTTGACGTTCACGATCTCCGGATCGATGCCGAGCTCGCGTGTCGAGGCGATTCCGACCGCCGCGAACGCCTCGTTGATCTCGACGACGTCGAGGTCCTTCGGATCGATGCCGTCCTTCGCGCACGCCTTGGCAATCGCCCGGGCCGGCTGCGACTGCAGCGTGGAGTCGGGCCCTGCCACCACTCCGTGGGCACCGATCTCGGCGAGCCAGGTCAAACCGAGCGACTCGGCCTTTTCCTTGCTCATCACGACGACGGCGGCAGCACCGTCGGAAATCTGCGACGCCGATCCCGCGGTGACGGTTCCGGCCTTGTCGAAGGCGGGTCGAAGCTTTCCGAGGGAATCGACCGTGGTGTCGGCGCGGATGCCTTCGTCTTCCGTGACCTGGATCGGATCGCCCTTGCGCTGCGGAACGGACACGGGGACAACCTCGTTGTCGAATACGCCGTTCTTCCAGGCGGCTGCGGCTTTCTGATGCGACGCGGCAGCGAAAGCGTCTTGCTCCTCGCGGCTGATGGCTTCGGCACTCTGGTTCCGCTGCTCGGTGAGTGCGCCCATGGCCTGGTCGGTGAAGATGTCGTACAAACCGTCGTACGCGAGGTGATCACGCATCGTGACGTCGCCGTACTTGAACCCGGCGCGCGACTTTTCGAGCATGTGCGGAGCCTGGGTCATCGACTCCTGCCCACCGGCGACGACGATCTCGAACTCCCCGGCGCGGATGAGCTGATCGGCCAGCGCGATGGCGTCGACACCGGACAGACACACCTTGTTGATCGTCAGTGCAGGCACGGTCATCGGAATGCCGGCGGCAACGGCAGCCTGACGGGCCGGAATCTGGCCGGCTCCGGCGGTCAGAACCTGTCCCATGATGACGTAGTCGACCTGATCCGGCGCAACACCGGCCTTCTCGAGGGCACCCTTGATGGCGATTCCGCCGAGGTCCGATCCCGAGAAGTCCTTGAGTGCGCCCGAGAAGCGCCCGACGGGCGTACGAGCACCGGCAACGATGACTGTTGTGGTCACGATTTCCTCCGAAAGTGTGAAGACGGCCTTGTCGAGATCAACGCTCCGACGCCCCCTACCGATACCGGCCGGGCGGAGCACCGAAACGCAGCTAGCGCTAACGTCATGGCCATGACCTCCAGCACGCAGTCTTACACGGGAGCCCCGCTGCGCTCCGACCTGGTGACGGCTATAGACCACGTGGGTGTCGCGGTGCCCGATCTCGACGCCGCCATCGCCTGGTACACCGACCACCTCGGCATGGTCGCCGTGCACGAGGAGATCAACGAAGAACAGGGCGTTCGCGAGGCGATGCTCTCGTTCCCCGGTGCCGGAGAGAAGTCCGCTGCACTGCAGTTGCTCGCCCCGATCGACGAGTCGTCCACCATCGCCAAGTTCATCGGACGCAACGGACCGGGACTACAGCAGTTGGCGTACCGCGTCACCGATATCGAGGAGATCTCGACCGAATTGCGCGCCCGCGGCGTTCGGCTGCTGTACGACGCCCCGCGCCGGGGCACTGCCGATTCTCGGATCAACTTCGTCCATCCCAAGGACGCCGGTGGCGTGCTCATCGAACTCGTCGAGCCGAACCCCGACGCGCACTGATCGAACTCTGTGAACGAGCCGTATGGCTCTCTACTTGACTCACCGGTAAATTGACGGCCATGGCCATCGATCATGAGCGCACTTCCGCGGTGCAACTTCCCTTTTCCATCGTCCGGAAGGGGTTCGATCGCGACGAAGTCACCAACTACTTCGAGCGGTTCGACGCCGAGCTCCGGCTGACGACCGCTGATCGTGATGCGGCCGCAGCCCAGGCTCGTGATCTGGCCAAGCAACTCGACGACGCGCGTGACGAGATCGACGAACTGCGCAAGGACATCGATCGCCTGTCGGTTCCGCCCACCACAGCGGAGGGTATGAGTGATCGCATCTCGCGCATGCTGCGGTTGGCCTCCGACGAGGCATCCGAGGTACGCGCCAAGGCGCACTCGGAGTCCGAAGAAATGATTTCGGTTGCGCAGCAAGAGAGTGCGCGACTGCGGGGACGGCACGAGTCACTGGTGGCCGAACTCGAAGAGCGTCGGACGGCGCTCGAGACCGAGCACCAGCAAACGATGGCTCAGGCGCGCACCGAGGCAGCCCGGGTGGTCGAGGCCGCGCAGGCCGAGCGCGACAAGCTGGCCGCCGAGTCCGAGGCCAAGCGCGCCGAGGTTCAGGAAGATTTCGAGATCACGATGGCCGAGCGCCGCACCAAGGTGCTGACCGCGCTCGAAGAACTCGAAGCGTCGAGCAAGGCCGATGCTGCCCGCCGCATCGAGGAGGCAACCACCGAGGCTGCTCGACGGCTTCAATCCGCCAGCGAACAAGCCGAACGGCGGATCGCCCACTCCAAGGAACTGGCCGAGGAGTTGCGTGTGCTGCGCAGCCGCGTGCTCGCTCAGCTGCTCGGAATCCGTGGCCAGCTCGATTCGGTTCCGGCCATGCTCGCCTCGGTCAACCGCGAGAGCGAACTGCTCGACAATTCCGACCCGACGGCAATCCTCAAGAAGGAAGAAGAGAAGGCAGCCGCGAAGGCCGAGGACGAGAAGGAATCGGCCGACTCGGCGTCCTGATTTCGCAGTACACGCTGGGCCTCCCCCGCTACGACCACCTGCGGGTGAGGCCTCGTGTGTTTCGGCCGCTCCAACATCCGGTGTGCCAATGTCTGCGGTTGTCCGCGCCCCCGAAATCGTCCGACGGCCACGCGACGATATGCGCGACGCCCGGCCGCACCTCGTGATCGCAGCCAGGGCAGCGATACGTCTTGACGGCCTTGGCACCCGGGATCATCCGCGTCGTGTACGTGTCTCCATCCGGACCGACCTCGACCCGGTTGCCACCCAGCACCGAGTCGGTTGCCGGACCGAGATCACTCGGGCCGCTCCGATTCGGTCGGCGGGGTTGGTTACGACGGGGCACCCGTCCAGTGTAGAGAACAGGCCGACTCGTGCCGACAGTCGTCAGAAAAGACGGAACTCGGTACTGTCGGTTCCCCGTAGGACGTCGTAGTCGAGTGTGAGACAACGAATGCCGCGGTCTGTGGCCAGCGTCTTCGCCTGCGGCTTGATGACCTGGGCAGCGAAGACTCCGCTCACCGGGGCCAGCAGCGGATCACGATTGAGAAGCTCCAGGTAACGGGTCAACTGCTCGACGCCGTCGATCTCACCACGTCGCTTGATCTCGACGGCCACTGTTCCGCCATCAGCGTTGCGGCACAGCAGATCCACCGGGCCGATAGCCGTCATGTATTCGCGTCGGACGAGGGTGTATCCGTCGCCCAAGGTGCTGACGTGCTCGGCCAACAGCTCCTGAAGATGTGCCTCCACACCGTCTTTCACCAGACCCGGGTCTATGCCCAGCTCGTGACTCGAGTCGAGCTCGACGTCATCGATGGTGATGCGAAGTTCCTCGCCCGCCTTGTTGGTGACGACCCATTTGATCGTCTCGTCTTCGGTGGTCTCGACCGTCCAACACGGCGGAGACATCCAATTGAGCGGCTTGTACGCGCGGTCGTCCGCATGCACGCTGACCGATCCGTCGGACTTCACGAGTAACAGACGGCGAGCGGACGGAAGGTGTGCGGTGAGACGGCCGACGTAGTCGACTTGGCAACGAGCAATAACTAAACGCACTCGACCACCATAAGGCAGGCGCCCCGTTAGTCTGTGACGACCATGCCGCAATTGAGACGATCCGCCGCTCCCCTGGGTTCCCGACTGCTCGGCGACACCTCCGAGTCCCCGCGCCGACGACGGGTTCGCATTCAGCTGCTGTTGACGGTCTTCCTCATCCTGTCGAACCTGATCGGCGCCGTCATCGTCGGTGTGTTGATCAGCGTTGTCGTGCCGGGGCCGGACGTGCTCGATCCGAGCAAGTACTGGTGGGTCAACTACATCGTCGTACCGGTCTACGTGTTCGTGGCATTCGTCGTCGGTGCTGTCTGGGGCACCACGCACGCCCTGCGAAGCTTGCGGTGGGCAATCGAGGACCGTCAACCCAGCCGCGAGGAGCAGGTCGCGACGCTCGCTATGCCCTGGCGACTGACGCGAATCCAGATTCTGCTGTGGATCGGAGCCTTGCTGCTGCTCCCCACGATCGACGGGATCATCGACCCGGCGTCGATTCCCAAGGTTGCCTTCACGATCGCCGCAGGTGGCACCGTCGTCTGTGCGTTCAGTTACCTACTCAGTGAATTCGCGCTTCGTCCCGCTGCCGCTCGGGCCCTCGAAGCCGGTGATCCTCGACGAATTCGTATCGCAGGAGTCATGGGCCGCTCCATCCTGTCGTGGCTACTGGGAACGGGCGTCCCGGTCAGCGGCTTGATGATCATCGCGATCTTCCGCTTCATCAACCCCGAAACCACATCGACTCAGTTGGCCATCTCCATCCTCGCGTTGGGTGGCATCACGATCGTGTTCGGGCTCGCGTTGACCGTGCTGGGCGGCTTCGCGACCACTTCACCCATCAACAATGTCCGCGCGGGCATGGCCGAGGTGGAGAAGGGCAACATGGACGTCCGCCTCGCGGTGTACGACGGCACCGAGCTCGGCGAACTGCAGAGCGGCTTCAACCGTATGGCCGACGGTGTGCGCGATCGAGAGAAGATCCGCGACCTGTTCGGACGACATGTCGGACACGAAGTTGCCGAGAAAGCGTTGCAGTCCGACAGCGAACTCGGCGGACAAGAACGTGATGTCGCAGTGTTCTTCATCGACCTGGTGGGATCGACGGAGCTGGCAGCATCCCGGCCCCCTACCGAGGTCGTGGACCTACTCAACCGATTCTTCGCAGTCGTGGTCGACGAGGTGGACGAACACGGCGGCTTCATCAACAAGTTCGAGGGAGACGCCGCGCTCGCTATCTTCGGGGCCCCGAACGAAATTTCCGACCACTGCGGCTCCGCACTTGCTGCAGCACGAGCAATTTCTCGACGGTTGTTGGTGGAAGTGCCCGAATGCAGCGCCGCCGTCGGCGTCGCTGCCGGACGGGCGGTTGCCGGCAACGTCGGTGCAAAGTCCAGATTCGAGTACACCGTTATCGGAGACCCGGTGAACGAGGCCGCTCGTCTCTCCGAACTGGCAAAGAATGCGCCCGGAGCCATCCTCGCCTCCAAGACTGCCGTCGACGGTGCTGCTGACGAGGAAGCACATCGTTGGGAATTCGGTGATGCAGTCACTCTTCGCGGACGCTCTGCGGAAACAGTTCTTGCAAATCCGAAGGACGTCAAGGTCGAGGCGGATGAGCACGAAGCTGTTCACGCCTGACCCGATCGTTGGGCTCAGAAGGTGTAGTGCCCTGCGTCCCTGCCGTTTTCATCACTGACGACTTGGCCGTTCTTTCCCGGTCCCCTCGCAAACGCGCTCGCGTTTGTCGAACGCTCACCACATCGCTGACGATTCTGCGCGCGCCTCGCGAAGGCGAGCGCGTCTGCAGAATCCAGGTGTGCGTAAGCCCGCCAACCTCGATCGCCAAGCTTCGATAGCAGTACTCGACTTGTTGGGGTTCAGTCCGGTTCGGGGGCCCGCAAACGCGCGCGCGTTTGCGGGTGCGCTCAGTCTGGTGACGCTGTTCTGCTCGCGTCTCGCAAATGCGCGCGCGTTTGTGACCGAGGTTGGCAATGACAAGTCAGGCGGCCGACCCAGCTGGGCATCACTGATTCCCTTTGTTTGCGGGAAATGCGCTCGCGTGTGCGACGGGGGGGTGACAGTGACGAGTCGACGGCCGACACCATCGGAGGCAACCGGCGGTGCTGACACCTCTGGATTATGCGAATGCGCGTGCGTTTGTCAGGTGCGCGCGGTCTGGTGTCGCTGTTCTACTCGCGTCTGGCGAGTGCGCTCGCGTGTGCGACCCGGGTGGGGGCCAGACACGCGGCCGCATCGCAATGATGGGACTTGCGGTGCAGATGTCGGAGCCCTGGAATTCAGGGATACCGACGACGGACAAGGCCACGAATACTGTTGTGACTGTAAGTGGTTTCGAATGCAAACAACCCCCGACCGTGATGGTCGGGGGTTGTCTGGTCCAAGTTGTGTTCGGCGGTGTCCTACTCTCCCACACCCTGTCGAGTGCAGTACCATCGGCGCTGGAGGGCTTAGCTTCCGGGTTCGGAATGGGACCGGGCGTTTCC
>NZ_NPFX01000012.1:0-91980 GCF_002259335.1 Rhodococcus sp. 14-2483-1-1 | reverse complement strand
GTCGGCGATGTCGCCGTGCACGAAGTCGATGCGGTCGGCGACTGGCTCGAGGGATGCCTTGTTGCCTGCGTAGGTGAGCTTGTCGAGCACGGTGACCTGGGAGTCGGGGCGTTGCGCGAGGGTCTGATGTACGAAGTTCGCGCCGATGAACCCGGCCCCACCCGTGACAAGAATTCTCATGAACAGGCACTTTACCGGTGGAGACTCGTGCGGGCCGTTCTTGTCGGGCGCGCGTGCTAGCTTCTGTTCGACTTCGGGGGGAGTACGTCAATGGGTCTCGGCAAAATTCTGATTCGTCTCGCGGCATCGGTAGCGCTGCTGTTCGGGATCATGTGGGCAATTCCGCAGCTGGCACCTCCGGTGCCTGAACCGTACGAGGGTGTGCAGGTTCTGCCGCCGGTGTCACCGAAACCCACGGGCTCGACGACATCGCCGCCGCCGTTGCCGCCGGGCTTTCCCTCGATGAACCGTCCGCCACCGAAAATCGAGGTACCCGCCGGGCAGCCGCAGCCCATCGCCACCAAATTCGGCTGGACTTACGAAATTCCGGCGGATTGGGAGAATCAGTACGACGCGTTTTCGGAGTGGACCGGTGAGGACGGGTCCACCGCTACATACGGCGCGCTGGGGCTGCACGGGCGCTTCGACTGCGAAGGTGGCGAATTTCAGACCTCGGCAATCACAGGGATGACCGGTCGACGCGTCGGAGACTTGACGGTGCTCGCGTTTCAAGAGGTGCAGAAGGCCTCGATGATCTTCACCAACAGAGACGGGTCCGAAACACCTAGTGTTCGGATCAGCGACCCTCGGTACTCGGAAGTGGACGGTGAGCCGGCCGTCCGTTACTCAGCCTCGGTCGAAGACATACCCGATACGCCTGATTGCCCACCTCCCAGAGCAACATTCGACGTGGTCACCACAACCGGTTTCGCCACAGCAGAGGTGGCGGTCTTCGTAGTTCTGGCCGACCGGGACGTCGAGGATGCGCTGAACGACGAGGACGTCGACAGCCTTATCTCCACTCTTCGAAAGAGTCCAGTGCAATGACCGAACCTCTTTACGCTAATTCCTCGGAAATAGCCGGTCTCGGCAATCTTCTCGATCGCATCGGCGTCGATACTCTGGCCGGTCATCGTTATCTGATCGACAATGCGGGCCTGAGCGAGAACGTGGTCGGGCAGATTCTGCAGCGACTCCAGCCGTATCTCGCCGGCTTCCAGGAGTTGACACGCACTCGGCAGGTTCACCTGTCCGCCAATTGTGGCGAGATGGGTGTCGAACTGAACAAGGCTGCGTGGCTGTACGCCGACCAGGATCAGCGAAACTACGACCTGTTGAACACTCACACGACACTTCCGCCACTACCGGGCATCGACCGCGGCAGTTCGGATCGTGCCGCCGTCGGGCACGTGGACGAATTCGAAGGACCCGCCGACTACGGCCGGCCCCACGGGATCGACTACTCACCAACGAATCCCGTGCTCGACGACCTCCGCGACGTACTCGCCGATGCCTCCGAGTGGCTCGGCGAGATCGACCGCACGATCTTCGAGCTCTCCGGGTGGAGTCCGCTACGCGAAGCGACCATCCCCGTCACCGGAAACTGGAACGAAATCCGTCGAATCGGTCAGGCGTACCAGATAGCGGGTGACGCGATGGAAGCCGCAGCGGAGTCGTTAGCTGCAGGAGTGCGCCGAGTCGAAGGTCACTGGAACGGCGCTGCCGCACAGGCATTCACCGACTACGCCGACCGGCAACTGGCCGCAATGCGATGGGAAGGTCCGGCCGGACGAACGATCTCTGCGATCTGTGCGGCAATCTCCGACCAGCTTCGCGAAGCCGCCTCGGCAGTGGTGCGCAAAATCGTCGAGTTACTGGAGTCCGAGGTGGCCGTCGACAACGCCCGCGGTGCATTGAAGGTAGTGATCAAGAAGGTTCCGGTGGTCGGCACAGCATGGCAGGTCGAAAGCATCATCGAAATATGCTGGACAGCAATGAATCTGACCAAAGAACTCATCGTGAAGATCGAAAAGGTGGTCGACGACTTCGGCGCGTTCCTCGACGCGCTCGGCGACCCCGAAGGCCAGGTGGGCCAGAAGATCGACGATGCACTGCGGCCGCTGAACGACTTCCTCGACTACGGCAAGCAAGCCGTCGAAGCGGGCAAGACAGCGGACATCCGACCAGTACTCGACACACCGGACGAGGACTTCTCCGTCGGCACCGGCGACGAACCATGGCGGGACGCATGATCGAGTCCCTGCCTCCGCACGCCCGAGCCGCATACGACCGTCTGATGGCATCCTGCGATGAGCTCGAGGCCGCACGCACGCGAGCACTGAACACGGACCTGACGGCTCGAGCGGGATCCCGCAGGGTCACCGCGGAACTGCTGGCCCGCCTGGCGTCGTCACCGCAAGCGTCGTCCGACCTGATCCACTACGCAACCCGCGTCGCGTCGGGTGAATGCAGTTGGGAACGAATCGAGGTGGACGCAGAGCCGGTGCCACGGGAAGTCGAAGAGCTCAAAGCCGATTCGCAGATCATGTGGCCGAGTGAATGGCCGACTTCGACGACGGAGGTCCCGTCTCAGCCCTATCGAATCCCGTGGGAATGAGCCGTCGCCAGCGAAGTCTCAGGAACGCGCGACAGTACGTCCGGCAAAGGCCGCCAAACGCTCGTACGCGTTCGACCCGTCCGGTGTGGGCTGCTCCGGTTCGAAGGCACCGGCGCGGCGTTCGTCGGTCAAATTCTCGGACATGAACTCCAGCCCGTCTTCCGCGACGGTTGGGTCGAAGTCGTCGGTGCCGCGACCGAGTGCGGTCGCGAGGTCCCACGCGTGCACCGAGAATTCCGCGGCGACCATACCGAGTGGCAGCGGTGATCCTGCGTCGATCTCGGCCAACAGTTCGCGGGTCCTCTCGGTCCACAGCGGAATCGGGTCGGACGACGGCTCGGGTGACGCCGACCAATCGATCTCGCCGCCCCGCGCCATGGTCACCAAATTGGCCGCGGTGTTCACGAGGTGGTCCGACAGCTCGGAGACTGTCCAGTCGGTACAGGGCGTCGCCGACGCGCGTTCGTCTGCGGTCACAGCGGAGAGCAGAGCGGTGACCTGGCTGATACCGGTTTCGATCTGGGTGCGGCTCGTCACGATCGTTGTCCTCGGATCTCTCGGAAGGCTGGGTATGCGGCGAGCGTAGGTGCACCTCCGAGCCCCCGCAGCGGAAACGGGGAAGGCACAACCGCACGGTCGACCGGAGGGTCTGGAAGACTGCGGGTTCATGCGGGGAATCATTCTGGCGGGCGGCACGGGCTCGCGTCTTCATCCGATCACGATGGGCGTCAGCAAACAGCTGGTCCCGGTCTACGACAAACCGATGATCTACTACCCGCTCTCGACCCTGATCCTCGCCGGGATCCGCGAGATCCTCATCATCACCACCCCCCAGGACGCCGACCAGTTCACCCGCCTCCTCGGTGACGGCTCCCAATTCGGCATCTCCCTGACCTACAAGGTCCAACACGAACCGAACGGCCTCGCGCAGGCATTCGTGTTGGGAGCCGAGCACATCGGCACCGACAGTGCAGCATTGGTGTTGGGCGACAACATCTTCTACGGCCCGGGCCTGGGAACTCAACTGTCCCGCTTCGAGACCATCGACGGCGGAGCGGTCTTCGCCTACGAAGTCTCCGACCCCACCGCCTACGGCGTCATCGAATTCGATGCGAACCGCAAAGCCATCTCGTTGGAAGAAAAGCCGGCCGCCCCGAAATCGAACTACGCCGTCCCCGGCCTGTACTTCTACGACAACGACGTCATCGCCATCGCCCGCGACCTCGAGCCCTCCGCGCGTGGGGAATACGAGATCACCGACGTCAACCGCCACTATCTCGAGGCCGGCCGCCTCCAGGTCGAAGTCCTGCCCCGCGGCACAGCCTGGCTCGACACCGGCACCTTCGACTCCCTCCTCGACGCTTCGAACTACGTACGCACCATCGAACAACGCCAAGGCCTGAAAATCGGATCCCCCGAAGAAGTGGCCTGGCGACGCGGATTCATCACCGACGACGAACTGCGCGTGCGCGCCGAGAAGCTCGTCAAATCCGGCTACGGCACCTACCTGCTCGATCTGATCGACCGAGGGAACCGATGACCTTTCGTGAGTTGAGCATCGCCGGTGCCTACGAATACACCCCACGCCAGTTCGGAGACGACCGCGGCGTGTTCTTCGAATGGTTCAAAGCCGGCCTGTTCGAGGAGACCACCGGTCGAACGCTCGATCTGAAGCAGGCGAACTGCTCGGTCTCCGCCGCAGGCGTGCTCCGCGGGATCCACTTCACCACCAACCCGCCCGGGCAAGCGAAATACGTCACCTGCGCCCGCGGAGCATTCCTCGACGTCATCGTCGACCTGCGCGTCGGCTCCCCGACGTTCGGGCAGTGGGATTCGGTGCTGATCGACGACGTCGACCGCAAAGCGGTGTTCTTGTCCGAAGGACTCGGCCACGCCATCCTGTCGTTGGAAGACAACTCGACCGTCATGTACCTGTGCAGCCTCGAGTACACCCCGGCCCTGGACCGCGACATCAACCCCCTCGACCCCGCCCTGGGCATCGACTGGCCCACCATCGGACGCGACGGCTCGCCCCTGACCTACGAGCTCTCCGACAAGGACAAGGCTGCCCCCACCCTCGCCCAAGCCCTCGAAGCCGGCAGCCTCCCTGAATTCGAGGTGTGACCCTCCTTCGTGGGTCGGCTGGGGCGACTGGGGATTCGGGGCAAACGCGAGCGCATTCGTCACGCGCGAGTGGAATCGCTGACCAATCCGCGCGCGTCTGGCAAGTGCGCGCGCGTTTGCGAACCCCCGGGGGCGAACCCGGGGGCTCAGCGGATCTTGAAGATCACGAATCGCTGAACGAGGAAGTTGATGACCGTCGCCGTGCCCTGCGCGATGACGAAGGCCACGTTGGCGTACCAGAAGCCGTCCGGAAGAGCCTGGTAGAGCCAGGTGTAGATGCCCACCTGGACGGCGAAGGTGACGCCGTACAGCGCGACGACGGCGAAGAATCGGGCGCGCGACGGAGCCGCATTGAAGGTCCAGCGGCGGTTGATCAGGTAGGCCGTCGTCGTTCCGAGCACGAAGCCGATGGCCTTGGCCAGCGTCACCCCGACCCCGAACACAAAATGCAGGATCAGGTTGACGCCCTGGTCGACGATGGCCGACAACACACCCGTCGCCAAGAAACGCAGCACCTGCGTCTTGAAGTCGAGGGCCGCGTCGGCGATGTTCTCGGTGAGCGGCAGCTCGACGGGTAGCGGAACGTGATGCTGCAACTCGTCGTCCTCGGGCGACCAGTCGTCGTTCCCGGAGCCGTCTTCGATGGAGCGATCAGGGGTGGACACGAGGACTGACACTAGCCGCTGCCGCGGTGCGGGTACCCTCTTGAGCGATGTCCACGACAGCCGACGACGCACTCTTCCCCCTGGAACCACAGGCCGCGAACACTGCGCCGCTACCCACGCAGACCCGCACACTCACCGGTTGGGGCCGCACCGCGCCCTCCACCGGAGAGGTGCTCACGACCTCCGACCCCGAGCTCATCGCGAACGCGGTCAAGCAGGTCGCCGAGCAGAACGACTCCAAGCCGGCCTACCTTCGACGCGGCGTCATCGCCCGTGGCCTCGGCCGCTCCTACGGTGACAACGCGCAGAACTCCGGCGGGCTCGTCATCGACATGAATGCGCTGAACGGCATTCACAGCATCGACGCGTCGACGCGCATCGTCGACGTCGACGGTGGCGTCAACCTCGACCAGCTGATGCGTGCCGCGCTTCCGTTCGGCCTGTGGGTACCGGTGTTGCCGGGTACGCGCCAGGTCACCATCGGTGGGGCCATCGGAACGGACATCCACGGTAAGAACCATCACAGCGCGGGTAGCTTCGGCAACCACGTCCGCTCGATGGAACTGCTCACCGCGGACGGTCAGATCCGCCACCTGACGCCGTCGGGCAAGAACGCCAAACTCTTCTGGGCGACGGTCGGCGGCAACGGACTGACCGGCATCATCCTGCGCGCAACCATCGAGATGACACCGACGGAAACGGCATATTTCATCGCCGACGGCGACGTCACCAGCACCCTCGACGAGACCATCGCACTGCACAGCGACGGCAGCGAGAACAACTACGACTACTCCAGCGCATGGTTCGACGCGGTTGCTCCACCACCCAAGCTCGGTCGCGCGGCTGTCTCTCGTGGATCGTTGGCGCGCCTGGATCAGTTGCCGGAGAAGCTGCAGAAGGATCCGTTGCTCTTCAACGCGAAGCCTTTGGTGAAGTTCCCCGACATTTTCCCGAACGGACTCGCGAACAAGTACACCTTCTCAGCCGTCGGCGAGGTCTGGTACCGCAAGTCGGGCAACTACCGCAACAAGGTGCAGAACCTCACGGCGTTCTACCACCCACTCGACATGTTCAGTGAGTGGAACCGTGCCTACGGCTCCAAGGGATTCCTGCAGTACCAGTTCGTGGTGCCGCCGGAGGCCGTCGACGAGTTCAAGAAGATCATCGTCGATATCCAAAAGTCCGGGCACTACTCGTTCCTCAACGTGTTCAAGCTGTTCGGGCCCGGAAACAAAGCGCCACTGAGCTTTCCGATTCCGGGTTGGAACATCTGCGTCGACTTCCCGATCAAGCCGGGCTTGAACGAGTTCGTCCGCGAGCTCGACAAGCGCGTGCTCGAATTCGGTGGCCGTCTGTACACCGCGAAAGATTCGCGCACCGACGCCGAGACGTTCCATTCGATGTACCCGCGGATCGACGAGTGGATCAAGGTCCGTCGATCCGTAGACCCCACAGGCGTTTTCGCCTCCGATATGGCTAGAAGGCTGGAACTGCTGTGACGATAGACGCCGTAGGTAACCCCCAGACGATTCTCGTTCTGGGTGGCACCAGCGAGATCGGTCTCGCGATCACCGAGGAGTACCTGTCGAAGTCTCCGGCACGTGTCATCCTCGCCGCGCTGCCGAACGACCCGCTGCGCGAGAGCGCCGTCGCACAACTGACCGCCAAGGGCGCGAAGTCGGTCGACGTCATCGACTTCGATGCACTCGACACCGCGTCGCATCCCAAGGTGATCGACGCCGCCTGGGCCAAGGGTGACGTCGATGTCGCCATCGTCGCCTTCGCCGTCGACTTCGATGCCGAGCAGCTCTGGCAGGACCAGCGCAAGGCCGTCCTCGCCGCGAACATCAACTACACCGCTTCGGTGTCGGTCGGTGTGCTGCTGGGCGAGAAGATGAAGGCGCAGGCGTACGGCCGCATCATCGTCATGTCCTCGGTGGCAGGCGAGCGGGTTCGTCGCTCCAACTTCGTCTACGGCTCCACCAAGGCCGGCCTCGACGGGTTCTACCTCGGGCTCGGAGAAGCGTTGCGCGAGTTCGGACCTCGGGTCACCGTGGTTCGTCCGGGCATGGTGCGCACCAAGTTCAGCGCGCACGTCAAGGAAGCGCCGATGACCGTCGACAAGGAGGTCATCGCGAAGCTCGCGGTGAACGCCTCGCGCAAGGGCACTCCCCTCATCTGGACGCCTGCTCCCTGGCGTCTGGTGATGATGGTGCTGCGACACGTACCGCGGCCGATCTTCCGCAAGCTGCCCATCTAACTGCATGACTGTCGGGGTTGCGCCGGCGCGCAGAACTGCTTCTGCCGTCGGAGAAATAGTTGCCGGAATCCTCGTCGCAGTCGTCGTGGCTACGGTCGGGTTGTACGCCTTCTCACTGGTTCAGTGGCCGGCGTTCAACTCGTCCAACGTCACTCGCGCTCTGACGACCCTGGGCCAGGTCGTAGCTGCGGCACTGTTCGCCACGTCGATCTACCTGTACCGAATCCACAAGTGGCCGTGGATCGCTCGACTCTCGGCGTGGGTCGGTCTGTCCGGCTTCGTCACCGTCACCCTCGGCATGCCCTTGGCGGCAACCAAGCTGTACCTGTTCGGCATCTCGGTCGACCAGGAATTCCGTACCGAATACCTGACGCGCCTGACCGATTCGGCGTCGTTGCGCGACATGACGTACACCGACATCCCGCCGTTCTACCCCGCCGGTTGGTTCTGGCTCGGCGGACGCGTCGGCAACGTGTTGGGCATGGACGGGTGGGAAGTATTCAAGCCCTACGCAATCGGGCTGCTCGCCGTCACATCGGTGGTCGCATTCGTGTTGTGGAACGCCCTGATTCGCAGCGAC
The DNA here is from genome assembly GCF_002259335.1 of Rhodococcus sp. 14-2483-1-1. Lineage (NCBI taxonomy): Bacteria > Bacillati > Actinomycetota > Actinomycetes > Mycobacteriales > Nocardiaceae > Rhodococcus > Rhodococcus sp. 14-2483-1-1. The sequence continues at coordinate 83,734 of NZ_NPFX01000012.1, read as the reverse complement.
TGGGCGGTCGCCGTCAGTGCCGTCACCACGGCGCTCGTCGTCGCCTACGCCTCCCCCGAGGCCTACAGCGCCGTCATCGTGCTGCTGTTCGCCCCCGCACTTGTGCTGGCATGGGGTGCGTTGCACAGAAGAGCGGCCGGCGGGTGGGGAGCGGCGGCAGGCACCGGCCTCTTCCTCGGACTGGCCGCGACGTTCTACACCCTGTACCTGGGCCTAGCCGCATTCACCGTCGTACTCATGGCGCTGTTCGCCGCTGTTCTCGCCTATCGCGAGCGCAAGACCTGGAAAGTACTGGTGCCCATCGCGATCAAGGTCGCCTCGATCGCCGCCATCTCCGGCGTCATCGCCGCGACGGTGTGGCTGCCGTATCTCATCGACTTCCTGCGCGGAGCACCGTCCACATCGGGCACGGCGCTGCACTATCTACCCGAAGCCGGTGCAACACTTCCCTTCCCGATGTTCGAGTTCTCCATGTCGGGTGCGCTGTGCCTGATCGGCACGGTATGGCTGGCAGTGCGCTTCTCCTCCTCGCGTCGAGCGCAGGCCCTCGGCGTCGGCGTCGTCTCGATCTACCTGTGGACGCTGCTGTCCATGGCCGCGACGGCCGCAGGCACCACGTTGCTTTCCTTCCGTCTCGAAGCAGTCTTGATCGTATTGCTCGGCAGCGCAGGCATTTTCGGCTTTCTCGAAGGCAGTCACGCGATCTACCAGGCCATCAACGAACCGCCCAAGTTCCGTATCGCGGCCGTCGTCGTGGCGATCATCGGTGCCATGGCCTTCGCGCAGAACATCCCCCAGGTACTGCAGAGCGAGATCACCGTCGCGTACTCCGACACCGACGGTGACGGCAACCGCGCCGACATGCGCCCACCGAGCGCGGTCTCGTACTACCGCGAGGTCGACGACGCCATCACCGAGCAGACTCAGCGCCCACGCGACGAGACGGTCGTGCTGACCGCGGACACCTCGTTCCTCAGCTACTACCCGTACTTCGGCTTCCAAGGACTGACCTCGCACTACGCCAACCCGCTGGCGCAGTTCGATCAGCGAGCTCGGGCCATCGAGCAGTGGACCGAGCTCGAGACACCCGATCAGTTGGTGGACGCGCTCGACAACAGCCAGTGGCGCGCGCCCGACGCCTTCCTCTTCCGCCGCGGAGCGGACGGCTACACCCTGCGCCTGGCCGAGGACGTGTACCCGAACGACCCGAACGTGCGTCGCTACACCGTCACCTTCCCCGAGTCACTGTTCGAGGATCCGCGCTTCACGGTGACCGATATCGGGCCCTTCGCGCTGGTGGTGTGCACGGGGTAGCAGCCGCCGCAGTCGTTCGTGTCTTCGCGCTCCACGTGTCACCCGGCGTCCGCTAGGGTGGACGTCATCCGATCCGGTCCGTGCCATCGAGGGCACCGACATGCATCGGCCCGAGGGCGGAGGTCTCATGGCAAAGGCAGATTCGGTCAGCTCTCCCGCTACCGCGTCGGTGATTGCTCTGGTTGCGGCGTGCGTCGCCATCTACTTCGGCTTGTTCTCCGATACCCCGGAATCGAGCGCACTGCGGCTCGTGATCGCCGTCGTCGCGGGCGTCGTGGCGTGTGCCGGAATCGGCTACACCGTATCGACCACACGCAGCAACTGACCGTCGGATCCGCCCCTCAGCACGGCGGATCATAGGGCAAGCGCGGCAGCACCGACGCCCATAGCTCCGGTGTCCACGCCGATCGGGTCCACTGACAGATCCGCTCCGCTTGAGCCGTGGCCGACACGTCGTAGACGATGGTGTTTCCGGCCTCGGGAGCGGCCACCACAGTGTTGTGTCTCGGCTCGAACGCGACGTAGGTGCGGCCGGACCCGGCCAGGTCGATCGGATCGCCGAACTGCTCGAGCTGCTGTTCGTCCGTCGCCCGCCACAGGCGGACGGAACGATCGTCCCCCGATGCGACGAGTTGCCGCGTATCGGCGTCGAAGTCGACCGAGCGAATGCTGCCGATCGATGCCTGGCTGGCCCCCACCACCTGTGGCTCCGGTTTCGAGACGTCCAGTAACCGCACGATCCCATCACTTCCGCCCGCCGCGAGAACGCCATCGGGACCGAAGTCCATGGTTTCGGTTGTGCCCGGCAACGTGATCGAGGAATCGCCACGAACGGGCTCGTCGGGCTCGGAGATGTCCCACATCGTGACCGATCTGTCTCCACGCGCCAGCGCGAGCGCCGTTCCCGTCGGATCGACTGCGATCGACGTCGTCCACCCACCTCCGGTTCCGATCGGCTCACCCCACGGCCGCGGCCGCGCGGGATCCTCGACATCCCACAGCCTCACGGTGTCGTCGTCGCCATTGGTCACGAGCGTGCGACCCGAGGGGACAAACTCCAGATTCGACATGAATTGCGTGTTCAGCACGATCGAATCGCTGACCAGCACCGGAGTCTCGTTGGATTCTTCCAACCGCCACAATAGAACTCGACCCGACGCCGTAGCGGTAGCCAGTGTCCGTCCGTCCTGCGTGATCGCGATCGCACGATACCCGTCTCCGCCGATCGGCTCGATCACGGCCGCGGGCGTGGTGGACGACGTGGGCAACGTCCACAACTGCACAGCGCCCTCGTACGCACCCGTCACCATGGTCGTACCCGACTCGTCGAAGACGGGAGGAAGGGCTCGCCCAGCAGATCGGGGGAGAACCGCGTCCGACAGCGACCACACCCGTAGCGACCCATCGGCACCGCCGGTCAGTACCTCGTTCCCGTCACCGAGGAATCGAGCCGAGAACACGCTGGTGCGACCTGCGGTCAGTGCCGGGCCCACCATCGTGGGAACGGCTGGGTCGTCGATGTTCCAGATCGTGGTGGCACCATCGAGTCCCGCAGTCGCAAGCCGTCGGCCATCACGGCTGAAATCGACCGACCACAGCGGGCTCGTCTGACCGACCACGGGAGCACCGATCGGCGATGCGCCCGCCGGGTCGGAGACGTTCCACAGCCGGGCAGTCGTATCGTCGCTTCCCGTCGCCAGCACGGAGCCGTCGGGCGAGAAGGCCAGTGCATGCACCGTTTTGGTGTGGCCGAGCAATCGCGGACCTCGCTGGACCGGACGCGAGAAATCGGTCACGTCGACGAGAATCGCAGTGGCGTCGTCGCTTCCCGTTGCGACCGTTCTGCCGTCCGGGGAATACGCCATGGCCCTGATCGGGCGATCGTGGCCAGTGGGGAACTCCGCTGTCAACCGCGGCTGTAGCGGGTTCGACACGTCCCACAGCCACAACGATCCCGACTCGCCGACCGCCGCGACCCTGCTGCGCCCCGGATCGAACAATGCGGTGAAGACTGTTGTGCCGTCGGTCTGCAACGGTGCGCCGAGCGCCGACGGCGCGGACGCGTCGGACACATCCCACAACCGGACGGTTCCGTCGTCGGAAGCGGTGACCAGAATCTTCCCCGTCGAGTCGAAATCCACCGACGTCACGAACCCGGTATGCCCGAGCAGTGGGCTTCCGATGCGGACCGGATCATACGGAGTGCTGATGTCCCACAGACGCACCGAACCGTCGTAACCGGCAGTGGCCGCAATACGGCCGTCCGGTGACACGTCCACGAAGTAGATCGCGCCGGTGTGATCTCCCCTGGAGACGGCGAGAGGTGCGTCCGAGGTCGCGACGACGCTGGTGGTGGCCTGTTCGTCGTCGGGTCGCTCGTTCCGTGCGATCAACGACACCTGCGCCGCCAGCGAGGTGTCCACATCGCGCAGCGACGCCGCGGTCGCAATGACTCCCGCGAACACGGCACTGTCGCGTTCGCGCTCGAACTGTCTGCTCCGGTCCGCCGCAACCGCGGCAGCCGTCAGTGCAGCCACACTCAACACGGCGATGACGACGACCACTCCACGGCGGAGGATCGCCGCGCGGCGGACCCGACGTGAGGAGGCCTCGACGAACTCGACCTCCAGCTCGGTGTGGTACCGCGACGCCCCGATCCAGGTCTGTGCAGCATCGAGACGCGATCCGGATGCGAGCAACGCCGACTCGCGCCCGCTCTGCTCCCAGGCGAGCGCATCGCCTTCGATCCGTTGCCGCACGATCGCGTTGTGGCGGTCCTCGGCGATCCACCGTCGCAGCCGCGGCCAGGCGCGCAGGACGACGTCATGCACCAGTTCGACCTCGGTCTCGGTGACGGTGAGCAGTCGTGATGTCACCAGCGCCTGCAGTACTGCGCCCTCGCCCCACCCGTCGAACTCGGACATAGGACGCCGTCGCCGGGTGTCGTCGACACCATCCCCGATACGCACCAGCCGAGTGAGCAGCTGCCGAGCGACGTGCTTGCCCTCCGAGTCGAGACCGGCCCACGCATCCTCGGCGGTCCGAGTGATCGATCCTTGCAATCCGCCGACGGCACGATAGCCCGCCAGCGTCAACTTGCCGTTGGTCCGACGCGACCACGTCGCCTGCAGCACGTGGGAGAGAAGCGGCAGGAACGAGGATGAACCGTGTTCGGCGGTCTGTGCACCGATGTCACCGATGACGACGTCGAGCAATCCCGGCTCCAGCCTCGCTCCGACGACTTTCGCCGGTTCCACGATGGCACTACGCAACTCGGCCATCGTCATGGGAGTGAGGACGACCGAGCGGTTCTGGAGAGCATCCGCCAGATACGGCGACTCGAGGCATTGTCCGAAGAAGTCGGCTCGGAGACCGCAGACGACGCTGACCCGCGACCAGAGACCACTGGCCAACAAGTGCAGCGTGCGGGCGAAAGCCAACCGGTCCGACGCATCGGCACCTGCGACGAACAGGTCCTCGTACTGGTCGACGACGACCAGGAGCCGGGTGCCCGGACGGTTGTCGTCGGGCGGGCGGTCCGCGAGGTGATCGTCGATCCGATCGCGGATCTCGGACGCCAGCACGTCGTCGTCCACGGACACGTCTTTCAGACGCTCGACGAGGAGTTCGAGAACGGGGATTGCCTCGACGAGAGACGTGAACGGATCGGCAGCGGGTCGGAGCACCGAACACGCGGCGTAGAGGCCTCGGCCCGCTTCGGTTCGAGTGGCGTGACCGACCAGGCCGGCACGAAGCAGCGAGGACTTGCCCGCTCCCGACGGTGCCGCAAGAACCACCACGCCGCCCGCTACGTGCGCCTCACCGACGGCATCGATCAGTTTGTCGAGTTCGCGTCGACGCCCGAAGTAGTACAGCGTGTCGTCCTCCGTGTAGGAGGCGAGCCCCACGTACGGGCACGCACGCGACTCGGTCGGCGCACTCGATACCGGCACACTCGCCGCGTCGACGACATCCTCGACTCCCTCCGGGGGATCCGCGTCAGCGGCCTCCGCCGACGTGGAAGCACCCTTGGCGACGGGGCTGTCCATCGCTTTCGTCCACCGCTCGCGCCATCGCTCGACATCGAGTAGATCGGGCTCGACGTCGGCCCCGGCCGTGCGCTTACGGCTCTCGGCGATCAACACCGTTAGTACCGGCAGCACTGCCGCGAAGCGAGCGGGCAATCTCCTCCCGCGACGCCAGTCGCTGATGCGCTGCGGAGTGATCTCGGGCGCGCCGGGACTGTGTCGCCGTTGCTCCGCGTTGGCGCTGGAAGCGACTTTCTTCAGCGGCGGCTCTCCCGCGTGAAAGTACAACTGGGCGAGGGCTACGGCGAAGCGCTCTCGCGGTGACACGCTCGGCGAGTCGTCGACGTCATCACCGATCGTTGTCATGATCGGGAATATAGCCGACCCCGCCGCTCCACGAGCGCCGATCCATCCGCGCGCGGAAAATGCGTTAACCCCTCTGATCTGCACAAACGATGCGACGCGGATACTGCGTCCTATCGACGCACCGCGCCGACTCGGCAGCGTTGTCGCCATGACCGACATATCGGTGTTCATCCCGTTCACCCCTCGGCGACCAGAGCAAGCACTGCAGTGGGCAGGTCTGGTCCACTGGACCGACGCGGCGCGACTGTGGCAGGGGCAGACCCTGCTCACCGAGACGCACCAGACCACCGCTGCGCTGTCCGGTGCCGGATTCCGAGTCCCGTCCGGCACCGGCGTGTCACTGATGCCGCTACGACATCCCTATCTGGCCGCGGTCGAGGCACGCTCGGCGGCGATCGTCACCGGACACCCGTTCGTCGCCGGCTTCGGGCCCGGCTCGAAAGCCCTGCAACGCGCGGTCATGGGCCGGCCGTACCGGAGTGCGTTGACGGCGAGTCGGGAGTACCTCACGATCGTCCGCGGGTTGCTCGACGGAGGCACCGTCGACATGCACGGCGAGTACTTCTCCTGCAACGTCTCGCTCGGCCCGTACCCGGCACCGAGGATCGACGTCGGGCTCGGTGTCCTACGCCCCGGGATGGCACGGCTGGCCGGCGAAGTCGCCGACGTGGCCATCACATGGCTCACCCCCGCGAACTACGTGCGCGACGAGATCGTTCCCGCTGTGCTCGCAGGCGCGGAGGCCGCGTCTCGCCCTCGTCCGCGCATCGTCGCAGTCGTCCCCGTCGCCGTCGATCGTGACGGCCGAGATCCTGTCGAGGCCGCAAAGGCGGGTTCGGGCGCGCATCTGCAGGGACCGCACTACCTCGACATGCTGCGACGGTCGGGTGCCGCCGTCACGGGAACCGATCTCGATGCCGATGCCCGTGCGCTGGTCTCGTCCAACGCTTTTCTCAGCGGCGACGTGACGAAACTCCGCTCCTTGCTCGACGAATACACCGCCGCCGGTGTCGACGAGGTGGTCCTGAACACCACCGGTGTCGTGAACACCGCCGGGCCGACGGCAGCGTTGGAGGACGTGACGGAGATCCTCGCCGAAACCGCCCACCGCGCATGACACCACCGAACAGGTCGACCATCACAGGAACGAGGCAGCTATGAATGTGAAGAAGAACCTCATGTCGTGGGCCACCGGTGTGGCCCACGGCGTCGACACCGTCCCCTCACGTGCGGCGACCGTGATCGTCGATCACGGGGCCGATATCGATGCTGTACGCAACGGCGACCTGGTCGGCCCGGGAACCGTTCTGTTCGTACCCGAGGACGCGGCCACGGAGGACGCCGCTGCGCATCTGGCACGCCGCGGAGCGGCGCTGTTCGGGTACTCGGGATCAGCATCGGTCGCGGGTGACGAGTTCTCCCCCAACCGTGATTTCTACCTCGAGCTCCAGACGTACGGCGTCGCAGCGTTCGTGTCCGTGATCGGCCCGACCGTGGTTCGCATCGCCGACATCGACGACTTCGAGTCCTACCTCGCGGACGCGGACGCTGCGCACTCGGCGGGACAGTTCGCCGAATTCATGACCAACCCGGCCGTACAGCTGGCCGATGCAACGGCATTCGGAGCCTACCTGGGCGACGACGGCCCAGAACTTCGAGTGTTCGTGGGATCCGATTCGGTGTCCACATCACCTGCAGGTCTGAGTCTGGGAGACCCGACGACCTTGCTCCGGGATCTTCGGGCTTCGTGGGACTCGGCACAGCAGTCTCAGGACGGGGCATTCGCCTCGTGTGGAGTATGCACCTCACAAGCAGTCGACTCCGCCGCGCGGCGAGCAGCCCTCGAGCAGCGCCCGTGGCTGGCCCACTACCTCGATGCCGTTGCGGCACTTCGCGACTTACGGGCACGCGGTATCGAGGACGCAACCGTGCTCGGATTCGGAGAAGAAGCGGATCCCGACAACTCGCGTAAGGCCGGCGAGCCGGTTGTCCTGCAAACCACGGAATCTGCCTACCTCCATGATCCGCGGCGCAACCGTACCGTCGAAATGCCGAGACTGCTGGCACCAGCAGCGCTCGCGGTCACCCGTGGGCTCGATGCGAGCGAGACATCGGACCTCGAGTCGGTGCGAGCCGTCACCACAGGACTCTGGACGCTCGGGTTCGGTTCTGCCTCGGACGATCTGGTGGGGACCCGATGACCACCGCAGTCGGGGGAGCCCTGTCGGAACTCGTCGAGTCCCTCGGCGACCGTGTCAGGTTCGGCTCGCTCTACGACGAGCGTGGTGCCGAAGTGTACGACGCACTGGTCTCGGGTGACTCCGGCGAGGTACGCGAGTTGGTGAGTCGGGTGAGATCACTCCCCGGCCCCGTCCTCGAACTGGCCGCTGGGTCTGGGCGATTGACCCTCCCCCTGCTCGCTACCGGCCGTGCCGTCACCGCGCTCGACTCATCCGAACACATGTTGGAGATGTTGCTCAAGCGCTTGTCCACCATGGGTTCACGAGGGCGTCGCTGCACGGTGACCCAGGCGGACATGAGCAATTTCTCGCTCGGCGAGCAGTACGGATCGATCGTATGCGGTACCACGTCGATCTCACTGCTCGATTCGGCAGGACGCCAGGGGATGTACCGCTCGGTGCACGACCACCTCGGGTCGGGATCGTTTCTCGTCAGCACGCTGGACATGCTGACCGAACGCGACACGGACGAGGTATCGACAACGGTCACCGTCCCGGACGGCCGGGTGTTCAGAACGTTCGAGCAGTGGTCGGCCGGTCAGAGCCAACGACAAGTGACCGTCGTGCCACCGTTCGTGGAAGCCTCGCACGATCCGGTTCCCCTGTGCTCGAGCACCGTTCACATACTTCCGGCCGACGAACTGGAGGACGAACTCCGCGCGGCAGGCTTCGTCACCGTCACTCGAATCGCGCTTCCGGACGACGGAAGCCGACATCTCGCAACGTTACTGGAGGTACGACGAGCATGAGCGTGGACACCGACCACACGGCCCCGACCACGAGTGCGAACAGAGCTGCACTGTGGCCCGCCTTTCTTCCGCCGTCGCAGCACGGAAACGACGGTCGATGCGCGGTATCGGCCGACGGGGTGAGGATCCGATTCGCAGACGGTGCCGATGTACTGTGCGGCACCAGCGGTCTGTGGAACACCCCGCTCGGCTATGGCAACCGACACGTCGCCGAGGCCACCTACGAGGCACTTCGAAATGCCAGCTACCTGAATGCTTTTCGGTACGAGAACGTCTACGCGCGTCGGGCCGCAGCCGAACTGATCGACGTTGCCGATCCAGCACACTATGCACGGGTGATCTTCTCCACATCGGGCGGTGCAGCGAACGACACCGTCAGCAAACTCGTGCGGCAGACACATGCACTCCGCGGCGCGGCCGGGCGGAAGATCATCGTGGGGATGACCGGCAGCTATCACGGCCTCACGTTCGGTAGCTTCGCGCTGACAGGGGAGGATCTCGGCCAGCAGATGTACGGGGTCGACACCCGGCTGGTGCGCCATGTGCCTCCGAACGACCTCGACGGGCTGCGCGCGACGCTTTCTCGTATAGGAAATTCGGTCGGGGCGATCATCGCCGAACCGGTTCTCGGTACGGGAACACTTCCGCTCACCGACGAGTACATCGCCGAACTCTGCTCACTGCGAGACGAATACGGCTTCCTGCTGGTGGCCGACGAGGTCGCAACCGGGTTCGGACGAACGGGGTCGTTCTTCGCGAGTCAGCGATGGCCGTCACCTCCCGATCTGCTCATCACATCCAAGGGGTTGACCAACGGAACGCAGGCGTGTGCAGCCATCCTCGTGTCGAATCAGGTTGCCCGCACGTTCGGCGATGCCGATGCTGTTCTGGGACATGCCGAGACGCAAGCCGGAACTGCCGTAGCCTGCGCAGCGATCAGTGCAACGATTTCCGAGATGCACCGACTCGACGCGGTAGCTGCGGGTAAGACTGTCGGCGACGCCCTGGGTGAGGCGCTCACCTCACTGCAGCAGTCGGAGGATTCCGTTGCCGCCGTATCCGGTATGGGCTGCTTCCGCTCGATCACGCTGAGCACACCCGACGGGGCGCCGCTCGAACCCTCGGACGTACCCCAGCTCGTCGCAGCGATCCGGGACGCAGGTGCCGTCGTTCATCCCGGCCCTTCCGGTGTTCAGCTCGTTCCGGCGCTGGTGTACTCACGACCGGAGGTGCGAGAGCTGATCCAAGCGGTCTCCGACGGGATCGGATCGTTCTGGGAGTCGAGGACGAACCGATGACCACCGTCAGCGCTCGGACCGAGGCCGTGCGCCGTTACCCGGGGCCGACTCAGTTGCTTCGCGGAATCGAGGAGTGGGTCGGGTGGCTCGCCGCAACGAGCGGCTCGCATGCGTCGATGGTGCTGGATCCGATGGTGGCCGGCAGCGACACGATTCGGAAGCTGGGTGATGCGATGACATTGCGCGGCTGGGACTTCGACATACGAATACTGCACGAACCGCTGGACAGTTCGAGTGCGGAGAACTTGGCGAACGACCTGTCCGGCACCGATCTGGTGATCGGCGTCGGTGGCGGCTCGGTACTCGACCATTGCAAGCTCGCTGTCGCGATCGACGGGAATCGCGTCGCCGGAACAATGATCCGTGCCCATCAACGCGGCAGCCTGATCAGTCTTCCCGGGCACTTCGTCCGCACGATCCCACTGTGTGCTGTGCCGACGACCCTCGGAACCGGAAGCGAAACCAGCAGCGTGGCCTGTGTGCAGCACGGAGAAGCAAAGCGTCTGGTGATGGGGCCCGGACTGCGGCCGGACTGCGCGGTGATGCACGTCGCCGCCACCGACACCCTTCCTCACGAACTGGTCTTCGAGGGAATCCTCGAGGTCCTGCTGCGCACTGTCGGGCCCTACGTCGGCCACAGAGCCGGCAGCCCCGTAGCCGACGCATTGGCGGAAAGTATTGCGGCAGAACTGGTATCGATGGCAGAATTCTCTCTGGCGGACATCGAGGCAACACGGTCCGTCGGTCGCGGCACCCGCGCCGCGATTGCTCACGCCAGCGCATTCACACACACGGAGTGGTTGGCCAACAGTCGTAACCCGTACTCGGTACGAGGATGGCCTATCGCGAACGAGCTGTCCACCGTGCTCGGCATCCGAAAAATGACAGCAATGGCCATGATTCAGCCGACATTGTGGGCTCACACCACCACCGGTGACGTCCGGATCGGATACGCAACCAGGCTGCAACGCATCTGGGATCGGATGCGAATGTCCGCGGGTACCGAACTCGCCAGTGACCCAGGAACTGGACTCGCAGAATTGTTGCAGCGATGGATGATTCGCGCCGACACCGTCGTGGATGCGTCGATCGTCGACACAGTCGCCGAACGAGTCGTGCGGCACTGGGGGGCGGGGCTTCCACTGCTCGGAGACCTTCGAGCCGCCGACATCAGAACCATTCTGCTCGAATGCACGCACGCGTCGACTCGATCGAAACCCGTATCGATCGACACCCGAACTCCCCCGGCCCTGTGCACGGGGTGACCAGACCGACCGTCCGCACGATATCGAGAGGAGGTGACACACGAACATGAACGACAACAACGCATTGCCCTTGGAGCTCGCCCTGCAGGAACTGGAGCCGTTGGAAGCACCGGGTTGGGCAACGACCATCGGTATCTCCGTCGGAACCGGTGCCGCGTCTGCGGCAGCGTACGGAAGCTTCGCACTGTCCGTTGCTCTGACCTGATCAACCCTCACCGGCCTGAGGACAGGTCGATCACACGAAACGGAGTGGATCCATGAATAAGCCCGAGACATTCTGCAGCCCATTGGAATTAGGTCTGCAGGAACTCGAAACTCTGGAAGCACCTGGATTCTGGAGTGGTGTGTCCACCGGCTTCAAGGCCACTGCGGCCGTGGTGTCGGTGGCAGCGGCCAGCGCTGGAATTGCCGCTACCTGACGCAGCTTCGGGTGTAGTTCGCCTACACCCCACTTCGTGGTGGCGGCCCTCGGGCCGCCACCACGGGTGCCATCGCATCGAATGACAAGGAGTAGAGATATGACCAGTAGCAACAACGGAAACGAAAGCGCCACGGCGAATTTCGGCATCCTGCCACTGCTCATCACTGTGGGCAGCCTCCTGGTTGCACTCGCAGGGGCATTCACCTTTCGATCCGAATCGACAGTCGTCTTCGTGATCTTCCTCGGCATTGCCATGGTCGCGGTCGCGGCGGGAGTCGGTCTGCTCGTCGGAAGGGATCGATCATGACCGAACAGCCTGTCGTCTCGTTCGACGGGCTGACCAAGACGTTCGGCTCGACCACTGCCGTCGAGGACGTGACATTCGACGTCATGCCTGGCCGCATCGTAGGGCTCCTGGGCCGCAACGGCGCAGGCAAAACCACCACACTGCGCATGCTGCTCGGCTTGGCCGAACCGACATCGGGAAAAGCCACCGTATTCGGCAGCAGCTTCGGTGAGCTTCGCGGCGCGGCGCGCCGAATCGGTGTCAGTATGGACGGGTCGCGGCCGATCCCCGGCGCATCGGGCGAACGCGAGCTCACGATCTTGGCGCGCGCGCTCGGCATCGGACGCGCGCGCGTCGACGAGGTACTCGAGCTGGTGGGGCTTACAGGCCACGAGAAGCAGAAGGTCACGAAGTACTCCACCGGGATGCGGCAGCGTCTGTCGCTGGCCGCTGCCCTGTTGTCGGATCCGGAACTGCTGATTCTCGACGAGCCGACCAATGGGCTCGATCCGGACGGAATCCGTTGGCTTCGAGAGTTTCTCACCGACTTCGCGGCACGCGGGCGGACGGTTCTGCTCTCCAGTCACATGCTGTCGGAAGTGCAGCAGACGGTCGATGACGTCGCGATCATCTCTACCTCGCTGCTCTACAGCGGCACGCTGAACGAGCTCACCTCCAGAGGCCGAGATCGTTTGGAGGACCGATTCTTCGAACTTGTCGGCGCAGGCACAGGAGGTGCGCAATGAATGCAACGATGAACGTTGTCGGGTCCGAGGCGCTCAAGGCGAGGACAGGACGATTCTTGTGGGTGCTCTTGCTCGCCGGAATCGGACTGTCCGGCTTGACCAGCTTCGGCTGGTCCACGGACGCCTACGGCGAGGATGCCGCGGCAGCCGTCGACACGGCCGCTCTGACCTCCGAAATCGTCCGATCCTGGATGATGATGTTCCTGTTCGCAGCCTTGGCCGGCGCGGTCTTCGTCACGCGTGACTACGCGACCGGAACCGTTGCTCGGGCTGCGATCGTCAGCGGATCACGGGATACGCTGTTCGGGGCCAAGATTGCGGTCGGATTGGTCATCGGGGCAATCTTCGGCACGGTCGCCACCGTGTTGTCCGTCGTGTCGCCGTCACTGTCGATGGCAATCTACGATGCCACCCCCGTGTTCACGTCCGACACGTGGTACACGGCCGCAGGTGTTTTCGCGTGTTCTCTTCTTGCCGGTGCGTTCGGCGTGCTCGTCGGATGGCTGGTGCGCAACCAAGTGGTCGCGATCGTGATTCTCGTCGTGGTCACCCTGGCGGTCGACCCTGCGCTGCAGCGCCTGATCCCTGATTTCGCGAGGTACCTGGTGACGATCGCGATGAGCTCGCTCTACCGCGACGGGAAGCCCGAGCTGCTGTCGATCCCTGTCGCAGCCGCGGTTCTCCTCGGGTGGCTCGCCGTGCTCGGCTTCTGCGCTCGTACGTCGTTCCGCTCACGCGACATCACCTGACCGAACGCGCTTTTCGTGTGCCTCCACCGTCACCCGGACCGAACGCCTCCGACACACCGAACCACCGATGGGACTGATCGAGATGACGATGACCACAAGCTCCACATCGACGGTGCCGAGTCCCGACCTGGACCGGATACCCGAGTTGGGGCCCGGGGTGACGGTGCACGAGCCCATCTCGGAGCACGCTCCGTGGGTCCTCCGTCGAGGCGAAAGCCGCTACTACCGTGTGGGAAAGGACCTCGCCGATCTCGCCTGCGCAATCGACGGAGTTCGGTCCGTGCGAGAACTCGCGCGTGATCTCGGGGGTCGGTGGGACCCCAACAGTGTGCACGGAGCGGTCGCCGATCTGACAGGTGCCGGCTTGGTCGCCGACCCCACCGTCGACCGGACCCCGAGTAGACGCAAGGCCCGGAAGAAGGCCGGCCGGATCCGGTTCGTCCCGCCGATGACCGTGCAGTTCTCGCTGCTGGATCCGAGCCGGCTGCTCCGCCCAGGGATCGCATCGATGGGCGAACGCGCCATTCGTGTCGTACTCGCTCTCGCCGCGGCAATCTCGGTCGGCGGTCTGATCGCCATGACGGCGACGTTCGCTGCTGTGTACAAGACTCTGTCTCAACCGCTTACGCCAACCACATACATCCTGGTCACCGTGGCTGTTCTGGCGACGACGGCGGTCCACGAATTCGGCCACGGACTCGTTCTGGCACATCACGGGGGTAGGCCGACGCGGATGGGTGTGATGCTGTTCTACCTGACGCCTGCGTTCTTCTGCGACGTATCCGACGGATGGCGGCTCGCGCAGCCACGACAACGGGTACAGGTCGCTCTCGCAGGCATCGCTGTCCAGTGGACCGTCGCCGGTGCAGCGGGTCTCGGCTCGGTCGTGGTCGGCAACGGAGGCCTGCGGGACGGCCTGATCACGTTCGCCACCTTGACCTATCTGGCCGGAATCATGAACTTGGTTCCACTGGTCAAACTCGACGGATACATCGCGCTGATGAGCTACCTCGACGTTCCGAATCTGCGCGCCAAGTCGATCGAGGACGCGCGAAACTGGACCGCACACATCCTGTTCGGCTCGCGGCGGGCAGAACCGAGCGAGCGGTCGTGGTCGGTGTTGTACGGCTTCGCCTGCATTGCGTTCCCGTTCTATCTGGTCGCAACAGCCCTGACCGTGTGGTCGGACTCCATCATGCGGCTGGGCTGGGCGGGGGCTGCGCTGATCATCTCGCTGTTCGTGTTCGGTGGCTATGTCGTCGGCAAATCCGCTGTCCGCTTCGTTCGTGACGCGGCGCGCAACGGGGCATCGATCACGAGAATCGTCGCAGCGGTGGTCCTTGCGGCCGTGGTCGCGGCGGTCTCGCTGACGATGATCCGCGTACCGTCCACCGTCGCAGGCGGATTCCGCACAGACGACAACGGCACAGTCCACTTCGTCGCCGCGCGCAGCGTCGACCTCTCGGCCGTCGAACGTGGCGATGTCGTGCAACTGCGACGAGGAGGAATCGTGTTCCACCGCGAGGTCGGAACCGCCCGAATCGCCGATCCCGACGTGACCTCGACCACCGCACCGCTGTCCACACTGATCCCGGTGACCATGTCGACACCGACACCGGTCGACTCGATGACTCTGGACGATTCGACTGCGACCGTCGACAGTGGAATCGCAAGCATCGACACCGGCACACTGTCGCTGGGCGACTGGATCGCATCCACCTACATCAAGGTTCTCCTACACCCCTGACTTCGATTCGGCTCGCCCACAGTCCGGCCCGCCCTGATTCCGTCCGGAGGACACCATGGATCTTCGCTACCTCGCCTACTGCCAGCCGGGAGATATCTTCTACGACATCGCTCCCGAGAGCTCGCCCTCGGAGAACGTGTTCGGAGACGCTGCCGCCCCCGACGGGTGGGTCCGGGTCACGCAGTCGGAATGGACGATGTACTACCCCGAGTCGACCTCGCTTCCGCAGCAGGGCTGGAAAATTCATATCTCCGCCACCTCCGACAATGCCGATCGGATTCTGGCAGCCACGCACCGCTATTGCGTCGAGCAGGGCGTCCCCTACAAGCATCTTCGCGACGCCGAGACGCTTCACCGCCGTAACAGCAAGTACGCAGATCGAGGAAGCAGCGGGAAATTCGTCACCGTCTACCCCCTCTCCGAAGACGATCTGGCAGAACACCTTCATGGTCTCGACGACGTGCTCTCCGGGTTCGATGCGCCGTACATCCTCAGCGATCTGCGCTGGAACAGTGGTCCCGTGTACGTACGCTACGGTGGGTTCGTTTCGCGCCTCGGCCGGCCGGACGGCGGTGAGCTCGTCCACTGCATCGAGGCACCCGACGGCACCCTCGTCGCGGACGTCCGCAAGCCGGGCTTCCGGGTTCCCGCGTGGGTCGAGCTACCCTCATGCCTCGTTCCTGCTGTAGCAGAACGCAACTCGGGAGTGCTGGGAGACTTTCCCTTCTCCGTCACCAAAGCCCTGCATTACTCGAACGGGGGCGGGGTCTACCGCGCAGTCGACACTCGGACAGGCGCAGACGTTCTCCTGAAAGAG
The DNA here is from genome assembly GCF_002259335.1 of Rhodococcus sp. 14-2483-1-1. NCBI lineage: Bacteria > Bacillati > Actinomycetota > Actinomycetes > Mycobacteriales > Nocardiaceae > Rhodococcus > Rhodococcus sp. 14-2483-1-1. The sequence continues at coordinate 67,708 of NZ_NPFX01000012.1, read as the reverse complement.
GCCCGGCCGCTGGCAGGCATCGACGAGGAGGGCCTCGACGCGGTCGCGCGCCTCGAGCGCGAGCACGCGGCGTTGGAGCGAATGGCTGCACTCCCGTGCATTCCCGACCTGATCGATTACAGGACCGGACATGCGCATCGATTCCTCGCCAGGGAATTCGTCGACGGGGTTCCATTGATGGACCGGGTGATGACGCTCAACCCCGTCGTGAACCCCGATTCCGACCTGGATCGACGCGGCTACGTCGCGTGGGCCGAATCGATGATGGCGAAGATCGAAGCCGCACTCACGTCCATGCATCGACTCGGTCTCGTCTTCGGTGATCTGCATCCGCACAACATCCTGGTTCGTCCGAACGGGGACGTCGCATTCATCGACTTCGAGGCCACGATCGACATGGACGACGATTCGGCGCAGATCATGGGCGCACCAGGGTTTCGGGCACCCGCGTCGTATCGTGGTGCCGCCATCGACCGCTACGCAGTCGGTTGCCTACGGATTGCGATGTACCTCCCACTGACCCCGATCATGGCGTGGTCCGCCGAGAAGATTCGTCATCTCGTCAACCTTGCCGAGTCGATGTTCGAACTTCACCAGAATTACCGCGCCACGGTATTCGGCGACCTGGGCGTGACGGCGTCTCGACTCGACGCCTTCACGGGCTCAGGTGAATTCGGACACCGAGCCGATGCGGGGCCACTGCACGACCGCGTGGCGGAATTGCTGTCCACGGTTGTCGCCGACGCGACCCCGTCCCGATCTGATCGACTGTATCCTGGCGATGTGCGTCAGTTCGCGACGCCGACCGGCGGGGTCAACTTCGCTTTCGGAGCCTCCGGCGTGCTCTGGAGCCTACAGGCCTGTGGCGTCGAGGCACCGGACGAGCACGTGGACTGGTTGGTCCGTGCCGCCGCTCGACATCCCGTCACGTCGCCCGGGTTCTTCTCCGGCGGTGCGGGAACGGCATTTGCTCTCGACGGCCTCGGATGCGTCGACGAGGCGGACGTCCTGCTCCGACACGCACTCGATCTCGCCTCGGTGAGTACCGACCACAGCCTGGACAACGGGGTCGCCGGTCTGGGAACCGCGCTCATTGCGATCGGGCGTCGCCGCGGGGAGCGCGAGCCTGTCGAATCGGCCGTCGCACTGGGGGCGCAGATGTTGCTGCGGCCGGAACCGGGACCCAACGACTTCTCGACACCCGGTCTCCTGCACGGCGCTTCCGGCACGGCGTTGTACTTCGTCCGCTTGTTCGAGGAGACCGGCGACGACCGGTTCCTTGTGCGAGCGCGCGCCCTTCTGGTCCACGAATTGCGTGGACTGTTCGACCGCACACCGACGTCGACAGCGGTCTCGGGGACCGATCGGCACCACGTCGCACTGGAAACGTCGGGTGCCGCAATGGTACTCGCGGACTACCTCTCATCGGCACCGGAGGACGACGAACTACGCGGGTACGCCGGACCGATCCTCGACAGATTGGCTGCTCCGTTCACGATCAACGCAGGCGCACTTCGTGGGCGTGCCGGGATCGTGATGGCGCTCCACCGACTCCACGATGGTTCCGAGCACGTGGCCGCGGCGATACGAACGCACACAGCCCATTTCGGATGGCACTGTGTTCCCGAGCGCGACACGATAGCTATGCTCGGCGACGAGTGCCTTCGCATTTCTCACGACTTCGGAACGGGTACCGCAGGTGTCGCGCTGGCACTGACCACCGTGGCCGGAACCGGATCGTCCGCGTTTCCACTCTTTCAGAAGGCACGAGTCCCGGCATGACCTCCGCTCCCGGCACGCGGCCGCTGTTCTCCGTCGTGTGCCCGACGTTCGAACGCTCGGCGGCGATCATCGACACCCTCGATTCCGTTTCCGCACAGACCGAATCGAATTTCGAGATGATCGTCGTCGCCGACGGATGCACGGACGACACGGTCGACTGGGTACGGTCGGCCGCCGCTCGCGACGACCGGATCACGTTGATTCGGACCGAACGCCACGGACATCCGAGCACACCCCGCAACATCGGCTGCAGTGCAGCGGTCGGTGAGTTCGTCGCGTACATCGATCACGACGACCAATGGACGCCGGACCACCTGGAAGCCCTACGCGCACTGTTCGACGCCGGAGCCGATGTCGCTGCCACCGGTAGCACCTCGTACGATCCAGCAGGCGCTGTCGTGTCTCGGTCAACCCCGCTCGATATGTGCTGGCATCCTGACATCGCCACGCTCGGTGCTCAATTCGAGCCCTCACGCGTGGCTCACCGCGCAGGTATCGCCGGCGCGGTCGGTGGGTGGCGAACGGGTAGCGGTCTCGAGGATTGGGATCTGTGGATCCGCATCGCCGACGCGGGGTTCGACTTCTGGACCACTGTCGCTACGACGGCCCGGATCTCCCTGGACCCACGAACTCGTCGGCACCGAATTCCACCACGCCGGTTCCTGCCGATCGTCGAATTCGACAGCGCACGGGACGCGCGCGCGACCGTGGACGCCGTTCGCGATCCGGCCGTTCTCGACCGTTTTCGCGACGCATACGTTCAGGACGCGACGGCCAGGTACGCACGGCTACAGAGGTCGCCACGGTTTCGACGCCCGTCGGGGTGGACGGGGTCCATCGAGAACGAGATTCGTCGATCGGCCGCGCAGTCGACGTCCGCCTGGGCTTCACTGATGGTCGTTCGATCAGGAACGAAATTCGCTGTAGCAGAACCGGTATGGTGCACCGACGATTCCCACCACGAGCGCATCGCGGAGCTGTCACCGGAGGTCAACCGCACGCAGTTCGCCGTGGTCGCGAAGATCGGGCGTGCAACAGCCGGACTTCAGATGAGCGGATGAGGGCGGCCGGCAGCAACCACACCGCCGTCGATACGGTCCAAGCGCCAGCCGTGTGATGTTGTCTCGTCCATTCTCAGAGGCTGAAATCCAGGCACCAACACCTTGACCGCGCACCAACCCATATCGCGATGAACCTCGGGCAATCTGTCGGTCAGCTCGACGACCACCGGCCGACCCCTCGATGTCTGCACTCGCCGAAGAACGGTCTCGCCGATGGTCGAGTCACCGCTGTCTTTCTCCACAGGTTCGGGTAGACCTCGACGCACGTCGTCGACGCGGCCGTTCCACTCCTCGCTCGCTCCGGGCGACATCCAGGTCAGCGCTCGATCGAGGTCGGACCGCACGCCCCCGACCGGTGCCGAGTCTCCGTGGACCTCACGGATTGCGATCATCGCCGACCGCACCTGCAGCGACTCCTGCAACGCCACCACCATCGCACGCGCGGGGTCCGGATGCGCTTTGGCACCGACGGCCACCACCCCGTCGGACACGATCGCGGCGACAACGCAGGGTATTGCGGTCGGCGACGGTATCGAACAGAACTGGACGGCCAGCCCGGCGGCGTCAACGGCCATCATGAGCTTCGACAGAGCGCGAGCATGTGCCGACGACGCGGAGTGCGACGCCACGTCGATCGTCTGCAACGGGTTGCCGGACGCCCAGACCGTCTGCAGAGCATCGCGCTCCACCCACTCCAGTAGCGCTCCGGTGGTGGCGAACTCGACGTCCGGACCCGCCGCCGCACCGGACGGCGTGACGTCGAACCATTCACTGTGACCGGGAAAATCGACGGTGCCCGCCGGGACCCAGACCGGGCCGCCGGTGGCGAGGCAGCGGCCACGGTACCAACGCAGTTCGTGCAGCGGTGCCGACGAGGAACAGAGCCCCTCCGACACCACGTCGAGGGTCGGTTCTCCAGGATCGATGTCGTCGGCCGACACTCCCTGCGGCTCGCGGTCTGCCCGGGCAACCAACGCGTAACGCTCGACGGCCTCGCCCGCCGCCCTGACCATCGCGTCTCGCCTGTCCGGGCCCGAGGCACCCACAGCATGCAAAGGGTGTTCATGGACGTCCGACTGCAGCGCATCGAGCATCCCGATATCGACGGCCACGGTCCACAGCAGACTCGACGGTGGCCGAGGAGGATTCAGCGTCCACCCACGGGCCAATCCATTGTTCGGGTTCAAGGTTGCCACTACGTCGATCATCGGTGCCAGCCCGAGTTCCTCGGCATCGTGCTGAAGCCTCCTCGACGACTTTGTAGTGGGATCGATCTGCTCGCTCCGGCGATACGCGACGATATCGGTGTACGCGGCTGCGCGCAGCCTCGTGACATGTGACCGAGGTCGTTCAGGTTTTCGCCCACCGTGATCTTTCTGTAATCTCGACGCGATGACCACCCACGACCAGAGCGTTCTCGAGCGGAAGCCGACAACGGCACCGGCTCGACACTCCGGCGTCGGGCGCGGTGACGCTGTTGCGGCAGTGGGATTCCTTGTGGCCGCGGTGTACGTCCTGCAGGGCCAGTGGCGGAATCTGAGCGGCGGCTACCTCTACAACAGCGGCCAGGACCAGACGATGTGGGAGTGGTTCTTCTCCGTCGCCGCCCATGCCGTCGCGCATCTGGACAACCCGCTGTCGAGTGACCTGCAGAATTACCCGCTCGGGGTGAATCTGATGGCGAACACGGCAATGTTCGGCATCTCGATCCCCCTGGCCCCGATCACGTTGCTCTTCGGACCGACCGTCACCTGGGCGATCGCCCTCACCGCCGGCCTCGCCGGAACCTCCTTCGCCTGGTTCTGGCTGTTCTCGCGTCAGCTGAACGCCTCCAAGGGTGCGGCCGCGATCGGCGGTGCGCTGTGCGGCTTTGCACCCGGGGCAATTTCCCACGCCAACGGGCACCCCAACTTCGTGGTGCTGTTCCTGCTTCCGGTCATCGCGATGCTGGTCACGCGCATCGCCCACGGCGGCGGAACCACCAAGAACACCGTCGGGCTCGGCCTGATCGTCGCGCTGCAGATCCTGCTCGGCGAAGAGCCGCTGCTGATTTTCGCGATGTCGTTCGCCATCTTCGCCGTCGCCTACTACGTGACCCGGCCACGTTCGGTGTGGCCGGCTGTTCGCAATGCCGTCCCGCGGCTCGCTGTCTCTGCGAGTATCGCGCTGGCCATCGTCGCGTTGCCGCTGTGGTGGCAGTTCTTCGGACCGCAGTCGTACTCCTTCCTCGAACACGGACCGATGGGTAACGACGCGAAGGCCCTGTTCCAGTTCCCGACGCAATCGATCGGCGGCGTCGCGACACCGGGGCAGGACGTCCGCATCAACGCCACCGAGGAGAACGCGTACTTCGGGTGGCCGCTGCTGGTGCTGTGCCTGGTGGCTGCCGTGTGGATGTGGCGCGTCGCGTGCGCCCGTGCCGCCGCGGCAACGGCAATCGTCATGAGCGTGCTCTCGCTCGGTGCGACGCTGATGATCGGCAAGAACGACACCGGCATCACCCTTCCGTGGACGAAGCTCGCCGAGTACCCACTCGTCGAATCCGTCCTCGAGACCCGCTTCGCGTTGGGCGCGGTGCCTGCGCTGGCCCTGCTGCTCGTGCTGGCCACCGATCGGACGTTCCGGAACGGACTGCGCCCACTGCCTGCCTTCTGGATAGCCGGACTCGCCCTCGCACTCGTTCCGCTGATCCCGACGCCGCTGGTTGCCGTCGACAAATCTCCGACGCCGGAGTTCTTCGCCGACGGCGAGTGGGAGAACTACGTCGACGACGGTTCCGTCGTCACCGTGCCCCTGCCACGGCCCGAGGACGCCCGCCCGCTGCGCTGGCAGATGGACGCCGACATGGGCTTCAAGCTGGCAGCCGGATACTTCGTCGGACCGAGTGATCAAGAAGAGAAGGTTGCCAAGTACGGAGCCGTCGACCGGCCGACGGCACTGTTGCTGGGCTCGGTGTACGACCAAGGCACTGTCCCGGAGATAACCGACGATCAACGTGCGCAGGCCGTCGAGGATCTGACGTTCTGGGAGGCGGACGTGGTCGTACTGCCGCCGAGCAAGCGGACCGTTGCACTGCGCACCACCGTCACCGAACTGCTCGGTGTCCAGCCGCAATACACCGGTGGCGTGTGGGTGTGGGATGTGCGGACGCTCGTCCAATAGCATCGTCGGCGTGCCCGAGACCGCTCCGAACGTCAAGACCGCCCGGCTGATAGCGATCGTCACCGGAATCATCGGTGCACTCCTGGCCATCGCAACGCCCCTGCTGCCGGTTCAGCAGGACGTCGCGACGCTGTCGTGGCCACAGAGCTCGTTCGGCAGCGTGAACGCCCCGTTGGTGAGCTACTCGCCCGTCGACCTCGAGGCAACCGTTCCGTGCAGCGCGGCCACCGCTCTCACCGACGGCGGCACGCTGGTCTCCACCGCACCCATCGCCGCTGCGAAGACCGAGCAGAAGGCACTGATCGTTCGGGTCGACGACGGCCGACTGCAGGTGCTGCTGCGCGATCGCGTCCTTGCCGAGGCACCCGTCGACGAGCTGAGCGGTAACTGCGCGCTGACCGTGTCGTCGAACGCCACTCGCACGGTCGTCGACCTCGACGGCGAGGCGAACACCGTGGACGGAGACATCCGGCCCCAGGTCGTCGGCGTGTTCACCGATCTCACGGCACCGGTCGACGGCCTGAACGTGCGCGTGGACATCGACTCGCGCTACTCCTCCGCTCCGACGACGTTCAAGTTGCTGGCGATGATCGTCGGCGCACTCGCTGTCATCGCCTCCCTGTTCGCGCTGCATCGACTCGACGGCATGGACGGGCGACGCCACCGACGATTCCTTCCCTCGCGCTGGAAATCCGTTACCGGAGTCGACGCCGTTGTGGTGGGTGTGCTGGTGCTGTGGCACTTCATCGGCGCGAACACTTCCGACGACGGTTATCTGCTCAACATGGCCCGCGTCTCCGAGAACGCCGGCTACATGGCCAACTACTTCCGCTGGTTCGGCGTTCCGGAAGCACCGTTCGGCATGCCCTACTACGACATGCTGGCCGCCCTCGCCAAGGTCAGCACCGCCAGCATCTGGATGCGCCTGCCCGCCACCATCGCCGCGCTGCTGTGCTGGCTGGTCATCAGCCGCGAGGTCATCCCGCGTCTGGGCCGCGCGGTGCTCACCAACCGCGTCGCACTGTGGACCGCGGGACTGGTGTTCCTCGCCTTCTGGCTCCCCTACGACAACGGATTGCGGCCCGAACCGATCATCGCTCTCGGCGCATTGTTGACGTGGTGCTCGATCGAACGCGCCATCGCTACCGGACGACTGCTCCCAGCCGCGGTCGGCACGCTGATCGCCGCCTTCTCCCTCGCCGCCGGACCCACCGGGTTGATAGCCGTCGCCGCCCTGCTCGCCGGGCTGCGCCCGTTGGTGATGGTCGTGGTCAAGCGGGCTCGGGAGGTGGGACTGCTCGCCGTTCTCGCGCCGCTGGTCGCGTCGGGACTGGCGGTGCTGATCGCGATCTTCGCCGACCAGACTCTGAGCACTGTGCTCGAAGCGACCCGGGTGCGCTCGGCCATCGGACCGAACGTGCCGTGGTTCGAAGAGCGCGTGCGTTGGGACGCGTTGATGACAATCTCTCCCGACGGCTCGCTCGCGCGACGGTTCGGCATGTTCGCGATGCTGCTGTGCATCGTCGTGTGCATCGCGGTGATGCTCCGCAAGAACGGACGCATTCCCGGCACGGCCACCGGGCCGTCGCGTCGGATACTCGGAATCATCTTGGGCGCATTGGCTTTGATGATGTTCACCCCCACCAAGTGGACCCACCACTTCGGTGTGTACGCCGGTCTCGCGGCGTCGCTGGCCGCATTGGCGGCAGTGGCCGTCACCGCGGCGACCGTGCGATCTCCGCGCAACAGAACCCTGTTCACTGCCGCGGTTCTGTTCCTGACTGCGGTGGCGTTCACCAGCTCCAACGGCTGGTGGTACGTGTCGAGCTACGGAATTCCGTGGTTCGACAAGCCGCCGTCCATTGCCGGCAAGGGCTTTTCGACGATCCTGCTCGGCCTGACGGTTCTGACGCTCCTCTATGCCGCCTACCAGCATGTCCGATTGCCTTATCGCAGAAAAGAACCCACCACCCGACGCCGATTCGCGCCGTCCGCACTGACCATCATCGCCGGCGGCGTCGTCGCCTTCGAAGTGCTCTCGTTCGTCAAGGGTGCTGTGGCGCAGTATCCGGCGTACTCCATCGCCCGCTCCAACTTCTCGGCTCTCGCCGGAAATTCGTGCGGACTCGCCGGTGACGTGCAGGTGGAAACCGACGTCAACGGATCGGTGCTACAACCGATCGACCCAGCAGCGGACGCACTCGGAGCGGGCGGTAGTACCGGATTCACGCCCGACGGCGTCGCCCAGGATCTGACCGCAGACTCCGAGGACACCGCGCAGGGCAGCGCCAACTCCATCCGACCCGAGGACTCCGAACAGAGCGCGGCGGCAACCTCGTCGAACTCCGCGGGCACCTCCGGCGGTACCAACGAGAACGTCGGAATCAACGGTAGCTCGGTCGCCCTGCCCTTCGGCTTGAATCCCGCGACCACTCCGGTGCTCGGTAGCTTCGGTGCCACCGAGCCTGCATCGCTGACCTCCGGTTGGTACCAGCTCTCCGACACCGACCGCGGCGACCTGATCGCCATCGCCGCCGCAGGCCGAATCCGATCGGTGGACAAGGACGGCATCGTCACCCCGGGCCAACGCGTCGAACTGGAATACGGGCGCCGCGACGGTAGCGACGTGCAGGCTTTGGGACGCGTCACGCCTCTCGACATCGGCCCGTCGCCGTCGTGGCGCAATCTGCGAGTCCCGATGACCGATCTACCGGCCGAGGCAGACGTCGTTCGCATCGTCGCCGAGGACAACGATCTGGCCGGCGATCAGTGGCTTGCCGTCACCCCGCCGCGCGTCCCGAAGACACAGACGCTGAACTCGCTCGTCGGATCGACCGACCCGGTGTTGCTGGACTGGGCCGTCGGACTGGCGTTCCCGTGCCAGCGACCGTTCGATCATCGGGACGGCGTCGCCGAGGTGCCGAAGTACCGGATTCTGCCCGACCGCACCGGGGCCGAATCCACCAACGCCTGGCAGGACTCGATCGGCGGTGGCCCACTCGGCTGGACCGAACTGCTCCTCGGGGCGCAGACGCTGCCGTCGTATCTTGCCGACGACTACGCCCGGGACTGGGGTTCGATCGAGAGATACATGCCACTCGACCCTGACGCAGGGACGGCCGAGATCGCCGTCGAGCAGCAGTCTCGGTCGGGACTGTCCAGCGACGGACCGATGAAAACAGACTGAGGTCCCGTTTTTCGGTGGGTTACGGGGACGGTGCCTGTGTGACCTCTTCGTCACGCTCGCATAACATCGACTCTCGTGCCCGACGTCGTGACAGATTCATCCGCTGGTCCTCCCGTCCCCGCTCCACTGCGAGCCTCGGACGAACTTCGTGCTCAGGTACGAATTCCACGGCTGATCGCCATGGTGGCCGGCGTGCTCGGTGTGCTGTTCGCACTGATCACTCCGTTCGCGCCTGTCACGCAGACCACCGCCACCATTGCGTGGCCGCAGAACGGGCTCCTGCAGGACGTGGACGCCCCGCTGGTGTCCCAGGCACCGGTGAGCCTCACTGCGACCCTGCCGTGCTCTGCTGTCGCCGCGCTCCCCGCGTCGGGCGGGCTGCTGTTGGCGACGGCACCCCCGCAGGGTGAAGGCGCTGCGCTGAACAGTTTGTTCGTGCGCGTCGGTGAATCGAACGTCGACGTCCTCGATCGCAACGTCGTGGTCGCGACGGCGCCTCGCGCCGACGTCCAGAGCACGCGCTGCGCGGCCATCGAAATCACCTCGAACGACCAGTACACCTCGGCCGCGTTCACCGGCCTGACGAACGACGACGGCCAGCCCCTGCAGGGCAGGCTCGACGGCGATCTACGCCCCCAGGTCGTCGGAATCTTCAGCGATCTCAGCGGCGCGGCCCCCGCAGACATGTCCGTCACCGTCGACGTCGACTCCCGCTTCTCGTCGTCGCCGACGTTGCTCAAGTTGCTGATCATGATCCTGGCGATCGCCTGCACCGCGCTGGCCATCGGTGCACTCGGACGACTCGACGGCACCGATCGCCGCGCACACCGCCGCTTCTTCCCGTCCCACTGGTGGAAGTTCACCGGTGTCGACGTCACCGTCCTCGGTGTTCTGGTGGGGTGGCATTTCGTCGGAGCCAACACCTCCGACGACGGCTACCTGCTCACGATGGCCCGCGCCGCCGACCACTCCGGCTACATGGCCAACTACTTCCGCTGGTTCGGCGTACCCGAAGCACCGTTCGGCTGGTACTACGACGTGCTCGCCGTCTTCGCCAAGATCTCGACCGCAAGCCCGTGGATGCGATTGCCCGCCCTCATCGCCGGAGTCCTGTGCTGGATGGTGATCAGCCGCGAGGTGGTTCCGCGCCTCGGACGCGCAGTACGCAAGTCCAACGTCGCGCTCTGGACCGGCGGATTGGTGTTCCTCGCCTTCTGGCTCCCGTACAACAACGGACTGCGCCCCGAACCGATCGTCGCCCTCGGCGCACTGCTCACCTGGTGCTCGGTGGAGCGTTCCATCGCCACCGGCAGGCTGCTCCCCGCCGCCGCGGCCTGTCTCATCGGAGCCTTCACCCTCGCCGCCGCTCCCACCGGATTGATGTGTGTGGCAGCACTTCTCGCCGGCGCGCGACCCATCGCGCGGATCGTCGTCCGACGCCACCGTCAGGTCGGCACCCTAGCCCTGCTGGCACCGTTGGCCGCCGCCGGTGTGCTCGTCCTCGTCGTGGTCTTCGCCGACCAGACGTACGCAACGGTCATCGAGTCCACCCGAGTTCGGACCATCATCGGCCCCAACGAGGCCTGGTACCAAGACTTCCTGCGGTACTACTACCTCTTCGTCCAGACCGTCGACGGCTCCGTCGCACGCCGCTTCGCGTTCCTGACGATGCTCCTGTGCCTCTTCACGACGCTGTTCGTGCTGCTGCGTCGTCGCCGCATCCCCGGCATCGCGAACGGCCCGGCCTGGCGTCTGCTGGGCGTCGTGCTCGGCACCATCTTCTTCATGATGTTCAACCCCACCAAGTGGACTCACCACTTCGGTTCCTACGCCGGAATCGCCGGTGGGCTCGCCGCCCTGACAGCGGTGGCCGTCTCCGCCAGCGCCCTGCGTTCGCGGCGTAACCGCTCACTGTTCGCAGCCGGGCTGATGTTCGTTCTCGCACTGTCGTTCTCGGGCATCAACGGCTACTGGTACGTCTCGAGCTACGGCGTGCCGTGGTTCGACAAGACGGTGTCGCTGGGTGGCAACGAATCGGGCACCCTGTTCCTCATCCTCTTCGGACTGGTCCTCGCCGTCGCCGCCTTCCAGTACCTGCGTGAGGGATACGCTCCGCCACAGCCGAAGCCGACGTCTGCGCGCGGTAAACGCATCCGAAAGTTCGCTGCCGCACCGCTGACCGTCATTGCCGGAATCATGGTGCTGTTCGAGGTGCTCTCGCTCGTCAAGGGTGCCGTCTCGCAGTACCCCGCCTACTCGCTCGCACGCTCGAATGTGCAATCGGTCCTCGGCAATTCGTGCGGCCTCGCCAACGATGTCCTCGTCGAGTCCAACCCCAACGCCGGCATCCTAAGCCCGTTGCCGGGCGAGTTCGATGCCACCGCAGGCCCGCTCGGCGGATCGAGCTCCACCCTGCGCAACTTCACCGCCAACGGTATTCCCAGTGACCTCAGCGCCGATGCTGTGGAAGTCAAACCAGGACAGGGCAATACCGACCAACAGGCCGTCGGACCCGCTTTCGAGGAAGGCCAGAGTTCCGGCACCGCAGGCGGTACCGGAGCCGTGGGCGTCAACGGCTCGAACGCAGCTCTGCCCTTCGGCCTCGACCCCGCCACCACCCCGGTACTCGGCTCGTACCAGGAGGGCATCCAGGAACCCGCGTCGGCCACGTCGAGCTGGTACCAACTGCCCGCCCGTAGCGACGACGCACCCCTGGTCGTCTTCTCGGCAGCCGGACGCATCTGGTCGTACGACGACACCGGAGCACTCACCTACGGACAGTCACTGCTGCTCGAATACGGCAAGCGTCAGCCCGACGGAACCGTCCAGGCCGAGGGCACCTATCTCCCCCGCGACATCGGACCCGCACCCTCGTGGCGCAACCTCCGAATCCCGCTGGCGGACATCGCACCTGACGCCGACGCGGTCCGTATCGTCGCCAACGACCCCAACCTCACCGGCGACCAATGGCTCGCGTTCACCCCGCCGCGAGTTCCGGTGATGGAAAACCTGAACACCATGATCGGCAGTGAGCAGCCCGTTCTGCTCGACTGGGCCGTCGGACTTCAGTTCCCGTGCCAACGTCCCTTCGACCACCGCTACGGCGTCGCCGAAGTGCCCGGATACCGCATCCTCCCCGACCGCCCACTCGCCGTCAGCTCCACCGACACATGGCAATCGGGCGAGAACGGCGGTCCACTGGGCTGGTCCGAACTGCTCGCCAAGCCCGTCACCGTTCCCACCTACCTGAAAAACGACTGGGCCAGGGACTGGGGATCGTTGGAGCGCTACGAGCAGTACTACCCCAGCGCCGTGCCCGCTGAACTCGACACGGCCAACGTCACCCGATCGGGTTGGTACAAAGACGGACAACTGCGGGTATTCGAGGACTGATCGCTCGCCCCCGCTCCTCGTCAATGGACCCTTGCCCCCCTTTTGGGATCAATGTCCCTTTGTTGCACTCAGACTGACTGAATCCCGCATTCATCCAGAAGGGGGTGGGTGCGCTGTCGGCCGAGCGGGGGCCTACCACTCACCCCTGACTATTTCCGGTGCGTAAGCCACGATTCGACGCACTTGTGCACAACTCCGGCAGCCATCCACAGGGAAACAGCGAACGATGGTTTACGGCGTCGGAGTGTCGGTGTCGCGTTCGACAGTCGATGCATGAAACGGGGAGCTTGGGCCACAGACTTATCGACAATCGGGGATGTCGCCGATCACGGCGTCGTGACAAGGGCGCAGCTGCGCGCAGCAGGTGTTGCGGACGGGACGGTGGCCGGCAGATGCGCTGCCGGCGGACCCTGGCAGCATTTGCTGCCGGGGGTGGTGCTGCTGTATAACGGCTACCCCTCTCACCAACAGCGGATAGCTGCGGCATTGGCGTATGGCGGGCCACACAGCATTCTCACTGGGAACGCGGCATTGAGCGTCCATGGTTTGGGGCCGAATCCACCCTCGAATGAGGTTCACATTCTGGTGCCGAACGAGATGCAACGGGCATCCGTCAAGTTCGTGCGATCCGAACGCACCTGGCGCATGCCCGAAGCAGCGTTCGAGCACGGTCTGCGCTGTGCTCCGGTAGCCCGGAGTGTCGTCGACGCGACCCGCGCGCTCCGCGGTCGATCTCAGTGCACAGCTTTGATTGCCGAGATCATCAGACGGGGTGCGGTATCACTGGAAGAGCTGGCAATCGAGTTGGCGGAGGGGCCGAGGCGATACAGCGCGTCGACCCGGCTGGCCATAGGGGACTTGCTCGGCAATGCCCACTCCGTCGCCGAGGCCGATGCTCAACGTCTCTACCGATCGAGCGGGCTCCCGCCGATGATTCACAACGCCCGCCTGTTCGCCGCCGACGGCACATTCCTCGGCAGTCCCGACGGCTTCCTCGACGAGGTCTGTTTCGGGTGGGAGATCGACTCACTCGCCCATCACCTGTCACCGATCGACCACGCGAAGACGATGACTCGTCGGGCGCTCATGCAACGCCACGGTGCAATCGTTGTGTCACATCTGCCGCAGGACATCCGCGATGACCCACAGCGCGTGCTTGCGGACCTCCGGGCCGGCTATAACCAGGCCCTGGCCCGGCCCCGCCCGAACCTTATTGTTCGCCAGAACCCGATGCCCGTGGGATGAATGTCCCTTGCACTCAGTTCAATTGCAAGAAAGTCGCATTCATTCGCTTCTGACTGCTGGAGACAGATGAATGAATGCGACTTCGTTGCAGTCTGAGTGACTGAAACCCACATTGATCCCAAAGGGAGCGAAGCGACCGAGACTAGATCGGGAGCAACGAGTGCTTGCGCGGACTCTTGTGCACTTCCTTGTCTTTCAGGATGTGCAGGGCCTTGCGGATTTCGAGGCGCGTCTGCGACGGCTCGATGACGGCGTCGATGTAGCCACGCTCCGCGGCGATCCACGGGGTTGCGACATGCTCGTTGTAGAAGTTGATCAGCTGCTTGCGCAGCGCCGGTGCATTCTCGCCTGCTTCGGCGAGTTGCTTACGACTCATGATGTTGATGGCACCCTCGGCGCCCATGACTGCGATGCGGGCGGTCGGCCAGGCGAGGTTGATGTCGGATCCGAGCTGCTTCGAGCCCATCACCGCGTATCCGCCGCCGTACGACTTACGAATCACCACAGTCAGTTTCGGTACTGTCGCTTCGACGAACGAGAAGATGAAGCGGCCACCGCGATGGATGACGCCGAGAGTTTCCTGGTCTACGCCGGGCAGGAAGCCGGGTGTGTCGACGAGGAAGATGATCGGAATGTTGTAGGCATCGCTGAGGCGGATGAACCGGGCGGCTTTGTCCGCTGCCTTGGCGTCGAGCGCCCCGGACAGGTGCATCGGCTGATTGCCGACGATCCCCACCGGCCGACCGTCGACGCGCGCGAATCCGGTGATGACGTTCGGTGCAGTCTGGCCGGACAGTTCGTGGAATTCGCCGTCGTCGAAGATGCGCAGAATGATGTCGTGCATGTCGTACCCGGCATTGTCGGCGTCGGGCATGAACGAGTCGAGCTTGCGATCGGAATCGGTGATCTCCGGCTCGAGTCCCGGATTGATCACCGGCGACTCTTCCTGGCAGCTCGACGGCATGTAGCTCAGGTAGTTGCGGATCCACTCGAACGCAGCCTTCTCGTCGGCTGCCACGTGATGGACGTTGCCGTTGATGGCCTGGACGCGGGCACTACCGAGGTCGTCGAGGCTGACGTCCTCGCCGGTGACGGACTTGATGACGTCCGGACCGGTGACGAACATGTACGCCTCTTCGGTGGCGACAACGATGTCGGTGTTGATCGGCGCGTACACCGCACCACCGGCACACTTACCGAGGATCAACGAGATCTGCGGGCACAGGCCGGACAGCGCTTCGTGGCGTCGACCCAGTTCGGCGTACCACGCGAGCGAGGTGACAGCGTCCTGCACGCGAGCGCCGCCGGAGTCGTTGATACCGACGACCGGGCAGCCCATCTTGATCGCGAAGTCCATGATCCCGGCGACCTTGCGGCCGAACATCTCGCCGACGGTTCCGCCGAACACCGTCTGATCGTGCGAGAACACCGCGATCGGGCGGCCGTCGACGGTTCCGTGACCGGTGACGACACCGTCGCTGTACAGGGCACCCGGATCGTTGGGTGCCTTCACCAGTGCACCGATCTCGACGAAGCTGCCGGGATCGAGCAACGAGTTGACGCGATCGCGAGCGCTGGGGATGCCCTTTTTCGCGCGCTTTGCGACCCCGATCTCGCCGGCCGGTTCCTTGGCCAGTTCGAGCCTCGC
Organism: Rhodococcus sp. 14-2483-1-1; assembly: GCF_002259335.1. Taxonomy (NCBI): domain Bacteria; kingdom Bacillati; phylum Actinomycetota; class Actinomycetes; order Mycobacteriales; family Nocardiaceae; genus Rhodococcus; species Rhodococcus sp. 14-2483-1-1. The sequence continues at coordinate 52,230 of NZ_NPFX01000012.1, read as the reverse complement.
CCGTAGTTCGGCCAGCTTCTCGGCAGTGGTGGCACTCAAAATCTACGCTCCGGTTCTTGCAGACTCGATGTTCTCGAGCGTCTTCGACAGGTGGGCCGCAATTTTTCCAATGTACGGCTCGTCGACGACCGCGAGGTGATCGCCTCCGACGTAGACGATCTCCAGGTCCTTGACCACCGGTCCCCAACCACCGTGTTCTTCGCGGGTGGCGTACGCAGGCTCGAGCGCGATCGCGTCGTCGTGGTACTTGTCGGCCAAGTACAACGTCACGTGCCCGCCGTACTCCTTGAGCTCGGCCGTCTGGATCGCGCGATTGTCGAGCCACGAGGTGCGCTGGTGCTCGATGATTCCGCCGGGAATCTTTGCGCCACTGAGCTTCACCAGATCGGTGATGATCCGAATCTGGCCCTCGTCGTCGGAGTCGACCAACTTGTCGTACGGGATCGGGTAGTCGACGTTGTACGTCTTCTTGGCGAACTCCGCGTACCGCTCCCAGCGCTTGCGCACCTCGTCCTTGGTGTCCGGAATCTTGGTACCGGGCATGACGGTATCGAGCAGCCCCACGTAGGCGACCTCGATACCCTCTTCCTCCATCTGACGCGCCACCTCGTAGGCGAGGATGCCGCCGAGCGACCAACCGACGAACACGTACGGTCCCTCGGGCTGGATCGCCTTGATCAGCGGCACGTACTCCGCAGCACGCGTGGCGATGGGCCCCTCGACCCGCTCGAGCCCGTACATCGGCGTGCCTGCCGGCAACTTCCGCAGCAACGGCTCGTAGGCGACGGTAGAGCTACCCGCCGAGTGGAACGCGAACACAGGTGTCGCGGTGGAACCTTCGGGGCGGGCGCGCAGATTGCGCACAACACCGTCGATCTCACCGTCTTCGAGGTGCGGGCGGACCTTGTCTGCGAGCTGCTCGATGGTTTCCGAGTCGAGGACGTCGTCGAAAGTGATCTCGCCGCCTGCCCGCTCGGTCAGACGAGCAGCCAACTTCTCGGCCGTCTCGTCGTCGAGGATCGGCAGGGTGTTGAAGATTCCCTTGGCCGATTCCTTCGTCACGACTGCCCACGTTGCGAACGTCATCCGCTCGGCATTGTCGCGCGGCGGGACGTCGGAACCGGCGGCTTCGGCGAACGCTTCCTTGCCGCCGAGGTCGGTCTGCGCCGCGGCAGCAACAGCCGGGGCAGCCTTCTCGACGGGGGCGGCGGGAGCGTCGACGGCGGGAGCATCGTCCCCCACGGGGGCAGTCTCGACGGGGGCGGTCTCGACCGAAGCCGGTGCAACAGCAGCCTGCTCGGCCGCCTTCTCTGCTGCCTGCTGGTCGGCCAGTGCCTGCACCTCGTCGCGGTTCTCGATCGCGTAGCGCAGGTACTTCTCCACCTCACGCAGGTTCGCGTCGCGCACGGCCTGCAATTGCACTGTGGGGATGTCGAATTCGTACTCCACGCGGTTCTTGATGCGGACCGCACTGAGCGAGTCGAGACCGAGTTCGATCAGCGGAACCTCGGGCGGCAGATCCTCGGGCGCGTAGCCCATGGACTCCGCCACGATGATGGCCAATCGGTCTTCGAGCTTCTGATTGCCGTTCGGATCCCAACGGTCACCGAACGTCTCGACGACCTCCGGCAACTCCTCCATGGGCGACGAGCTCTGCTGCTCGACGGCGACAACAGGTTCCGGACGCACGTCACCGGAGGTGACGACGGCCTCGTGCAGCAGGGTGAACGTCGAGCCCTCGTGTGCGTGCACCTGGACCGACGCGCCACCGAGGTGTGAGGTCAGTGTGGTGACGACCGTGCCCACCTTCGGCACTGCAGCATGGGAGACCGAAACACCAAGGGCCACATCGGAGAACACCTGCGACGCAGCCGCCGTGACGAGTGCATCGAAACCGGTGACGGCCGAGGCCTGAACCTCCCAGACGTGGCGGCCGTCGGGCAGCGCAACGCGTGCGCCGGGCACCCGGGTGTTACCGCTCGAGCTGACCTGCGAGTTGAGCCAGAACTCCTTGCGCAGGTAGGCAGTTCGCGGGATGGCGGCGTACGGGCCGGACTCGAACAGTGTGGACAACTCCAGCGCGTGCCCGTGAACGTACAGCTGCGCCAGCGCGGCCAGGAACGTCTCGGCCTCGTCTTCTTTGCGCTTGAGCGTCGGGATCAGCGTCGAGTCCGCGACGCCTGCAGCCCATGCGGTCGCGGCCACGGACATCAACGCCACCGGGTTGGGCGCGAGCTCGATGAACGTCGTATGTCCATCTCCGACAGCGACATTCACGGCCTGGGTGAACCAGACCGGATGGCGCATGCCCTTGGTCCAGTAGTCGACGCCATGGATCGCCGCATGTCCGACGCGATAGTGCGCCTCACGATCGACCGACGAGTAGACCCCGGCGGTGAGCTTGCCCGGTTCGATTCCGGCCAGTTCGGCAGCCAGCTCGCCGAGCAGCACATCGACTGCCGCGGTGTGGCCGGCTCCCTTGACGTCGAGCAGTCGAGCCATTTTGCCTGCGGCCTCGGCCATCTCGACGAGAGCCTCGACCTCGGCGCGCGGCCCACCGACCGTGGTGTGCGTCGGTGCGGCGTAGACACAGGGCTCCACATGCGGGAACTGATCGGTGAGGGTCTTGACCTCGTCGGGGGTGTACTCGACCAGCGCCATGGCACCCTGCGAGGCGGCACCGAGGCCGTCTTGACCCTCGGCCAGCAGCCGTGAGCGGGCGTAGATGATGCGGACGGCGTCTTCGAGGTTGAGACCTCCGGCGACGTAGGCGGCCGCGACCTCGCCCATCGAGTGTCCGATGACGGCGGACGGCTCGGCACCGTGCGCGCGAAGTGTTGCGGCCAAGGCGATCTGGATGACGAAGATGGCGACCTGGGAGTTCTCGAACTCGTAGGTCTGCGAGTCGTCGAGGATGATCTCGCGGATGGAATAGCCGGCTTCGTCGACGAGCAGCTCGTCCACCTTGTCCACCTCGGCGGCGAACACGGCGTTGGTTCGGTACAGCCGCGATGCCATCTTGCGGTGTTGCGAGCCGAAGCCGGAGAACACCCACACCGCGCCGTTGGACGCGGGTGAATCCGCGGAGAACACGCCGGGGCCCGGCTTGCCGGCGGCGATGGCGCGCAATCCGGCGATGGCCTCGGCCGTGGTGGATGCGAGAACCACTGCGCGCGAACGCCCGTGGTTACGGCGAGCCAACGTGCGGCCCACGTCGACGAGAGGCGTCGTGCTGCCCTCTTCGGTCTCGAGCCAGTCGGCCAGCTCCGATGCGGCCCGCTTACGGCGTGACGGCAAAGCAGCAGACACAGCGAGAATCACTGTCTCCGAGCCGGTTTCGGTATCGGACACAGTGGTTTCGGCCAGAATGGTCTCGGCCTCGGCTACCGAATCGGTCGTCTCGACCGCGGACACGATGGGCTCCGACACGACAGGCTCCGGATCGGCAACGATCGGCAGTTCCTCACCGGCCACATCGGTGAGGCCCTCGACGAGAGCCGCCTCCGGGTCGACGGCCGAGGCGTCGAACGCGCCGTCGGTCTCACCCGGGACGTACTCGCGCACGACAACGTGCGCGTTGGTGCCACCGAAGCCGAAGCCGGAGACGCCTGCGACGGCCTTGCCGGTGTAGCGCGGCCAGTCGGTGGCCTCCGGGATGACCTTCAGGTGTGCCTTGTCGAAGTCGATGTACGGGTTGGGGCCCACGTAGTTCAGCGACGCAGGCAGCTTGTTCGCCTGCATCGCGAGGACGACCTTGATCAATCCTGCTGCGCCCGCGGCAGATTCGAGGTGCCCGAAGTTGGTCTTCGCCGATCCCAGCAGGGCCGGCTTGTCGGCGTCGCGGCCTCGGCCCACCACACGACCGAGAGCATCGGCCTCGATGGGATCGCCCAGGATGGTTCCGGTGCCGTGCGCTTCGATGTAGTCCACGCCCGACGGGTTGATGCCGGCGTCGCGGTACGCGAACCGCAGTGCGTCGGCCTGCGCGTCCGGGCTCGGTGCGAGCAGTCCGTTCGAGCGGCCGTCCTGGTTGATCGCAGATCCAGCGATGACGGCGAGTACCTGATCACCGTCGCGCTCGGCGTCTTCGAGTCGCTTGAGGACGACGAGTCCACCACCCTCGGAGCGGATCATGCCGTTCGCGTCGGACGAGAACGCCTTGATCTTGCCGTCGGGCGCCAGCACACCCGTCTGGCCGAAGCCCACGGTGATCGGCGGCGCGAGCAGCATGTTGACGCCACCCGCCACAGCCAGATCGGATTCGCCGGTACGCAAGCTGCGCACCGCCTGGTGCACGGCAACCAGGGAGGACGAGCAGGCGGTGTCGACGGCGATCGACGGCCCGCGGAAGTCGTAGAAGTACGACACCCGGTTGGCCACGATGGCCGTGGACGTGCCGGTGAGCGCATAGGGGTGCACGGCCGGGTCGCTGACGGCGATGAGCTGGTAGTCGTTGGACGAGCTGCCGATGAAGACGCCCACCTGGCTGCCCTTGATCGAGCTGGCCGGAATGTGTGCGTGCTCGAGCGCTTCCCACGTCAGTTCCAGCGCGAGCCGCTGCTGCGGATCGACGTTGACGACCTCGTTGGGCGACATCGCGAAGAACTCGGCGTCGAAGGTCTTGACGTCGTCGAGGTAACCGCCCTTGGTCACCGTCGCGGCCACCGCCGCAGCGATGACGGGATCAGAGGTGAATTCCTGCCAGCGGCCGTCGGGCAGATCGGTGATGCCGTCGCGGCCCTCGATCAGCAGTGACCACATCTCCTCGGGAGTGTGCCCGGTGCCGGGGAAGCGAGACGACAGGCCGACGATCGCGACGTCGTGTGCGTCGCCCGACTGTCCGCCGCCGGTGTAGAACGCATCGTCGACTGTGCCGACCGGCTCGTCGGGTTCGCCCTCGATGATGATCTTGGCCAGCGAGGCGATGGTGGGGTGCTGGTAGACGACGGTGGCGGTGAGCGTGACCCCCACGAGCTCTTCGATCTCCCCGCTCAGTGCGACGGCATCGCGAGAGGACAGACCGAATTCCTCCATCGGACGGTCGTCGGAGATGGCCGACGCCGGTTGCCCGGTCGCGTCCGCAACCCAGTTGCGTAGCCAATCCCGCAGTTGGGCGACCGTGAGGTCCGTCCCGTCCGCACTCTGAATCTTGTCTGTCTCTTGTTCAGCCATCACTCACCAAGCTATGTATCGAAGGAACGGGAGGCCCAGAGATCAGTCGGGCAGTTCGGCGTCCGGGAACGCCGTCTGCTGATATCCGCCGCGGAGCGTGCCCTCGATGTAGGCGGCCTTGCAGGCCCGCCGGGCGATCTTGCCGCTGGAGGTACGCGGAATGGAACCGGCAGGCACGAGGAGGACGTCGCGCACCGTGACGCCGTGACGCGCGGACACCGCGGTACGCACCTCGTCGGCAATCGGCTGCGGGTCGGCCTTGCCGGAGCCCGGGGCGCGCTCGGCGACGATGACGAGCTGTTCGGAGCTGTCGTCCGAGTCCTTCGTCAGGGCTGCGCCACTGAACTCGAACACGATGTCGGGGAGCTGATTGAGCGGGACGGCGAACGCCGCGACGAAGCCCGGCCGCAGAGCCTTGCTGGCTTCCTGGGCCGAGAATTCGAGGTCCTGCGGGTAGTGATTGCGGCCGTCGACGATGACGAGGTCCTTGACGCGACCGGTGATGTAGAGCTCGCCGTCGTGATAGACACCGAAGTCGCCGGTACGCATCCAGTTGCCACCCTCGGGAGCGCCGTCTGCGTGCGAGCCTTCGGCGTTGCGGTGGACGAGCTTGTTGTGGAAGGTCTCGGTGGTCTCGGTCTCGCGACCCCAGTAGCCCTGACCGATGTTCTCGCCGTGCAACCAGATCTCGCCGACGTGCTCGTCGGCAACCTCGGTGGCGGTCTCGGAATCGACGATGGCGGCCCACTGGCTGCGGGCGACCGTTCCGGTGGACACCTGCGGGATGGCACCCGGTGCATCGGGGGCGACGACCACGAAGTTGCCCGCATTGAGCTCGGTGCGGTCGACGTAGACGACCTTGGCCTCGTCGGCGTGCTTGCTGGTCGAGACGAACAGCGTGGCCTCGGCCATGCCGTAGGACGGCTTGATGGCGGACTTCGGCAGGCCGTAGGGGCCGAACGCGTCGTTGAACTTCTTCATCGACGACGTCGTGACGGGCTCGCTGCCGTTGATCAGACCGATGACGTTCGAGAGATCCAGGCTCTCGCCGTTCTTCGGCAGTCCGCGCTGGGCGGCGTGCTCGAACGCGAAGTTCGGTGCCGCGGCGAACGTGCCTGCGCCGTCGGAGACCGCCGCGAGTTCCTTGATCCAGCGCCACGGGCGCTGGACGAACGCGCGCGGGCTCATGATGGTGATGTATTTGCCACCGAGCGCCGGGAGGATGACGGTGAGCAGACCCATGTCGTGGAACATCGGCAGCCAGGTGACGCCACGCGAATCGTGGTTGATCTCCATGCTGTCGACCATCTGCAGCGCGTTGACGCCGACTGCACGGTGGGTGATCTCCACGCCGGCCGGGGTTCGCGTCGAGCCGGACGTGTACTGCAGGTAGGCGATGTCGTCTAGCGTTGCCGTCGGCTCGACCCACGTCTCGCCCACGCTGTCCGGGACGGCATCCACTGCGATGATGCGGGGACGCTCTGCGGCGGGCAGCGCACGGAAGAACGCGCGCACACCCGCGGCCGAGTTGCCTGCGGTAAGGATGGCGCTGGGCTTGCAGTCACCGAGGACGGCATGCAAACGGTCGGTGTGGCCGGGCTCGTCCGGGTCGAACAGCGGCACTGCAATGGTTCCCGCGTAGATCGCGCCGAAGAAGGCGACCACGTACTCGAGGCCCTGCGGAGCCAGAATCGCGACACGGTCACCGGGCTGGGTGACCTGCTGCAGACGGGCCGCAACCGCCTTGAGTCGGGTTCCGAACTCGGCCCAGGTCAGCTCGTGCGCCTCGCCGTCACGCTCACGGGAGTAGTCGACGAAGCGGTACGCCAGCGTGTCGGAATTCTCTTGAACGTTCACCTCGACGTGACGGACGAGCGTTTGCCCTTCACCGATGGTGATGTGGCCGTTCTCATCGATGAAATCATCGAAATTGTGGCTCATTACTTCAATCTCCTCCGACACGAATCCGCTGCCGTACAGCCTGCGCGAAGTGGACCCGCACGCCGGACTGCACGAGCGCAGACACCGAACAGCTTTGTATGTTACTGACTAGTAGCTCTACCGGTGTCGGTTTGGCACCTGGCTTCGAGGCCAGGTACATGGTACCGACACGCGCCTTCGTCACTCGCCTTTCAGCAAGTCGACAACCGGTGCGAATGCTTCCATTTGAGTAGGGAAAACCCCGACATAGGACATCGTCGTTCGCGCGCGAACGTTACGGATCTGATCGGCGATCTCCTCGTACGTCCCGAATGCGAGGTACGGAGACGACAGGATGTCCTCGACGGTCAGCTTGACGTCGACGTCCACGTTCGGCGGGTAGCCGTTGTCGAGCGCGGCCAACGCCATCTCGGCCATCTGCTCTCGATCGTCGGTCACGACGATGGTCGTGATCGCCCAGTTCAGTTCGATGTCGTCGAACCGGTCCCCGGCGGCCGCACGAATCAGCTCGACACGCTCGAGGGTCTTCTCGATGGTCATGCCCGACAGCAGCAGCTTGCCTTCCTTCGAGGTGCTCGGCACCACGGAGATGATGTCTGCATGCTTGGCCGCCAACGCGAGCATCTTCGGACCACCGCCACCGATGCAGATCGGCGGACGCGGCCCCTGCCGAGGCCGAGGGCTGCCCTTCAGTCCGGAGATCGTGTAGTGCTTGCCCTCGAAATTGCATTCCTGACCACGCAACAGCACGTCGAGAATTTCGAGGGTCTCCTCGAGCTTCTCGATTCGCACTCCCGGACGGTCGTAGGTGATGCCCGCCTTGTCGTACTCCTCGCGCATCCACCCCGCACCGAGACCGAGTTCGAGTCGACCACCCGAGAGCACATCGATGGTCGCCGCGTCCTTGGCCAGCACCGCGGGATGCCGAAAACCGTTCGCCAACACTGCCGTGCCGAGCCGGATCTTGTCGGTGGCGACGGCAAGTGCGCCGAGCGCTGCGATGGGACCGACCTGATTACCCAGATGATCGGGAATCATGAAGCTGTCGTAGCCCAGTTCCTCGGCCTGTTGCGCCAGCTTGATGAATTTCCGAGCCCCGCCCTCCTCGGCGTTTCCCTCTCCGCCTGCAGCGAATCGGAATTTGCGCGGCCCGGCGGTCGCGGCCTCGGCGGAACTCATCTAATGCTCTCCTCGGGGGTCTTCGAAGTTGTAGCGGTCTGAAAGCAGCTGGTCGGTAGGGCGCTGGAAGCAGCCGGCCGGAGCCGATCTGCGCAGGTCCAAGGCGTCACTCTAGCCGCTCGCCGGATTGGATCACACCGGCTGGGGGTTGCCGGGCCCAGGTTTGTGGGCGGCAATAGCTAGCGACACGCCGCGTTGTGATGTGTCCGTTATAAACGGCACGTTCTCACGAATGAGCGGGTGTCGGGGCATTCTCGATCAACCCGGCAGCCCATGCCGCCGTCCACTGCGTCGCCGTCGTGCCGGAGCCGTCGACAACAAAACTGTTGTAGGACGCGTGCACGGGATTGCCTGCAGCACCGATCAGAATCTGGATGCTCTGCGGAATGTTGCGCAGCGACAATCCATCCGACGGCGAGGCACAGATCAAGTCCCCGGGTGCGCAGATCTGGTTGGTCCGGTCGTCGAGCGCACCGAACCCACCGTCCCGACGCCCCGTCATGGTGATGCCGGGCAGGTCGAGTCCCCCGAGTGCCACCTCGGCACCGACGCCGTCGAGCGGGCCGGGGACGTCGGTTCCCGAGACTCCGTCGCGTCGACCGTCGGCGATGAGGGTCACCCCGAGTACTCGATCGGCGGAGATGGGGCCGTTACCCGCGCCGATGTCGGACGCGATGTCGCCGGAGATGACCGCGCCCTGGGAGAAGCCCGCGAGCACGAAGTTGGTGAGCGGGCACCGTGCGCTCACATCGGTCATCTTCTGTACGGCAACAGCTTTACCCTCGGTGCGGCTGTTGTTGTAGGACTGCTGACCGTCCGGCGGTAGAGCGATGGGATTCGAGAACTGAGCCACGTACGGCACGGTGTAGACGTCGGCGCGCGATCCGGGGAACTGCTCCTGCAACGGACGCGTGACGTTGAGCATCAGCGACACCGGGTTGGCCGTCGGGTTGTACGGATCGTCGGTGGACGAGGACTCCCAGGTGCCGGGAATGGCGATGACCTGCACGTCGGGGCAATCCGCCGGCTGCGACGTCGGCTCTTCCGGCCCCGGCGGCGGCACCGGAGTATCCGGGCCCTTCGGCAACCGTCCGGCGAGTAGGTACCAGAGGGCGACGATGATCAATCCGATGATCACCGCAACGGCGATCACCGGAAGGATTCTGCGCTTACGCTTGGCCATCGGCGTGCATCTCCATCAGCGTGGATCTATGGCCTGCAGTACGTCGCCTGCGCGGCGGCGATGTAGGTCTGGGCAGCCTGCTGGGCCTGTGTCTCGCTCATCTGCGTTCCGGCCGCACTGGCTTCGACGCCGACGTTCGCGGTGACGTAGGTCGAGATCTCGTCCGCCGCCACACCCTGGGCCTGTGCGGCGCAGATGTAGTTGGCCGTCGAGACCGCGATGTCGCCGTTGCCTGCCGGCGTGATGCCCTGCTTCTTCAGCTCGTCGAGGAAGCTCTGACCGCGATCGTCGATCTGACTCTCGGTCGGGCCCGGGAAGTCGTCCGGAACGGGCTGCGGCTGCTCCGGCGGCGCGGTGGCCGCCTCGCCCGGGCTCGTGGTCGGGGCGGCAGTGGTGCTCTCCGCCGCCGACGTCGTCGAACTCGTCTCGGTTGTCGTCGCGGCTGCTGTGGTGGTGCTCGTCGGGGCCCCGGTGGCCGTCGAGTCGTCACTTCCGCAGGCCACCAGCATCGAGCTCGCTGCCACGGCGAGTACGCCGAGAGACAGAGTTCTGGCCAGAGAGTTACGCGTCATCGATCGAAAATCCTTCGGTCGTCGGGTCGCAGGCGAGCGTACAGCCACGCTCTGAGAGAACTCTGAAGCCGTGACCGACTCCGAAGCACTCTCGAGAGGTCACGGCGCGATCGTCGCCACGCCGTCCTTGACAGTGATGATGCCGAACTGGAAGTTCTGCTGCTTACCGCCACCGTCGATATCGAACTGATCGCTGGTGGGGTAGCCGAGGCGGCCGCCCTCGTAGCCGACCGATCCCCAGGCATCGAAGATCGGACCGTACGGGGTGGACCAGGCACCGCTGAGCGGGCTCCAGTAGATGTTGCCGGTCTCGAACTGGTTGAACCGTCCGCCGTCTCGGATCGGGCCGAGCTCGTTGGACTTGGGGAACCCGAGAGGTCCACTCTCCCAACCCAATTCACCGTACTTACCGAGAATCATGCCCTGCACAGAATGGACTCCCGCATCGGGCGAGGTGTAGATCGCACCGATCTCGAATCCCTGAACCGACCCGGGCTTGTTCGGAGTCACGACCTCGTCGAGCACCGGGTAGCCCAGGGGCCCACCCTCGTAGCCCTGGGCTGCCCACTCGTCGAGCACGGCTCCCTTGACCACGTGCGCTCCGGTCTGCGGCGTGAAGTAGACCATGCCGTTCTGGAAGGCGTTGAACCGTCCACGACCGTCCGGGGTACCGATCTCGCCGGTCTTCGGGAACCCGAGTGCTCCCTCGGGGCCCTTGTTGCCCTGGTAGATGCCACCGATCGCTCCGGCGACGACCTGCGCGCCGGTGTCGGGGGTGAAGAAAACTCGGCCGAACGTGAAGTCCTGAGCGCGTCCACCTGCGACGTTGTATTCCTCGGTCAGGCACGGTCCGAGCCACGAGTTGGCTCCGCTGGCGTTGCCGATCATTCCGGCAGCACTGCACGCGGGCTTGTCCACCTCGACACCGAGCGCGGTGGCGAGCTGCGGCCACAGCTGGTGCAGCTCGAACTGCCAGTACGGCCACGAGTGCGTGCCCGACGGCCGGTAGTTCACCTGAGCCGGGATACCGAGCTGATTGAGCTTGGTGGCGAAGGTCTGCGAGGTCAACCGCGACAGGATCTCGAGGCCCATGCCGGCGTAGTTGGTGCTGACACCCGGGATGGGCGACGGCTGATCGTACGGTCCGGTGGAGCCGTTGCCACTGGAGATGTAGAGGCTGACGCCCTTCAGCTTGTCGGCGAGCAGGTACGGATCATGTTGTGCCCACAGGGAATTGGACGGCGATCCCCACATGGCGCTGGAGCTGTAGCCGCCGGCGTCGGTCATTGCGTACTGGATGGCCTGCGGCATGCCGAGCGAGGTGGTGGTCAGGATGCCCGAGAGCGAGCCGGCGAACTTGAAGAAACCGGGGTTACGCGCTGCAAGGAACATCGCCGAGGTGCCACCCATCGACAGACCCACGACGCCGCGGGTGTCGGTGCTGCGCCAGTCCTTGGCCAGGATCGGCGGGAGCTCCTTGGTCAGGAACGTCTCCCACTGGTAGTTCTTGCCGTTGTCCTGGTCGACCCAGTCGGAGTAGAAGCTGGACTGGCCACCGATGGGGAGGACGACGTTGACGTTCTTGTCGGCGAAGTACGACTCGGCGTCGGTCTCGGCCGTCCAGCCGTTCTCCTGATCGGTCGCGCGCAGGCCGTCGAGCATGTATACCTGCGGGAACGTCGCCTGCGGGTTGATGTTCCAGTCACGGGCGAGCAGCAGCTGAACCTGGATCGGCGTACCCATCGAGGGCGACTGGATCCACAGCGCGACGCGGCGATCGGACAGCCAGTCCACGGACGTCACCGTGGCACCGGAGGTCTGGGTGTAGGCGGGTCCGGCGTGTGCAATCGGAGCTGCGGCCGCAACCGTTGTCGTCGCGAAGGGGATCATCAGCGCGGAGGCGACGGCCAGTGCTGCTGCCGCTCGCCCGGCCCGTGTGCCGGCCGATGGGATTCGACCGAACCGAACAAGCCCAGTGCGCATGATGGTGACTCTCTTTCGACGTGAACTCTCGAAGGTCTCGTTAGGAGACATGCTTCGTATGTCTTTCTACACGTGCCGGATGGCGACGGACAGCAGACGCGCTGTGACTGATGGTGCGATTGTGAACAGAGGTGATGGATTCGATCCCGCCGAAACCGAAGAATGCCGCCCTGCGTTGGTGCGCAGGGCGGCATTCTCCGAGCATCGATTACCTGTCGAGATCAGGCGTTGAGCGCGTCCAGGATCTGGGTGCGAGCCTTCCACAGCTCGGCTCCCCAGTACGGCCAGGCATGGATTCCGTTCGACGGGAAGCTGTACGTGGCCGGGATGCCGAGAGTGTTCATCCGGATCTGGAATGCACGGGTGTTGGCGAGCGAGAGCGCCTCGAGAGCCATGCCGTTCGCCGTGTTGTAGAAATCGATCGGCGCGGCAGGATGGTCGAACTCGCCGGGCAGACCGCTGGCTGCCGAGATGTACAGCGACAGGCCCTGCAGACGCGGTGCGAAGACGAACGGGTCGTTACGCAGCCACGCCGGGTTCCACGGCGGTCCCCACATGGAGTCGACGTTGAAGCGACCTGCGTCGAGCATCGCAACGCGGATGGCCTCGCGCATACCGGGCGCGGAGATGTTCAGGTAGCCCGAGAGCGAGCCGGCGAACTTGAACTGATCCCGGTGGTACGCCGCGAGCGTCAGAGCCGCGGAACCACCCATGGACAGTCCGAGGACACCGTTGTTGCTGCGCGAGACACCGTAGTTCTCGAGGAACGCCGGGAGCTCCTGCGTCAGGAACGTCTCCCACTTGTAGGTGACTTCCTGGCCGTTGAAGTTCGACGAGGTGTACCAGTCGCTGTAGAAGCTGGACTGACCACCGACGGGCATGACCAGGGTCACGTCGTCGTTGGCGAACTGGTCCTGCGCGTTGGTCTCGAACGTCCACGCGTTGCGGTCGTCGCGGGCGCGCAGGCCGTCGAGCAAGTAGAGAGCAGCATTTCCGCCACGAGCGGCCCACTGAACCTGAACCTTGATGGGGCCCATCTCGGACGGAACGATCAGATCCTCGCGGCCACCGGCCGGAGTCTGGTGCACGACGGACGCCGGTGCTGCAACAGCGACGGCTCCGCCGACCACACCGGCTGCGATGGGCAGAACGAGCGCTGCTGCGCTGACGCCGAGCAGGCGCTGACGCCAGCGTGAGGAGGCCTTCGGTGTACTGCTGAGGCCGGCAAATCGCATGGAATGGTGCTCTCTCTCATCTACGCGGTCTCCGCTGTCGTAGCGGCCCCCGGCAATCGAACAGGGCGAACTGGTGGCCCCGTGAGGCCGAGGTGGAGCTGGGGATGCTGACAAGACCGAAGCCTCGAGAAGCTGAGGTTCTGCTGAGAACAGGAGAACCGCTCGATGGAGGTTATTCCATCGAGCGGTTCCAAGGCAAAACTGTGATCAGCGTCGCAGTTTCATCTCGCCGTTTCCCCGAAACAGGAGACTATCCTGCGTCGTCCCCGCTGAACAGCCCTGAAAAGTCGTGAGTTGTCACTAGGGGCCGAAAAGCGGGCGAAACGACCGAAACGTTGTGCGGCCGGTCAGTTACCGATGTTGGCGCTGAGGTCCGGAGCCATGACACGAATCTGCTCGCCCCAGTAGCCCCACTGGTGGGTACCGACGGCCGGGAACGCGTAGGTGACGTTGTTGGCACCGATACTCGCCATGCGGATCTGGAAGGCGCGGCTGTTCGCCAGAGCGATGGCCTCGAGGCCCATGCCGTTGGCGGTGTTGTAGTAGTCGATGAAGCTCTGCGGGCGATCGAGTCCGCCGGGCAGACCGCTACCTGCGAATACCCAGACACGCGTTCCGTTGTCGCGCAGACGAGGTGCGAAGACGAACGGATCGTTGCGCAGCCACGCCGGATCCCACGGCGGTCCCCACATCGCGTCGATGTTGTAGCGACCGGAGTCCAGCAGCGCCAGACGCATCGCTTCGCGCATGCCCGGTGCCGAGATGTTCAGGTAGCCGGACAGCGAGCCCGCGTAGCTGAACTGGTCGGGGTGGTACGCGGCGAGCGTCAGAGCGGCCGAGCCACCCATCGAGATACCGATGACACCGTTGCGGTTGGGGTTGAAGCCCCAGTTGGCGCGCAGGTTCTCACGCAGGTTCTGCGTCAGGAAGGTTTCCCACTTGTAGGTGGTCTGCTGACCGTTGAAGTTCGACGGTGCGTACCAGTCGGAGTAGAAGCTCGACTGTCCACCGACCGGCTCGACGACGTTGATGTTCCACGAGGCGAGAACTGCTCCGGCGTCGGTCTCGTGCTCCCAGCCCGAGATGTCCGTCGTGGCGCGCAGACCGTCGAGCAGGTAGACGACGCGGTTGGTGTTACCGTCCGCTGCCCGCCACACCCGGCTCTTGATCGGGCCCATGCTCGAGTCGGTCCAGACGTCGATGGCATTGCCGTCGAAGGCCGCGTTGGCAGTTGCGCCACCGCCCGCTACAGCCAATCCCAGTGGGAGGACCACCGCCATCAGCATGGACGTGGCGGCGCGGCGTCCCCATGACCCCGCTCGCTTGTCCGCCCCACGCTCATCCACGGACCGGCTCTTCCATCTACCCAGCATGCACTCGACCTCTCAGCTGCTTCGTCGTCACATCGGTTACGCAATCAACGCTTGATCTCGCAAGTTCATCATGTCTGTCGATCGGCCGTACAGGTCGTTCGCATACACATCCTTCGCACATATCGCGCGAAGTACGACCGCCGTTACACGATTGAGATAGCTCATCTTGGCGTCGAGATCTATTCGGCGCAACCCGGTGACTCTTTCGTGTCCTGACATCTAATTATCGGCTTTCAATATCGGAGCCGGAAGATCACATCGCTGTATTTCGTACTTGGGCACTCGGTCGAATCGATATCCCGCGTAGAAGAACGAGCGTTTGAGATTCCGGACGAACAATTGCTTCGTCAACGGCGCTCGATACGACGCCATCAATTCCTCGGTATCGGGGCAGGTCAGTGCCACCTGAGCTTCGGTGACCCAGTCCTCGTCCATGTACCAGGGGAGGTA
Organism: Rhodococcus sp. 14-2483-1-1; assembly: GCF_002259335.1. NCBI lineage: Bacteria > Bacillati > Actinomycetota > Actinomycetes > Mycobacteriales > Nocardiaceae > Rhodococcus > Rhodococcus sp. 14-2483-1-1. The sequence continues at coordinate 37,142 of NZ_NPFX01000012.1, read as the reverse complement.
CGGGTGGATCCCGACGAGTCCGAGGTCGGCCACCACCCAATCCGGGTACAGGTTCTTGTCGTGCCCGATCCGGCCGTTCTCGAGCCGCTCGGTGTGCGACGCCAACGGGTACGCCAGTCCCATCTGATCGATGACCCGCACGTCGAGGCCGACGTTCATGCTGGTCATTCCCAGGTTGAGGAAGTAGACGGTGTGACCGAACCCACCGTCGGGAATGGGCAGCGGCGGCGGGACGACGTCCCAGTAGGTGAACTGCGCCGACGGCAGCAGCAGGCCACCGTCCGGGGTGTCCTCGATCGCCTCGACCATCGCGCGCATCCGCGGGTAGTCGAGATAGTCCGAGGCGAGAATCGGATGCGCGTGCCCGGTGTTGAGCGAGTAGAAGGCACGTTCGTCGACGATGCCGCTTCGGCCGACGATCGAGCCCTGCGGCATCCCCGTCGTATTCGCGGCCGCGACGGCCCAGACGACGATGCCGACCCACACGAGAACATCGGCGACGAATACCGCAGTCGCCCGGTCTGCAGACCAGCGTTTCGGTAGGGCAACGGGCAACACCGAAATCGGCAACAACAGCGTGAACAATGCCGGTAACAACGTGCGCCCGTGCATGAAATCGCCGCCGACACGAATGGCGTACACGGCGAGGACGAAACCACTGATCAATGCGAACACGACGACGGCAGTGGGCGTCCTCAGCGCCGCAAGCCAATCGTGGAGCGACCGTGGCAAAGACAGCCGAATTCGCGACACCGACAGCGCCGCTCCGACCACAAGAAGCGCGAGAGGCAACCACAGCAGGTACGGCCCCACCAGGTTGGACAGGTACGCGAATCCCTGCGACCACTTGGCTCCGCCCGCATCCTTCGATACCGCGGTGTTGGGGTACGGCAGGCCGTAGTACCCCATACGCCAGATCTGGTAGAGCACCGGAACCGCTCCGGCGACGGCGAACACCCGGATCCTGGACAGCCAGCTCTGCGGAGCCAGGAAGATCATCGCCAGCGCGAACACGGCCACGATGGACAGTTCCGGACGCACCAGCGGGCCGAGACCGGCGAAGAAAGCCAGCCCGAGCAGTTCGACGCCACCGCCGCGGCGCTGGCCCCAGCGGACCATCAGCAACCACAGCGTCGCCAGCCAGAAGATGACCAAGCAGGTCTCGAGCCCGGACGTTGCGAAGTCGCGGGCGGGGGGAACCGCGATGTAGACCAGGACTCCTGCGGGGAGGAACAGAGTCCGCGTCGCGGTACGACCCCGAAGGGCGAACGTGCCGATCATCGCGATGACGACGGCAGCGGTGGACAGGACGAGTGCGATCGTCAGAACCACGTACTCGAGGCGTCCGTCGCTCAGCCAACTGCCCGCGTACACGAGGTAGGTCCAGATGGTGCTGGTGTTGGTCTCGACGCGCTCGCCCGCGTTGAACACCGGGCCGTTGCCGGCCAGCAGGTTGCGGACGGTGCGCAGCACGATCAAGCCGTCGTCGGCGATCCAGCGGCGCTCCCACGCACCCCAGAGGAACAACGCTCCGGTGACCACGGCCCCGACCCAGAAGACGGGCCTGGTGATCGATCCCCGAGCGGAGTCCTCCTCCCGCGTATCTCGCTGGTCAGGCGAGGTAGACAGCGACACCAACCACTCCGATCCACGCTATGGCGAGTAGCTGCAGAACCCTGTCTCCCAACGCGATCTCTTCGGGTTCGCCTGCCTCGCCGCCATCGACATCCACTGCGTATCGCAGGATTGCGATGGTAAACGGAATCATCGAGATGGCGAACCAGTTGGCTCCCGTGCCCGCATCCTCCTGGAAGGCCCAGAGGCCGTAACAGATGACGACGGCCGTCGCCGACAGCGTCCAGACGAATCGCAGGTAGGTCGTGGTGTAGTTCTCGAGCGATTTGCGGATCTTCGCCCCGGTTCGCTCGGCGAGCTGCAGCTCGGCGTACCGCTTACCGGCCGCCATGAACAGCGATCCGAACGCCATGATCAGCAGGAACCACTGCGAGAGCGGGATCGAGGCAGCGACGCCACCGGCGATGGCGCGGAGCAGGAAGCCGGACGAGACGATGCAGATGTCGAGCACGGCCTGGTGCTTGAGGCCGAAGCAGTACGCCAGCTGGACCGCGATGTACACGCCGATGACCAGGGCGAGCTTCCAGTTGGCGATGAACGACAGTCCGATGGCCAGGCCGAGGGACACGACGGCCATTCCGTAGGCGACGTTGACCGGAAGGACACCAGCAGCGATCGGACGGAACCGCTTGGTGGGGTGTGCGCGGTCGGCCTCGACGTCGAGCGCATCGTTGACGAGGTAAATGCCCGAGGCGGCGAAGCAGAACACGATGAACGCGAGCGCGACGGACAGCAGCACGTCGCGATCGGTGACCGAGCCTGCCGCCAGCGGCGCAGCCAGTACCAGGACGTTCTTGACCCACTGACGCGGACGAAGCGCCTTGACGATGCCGTCCGCCAGATTCTTCGGCGGTGCGCCTACGGGTGCGGCATCCTCGCTCATTTGTCTCCTTCGAACTTCACGACGGCCGCAGCCGTCAACGCGCCGAGTGCCGATCCGGCCAGCACATCGGTGGGGTAATGGACTCCGAGCACCAAGCGCGAGAGCAGCATGGGTGGGACGAGGACCGCCGGTAACGGTAGCCCGGTCACCCGGCCGAGGAGAACCGCGGCCGCTGTGGTGGATGTCGCATGCGACGACGGGAAGCTCAGCTTGCTGGGCGTCGAGACGTTGATGCGTACGGCCGGGTCGTGGGGACGCGGCCGCCGCACGATGCGCTTGATGACGATCGACGCGGCATGCGAGCCGACGGCCCCGACGGCCACCGATGCCCACTGACGCCGACGCGGCGCGTCCAGTGCAGCACCGATTCCGGCGATCGCAACCCAGCCGAGTGCGTGTTCGCCGAAGTGCGACATGCCACGCGCGACGGTGATCGCGCCGGGTGCGCTGCCGACGGTGCTCTGCACCTTCTCGAGGATTCGGACTTCCGTCGGCACCTCGGTCTGGCCTTTACGCCTGGTAACGAAAGACACGTTCCCACGTTTCCTTACTGGTCAGGTGCGGCACGGCATCACGGTATCGAGCTTTGAGTGCGGGGAATTCGGCTGCCAACTGCTTGCGCAACGACAGTGCTTCCTTGAGCAACGCGGCGGCCTGCGCGCGGTCGCGCTTGCGGTAGACGACGCCCCGGCCGTCGGCGGTGGTGACGGTGACGCCGTCGACCTGGGAGAGCAGGAACCAGCGCGCGTCGAGAGTCGGAACGTTGAGCTGCGGACGCTCGTGATGCTGCTCGTGCGCAGGCTTGACGTTGTGGAGCAAGCCCTTTGCCAGACGACGGACCTTGGAGATCGGGTTGCTCGGCAGGCCGACGGCTCCGACTTCCTCACCGGATGCGAGCGGCAACTCCGTGGAACTGCCGACGACGACGGCGTCCGGGAATTCCTTGCGCAGTGCGTGCACCGTCGGCAGCGCCGTGGGCAGGATCTCGAGGATGTGCTCGGGACCGGCCAGGAAGTCACGGATCGCGAGGTTCTGAATGGCGACCGTCGAGTACTCGAGGCACAGCAGGTGCTTGACGGTGGCCTTGATGGTGTCGAGCACCAGGCCTTTGCCGTCGCCCGGCATGTGCAGGGACGCGACCACGAGGCGGTTGCGCAGGTGGAAGTACGCCTGCCAGTCGATGGCGTCGTCCTTGTCGCTCCACGCCATGTGCCAGATCGCCGCACCCGGCAGGGTCACCGTCGGGTAGCCGGCATCGCGTGCGCGCAAGCCGTATTCGGCGTCGTCCCACTTGATGAACAGGGGCAACGGCTGCCCGAGTTCCTCGGCGACGACGCGCGGAATCATGCACATCCACCAGCCGTTGTAATCGACGTCGATGCGGCGGTGCAGCAGTTTGCTGGTGCGCAGCGGATCCTCGGAGAAGTCGTGGTCGTATTCGACGTTCTGCGCGCCGGTCCACATGAAGTTGCTGCGATCGATCACTTCACCCATGACGTGCAGGTGACTGCGCGCCTGCAGGTTCAGCATCTGGCCGCCGACGAGCGTGGGCACCTTGGCGAACCGTGACATCGCCAACGCCCGCAGAATCGAATCGGGCTCGATCTCGATGTCGTCGTCCATGAACAGAATGTGTTGGCAGGCAGTGTTGTTCAGTGCCTCGTACATGATGCGGCTGTAGCCACCGGAGCCGCCGAGGTTGGCTTGGTCGTGGATGGCGAGTCGCCCGCCGAGGGCTGCTGCGGCCTCGTCGAACCCGGGCTCGTCCTTGGCCTTGCGGGTGCCCTGATCCGGCATGATGACGGCCTGGATCACGTCGAGAACCAACGGATCCGAGCCAAGGGCCACAAGCGCTTTGACGGCGTCGGTCGGACGGTTGAACGTGGGGATGCCGACGGCAACCGTGGCCTCGCCCGGTGCCTCGATCGGGGCGTACCAGCCCGCGCTCTCGAGCACCACCTCGGAATCGGAGGTGATGTCGAACCAGATCCAGCCGCCGTCCTCGAACGGACCGAGGTCGATCAGAAACTCCTGCGCCGCATCGCCGTCCACGGCTTCACGGCCCTCGACGTGGATGCGCGACGCGTCGGCCTTGGACCGGTAGACGTCGATTCGGCAGTGTCCGGAGACCTCGACGCGCAGCACCACGGACTTCAGGATGCTGTAGCGCCGCCAGTAGCTCGCCGGGAAAGCATTGAAATAGGTACAGAACGACACCTCGGACTCGGAGCCGATCGTGACCGAGGTCCGCGAGAGCGAGTGTGCCCGTTTGGCATTGGTGAGCGCTTCTTCGAGGTACAGCGTGCGCACGTCGAGCGGCTCGCCCGAGCGGGGCAGCAGTACTCGTTGCAGCAGTGACTTGCCGAGCACCGGGGCCACGTCGGCAACACCGTCGGCGAGGAGATGTTTGGCGGTCACTTGTCGCCTGCCAGGGGTGCGCCGGTCTCGAAGTGCGGGGCCAGAGTGTTGTCGTACATGTTCAGTGCGCTGGCGATTGCCATGTGCATGTCCAGGTACTGGTACGTCCCGAGACGCCCACCGAAGAGCACGCCGCTGGAGGCTGCTTCGGCCTTGGCGCGATCGCGGTATGCCTCGAGCTTGCTCCGGTCGTCGGGAGTGTTGATCGGGTAGTACGGCTCGTCGCCGCTCTTCGCGAAGCGGGAGAACTCGCGCATGATGACCGTCTTGTCGGTCGGGTACTCGCGCTCGGGGTGGAAGTGACGGAACTCGTGAATACGAATGAACGGCACGTCGCCGTCGTTGTAGTTCATCACCGGCGTGCCCTGGAAGTCACCCGTCGGCAGCACCTCGGTCTCGAAGTCGATTGTGCGCCAACCGAGTTCACCCTCGGAGTAGTCGAAGTAGCGATCCAATGGGCCGGTGTACACGATCGGGGCGTTCGGGCTCTCGGCCACGATCTGCTCCCGCACGTCGAACCAGTCCGTGTTCAGCCGGACCTCGATCTTCTCGTCGGCGGCCATCTTCTCGAGCCACGCGGTGTAGCCGTCGACGGGCAGTCCCTCGTAGGTGTCGTTGAAGTAGCGGTTGTCGAATGTGTAGCGCACCGGCAACCGGGTGATGTTGCCCGCGGGCAGATTCTTCGGATCGGTCTGCCACTGCTTGGCGGTGTAGTCCCGGATGAACGCCTCGTACAACGGACGCCCGATCAACGAGATCGCCTTCTCCTCGAAGTTCTGCGCGTCCTTGGAGTCGAATTCGTTGGACTGCTCTTCGATGAGAGCCCGCGCCTCGGCCGGCGAGAAGTACTTGCCGAAGAACTGCGAGATGAGGCCGAGGCCCATCGGGAACTGATACGACTGGCCCTTGTGGAGAGCGAAGACGCGGTGCTGGTAGCTCGTGAAGTCGGTGAACTGGTTGACGTACTCCCAGACCCGCTTGTTCGAGGTGTGGAACAGATGCGCGCCGTACTTGTGGATCTCGATGCCCGTCTCGGGCTCGGCCTCGGAGTACGCGTTGCCACCCAGGTGATGCCGACGATCGAGCACAAGAACACGCTTGCCCAGCTGGGACGCCGCCCGTTCGGCCACGGTCAGTCCGAAGAACCCGGATCCGACGACGATCAAGTCGTATCGGCCGGTCGCGGAGGCGTCGGAAGAGGTGGTCTCGGAGCTCACAGCAGTCACGGGCAACCAGGGTATCCGACGATCGTGACCGCTCTACCCCACCAGGCATCGGTCGGCCGGTCGGGTGTCACGGGGTCAGGCGTCGGAGCAGGTACGTGTCCATCACCCAGCCGTGTGCCGCTTTGACCTCGTCGCGGGCGCGGCGGATGTCTGCCAACACGTCGTCGAGTGGCCCCGCCACCAGCTTCTCGTCGACCGTGCCCAGGTTGGCACCCCAATGAATGCCCCACCCCGCGCCGGTCAGCGCGCTGCAGGCCAGGTTGCCGTCGAGCATGACCACCAGGTTGTCCAACCCGGTAGCGACGTCGCCCGCCAGGTTCCTGCCGGTGGTGATGACGATCGGTCCGCCGATGCGATTGAGTACGAGCCGGTGACTCGCAGCCAGCATCGACACACTGGAGATGCCCGGTGTGACATCGAACTCGATGTCGCCGCGCATGGCAGCCAGCCGCTCGACGACCCGAATAGTGGAGTCGTAGAGCGCGGGGTCTCCCCAAACGAGAAACCCGACGACGGTGCCCTCCGCGAGACCGTCGAGCACGTCGGCGTACGCGCGGGCGCGGGCGTCGTGCCAGTCGAGGACGGCGGTCTCGTACTCCCGGGGAGACCGATCGCGCGGTGGATCGGGCACCTCGATGACCTGGTAGCTGCCACCGTGGTGGCGCTCGAGGATCTCCTGCCTGGCTGCTGCAAGATCGCCGACGGACGCACCCTTGTCGGCCACGATGAACACGTCCACGGCCCGGAGCTTCTCGACGGCCTGCACCGTCACCTGGTCCGGATGTCCGCCGCCGATGCCGATCAGATGAATCTTCACGAGCGGTCCCGGCATGCGTCGTACAGATGCGATTCGGCGACGACGCGTCGAGCCAGGGCGGGCCCCACCAGGATGACTGCGGCCTGACGCAGGCCCGCGGCCTCGACCTGATCGGCGATATCACCCAGGGTGCCGCGCAGGATCAGCTCGTCCGGCTTGCTGGCGCGGAAGACGACCACGGCGGGGCAATCCGGCCCGTAGAACTCGGTGAGCTCGTCGGCGATGAGTCGGGTGCGGGTGATCGCCAGGTGCAATGCGAGCGTCGCGCGGGTGGCGGCGAAGTTCTTCAGCGCCTCGGTGTCGGGCATCGCCGTCGAGCGAGCCTGCGCGCGGGTGAGCACCACCGATTGCGTCACCTCGGGGACCGTCAGCTCGACGCCCAGTGACGCGGCAGCAGCGGCGTAGGCAGGCACGCCGGGGGTGACGTCCCAGGGCACGCCTGCGGAGTCGAGTCGGGCGGACATCTCCGCCAGCGCGGAGTAAAGGGACGGGTCCCCCGAACACAGGCGGGCGACGTCCTCCCCGCGCTCGTGCGCAGCGACGAGTTCGGCGGTGATGGCGTCGAGGTCCAGCTTCGCCGTGTCGACCAGGCGCGTACCGGCCGGGCAGTGTTCGAGAATCGCGTTGTCGATGTAGGTACCGGCGTAGACGCAGACCGGGCTGGAGCGCAGAAACTCGACGGCCCGCAGCGTGAGTAGGTCCGCAGCGCCTGGTCCGGCTCCGATGAAGTGCACAGTCACAGCTGGAAAGCGTAGGTGACATGTCCGACGCGCCGCGCCACTGGAACTTCCCGGCTGTGGCTAACTGTCAAGCTAAGGTTTAGCCTTGTGTCTGATGGGACTCATGTTGCTGATGTGATTCGTGATGTTCAGCAATCGAGATCCTACGACGCGTACCTACCAACAACCAGGGAGTACCGCCTTGCCGAACCGTCGAACGAAGCCGTCGATCGTTCTCGGTGCTGTCGCACTACTCGCCGTCGCGACCCCCTTTGCGGTCGCCGGCCTCACCGACAGCACGACAACCGGAGTTCGACCGGCCAACGAGACAACCCCGGTCACCGTGCCGACCACGATCGTCGAGACCGCACTCAGCGCAGCACCGGACATCGTGATTCCGCTGCAGGAGCTCACCGGCCTGCCGCTGCCCGATCTGCGGCTCTCCGATCTGAAGTATCTGCCGCTGCCGGATTCCATCGTGATCCCGCCGATCCAGATCCCCGACATTCCGGGCCTGACCACGCCGGCGCCGGGGAACGCGACCGCGCAGGCACCGATTCCCCGGGTGGACGCATCGGCACCGGTCAACCCCGAAGCTGCCGACCCCACCGGGCCGCCGCTCGGTGCGGCAGTCAAGGAAATCTCGCAGGACACCCCGTTCAGCATGGTGGCGTTGACCTCCGAGGAGCTGAACGGCGCGTCTGCACAGGTTCGCCGGCAGCTCGAGGACGGATCCTGGGGACCGTGGCTGCAGACCGCACCGGTCGACAGCACTGCCGACGACTCCGTTCCCGCTGCGGGAAAGCAAGGTACCGAACCGATCTTCGTCGGACTGACCAAGGCCGTGCAGGTGCTGCTGACGCCTCTGACGAGCAGTGCCGCTCCCGAAAGCTTTGCGGCTGCACCTGTTCCCGAGGTTCCGGTCGTCGAGCTGCCCGCTGCTGACGCGCCTGCCGAAGCTCCTGCTGCAGATGCGCCTGCCGCCGAGGCTCCCGCTCCCGCCGCCGCGGAACAGCCCCTCGGCTACACCCCGGCGTCGTCGAGCAAGCCACTGCGCCAGCAGGATCCGGCTCCCGTGGACCCCGCGGCCCCGATCGAGCCTGCTCAGCCCGAGGCTGCACCGGAGAGCTCGGCCGAGCAGTTGGCCTCGGCAGTGAACGACATCAGTGCCGTACTCATCACTCCCGGCACGTCCCCGGCCGACTCCGCACTCAGCGACCTCGCCACTCCGGTGGCGGGCGACGCGGGCCCCAAGGTCATCACCCGCGCCCAGTGGGGTGCCGACGAGTCGATCCGTTGCGCCACACCGACGATCGACGACTTCATCGGCGGTGCCACCGTGCACCACACCGCGGGCAGCAACGACTACTCCAAGTCCGAATCGGCCGAGATCGTCCGAGCCATCTACGCGTACCACGCGCAGACGCTCGGCTGGTGCGACATCGGCTACAACGCTCTCGTCGACAAGTACGGTCAGATCTTCGAGGGCCGCGCCGGTGGCCTGGACAAGCCGGTTCAGGGTGCCCATGCGGGCGGGTTCAACGAGAACACCGTTGGTGTCGCCATGATGGGCGACTACTCCACCGAGGATCCCTCGCAGGAGACCGTCGACTCGGTCGGCAAGTTCCTCGGCTGGAGACTCGGCAAGGCCGGTCTGGATCCGAAGGGAACCACGACGATGACCTCCGAGGGAACGGATTTCACGTTCATCGGCAAGGGCAAGACCGTCGACCTGCCGGTGATCTTCGGGCACCGCGACGTCGGCAACACCGAATGCCCCGGTGACGCCGGGTACGCCCGGCTCGGCGAGATCCGCGACATCGCGGCTGCCAACCTCGGCGGCGGGGATGCCACACCGGCGTCACCCGATACGACCGACACCGCTCCCGACACCGCGGTGACCGACCCGGCTCCGTCACGCCCGGGCACCGACGTCAGTTCGACTCTCGGCGAGAACATCCCGGCGCTGGTCGCCGAGCTGCAGCGTCTGGCTGCGACCAGCCCCGTCGCGCAGAAGTGGTTGGCCTCGGGCGGCGAGACCGGCTCACTCGGTGTGCCGGTGAGCGGCCTGGTGCAGGTGAGCGGCGGCCGTGAGAAGGCGCAGTTCCAGAACGGCGAGATCATCACCAACATGGCCGGTCAGGCTGTGGCCGTCATCGGCAAGATCTTCCAGCAGTACCTGCAGCAGGGTGGCGTCGACGGCGTCCTCGGTCTGCCGATCACCGACGAGTTCAAGGTGCCGGAGGGCTTCCGGACGGACTTCGAGAACGGTTCGTTGATCTTCAACGAGCTCACCGGAATCGTCACCACGGTGATCAAGACGTACAACGACACCTACAACGCGGAAATGCAGAACCCCGCTGCGGCACCGGTGGAACCGGCACCCGCACCGGAGCCTGCACCCGCGGGCTGACATTCCCGCGAAAGGGCCGAGTCACTGTGGTGACTCGGCCCTTTCGCGTTGGGATGGGTACCGTGACGTGATGTCTACGCGGACGCGCTTCGTGTTGTTGTCCTCGATCCCCCAGCTGGTGTGGCTCGTGCTCGTCACCGTAGCCGCCGTCGGGTGCTGGACGGCCGAGAACGGCGGCCGGTGGGCCGGATCTCTACTGCTGATGTTCGCGACGTTCCTGTTGGCGTACTTCTTCTCGGTACCGTCGTCGACGACGTTCGGCATTCCGTACGTTCCGATCAGCGCGATGCTGTTGGTGGTGTGCGCGGTGTCGGCCGTGCGAATCGACGACTGGACCGCCGGTTTCGACACCGGCTCCTTCTCGTTCGAAGCGGTGCTCACCGCCTGTGCCGTCGCGGCTACGGTTGCGAGTCGCCAACGTGCCGTGCGTGATTCGACGACTCTCCGGTTGCACTTTCCGGTCGCCGGTGGGCGGTGGGAGGTGGCCGCAGGCGAGGGCAGACTGTTCAATCATCACTGGGAGGCACCACTCCAGCGCGCGGCACTGGATCTCGTCGAGGTCGATCGTCGTGGTTCCTCGCATCGCGGGGTTCTCGCCGGATGCGACGAGGACTACTACGCCTTCGGTTCACCCGTGCACTCCCCCGTCGACGCCGAGGTGCTCAGGTGCGGCGACGGCCTGAACGACGGCGAGCTCAACCCGGCGAAACCGGCGGGAAATCACGTGGTGCTGGGAGCCGGGTCGGAGGAGATTCTGATCGCGCACCTGAAGAAAGGAAGCGTCGCTGTCACCGCGGGGCAGCGCGTGCAGGCCGGCCAACTGCTGGGAGTCGTCGGGAATTCGGGCAACTCGACCGAGCCGCACCTGCACATTCACGCCCAACGGGACGGACGGGCGGTGCGCATCGTGTTCGACGACGTCCGCGGACGGATGTGGCCGGGTCGACGCGTCATCCGCCCCTGATCCGGCGGCGACGCGTCACCACCAGCGTTCGAGAACCTGCGCCACTCCGTCTTCTGCGTTGGTGACGGTCTGTTCGTTCGCCGCCGCGACGGCAGCGGGGTGTGCGTTACCCATCGCAACGCCGAGTCCGACCATCGACAGCATCGGCACATCGTTCGGCATGTCACCGAAGGCGACGATGTCCGATACGTCGACCGACAGCGTCTCGGCCACCTTGGCCAGGCCCGACGCCTTGGTGATCCCCGGGGCCGACAGCTCGATGAGTCCGTTGTCGGTGGAGAACGTCAGGTCGGCGCGACCGGAGATCAGCGGCGAGAGAATGTCGGCCATGTGGCCGCTGGTGGATCCCGAGAGCCGGATCAGTAGCTTCACCGCGGGGACGTCGACGACGTCGTCCTCGGTCATCTCGACGTTGTCGGGGTTGAGCCACGCATGCTCGTAGCCGGGCGAACTGACGAACTGCGGTGTGGCCGAGTCGTGTGCGGTCTGCCCCACTCGCTCGGCGGCCAGACCGCAGCCGGGCAACGCGCGGTAGGCGACGTCGGCCAACCACTGCAGCGTCTCGACCGACAACGTCTCGGCGCTGAGCACCCGATCGGTCGCCGCGTCGTAGATCACCGCACCGTTGGCGCACACCGACATCGGTGCGTAACCCAACTGGTCGACGACGGGTTGAATCCATCGCGGCGGCCTGCCGGTGGACAGCACGAACGGGACTCCGTCGGCCACTACGGCCGAGACGGCACGCTTGGTGCGTTCGGTGACGCGTTCATGCTGGTCGAGCAAGGTGCCGTCGACATCGCTGGCAACGAGTCGGGGGGCGAGGCGGGTGGTGTTCGGCGCGTTGGTCATCGTGACGTCATTCTGCCCTAGTGTCGAAGTGCCCTGTTTTCGACATGCACGTCTTCGATGTGGAAGGAACGGTAGATGACATCTGTGAACCGTCAGATCCGATTGGCTCAGCGCCCGGTGGGACGTCCCGACGACTCGACGTGGGATCTGACCGAGGAGCCGATTCCTACCCCGGGCGACGGCGAGTTCGTCGTCACCGTCGACTACGTCTCTCTCGACCCGGCCATGCGCGGCTGGCTCAACGATGCACGCTCGTACGTGCCGCCCGTCGGTATCGGCGAGGTGATGCGCGCGCATGCCGTGGGACGGGTGTTGGAATCGCATCACCCCGATTTTGCTGTGGGAGAGATCGTTTCGGGCTCGTTCGGCGTCACCGAGCATGCACTGTCGGACGGCACAGGAGTGCAGAAGGTCGACGAATCCGTCGCACCGGCACCCACGTGGCTCGGAGCCCTCGGCTTCCCGGGATTGACGGCATACTTCGGCCTGATGGACGTCGGCAAGCTGACCGAGGGCGATACCGTCGTCATCTCGGGAGCCGCGGGAGCCGTCGGCAGCATCGCGGGTCAGATCGCGAAAGCCAAGGGAGCCACCGTGATCGGCATCGCCGGCGGTCCCGAGAAGTGCGCATGGCTCACCGAAGAACTGGGTTTCGACGCGGCGATCGATTACAAGAACGAGTCGGTGTACAAGGGCCTGAAGGCCGCCGCACCGAAGGGCATCGACGTGTACTTCGACAACGTCGGCGGCGAGATCCTGGACGCGGCTCTGTCGCGTCTACGCAAGGGCGCGCGAGTGGTGTTGTGCGGAGCCATCTCCGGTTACAACGCCACCGATCCGCAGCCCGGGCCTGCGCACTACCTGTCCCTGCTGATCAATCGCGCATCGATGACCGGCTTCATCATCTTCGACTACCTCGATCGGTACCAGGAAGGCATCGAGGCCCTGTCCGAACTGCTCACCAGCGGCAAGATGACCGCACGGGAGCAGATCGAGATCGGCGGCGTCGCCGCCTTCGGATCGACACTGAACCTGTTGTTCGACGGTGCAAACACCGGCAAACTGGTTCTCGAGGTCGGCGAACGCCCCCACGACTCGGAATTATGACGGCCGCTCGTTCGTTGGACACCATGTATCGACCGATAGAGCACAAGGAGTAACGATGTCTGCAGCCACCGAAACCGCCATCCTCGCCGGAGGGTGCTTCTGGGGAGCCGAGGAGCTCGTCCGCAAGCTTCCGGGAGTCGTCTCCACCCGCGTCGGATACACCGGCGGCGAGGTTCCCAACGCCACCTACCGCAACCACGGCAACCATGCCGAGGGCCTCGAGGTCGTCTACGACCCCACCCAGACGTCCTACCGCGATCTGCTGGAGTTCTTCTTCCAGATCCACGATCCGTCCACCAAGAACCGTCAGGGCAACGACATCGGTGCCAGCTACCGATCGGCGATCTTCTACCTGAACGACGAGCAGAAGCGCGTCGCCGAAGACACGATCGCCGACGTCGACGCGTCGGGACTGTGGCCGGGCAAGGTCGTCACCGAGGTGACTCCGGCAGGAGACTTCTGGGAGGCCGAGCCCGAGCACCAGGACTACCTGCAGAAGTACCCCGAGGGATACACCTGCCACTGGGTACGTCCGGACTGGAAGCTGCCGCGTCGGGCAACCGCCTAGGAGCGGCTGCGCCGCATGTGAGTGGAACTTCGACCCCTGCTACGAAGTTCCGCTCACATAGGTTGGCCGCGTAGATCCGACATATCGAGTACGAATCTGTACCGAACGTCGTTGGCAGCCAACCGGTCGAAAGCGTTGTTCACCTGAGCGGACGGCATCGTCTCCACGTCGGCGACGATGCCGTGTTCGCCGCAAAAGTCGAGTAGATCTTGGGTGTATCGGCGTCCACCACTGCCCGCCGACGCCAGACTCTTTCGGCCGATCAGTAAATCCAGGAAATCGACCGTCGTAGAGCCGAGATAGCCGACGGTGCACAGTGTTCCGTCGAGTGCGAGGCAGCGCAGGTACGGTGCGAGATCGTGCTCGACGGGCACGCAGTCGATGATCAGATCGAGACCACCTGCCAGTGCGTTCATCGCGGCATCGTCGGTCGAGACGACAGTGTGATGAGCCCCCAACTTCTGCGCATCGGCGACTTTGTTTGCGCTGGTGGTCAATACGGTGACCTCCGCCCCGAGTGCGCGACCCAGCTTGACCGCGAGATGGCCGAGGCCCCCGATCCCAGCTATCCCCAACCTGACGCCAGGGCCGACGTTCCAGCGACGCAACGGCTCCCACACGGTGATGCCGGCACACATCAGGGGTGCCACCGCCGCCGGGTCGAGGTTGTCCGGGCGGTGGTAGACGAACCGATCGCGAACCACGTACTCGTTGGAATACGCACCGCGAGTGGTAGTTCCGTCGTGTCGGTCGCGCCCACCGTAGGTCAGTGTCGGGAACTCTCGACAGAAATTTTCCTGACCCACCGTGCACATATCGCACCGACCGCACGAGTCGACGATGTTGCCGACGGCCACCGCATCGCCGACGGCAAAGTCCGTGACTCCGGAGCCGATCTCGGTCACCTCCCCGACGAACTCGTGCCCGGGCACCACCGGAAAGTCACCGGGATTCCGCGTCGAGTGCAGATCGGTGTGGCACACCCCGCAGTATGTCACCCGAACGGCAACGTCGTCGTCGCGAAGATCCCGCCGGTCGAACGTCCACCGCTCGAGTGGCGCAGTCTCGTCGACAGCTCGGCATCCGGTAGCTGTTCGCATGTTCGCATCCCTTCAAAAGTAACCAACTGGTTGGAAACAGTAGCGTCCGGCGAGATAGTTTTCAACCAACCAGTTGGAAATGTATGGTTTTACGCATGGGCAATTCGGCTGCTACTCGCGCTCGGCTGCTGGCCGCCGCCACCGAGGAATTTGCGACGCACGGCATCGCCGGAGCACGGGTGGACCGAATCGCGGCGGCGGCCGCGTCGAACAAATCGTTGATCTACAGCTATTTCGGCAACAAGGACACCCTGTTCGACGTCGTCTTCGACACGCGAGTCGACACCGATATCGAGAACATCGCCTTCACTCCCGAAGACCTGCCCGGGTACGCGGTGAAGCTCTACGACATGTACCTCGGCGACCCCACGCTGGTACGCCTGCTGACGTGGGCCCGGCTGGAGCGAACCCCGGCCGGGCCGCTGTTCGACCGCAGACCCG
Organism: Rhodococcus sp. 14-2483-1-1; assembly: GCF_002259335.1. Classification (NCBI taxonomy): domain Bacteria; kingdom Bacillati; phylum Actinomycetota; class Actinomycetes; order Mycobacteriales; family Nocardiaceae; genus Rhodococcus; species Rhodococcus sp. 14-2483-1-1. The sequence goes on along the minus strand of NZ_NPFX01000012.1, from coordinate 21,999 downwards.
GACACGACGACGAGAAATTCGCCATGATCGCCGACGCCCAACGAGACGGACTGCTGGTGGACGACGTGGACGCCGCAGACATCTGGTCGATGCTGATCGCCTTGGCCGGCACGTGGGCCCAGGCGGCGATCATCCACACCGCCGACAGCAACGAGCCCGTCGCCGACCACGACCGACGACGGGCCGCCCTTGCCGCCACCGTCCGGCGGGCGTTCTGTCGATCCCCGGGTGGGTGAAGCATCGGTCGAACTAGCGCGCACGGGGGAGCCGAACTTGCGACACTGATCCGGTGACCTCCGACAGAACCCCTCGGTCGATGGCCGACGTCCTGCGTTCGCCGCGTTTCTGGCTCGCGCCCATTCTGGTGGTATCGGCACTGATGTCGTTCCTCGCGGCCCTGTATCTGGGCGGCGTTCTCGATCCCCGAGGCAACTTGCACGACCTGCCCATCGCGATCGTCAACCAGGACGAGGGCGACACCCTCGCGGGCGAGCAACGCAGTATCGGCAACGACATCGTCGACGGCTTGATCCAGAACGTCGACTCCGAGAAGGTCGCTTTCCGCGAGGTCGGCCCGGCACAGGCCGAATCGCTGCTGTCCACTGCGGAGGTCTACGGCTCCATCGTCATCCCCAGTGATTTCACCAAGAGAATGGGAATCCTGGCGCAGGCGAGTGTGATTCCCGGCGATGTCGAGAAGCCGGTCATCACGGTGTACACCAATCCGCGGGCGGGCAGCTTCGGGATGTCGCTCGTGACCGGAGTGGCCACTCCTGCATTCGAGTCGGTGAATCAGACCGTGGGCCAACAGATATCCGATCAGGTTCGCCAGCAACTCGGCGACACTCCGCTGGCGGGCGCGAGCGCACTGACGTTGGCGCAGCCGATCAATGTGATTGTTGCCCAGCATGATCCACTGCCCGACGGTACCGGCGGTGGCCTGTCGGCGTTCTACTACGCGCTGCTGCTCGTCTTGGCGGGGTTCACCGGTGCCACCATTGTCAGCACCCTCGTCGACGGACTGCTGGGGTTCACCCCCACCGAGATCGGCCCGAAGTACATTCACCGCGGACCCACCCAGATCAGCCGGTTCCAGACCCTGCTGGTCAAGTGGCTGGTGATGTTCGTTCTCGCCATGCTCGTATCGGGCCTGTACTTGCTGATCAGCCATCTGCTGGGCATGCCCATCACCCATGCATGGACCCTGTGGATGTACGGCGCGTTCGCGATCACCGCCGTCGGATTCACGGCGCTAGCGGTGATGTCGGCATTCGGCACAGCAGGGTTGCTGATCAACTTGGTCGTTTTCATCATCCTGGCACTGCCGTCCTCGGGCGGCACGATTCCCCTCGAGGCGAGCCCGCCGATCTTCACGTGGCTGGCACAGTTCGAGCCGATGCATCAAATCTTCCTCGGCACCCGCTCGATCCTGTACTTCAACGCCTCGCCTGACGCCGGCCTGCTGCACTCGGTGGGTATGACGTCTCTCGGGCTGCTCATCGGGCTCGTGTTCGGCCTGCTGTTCACCCTTCTCTACGACCGCAAGGGCCTCGACAGAAGCCTCGATTCTCCGGGCGTTATCAGCTGACGCCGGTACACTCGATCCAATGCTTGCTGTTGACCCGGCCGGAAGCGTGGCACCAAGACGTGCCTTCCACGCTTACCTCGACGTCGCCATCGTTGTGCTCGTACTCGTGGGCACCAACCTCATCGCGCACTTCACCACGGCGTGGGCCAGTATCGCGACGGTTCCTATCGCCGCAGTTCTGTTGGTCGTTCTCTCGAACCGACGTGGCCTGGGCTGGGCCGAATTGGGCCTGTCACCGAAACAGTGGAAGACGGGTTCGCTGTACGCGCTGGGAGCCGTCGGAATCGTCCTCACGGTCGTCGCGATCGGCGCGTTGCTGCCGTTGACCCGCCCGTTCTTCATGGCCGATCGGTATGCGACCGTCTCGGCCGCGGTGGTCGCGTCGATGATCGTCATTCCACTGCAGACCGTAATCCCGGAAGAGCTCGCGTTCCGCGGGGTTCTGCACGGAACGCTGGGCCGGATCTACGGCGCACGGGGCGTGTTCGCGGCAGGATCGCTGCTGTTCGGACTGTGGCATATCGCGTCCTCGCTGGGCCTGACGGCGGGCAACGTCGGCCTCAGTGGGTTCCTCGGCGGTGGCCTGTTCGGGCAGATCGTCGGCATCGGACTGGCTGTCATTGCAACGGCCGCGGCGGGCGTGGTCTTCACGTGGCTGCGCAGCCGCAGCGGAAGTCTCATCGCACCCATTGCCCTGCACTGGTCGTTGAACGGACTCGGCGCATTGGCTGCCGCCCTCGTGTGGCACGCATCGATGAACTGATACCGATGAAAGACGATCTGCACCAGTACCTTCGCATCGCACGCCAGAACATGGTGTGGAAACTCGACGGCCTGACCGAATACCAGAAGCGTCGGCCGATGACGGCGACCGGAACGAATCTCTTGGGTCTCGTCAAACACCTGGCGATCGTCGAGTACGGCTACTTCGGACTCACGTTCGGCCGCGAGTTCCCACCTCGTTTCGCGGAGCTGGAGGCATCGGCCACGGCCCGCCTCAATGCAGACATGTGGGCCACGGCCGATGAGTCATCCGAATCCATAATCGCCTTGTACCGCGAGGCCTGGACGTATGCCGACAAGACCATCGATTCACACGACCTGGACACAGTCGGACGCGTCCTGCACTGGCCGTTGGAGAAGCAAGAAGTCACGTTGCATCGCGTGCTGGTGCATATGTGTATCGAAACGAATCGACATGCCGGACACGCAGACATACTGCGCGAATTGATCGACAACTCCGTTGGACTGCGCCTCGGCAACGAGAACATGACCGACGGCGATGCAGCGTGGTGGGCGCAATACCGATCCGAGCTGGAAACAGTTGCGCGAGCAGCTGATCCAAGCTCTTCCGACGATATGACGGATTGACCTACGAGTTCGTTCGAGACGGAGACTCCCATGGATTCCAGTCGTACCGAAGAATCTATCCGGACATCTTTTGCCGACGACTCCCCGGCTACGGATTGGCGGTTTGTGATGCAGCAGAGTCCGAGATCTGGAGCAGACCGTTCGATGACGCAAGCTTCAGCGATCGACCGCCGAAAGCGTGTGGGTAAGCCGCAAGGGCGATAGATCGCACGTGTACGACTGCGTGGCGGGTCGATACCACGGGCCACCGACAAGTTTGATCTCACGAATCCTTGTGCAGGGCAATAGTTTTCGATTCGACTATCATTGCCAGCCGAACGCACGTTCGATACACTTAACCCATGACCACGGAGATCTGGCAACTGAGCGAGGCAGAACTCCTCGCCGACGCTGCTGATGTCTCCCACCGAATCCAGTTGATGGAAGCCCGACGTATCGCCCTCGTAGGCGAGATCGACACCCGCGTCTCCCGCGAAAAGCTCGGCTTCCCCGGCCCTGCCGGCTGGCTCACCTCCACCACCCTGCTCAGCCCCAGCAAAGCCACCAAAATCGTCGCCCTCGCACGCGGACTGAAGAACTTCCCCGACATCGCCGACGCCGTGAACACAGGCGTCATGTCCGTCGACCATGCCGCTCTGATCCTCGCCTTCGCCGAAACACCACCGAAGCACCTCCCCCAAGAAGGCCAGGACATCGCCCGCGCCGCCATGATCAAGGCTGCGACCGGACCACAAGCGCGCGCCGGCCGCATCCGCGAAGCGATCACCAAACTCGAGGACACCTTCGGCAGCAAGAAACCACCCCCCGAGGACACCGACCGCAACGAACTCTTCGCCTCGAAAACCTTGAACGGGCGATTGGTGCTCAAAGCCGACTTCGATGCTGTCACCGGAGAAAAACTCCTCGCCGCGCTCTCGCCGTTGACCGAACCCCGCCCCGCCGCCGACGGCACCCAAGACGACCGCAGCCCCGCCCTACGCCGCGCCGAGGCGTTCGGACACATCCTCGACCGCTACCTCGCCTCCAGCAACCGACCCACCGAAGGCGGGGAGAAGCCGCACGTCAACCTGCACATCAGCCTCCGCGATCTCACCGACCTCCGCAGCACCATGAACGCCGACAGCGACTCTGACTCTGAGAATGGCAGCACCGCAACCGAATCCGACAACAACAGCCGGCCAGCTACCGCCGATCGTGGCGCGTATCGGGACCTGTTCGGCGACGGCACCACCGTCGGGTGGCTGCCGTGGATGGGACCACTCTCCCGCGAGACGTCCCGCCAACTGGCCTGCGACTGTCTTCTCACCGCCATCGTCATGGACGAGAACGGCTCCCCGATCAACCTCGCCCGCACCGCCCGCACCGTCACCGCCAAACAGAAACGCGCCCTCACCGCCCGCGACCACGGGTGCGCCTTCCCTGGCTGCGGAAAACCCGCAGCCTGGACCGAAGGCCACCACATCTGGCACTGGACCGACGGCGGACCCACCGACATGAACAACCTCGTCCTACTGTGCGGATTCCACCACCGACTGATCCACCGCAGTGACTGGGAAGTGTTCATCGGCACCGACAACCACCCGTGGTTCATCCCACCAGCCACCGTCGACCCGTACCGACAACCCAGACAATCCCACGCCCGAGCCGGCCCCCACATCACATAACCACCCACACACGGAACCAGCCCCGCACCGAGAACACGGTGCGGGGCTGGAGGAGGTTGAGCTCAGGAACCCGAGGGAGCTGCCGGCGGTGCAGGCGGAGTCGCACCATCAGCGGGAGCCGGAGGGGTCGCACCATCAGCGGGAGCCGGAGGGGTCGCACCATCAGCGGGAGCCGGAGGTGTCGCGCCATCAGCGGGAGCTGCCGGCGGTGCGGGCGGAGTCGCACCATCACCTTCGGCGGGCGGAGCAGGTGGCGTGGCGCCGTCTTCCGGTGCACACACAGCACCACCCGGGCCACCTGCGCCCGGTCCACCCTTACCCGGACCGCCCTCAGCTGGGCCACCCTTGCCCGGACCGCCAGCGGGCGGAGCAGGAGGAGTTGCGCCGTCACCCGGGGCCGGCGGTGTTGCACCGTCGGCCGGTGCGGGGGCCGTCGAACCGTCGGTGGACTCCGGGGCTGCCGGTGTGGTGGATGCGTCCGATCCGCCACCACCATCGGTTCGCTGTCCGAGGGCGGACGACGACGCCACCGTGGACACGCCAGGCGAAACGTCGGGGCCGGTGGCTGCGAACACTGCCGCCGTCACCAGGGCTCCGACGGCCAGACCCGCTGCTGCGGTCGCTGCCAGCGGTACCCGTCCCTTCCAACGCTTCGGCTTGTTCGCCCGAGTCGGGTCGGTCTCGGCACTCGGTGCGGGCTCGGGGTTCGATGCGGCGGGAATCGGCTGAGTCTGATCGTTCACGTTCACTCCTTGTTTCGGACTGTCTCGTTCGTTTCGTTCTGTCACCGACATTGCCGTCGCTAGCTGAAGTCACCCTGAAGCCGGGCGCATCTTCAGGATCACTTCAGCTCGTGGGTGACAATCGAGGCATGACATACAGTTCCGCTCCCCGGGTGATGGTGGTGGAGGACTCGTTGCCCATCCGGGAAGCGCTGGTGGCCGCGTTCGAGGACGCGGGCTTCACCGCTGCGTCTCTGCCCGACGGGGACGATTTCGAGACCACGATGGCAGGCTTCCGGCCCGATGTGGTAATTCTCGACGTCATGCTGCCCGGTGCGCGAGACGGTTTCGCTCTCATCGACGTGGTCCGGCAGAGCACCGACGCGGGCATCATCATGGTCACCGCAAAGGATCAGCTGGCCGACCGACTGCGCGGACTGAGTGACGGTGCCGACGACTATGTGGTCAAGCCATTTCAGCTCGACGAGGTGGTAGCCCGCGCAAAATCCGTGTTGCGCCGCCGCGGTCGGTCGTCCGACGCAGTCCAGGTCGGCGATCTACTGGTCGACGAGCCTGCCGGAGTTGTGACTCGGGCGGGTCAGGTTCTCGATCTGACGGCGACGGAACTTCGCTTGGCCACGTTCTTGGTCGCGCAGCGCGGACGCACGGTCTCCAAAACGTCCATCCTCGAATCGGTTTGGGGCTACGGCGCGTACGACGGCAACCTGGTGGAAGTTCACATCAGCGCGTTGCGTCGCAAGATGGAAGCCCATGGGCCGCGGTTGATCCATACCGTCCGGGGCCTCGGTTATGCATTGCGGGCTCCGCAGTGAAACGCACGCCGACCCCCTCGCTGCGAATGCGGGTGGTCGCCACCGTCATCGTGTTGTTCGCGGTGTTGCTGGTGATCGTCGGCTCTTCGGTGGATGTGGTTCTCGGTCAACAGCTTCGGCGAGACTTGGAAGCACGGTTGTCGGACCGGTCAACCCGTGCCGTCGAGCTCGTGGAGAGCGGCGTCGGATCCGAGGATCTGGTGCAGGCCCTTCAGGGTGACGCCATCAGAGTTCGCGTCACCGCTGCGGACGGCACGGTGTACGGGGCACCCGGTAGCGAGCCGCCCGCGCAGGACGATCGGCCCGCGGGACCCAACCCTCCGTCCGGCCCGTCGAATGCTCCCACTCCCCCGGGACCGCCCGATCCGCCTGCCCCACCTTCGGATTCGCTGGAGATCACGAAACCCCTGCCCGACGGTTCGACACTGTCGCTCCTCGGTGATACCACCGCGATCGCCGACGTTCGGCGTCAACTCCGGATCCTGATGCTGGGGGCGGGAGCCGTCACACTGCTACTGGCCGCCGCTGCTTTGACGGTTGCCGTGCGGCGCGCACTGTCTCCACTGGACTCCATGACCTCGGTGGCACGCCGAATCACCAACGGCGACAGGGGTAGACGCCTGCTCCCCACCAAACCGAACACCGACCTCGGCCGTACGGCATCGGCCGTGGACGAGATGCTCGACGCCCTCGAGGACGCTGAACGACGCGAGGCCTCGGCCGCACGCACAGCCAAGCTCGCCGAGGAGGACATGCGCCGGTTCTTGGCCGATGCCGCACACGAGCTGCGCACACCGGTCGCCGGTATCTCGGCGTTGGCGCAGTCGCTGCAGCGCGATGCCGAGCAACGCCCCGATCGAGTCGCACGCTGGAGCGAGTTGCTGGTCGGCGAATCCGCCAGAGCATCGCGTCTTGTATCCGACATGCTCGATTCCGTTCGCGCAGAGAATACTTCGGACCTCGAGCTGACAGATTCCGACCTCGCAGACCTCACCCGCCGCACGGTGGAGAGAGCAGCTCTGCTCACTCCGCACATTCAGTTCGATATCGATGCGGCACAACCGGTTCCGGTTCGGGTGGACGTAGGCCGCATCGAGCAGATTCTGTCCAACGTGCTCGACAACGCCAGTCGTTTCACGCCCAGAGGCGGCAGTATCACTGTCGCCGTGAATTCAGTGGGCAACGAGGCTGTCGTCACCGTCGACGACGAAGGGCCCGGTGTCCCAGAAGCAGACCGTGAGCGCATCTTCGAGCGGCTCGTCAGGCTGAACTCCGCACGCGATCGCTCCTCCGGCGGCGTCGGGCTCGGGCTCTCGATCGCACGGACGCTCGCTCGCGCACACAACGGTGAACTGGTCTGTGCCGCAGGGCCTACGGGCGCGAGATTTCGCCTGTCACTTCCTGGCCTCACGGGTCGTTCCGCGGGCTCCACTCCGGCAAACGGCCGATAGCTACTCGACGATCAGGTCCATCAGCAGACTGTCGTGCCAGCCGTCGGGACCCTTCTCGTATTTGCGCATGATCCCGACCGGCTCGAAACCGACTGCCCTGTAACACGCAATCGCCACCTCGTTGTCGGCAGCCGGATCGATCACCAGGCGGTGGTGTCCCAGATCGACCGTCAGGTAACGCACGAGCGTCCCCACAGCATCCTTTCCGGCCCCGCGGCCGTGCACCGCCGGATCCAAGAAGATGTCGATCGACGCATGCCGGTACATCAGGTCGGTCTCCTCGCCGTACTGAATCAATCCGACTGGCGCACCATCCAATTCGACAACCATGCGGTTCTCTTCAGGGTTGTCGAACGGCCAGTTCTCGTCGGCATCCTCGTCGCCCCACCGCATGTACACCTCGGGGGTGTGCAGAATTCGGCGCAGCTCCGGCACATCCTCGGCGGCGACGGGCCGTAGCACGACCCGTTCACCGCGGAGGTTCATCGCACAGTGCTACTCGGCGCGCTTGGCCGCACGTGCCGCCAGGTCCTGGGCGTCGAGCTTGTCGGCTTCCTCCAGGGTTGGCGCACTACCGCCGAGTCGGGCCGGCACCCAGTAGGCACCGGGCTCGTGGTGATAGTTCTCCTGCAGTTCGAGGAGCATCTTCTGCATCAACGCGCGCAGCTTGTCGGTCAGCTCGTTCGGCGGTCCGACCGGCGCAATCGGCTCACCGACGGCAATGGAGATCGGAGTGTTGGTGCGGCCCAATCGCTTCGGGTAGCCCTTGGTCCACACGCGCTGCGCGCCCCAGATGACCGTCGGGATGATGGGGACTCCGGCTTCGATGGCCATGCGCGCTGCACCGGACTTGAATTCCTTGATCTCGAAGCTTCGGCTGATGGTGGCTTCGGGATACACGCCCACGAGTTCGCCGTTGCGCAGACTTTCCACCGCCGACTTGTAGGACTCGGCACCTGCCCCACGATCGACGGGGATGTGCCGCAGCGCACGCATGATGGGGCCGGAGATCTTGTTGTCGAAGACTTCCTTCTTGGCCATGAAGCGGATGTAGCGCTTCACTCGCCGCGGTGGCAGTCCGGCGTAGGTGAAGTCCATGTATCCGGTGTGGTTGACGGCGATGACCGCGCCACCGGTAGCAGGGATGTGTTCCTCGCCCTCGACCTCGAACTTCAGGCCCTCGAACGCGAACACGGTGCGAGCGATGCCGATGACTGATCGGTAGACGGGTTCCACAGTCGGTTAGCGTAGTCGGTGGACGGGGCCGGAGAAAGGTGCGGCAGAGTGCGGTCGGGTCGTGCGCAGTTCGGTAGAAGAGCTATGGGGGAGAGAAACACGTGAAGAACAGAGCGGCACGACCGCGGCGCAGCCGAGTCGGCCGAACCGCGCTGCCGCTGATCGCGACGATCGCACTGGTCGGTGCCTGCGATTCCGCGGTCGGGATCCCGTCCGATCAGGCCGCCTCGCCGAGCAACACAGTCGAGTCCACAGCCGACGAGTCGACCACCCAGGAATCGCCGTCGACCACAGCCACCACCCCGATGCCCCCGCCCATCCCACCGGGTCCACCCGTCGGCGAAGCGCCCGGCAATCCCGCGGCCGCGGCGGCCCTGCGGCCGTTCGTCAACGATCTCACGGGCGGCGGCATAGGTGTCGTGACGGCAAAGTGCTGGACCGTCCCGCCCACCGACATCCCGACTATGTATGTCGACACCGGTGCCATCCTCGCTGCTGTGGCTGCTCCCGCCGTCGACGGTCAGTATGCGGTGACGTGGACCGGGCCCACTGCGACGGTCGCCATCAAGCGCAGCGAGATCACGTCCGGCTACGCCTGCCCTACCGTCTACCCCACCGGCACCGCCCCCGTGTTCGACGCGGCAGACGCGGCCCATTCCGTCGATCGCTACCTGGGACGCATCGCCGGCATTCCGGTCAACCGGGACGACGTGGAGGAGCGCTACCCACTCGTGTGCGAGAGTCGCGGCACATGGGATCCGAACGGCACCGGGTCACCTACTGCCCCACCTCTGGCACAGGACCCGGCGATTCTGCCGAGCATTACCTCGTTCGATCCCGACAGCGTGTTCGTCACGGCTCAGAACGGCATCTACACGCAGGTCAATGCCGACATCATCGATGCCTCGGGGGCGTACCAGAACCGGACGTTCGTACTGACCGTCGGCGGCGAGGGCTACTGCATCGGCGACATCGCCTGAGCCTGCACTACTACCGCCGGAGTGGAGCCTGCGGAACGACCCAACTAGCGCAGTACGTCGGTCCCGACGAAGGGCACGAGGGCTTCCGGGACCCGGACGGTGCCGTCGGCCTGCTGGTGGTTCTCCAGGATTGCCACGATCCACCGCGTGGTGGCGAGGGTGCCGTTGAGGGTCGCGGCGATCTGAGGCTTGCCGTTCTCGTCGCGGTATCGAACGCCGAGGCGTCGGGCCTGGAAGGTGGTGCAGTTCGAGGTCGAGGTCAGCTCGCGGTATGCCTTCTGGGTGGGAACCCATGCTTCGCAGTCGAATTTGCGCGCGGCCGATGAGCCGAGGTCTCCGCCTGCGGTGTCGATGACGCGGTACGGCAACTCGACCGCGGCGAGCATTTCCTTCTCGTACTCCAGGAGCTTCTGGTGTTCGGCGGCCGCGTCCTCGGGCTTGATGTACGAGAACATCTCGATCTTGTCGAACTGGTGGACGCGGATGATGCCGCGGGTGTCCTTGCCGTAGCTGCCCGCTTCACGGCGGAAGCACGACGACCAACCGGCGTAGCGCTTGGGGCCGTCGGCGAGGTCGATGATCTCGCCCGAGTGGTAGCCCGCGAGAGCAACTTCCGAGGTTCCGACGAGGTAGAGATCGTCGGCTTCGAGGCGGTAGATCTCGTCTGCGTGTGCACCGAGGAAACCGGTTCCCGACATGATCTCAGGCCGCACGAGCACCGGCGGGATCATCATGGTGAACCCGTTCTTGACGGCCTTCTGCGCGGCGAGCTGCAGCAGACCCTGCTGCAGCAACGCGCCGTAGCCGGTCATGAAGTAGAAGCGTGAGCCCGAGACCTTTGCTCCGCGTTCCATGTCGATCAAGTTGAGCGACTCACCGAGCTCGAGGTGGTCCTTCGGCTCGAAATCGAACTCGGGGATCTCGCCGACCGTCTCGAGCAGTACGAAGTCGTCTTCACCGCCTGCGGGTGTGCCGTCCTGAACGATGTTGGAGATCGCGCGGTGTGCCGTGTCGAGAGCTGCGTCGGCCTCGGCCTCGGCGGCCTGCGCGGCCTTGACCTTGGCGGCCAGTTCCGACGCCCCGGCGAGCAGCGCGGGACGATCCTCGGCGGAGGCCTTTCCGACCTTCTTGCCCAATGCCTTCTGCTCGGCGCGCAGCTGATCTCCGGCGAGCACGGCGGCCCGGCGGGACGCGTCGGCATCGAGAAGCGCGTCGACGAGGGCGGGGTCCTCGCCTCTGGTGCGCTGCGAGGCGCGTACGGCGTCAGGATTTTCGCGAAGGAATTTCAGGTCGATCACGAGAGGGAACCTTACTTGCCGAGCAACCCCAGGTAGTCCTCGCGTCCGAACATCGTGGCGGCATCGATCGCCGACGGGTGACCCCCGTGCGGATCGGCTCCTCCGTCGACGAGAACTCGCACCACGTCGTCCTCCCCTTTGAAGACCGCACCCGCGAGTGGGGTCTGCCCCTTGTCGTTGGGCTTGTTCACGTCGGCACCGCGCTCGAACAGCACGCGCACCGCATCGGCATGCCCGTGATACGCGGCCAGCATGACCAACGTGTCCCCGGACTCGTTGTGCAGATTCACCGGAACGCCCGCGTCCACGTAGCTCGCCAAACCGGCCGCATCGCCGGTGCGCGCCATCCTGAACAGTCGGCCGGCCAGCTCGCTGAGGTCGTCGTCACCTGTCGGGTCGCTCATGAGGACCGAACATACTCGGGCATGATGGAGGCGATGTCCGCGAACGAAACAGACCCCCCAGAGAGCCGGAATCGGCGAACTCTCTCCGCAACCACCGCCCGACGAGGGCTCGCCATGGTTGCGGTCGGTGCAGTGCTGGCCGCGGGTGCGACGGCGTTCCTCTCCGACGGGTTCTCGGCACCCGAGAAGATCACCACCCATTCGGCGACCAGTGGTCCGGTGACCGACGGACCCGTATCGGCATCCTCGTTCGGCGCAGCCGATCCCGGTACGTGCCTGCAGTGGACGCCCACCGACGATCCGGAGACCGACCGACAGGATCTCGCCGAAGTGTCGTGCGCCGATCCTCATCGCTTCGAGGTCGCTCGCGACGTCGACATGAGCGTCTACCCCGGCGTCGAGTTCGGTCCCGGTTCGCAGTATCCCGGGTCCATTCGGTTCGGTCAGCTGCGTGACGAACACTGCACCGCCGCCGTCGACGACTACGTCGGTGCCAAGTTCGATCCCAACGGACTCTTCGGCGTCGGGCTGATGTTCCCCAGCCAAGCCGGGTGGGCCAAGGGCGAGCGGACCCTGCGCTGCGGGGTGCAGATGCCGTCGAACACCGGAGCTCTGCTGGAGATGACCGGTTCGATCCTCGAGCAGGATCAGTCCAAGGTCTGGCCGACGGGCACGTGCATCGGTATCAATCAGAACGTGCCCGCGGATCCGGTGGACTGCTCGGCACCGCACGCCTTCGAGGTCGCCTCGGTGATCAACCTGACGCAGCAATTCCCCGGCGGCCACCCGTCGGAGGGCGATCAGGACGCGTACCTGGAAGGCACCTGCACCGACGCCGTCAACGGCTATCTCGGCTCGGACACGGCACTGCGCGACAAGACGCTGACCCTGTTCTGGGACACCATCGACGTCGCGAGCTGGCTCGCCGGTAGCCGTCAGGTGACGTGTTCGGTGGGCAAGGAACTCGATTCCGGCGGATTCGCGACCATCGTCGGCAGTGCGAAGGGCGACATCCTCATCAACGGTGCTGCGCCTGTCCCACCGCCATCGGCTCCCGACGGCCGCGCGCTGCCCACTCCGCTGCCCGGTGCTGCTCCGATCACCACCGGAGGCTGACATCCCCACCCAGATGACCCGCGTCGACTTCGAGGAAGCCGTGTCCGACGCCCTCGACACCCTGCCGCGCGAGCTCACCGACTTCATGAACAACGTGGTCGTTCTCGTCGAAGAGGAACACCCCACCGAGGACATCCTGGGGTTGTACGAGGGCATCGCGCTCACCGAGCGTTACGAGTACAGCGGACACCTACCGGACGTCATCACGATCTACCGCAAGCCGATCCTCGAGATGGTCGACGACGAAACCGAGGCTCGACGCGAAATCGCCATCACCGTGGCCCACGAAATCGGACATCACTTCGGCATCGACGACGAGCGACTGCATCAACTGGGATTCGGCTGAGCGCACTCGATCACCCGCCCGCGCTCACCCGCCCGCGCTCACCCGCCCGCACACCCCCGCAACGCGTGAATGGACCATTGCATGCGTCTGAGCAGTGCAATGGTCCATTCACCCGGACCGACCGGGCCACCCGCACAGCGTCGATGGCACTGTGCACACGTCTCGGCGATGCAACGGTCCATTGACGCGGCGCTGGGGCTACGCCGCAACTGCCTCTCGGCGAACAGGTCGAACTGCGCGATCGGTGAGGAACGCGAAGCCCAATCCCAGGGCCAGCCACAGGGTTGCCTGCGTGGCCAGTGACGACAGGCGGAATTCCCACAGCAGGGTTGCCGGGAAGTCCGCGCCCACCTCGTTGATTTCGGGCAACAGTGCGTACCCGATGCCGACGATCACCAGGAACGCCACGATCGGTGCGCCCACGCGGACTGCCACCGAATGCTGCGATGCCACGACCTTCGCGACATAGATTCCGACTCCGACGGCCAACAGACCGAGAATCACCGATGCCAGCCACAGCCACGTGCGCTGGGTGATGGTCTCCGGATCTCCGACGGCCGGCGGATTGGCCGGGTACTTGAAGAACGGCACCGCTTCGATGGCCAACCACCCGGCACCGGCTCCGACGAGCGCGAGGATCGAGCCCGGGAGGGAGCTGAAGCGTCGGGCATAGTGCAGTGCCGACGCGAAGATCGCGCCGAGTGCCAGGCCGGCGAGTCCGGTGGCGAGGAACAGTCCGACGCGTTGTCCGTCCCGACTGACGAGCGGATCCTCGTCGCCGTGCGAGTGCGCCGCCGTCGTGTCGGAGTCGGCGTGATGTGCCTCGCCTGCTGCCTCCTCGATGGAGATGGCCGAGTCGATGTGCGGTTCGCCCACGACGAAGGCGACGGCTCCGGCGAGCAGACCCGCGACGAGTCCGGCGAGCAGCCCTCGTAGCAGCAACTGAACGAACGTTCCCTGCAGCGTCGGGCGATGGGCGGTGTCGGTCAGTGGCATGGCAGACCCAGCAGGTGGCGGCCGTCGTGCATCAGTTCGTGCATGTACATGCCACTGCGGGAGATTGCGCCCTGATCGAAGCCGACCAGGTAGAGCACGACGAAAGCGAGCAGGATCGTCGCGGCGACGATGACGGCGAGGGCCGCCGACTCCGTCGTATTACTGGGGGAATGAGTGATTGCCATGATGTCCTCCTGGGATATGCGTCCCGTAGTCCCTTCCGAAAAGAAGAGACGGCCATGCGATGTACGAGTTTTCTGGCTCTCGAATTCGGACATATGCCCGACGTCGATCACAGTGGCGCAACCGTTCCGGATTTTCACCGGATTACCTGCGTACATCGCGTCTAACCTGCGAACTGTGGCACCGAACGCGACGTTGTGTCAATCGCTGTCCTGACCGACCGCAGCTCGGTGCTTGAACAACACCTGCGCCACAATGACACCTGGCTGCGCCACAATGACACGGTGCCTGCGTCCGTGACCCGACTGATATTGGTGAGCCACGCCAGAACCGCCGCAATGCGCACCGGCCGATTCCCGGGCGACGAGCCGCTGGACGACTCGGGAATGCGAGACCTTGCTGCGGTGACCGACATTCCCCGAGCCGACCGCGTCCTGTCCGGCCCGGAATCTCGATCGATGGCCACGGCGCAGATCTTCGGCACCGACATCTCGGTCGAGCCCGCGTTGGCCGACATCGCCTACGGCCGGTGGTCCGGTCTCGAGATGACCGATCTGCCCGACGCCGACGCGATGGCGTGGCTGAGCGATCCGGCGTTCGTGCCGCCGGGCGGCGAGTCTCTGGTCGCGTTGTTATCTCGCGTGCAGAAGTGGCTCGAAGATGTCGGTTCGACTCCCGGTCGCACGCTGGCGGTGACCTCCCCCGCTGTGATTCGGGCCGTGGTGGTGCTGGTGTTGGCGGCTCCGGTTCGGTCGTTCTGGCGGGTCGACGTGTCGCCGCTCAGCCGCACTTCCGTCAGTCGTCGTGGCGGCGCGTGGACGATCGGTTCGGTGGCCGAGAAGTCGATCTGAGTATTTCTCGCATCGATGGAACCAAACCGTGCACGGTGGCGTCCTACCTACCGACAGTGGAAGTTCTTCGATCGGGGGCATGGCTCATGACCGTCATCAAGGTGGATCCGGTGGCTCTGCAGCTCGCTGCTTCGGAGCTCGATGCGGTCGCCGCCAGGTTGCAGGCCGCCGTCACCGCGACGGCGATTCCCGTGCGGCCACTACCGCCCGGCACCGACGAGGTCTCTCTACTCACCGAACGATTCTTCGGCACCGCGGCCGATACCTTCGGACCTGCTGCAGCACAGGGCATTTCAGAGCTACACCGCGCCGCCGAGGAACTACGGAAGCAGGCCGCGGACTACGTGGCCACCGACGACGACACGGCGGGCGGCCTACCCGGTTTACCCGGCATCTGACGCTCGCACCGAACGCGACTGCACCACAACTCGACCGCACCACAGGAAACGACAGCATCACAAGAAACGCAGGGCTCGAACATCATGGGGGCTAGAGGATGACGCTCGGAGTGACAGGTGTGGTGTGGCTGCCGCGCACGGCAACGGGAAATTCGACCCGACTGCTCGGGCCGGGTCCGGTGCCGTTGCACGTCGCCGGCGGCGCGTGGGGTTCGGTTGCTGCGGCGTTCACGGAGGCGTCGGCGAGTATCGCCGCGGTCACTGCGGCGTTGACCGCCGGGTGGGAGGGCGATTCGGCCCTCCTCGCTCAGGCCGCGCTCGCACGTTTCGCAACGTGGACCGGGGCAACGGCATTGAAAGCGGCCGCGCTGTCGGTCGAGGCTCCGGCCGCCGGGACCACCTATGGCGTGGCGCTCGCGACCATGCCGTCACTGGTGGAAATCGGCGTCGTGCAGGCCGCCAAGGTCACCGCTGCCTCCACGGGCGGCGCGCTGAACGGCAGCTACGAGGCAGCCGAGGTGGCAGACCGGTTGCTCGACATACGGGCAGCCCTGGTGATGGAGGGATTCGAGCTGGTCAACTCGCACCGCATCGTCAAGACCACCTTCGATCATCCGCCTGCGATCGTGTCCGATTCCGGGAGCGGCCTCGGAAAGTTCGCCAACGCCGTGATGACCTCGCCCGTTCAGGCTGCGATCGGCGGCCTGATGGCGGCAACACAGAATCCCGGAGTGGCCGCAGCCGCCGGACAGATCGGTAGCGCTGCCACCTCCATCGCCAGTACCGGCGTGTCCACCGTGGCCACTGCCGCGTCGAACATCGGGTCGACGGCACTGTCCGGCGGATCCGGGGTCGGCGGCGGTCACGGATTCGCGTCCAACGGTTCGGCGTCTCTCGCGGTCGGCCCGGCCTCCACGCGTCCGGTCTCGTTCGGGGCAGGAGGTGCCGGCCTCGGGGGCTTCGGCGGTGTCGGAATGCCCGGGTCTGCGCCGAGTCCTCCCGGTGGCGGTTCGACGCTCTTCGGTCCAGGCCAGAGCGGCCCTGCCAACGCGTTCGGCGCACCCACCGCCGCCGACGGGGGCCTCGCACAGCGTGGAACCGGCACGGCGGGTGCGCCCGCATCGGGCGCACGCGGGCAGGCCGAGGACGACGAACACGAGACCCCGGACTACCTCAAGCAGTTCGAGCACTTCGCCGACGGCCGTACCGTCGCACCGTCCGTCATCGGTGCGGATCCAGCCCTGCCTGTACCCGATACCAGCGGAAACGGCCGTTGATCGACTTGGGAACCGTGCCGGTGGGCCACACACTGCCGAACGCCGCGCTCGGTGTGGACGAGATGGACTTCCTGGTCGACGAGCTGTCCATCGCCGAACTACCCGTCGTCCTCGACGTATTTCCGCGCTTCGACGACGCCACTGCCCGAGATCGCGCCCTCGGTCGTGGCCGAGACGCACTGGACAACGTCGGCCTGATCACCGGCGGCCGAGTTCACGAGGATCTGCAGCAGTGGATGCGGGTTCTCGAACAACCGCACTGGTACGTCTCGGCGCGAGTGTTCGACGTCGAGAGCGACGAGCCGGCTCCCACCACCCGGATCTGCGTTGCGTCCGACGACCGGATCACGGTCTCTGCGGTCCGGCGAGAGAACGTCGTCACCATCCGCGTCATCCACAGCGACCCGGCCCGAGATCTCGCTGTCACGATCGGTCCCGCTACGCCGTTCGACCCCGGCATCGTCAACGCTCCCACCGCATTGCTGGCGCAGGCCCTCGATGCCGCACCGAGCGATGTCGGAGCAACCGCTTCCCGCCTCAGCCGCATCGGGATAGCCGACGACCGCGCGTCGGCCCTGGCATCGGTCTTGGCCACGTGCGCCGGCAGAACCGAGATCACGGCTGTGGCGCCCAGACACGGCACCCGGCACGTGGCCGGTAGACCCGTCGCCCTGTTCGATACCCGAGCCGGACGCATCGTCGCCACCTCCACCCTGGCCGCCGACGGCACGTCCTGGAGCTCATTGACCGGGGCAACGGACCGCAAGGTGACGGCGGCGCTGACCGAGTTGATCGAGTCGGCTCGGGAACACCGGGTCTGACGAAGACAGGGTGTGACGAAGACAGGGTCTGACAGGCTCAGCTGATCGGGTTGTCGGCCTTCTCGCTGCCCTGGCCCTCGAACGGCGGCAGGAATGTGCCCCACTTACCGCAGGCCCAACCCCCGCCGGGCAGCGGCAACAGTTCCACCGTCTGAGTGTTGTCGAGATGGTTGTCGGCTGCGAACGTGCCGTCGACGCCGGCCAGTACGGCCGCGACCAATCTGATGGCGGCACCGTGGCTTACGACGACGACATCGCCGGCAGTGTCGTCGCCGAGGTACTGCGCGCGCAGCGCATCGAGCACCGGCACATAACGCTCCAGCACCGAATGCCCGCTGTCTCCGCCCGGCACTGTCGCCGCCAGATCGCCGGTGTGCCAGCGATGGAAGACCTCGGTGAACTCCTTGTGCGCAGCGGGGTCGTCTCGGTCTTCGAGATCTCCGGCGTAGGTCTCCTGAATTCCTTCGGTCACCACGAGGGGAACCCCGGTTGCCCGCTCTATGTAGCCGGCAGTTTGCTTCGCGCGCAACGCAATCGAAGACACGAGGACGGCAGGTGGGTGCCCCACCCAGGTCCTGGCATAGCTTTCGGCTTGCTGGTGACCCAGTTCGGTCAACTCGGCTCCGGGCGGCGCGGTATCGAGCATCTTCGCAACATTGGCTTTCGTCTGACCGTGCCGCACCAGAATCAGCTTGCCCATCACAGATCACCGCGTCCGGCGCGAATATCGTCGAGCCACTGCACGTGCTCGTCGATCGGCGGCGGCACCGATCCACCCGTTCCCGTTGCGATGGGCCACGATCCGAGGAACCGCAGCGGCATCTTGCGATGGAATGCCGTCAGTGCTTCGGCGACGAGCGGATCCTCCACATGGCCCGCGCAGTCGACGAAGAATCGGTACGTGCCGAATTGCGAACGTGTAGGGCGTGATTCGATGAACGTCAGGTCGATGTTGCGAATCCCGAACTCGGCCAACGCCGCAGGCAGGGTGCCCGGGTCGTTGGGCGGCTCCAACACCACGGCGGTGCGGTCTGCACCGGTGCGGGGAGCAACGGGCCGAGGTGGTGTCACCAGTACGAAGCGGGTTCGCGCACCCTCGACGTCGATGATGCCGTCGGCCAACGTCGGCAGCGACAGGCGCTCACCGGCCAACCGTGTCGACACCGCCGCGTCGACCATTCCGGCGGCAACATCTTCTGCCGCACCGGCATTCGACGAGGCCGACTGCACTGCCGCGCCGGGCATGGTGGCCTGCAACCACTGACGCACCTGATTGAGCGCGATGGGGTAGGCGCTGATCGTGCGGGCCGAATCCAGGGTGACGCCGGGGCCCCCGAGAATGGTGAAGGCCACCTCGATCTCGGTCTCGGCGACGATCTGCAACCGGCGACCCTCGGACAACGCGTCGAGGGTCGGCGGTACCGCGCCCTCGATCGAGCTCTCGATGGGAACGACTGCCGCGTCGGCGTTACCCGAACGCACGGCCTCGAGTGCCGCGGGCGGGCTCGCTGCCGTCACGCGCTCGACGGCACCGTCCAGGCCGACGGCGGCGATGGTTCCGAGCTTTTCGAACTGCGCCAGCGCCATCTCCGTGAACGTTCCGGATGGGCCGAAATAAGCGATGCGAGGCACGCCTCGAGGTTACGTTGTCGACGTCCACGAAGCGATCAAACCGACCTCGACGAGCCGTTCGCGGGCAGCGACGGCGTCGGCGATCTCGATTCCGAGCAGCACCTCACGCACCGCCTCGGCGGCCTCGGGAATCAAGGCCCGCAGCGCGGCGACATTCGGGGCGGCCAGAGCAGCGCTGATGTCGTCTCCGCGCAGCGATGCCACCGTCGCAGCGAGGATCGCCAGGACGTCGTCGCCGGTGTCGGCGCGGGCGACCAGGCCCACGTCTGCATGGGAGACCACGGCGAGCACGTCGGCGATGCGTCTCGGGGTATCGGCGACGCTGATGCCCGGAGTCCGGTGCGCGAAGACGACGGCCTCCGCGGTCTCGGCCACGTCGATGGCGTCGAACACCGGGAAGACGACCAGCGGCGAGGGCAACCGCAGCGCGAGCGCATCGGCGAGATGTTCCGCGGGGGCGTCCACGTCGAATCGGACCACCTCGTAGCCGCCGGTCCAACTCGCGCGGAGTTCGTCCGGGTCGATGTCGAGGTGGACCACGATGCGCCCGAGATCGGCCGTGTCCGTCATCGCGAGCAGAGTCGACGCTCGGACCACGGGCGGGCCGTACTCGGCCCCTCGCGGTGCGGCGTTGAGCTCGACGGAATCGGAGCAGATCGGCAGCAGCAACCCGTGCACGAGTGCGTTCGGGTCGGGTCGGTGTGGCACACCGAGGGTCAACGGAATCGGCACGCCCTCACCGTAGTCCCGGGATGCTCTTGCGATCCTCGCCACACCGGTATAACTTAGGGACACATTACTTAGGTATGCCTCACCTTCTTGCCCGGCCCGATCGCATCGGAGGAGCCCATGCTCGGCGCAACCACCACCACCGGACCGTCCACTGCCGAACGCGTGCGCAGTGCCTGCATGCGCGCCGAGGGTGCCGCCCTGGCCATCGACGGCAGCGACCCGGTGGTCACGTCCCTTCATCATCTGCGACCGAACGGCGAGATGATTCTGGCCGTCCCCACCGACTCTCTCGACGACGCCAACACCTGGCAATCCTCGCGGGCGGGCATTCCAGCCGTCCTCGAACTCACCGATCACGCACCACTGGCACTGCGCGAACCGGTGCGTTCGCTGGTGTGGCTGCGCGGCGATCTGCGTCCGGTCCCGGAATCGCTGATGCGTCCCATGGCCGGAGCCGTGGCCGCAGAACACCCGCACGCGGCCCTGCTCGACGTCGGTCACACCACCTCGCTGATGCGGCTGATCGTGAGCTCCGCAGTGGTCGCGGACAGCACCGGCGCAGAACCCGTCGACGTCGAATCGCTGCTGGCGGCCGAACCCGATCCGTTCTGGGAGATGGAGACGAGCTGGCTCGAGCACCTCGATTCCGACCATCCCGATCTGCTCGCCCAACTGTCCCGACGCCTCCCGCCGTCCCTGCGGCAGGGTCGAATCCGTCCGCTGGGTATCGATCGCTACGGAATTCGGCTGCGCATCGAGAGCGACTGCGGTGACAACGACGTCCGCCTGGGATTCGCCGAGCCCGTCGACGACGTCCTCTCGCTCAGTCGGGCCCTGCGGGTTCTCGCCGGTTGCCCGTTTCTGAACGGCCTACGCGCTCGCGGCTGACGCACGTTTCGACAAACAAGGCAGACTCGTGCGGTGATCGACTTCAAGAGCTGGTTGACGCCACCGCCGCCGGAGCGCACGGCTCCCCTGCCCGACGCTCGCGAGCGCACGACCATCAAGGTCGAGATCGCGATCGTGCTGCTGGTGACGTTCGGCCTCAGCGGAATGAGCAGCATCCTCTCTCTCGTCGAGGACGCCCTACAGACCGCGGCACTGTCCGATCAGACCGTGGCACTGAACTCGTCGCGGTCGAGCTTCAGCCTGATCGATCTGTTGTTCCAACTGCTCAGCATTCTGCGGTTGTGCGCCTGGGGCGGCCTGGGTTTGTACCTGCTGTGGCGAGCCGACCTGGCACCGCGGGCAATCGGACTGGCCAGACCGCGCCTGAAGATCGACCTCGGTCACGGCGTCGGACTGGCGGCGTTGATCGGGCTGCCCGGGCTGGCGCTGTATCTCGTCGGCAACGCTCTCGGCTTCAATCTGAACGTCGTTCCCAGCGCCCTCGACGACCACTGGTGGCGCGTGCCGGCCCTGATCCTGTACGCGCTGGCCAACTCCGGTGCCGAGGAGATCATCGTCGTGGCCTACCTGATCTCCCGGCTACGCAGACTCGGGCTCGGTGAAAACAAGTCACTGCTGTGTTCGGCGCTGCTGCGCGGGAGCTACCACCTCTATCAGGGGGTGGGCGGAGGCGTCGGAAACTTCCTGATGGGGCTGGTCTTCGGCCGCTACTGGCAGCGCACCGGCAGGCTCTGGCCGCTGCTGATCGCGCATGCTCTGATCGATATCGTCGCCTTCGTCGGCTATGCCCTCCTGCGTGAACATCTGTCGTGGCTCCCCTGAATGCGTGTGCGAGGAACCATGTTGTTTCCGCGCCGACAGCTACAGTCGATTCGTGAACGACGACGATCGCTACGGACGGCACGGCGCGCCGGACCGGCGCACGCCGCCTCCCGGTCGCACGCCTCCTCCCGGTCGCACGCCGCCTCCAGGTCAGGCACCCCCTCCAGGTCAGACCCCGCCGAGGCGCACGCCGCCCGACCGATCGATGCCGAGTCGTCACGGCCGACCCGATCCAGCGCCCCAGCCCGGTCCAGCAGCTAGGCCCAGCCCACCGCAGCCCGGTCCAGCAGCTCAGCCTCGTCGCGCCGAGGGGCAACCCCCGCAGCAGCCACCCCGCCGGCAGCCGCCCGACCAGCAGCGCCCCAATCC
>NZ_NPFX01000035.1:0-720 GCF_002259335.1 Rhodococcus sp. 14-2483-1-1 | reverse complement strand
AATGGCGAGGGATCTGACACAGCTCGAGCTTCTGCAGGAGCTGGTACCCACTGCCGAAGACAACGTGAACCGTCACATCACGATGGCGCGCGAATGGCATCCCCACGACTACGTGCCGTGGGACGAGGGCCGCAACTTCGGCGCCCTCGGTGGCCAGGACTACGACCCCGAACAGTCCAAGCTCTCCGACGTCGCCCAAGCCGCGATGATCACCAACCTGCTCACCGAGGACAACCTGCCCTCCTACCACCGTGAGATCGCCGAGAACTTCTCCCGCGACGGTGCCTGGGGCACCTGGGTCGGCCGCTGGACCGCCGAAGAGAACCGCCACGGCATCGTCATGCGCGACTACCTCGTCGTCACCCGCGGCGTCGACCCCGTCGCCCTCGAAGAAGCCCGCATGATCCACATGACCAACGGCTACGCCTCCCCCGCCGGATCGCAGGTCGGTCTGCTGCACTCGGTCGCGTACGTCACCTTCCAGGAACTCGCCACCCGCGTCTCGCACCGCAACACCGGCAAGGTCTGCGACGACCCGATCGCCGACCGGATGCTCCAGCGCATCGCCGCCGACGAGAACCTGCACATGATCTTCTACCGCAACATCACCGGCGCGGCGATGGACATCTCCCCCGATCAGACGCTGCAGGCCGTCTCGGACATCGTGACCAACTTCGTCATGCCCGGTGCCGGGATGCCGAACTTCCGCCGCAACGGTGT
>NZ_NPFX01000017.1:0-100540 GCF_002259335.1 Rhodococcus sp. 14-2483-1-1 | reverse complement strand
CGGACACATCCTCGACCGCTACCTCGCCTCCAGTAATCGGCCCACCGAAGGCGGGGAGAAGCCGCACGTCAACCTGCACATCAGCCTGCGTGACCTCACCGACCTGCGCGGCACGGCAGCGGGCGCAGGCGCAGGCTCCAGTGACAGTGACAGTGGCAGTGGCAGTGGCGATGGCCGTAATGGCCCCACCGCGGATCGTGGCGCGTATCGGGATTTGTTCGGTGACGGCACCACCGTCGGGTGGCTGCCGTGGATGGGACCGCTCACCCGCGAGACGTCCCGCCAACTGGCCTGCGACTGTCTTCTCACCGCCATCGTCATGGACGAGAACGGCTCCCCGATCAACCTCGCCCGCACCGCCCGCACCGTCACCGCCAAACAGAAACGCGCCCTCACCGCCCGCGATCACGGTTGCGCGTTCCCTGGCTGCGGAAAACCCGCCGCCTGGACCGAAGGCCACCACATCTGGCACTGGACCGATGGTGGACCCACCGACATGAACAACCTGGTTTTGCTCTGCGGATTCCACCACCGACTCATCCACCACAGTGACTGGGAGGTGTTCATCGCCGCAGACAACCACCCCTGGTTCGTCCCACCCGCCACCGTCGACCCGTACCGACAACCCCGACAATCCCACGCCAGAGCCGGGCCCCACATCGCGTAAGCCCATACAAACAATCCAGCCCCGCACCGAGAACACGGTGCGGGGCTGGAAGAGATTGTCCGACAGATTGATTCGAGTGAGTCGAGTGAGTCGAGTGAGTCGAGTGAGTCGAGTGAGTCGAGTGAGTCGAGTATGCCGTCACCGCAGTGATGCAACACAACTTCGAGCACTGTTCAGGCTACGGCCGCCATGTCATCGGAACACAGGCTGCTAGATCGACCGTCGACTTCCGGCGGTGTGCCCGAGTCGCGTGGAGTCGAGACCATCTTCTCCCGCTGCGCTCAATTGACCGACGACGTGCCGGTGTCGACCTTCGCGACAGCCTCGTCGATCATCGGCACATATCGCTCGAGTGCCCAGGGCACAGTCAGCGGATTGATGATGGACGACCCTGTGACGAACGACTGATCCGTCGGCGCCACGACCGACCCACGGGACACGGCCGGGATCTGCTTGTATGCAGGCTGATTCTCGGTGTCGGTGCGGTTCTGCGGGTCCGAGTAGAACGTGAAGATCAAGTCGGAATCGTTCAGCAGATTCGCATTCTCCAACCCGATCACCGACGAGTCGGTGCCCTCGGTCTCGTCGAGCGTGTTCACTACCGGATCGACCTGCAACCCGAGACCGCGGACCATCGCGACGCGCTGCTCGTCGGCGAGAAACACGCCGAGTGTGCCGGGACCGGTGTTGTAGATGTACGAAAAGCTCACGTCCGCATACTCGGGGTGCTGGGCGGCGGCGTCCGCGAAGCGGCTCTCGATCTTGTCGATCTCCTCCGCAGCCTTCTCCTGTTCACCCATGGCCTTGCCGATCACGGTGATCTGGTCTTCCCAGGTCGTTGTCCACGGCTGCTCCTCGTACGCGACCACCGGGGCGAAGGCACTGAGCTTGTCGAACTGATCCTGCGTGATGCCGGACCACGGTGCCAGGATCAGATCCGGTTCGAGCGCCGCGACGGCCTCGATGTTCAATTCGGTACCGCCGGTGAACTGTTGGGGAAGTTCGGCACCCAACTCCGTCACGGCGTCGTGCACCCACGGCAGATAGCCGGTGTCGTCGGCACCCCACGAATACTCCTCGACACCGACCGGGACGGTGCCCAACGCGATCGCCGTCTCGGCCGAACCCTGCCCGAGAGTCACGATGCGCTCCGGCTTCTCGGTGATGACCGCCTGCCCCAAAGCCGAATCGATCGTCACGGACGCGAAGTCACCGCCGTCGGCGTTCTGCGTCTCGGCGGTGTCGCTGCTGCCACATGCGCCGACCACAAGGACCGACACGGCGAGCGCGGACAGCGCGGAGAACCGTCGAACAGACCGCCGACCGGCCGTTGGAGCAGAAAACATGGTTACCTCTCAATAAGCAAAGGGACGTTAAAGTTAGACTAGGCTAACCTCTTATTGAGATTCAAATGCGCTGCACAACACGCATTCGCTACGGTGGGACACATGAGCCTTCCTCGTCCCGCACCCGATCGGACTGCCGTCGTGACCGGAGCGTCTTCCGGCATCGGGGCCGCCATCGCTCGCCAACTCGCCTCCCGAGGCCACGGCGTCACCCTCGTCGCCCGGCGTGCCGACAAGCTCGAAGAGTTGGCACAGGAGATCCGAGCACGGGGAGTCCGAGCCGAAGTGCTCGCCGCAGACCTCTCCGACCGCACTGCTCGCGCCGAACTGCTCGGACGCATCACCGATCTCGGCCTGATCCCAGACATTCTGATCAACAACGCTGGACTCTCCACCCTCGGACCCGTCGCAGAATCGGATCCGGATGCGGAAATGAACATGATCGAGGTCGACGTGGTCGCCGTCGCAGACCTCTGCACCCGATTCCTCCCCGGCATGACCGAACGCCGACGCGGCGCGCTGCTCAACGTCGCCTCGACCGCCGCGTTCCAGCCTCTACCCGGGCAAGCCGGATACGGCGCATGCAAGGCGTTCGTTCTCTCCTACACCCAGTCTCTGACCGGCGAATTGCGCGGAACGGGAGTGACCGCCACCGCGCTGTGCCCCGGACCGGTGCAGACCGGATTCGGTGAGGCCGCGGGCTTTGCGAAAGACGATGCAGAGAAGGCACTTCCGTCGATCATGTGGGTGTCGGCAGAAACGGTGGCCAAGACTGCCGTCGACGACATGACCAAGGGACGCATGGTCTCGATCCCTGGGCCGGCCAACCGCATCGGATCGATCTTCGCTCAGATCACTCCGCGAACCCTGTTGGTGCCCATGCTCACTCGTATCCATCCCGGCCTGAAGAACGGTGCATCGTCATGAAGCGCGAACTCGTGGTCTCCGACAGCATCGTCGTGAACGCCGACGCCGACACTCTCTACGCTGCAATCAGCGACCCCACCAAGATGGGGCAGTGGAGCCCCGAAAATACCGGCGCAACGGTCCACGAACCTCGCGAGAGTGCTTACGTGGGAATGGTGTTCGACGGAACCAACAAGCGCGGCCGGGCGAAGTGGATCACTCGCTGTACCGTCACGGCGGCGGACCCAGGCAAGACCTTCGAGTTCCGCGTCCACGCGATCGGCAAGAGCACTCCGAAGATCAAGGGCGCGAACGCAACCTGGCGATACGACTTCGAGCAGGTCGCGGACGGCACAAAAGTCACCGAAACCTGGACCGACGACCGAACGAAATGGCCCGACGCCCTGGCCCTCGTGTTCGACAAGATCGTCACCAGCGGCAAGACGTTCCCGCAGTTCCAGCGTCGAAACATCCGTAAGACGCTGGAGAACCTGCAGAAGCGTTACGCCTGACGGCTAGGCCTGCCGGGTGTACAGGCCGAGAACGTACGAGGCCTGCCCGGCATGCTGCAGGTCGTCGGACACCACGGACACCAGCCGTGCACCCAGCGTGACGGGCGGATCCCAGTTCTCGTCGACGATCCGGTCCAGATCGTCGGTCGAGATACTGCTCACGTACGCAACGGTTTTCGAGTGCACGGCGTCGTGGTACTCACGCAGCAACTCGGCGCTCGAGGTGACCTGAGCGACGTCCGAGGACGATTGTCCGTAGCCGATGTCGGACTTGTCGAACGGTAGTCCGAAACGCTCGAACCACGAGTCCGACGTCCAGACCTGTTCGCTCCCGGCCACACCCGCGATGTGGTCGTCCTGCACCCGCGTCAGGTGCCACAGCAACCACGCGATGCTGTTCGCGTCGGCGTCGGGTCGATACGTCAACGCGGCAGTGGGGATTTCGTCCAGCACCGAGTGGACGAGTTCCTTGATCCGGCCGAACGCGTCGGTGAGCAGGTCGTTGTGATTCATAAAGATCCATCTCTTCTCTGACAGCACTGATGACCACTCATGCATACCCCGATGAGGCCGCAGGGAACATCGGAGCGGTCCGAGCGCGTTGGAACAGATATGAATGCTCCAGCAATTGTGTACACCCGCACCGGCGATTCGTCCGTCCTCGAGCTGAAGGATCGCGAGGTGACCGAGCCCGCCGCATGCGAAGTCCGCGTCCGCATCGTGGTCTCGGGCGTCAATCCGACGGACTGGAAGAATCGGACCGGCTCCGGCCCGGGTGAGAAGCTGGCATTCGACGAGGTGGTACCGAACCAGGACGGTGCCGGAGTGGTCGACGCGGTCGGCCCCGACGTCGATGGCGTCTCCGTCGGAGATCGTGTTTGGGTGTACCTGGCCCAGCACCAGCGTCCCACTGGAACAGCACAGTCTTTCGCAATCCTGCCCGCCTCCCGGGTGGTACCTCTGCCCGACGGCGTCGGATTCGACGTGGGCGCAAGCCTCGGGGTGCCCGCGATGACGGCACACCGCGCACTCACGGTGTCCGAGGACGGACCCGCGCGGCTGCACCCGGGCGCACTGGAAGGCAAGTCGGTACTCGTCGCCGGTGGTGCCGGTGCCGTCGGCCATGCCGCAATCCAATTGGCCCGCTGGGCAGGCGCGACCGTAGTGACGACGGTCAGCGGACCGGAGAAGGGCGCACTGGCGACCGCCGCGGGCGCGCATCACGTGGTGAACTACAAGACCGGCGACGCCGCCGCCGAAATTCGTGAATCGGTGCCTGCCGGAGTAGATCTCGTCGTCGAGGTTGCTCCCGCACAGAACGCCGCACTCAACGCTGCCGTGGGAGCGAACCGCGCATCGGTGGCCGTCTACGCCAACAACGGCGGAGACACAGTGACCCTCGACGTCCGGCCGAACATGGTGCTCAACACGCGTTACCAGTTCGTCCTGCTCTACACCGTGGGCGACGAGGCATTGCGTAACGCCGAGGCGGACGTCAGCGCCGCGGCGGCCGCAGGCGTGTTGGAGGTGGGTGAGGCCACCGGTCTACCACTGCACCGCTTCCCGCTGAGCGGGACCGCTGCCGCGCACGACGCCGTCGAGAACGGAACCGTCGGCAAGGTGCTGATCGACGTCTCCAGCGAGTAACTCAGGTGATGACCGGCAACGTGGACCATGGAAAGTTGATCCACTTGTCGGTCTCTCGCCACCAATAATCGGGCTGCACAATGGTTCTCGGCTTGGTGTAGATCACGGCCGACCGCACGTCGGGCGTATGCGCCTTCAGTAGATCGATCACCAGAGCCAGGGTGCGGCCGGAATCGGCGACGTCGTCGACCACGAGCAACTTCTTGCCGACGATCGCATCGGTGTCCAGAAGTGGTTCCAAGACAACGGGATCGGGCAGAGTCTCCTCGATGTCGGAGTAGAACTCGACATTGAGGGTGCCCGCAGCCTTGACGCCCATCGCGTAGGCGATCGCGCCCGCGGGAATGAGTCCGCCGCGGGCGATCGCGATGACGATGTCCGGAACGAACCCGTCGTCGACGATCTTCTCGGTCAGATCGCGTGAGGCATCTCCGAACGTCGCCCACGTCAGTACTTCACGTTCCTGTTCGGTCATGACACACCACTCTACTCAGACCCCCTTTTGCCGAAACAGCAACTTTGTTTGCGTCCGTGGCCGCGAGCGGGCAGTCTCGAAGCATGGCCGACCACACACATGCTCACACTCCTCCCGCCGACGGGACCCACGCAGAACCGGATTTCGAGAACGGTGCCTTCGACGAAGCGTTCTGGGACGACCTCTACAACCAGCGGACCGCCATCTGGAGCGGAAATCCCAATGCCGTGTTGGTACAGGAAGCGTCCGAGCTGACTCCGGGCCGCGCCCTGGACATCGGCTGCGGAGAAGGTGCCGACTCCCTGTGGCTGGCCGGTGAAGGCTGGCACGTGACCGGCGTCGACATCTCCGATGTTGCCCTCGGCCGCGCTCGCGCAGCACAACAGGCGCTCGAGCCGCGGACACTCGCAGTGAACTGGCAACAGGAAGACGTTCTGGACTGGACTCCCCCGGCCGCGGCGTTCGATCTGGTGTCGGTGCACTTCCTGCAGGTGCCACCGGACGAACTCGAACTGACCACCCGCAGGTTCGCCGCAGCGGTCGCACCGAAAGGGCGTCTGCTGATCGTCGGGCACAGTCCCAGCGACAGCCATGCCTCGCAGCATCCGGCCAAGCACCGACTGTTCGCACCGGAACCGGTCGTCGCAGCGGCAGGCGACGGATTCGAGGTGATCCACGCCGAACACCGCACCCGTACGACGCCGGACGGCGACGAGCGAATCGACACGGTGGTGGTGCTGCAACGCCGGTAAACTCGAGCGGTGTTCTCGCTGTCGACGTATCGAATTCCCCTGGCCGTCACGTTCGTCGTCGCGTTGATCGTTCTCTTCACCCCCGCGTCGGGGGTGCCTTCCGGATTCCAGCACAGCGACAAGATCATTCACTTCACGCTGTTCGCGGCCCTCGCCTACACCTCCCGTCTGGCCGGAATCGGCTGGGCGAGGACCGCTCTGTGGGTACTGGCGTTCGCGGCGCTCTCGGAGTTTCTGCAGGCGATCCTGCCCCTGGGACGCTCGGGATCGGTCGCCGACGCTCTCGCCGACTCTGCCGGAGTTGTGGTGGGCCTGGTCGCGGCGAACTGGGTTCTACCGCAGCGCGTCAAGAAAGCCCCGGACCTGCACTAGACTGAGTCCGCACCGGGTTTCCCCGGCCAGCGCGCGCACTCAGGAAGGAACGCCATCACCTCGTCTTCTGCCCCGCACGATATCTACCTCGTTCCACCGGAGCACGAGACAAATGATGCCGTCACCCGAGAATCTGCAGCGTCCGCAGCACGCCTGAGCGAACGATCCGACGTGGTCAGCCACGACGGCCGCTACGCACTGACGATCACCTCCACCACCCCACATCAGGCGATGGTCGAGGATCTACTGTTCGTCCGCGCCGTCCTCGACGCCGCACGAATCAAATACCTGCTCGTTCGCGGCAACGACGAACGACCCGTCATCGCCATCGAACTGGCTGCCCGGGACGCGCTCACCACAGCGCTGGTGCACGCCTGCCGCGCCGAGCCGTTCTACTCCAAGACCGTCGACGCCCGAGGGAAAGCCGTGCTGGTTGCCGACGGCACACTCTCGCCGTCCGCGAACGCGCGGATCGTGCGCCTCTACCGGCCGCGCGTCGAGCCGTTCAGCGGGTTGTACTACGGCGCGTCGACGGCCGTGCAGATCGAGCTGTGGTCTTTCTCCCCGTCCGAGATCGTGCTGCCGATCGAGAACTCCTTGACCCGCCGCAACATTCGGCCCGACGAGGCCGTCCGCGGCACCGTCGAACGCTTCGGTAGAACGTGGCCGACCATCGAGAACATGTTTGCCGACCATGCGTCGGACATCAATTTCGACATCGACATCGTGTTCTCCTGGGTCGACGGCTCGTCCGCAGAGTTCCAGGCTCAGCGTGCGCGGCGGATGGCGAACTACGTCGTCGGTGAGGGTGACGATTCAGCGGCCCGCTACCGACAGATCGACGAGCTGAAGTACGCCCTCCGGTCGGTCCACCTGTACGCACCGTGGATCCGGCGCATCTTCGTGGCCACCGACTCGCCGAGGCCGGCGTGGCTCGCCGACCATCCCAAGGTGACATTCGTGCCGAGCGAGGCGTTCTTCGTGGACACCTCGGTTCTGCCGACACACAACTCGCAGGCCGTCGAGAGCCAGCTGCACCACATCCCCGGCTTGTCCGAGCACTTCCTGTACTCGAACGACGACATGTTCTTCGGTCGTCCGGTCAGCCCGTCGATGTTCTTCTCCCCCGGCGGAATCAGCATGTTCATCGAGGCGACGACGCGAATCGGGTTGGGCTACAGCGACGCCGATCGCAGCGGCTTCGAGAACGCAGCGCGGGTGAACCGTCGAATCCTGCAGGACCGATTCGGAATGACCACCACCCGACATCTGGAACACGCAGCAACTCCGTTGCGCCGCAGCGTGATGCAGGAAATGGAGAACGAGTTCCCGGACGAGTTCGCCTCCACCGCGGCAAGCGCATTTCGCGCGAGTACCAACATCTCGGTCACGAACTCGCTGTATCACTACTACGCATTGATGAGCGGACGCGCGGTGGTCCAGAAAGATGCGAAGGTTCGATACATCGACACCACGTCGGTAGCGGGCCTCGACTTGATGGAGAAGCTGCTCCCCAAGCGATCTGTCGACTTCTTCTGCCTCAACGACGGCAGCTTCCCCGAAGTCGACCTGGATCTGCGCACCCGCACCGTGACGCAGTTCCTGGACAAGTACTTCCCTATCGTCGCGCCCTGGGAACGCGAACAGCGCTAGGCGTCGCTGAACGTCTTCCGCCGTGCGCTGTCTGCGATGGTGACTCCCGCCGCATCGAGCCTGCGTGCCGTCTCTTCCGCCGAGACCGGTTCTCCCACAGTGTCGTACGAGCCCGTCGGCACCACCGAGTGCACGACGGTGTCTTCGTAGACGTGGACCAGGTTGTAACCCTGGGCACCGTCGCGACCGCGCAATCCGCCTGCGGGCACGTTCAGATCCTGGGTGTAGCACGTGGCCGACGCCACCGAGACGGGAATACCCGCGAACGTGGCCGTCGTCGAATAGTGCAGGTGCCCAGCAAGAATGGAGCGCACATCGGTACCGCGCAGCACGTCGGCCAGGCGCGACTGATCGATCAGCTCGACCAGCACTGCGAGATCGAGCACGGTCGGCACCGGCGGATGATGCATCGCCAGGATCGTCCCGAACTCGGCGGGCGTGGCGAGTGTGTCGGCGAGCCAGGCCAATTGCTCGTCGCCGAGCTCACCGTGATGGCGGCCGGGAACCGTCGTGTCGAGCGTGACGACGCGCAGGCCGTCGACGTCGTGGACGCGATCGATGGACTGCACGGTCGGTTCGGCGTCGAGCAGCTTCTGGCGAAACGTCGCACGGTCGTCGTGATTGCCCATCGCCCAGACGATCTGCGCACCGAGCTCCTCGGCCACCGGCTCGACCAACGCCCGCAGCTTCTCGTAGGCGCCGGCCTCACCCTTGTCGGTCAGGTCTCCCGTGAATACCAACGCGTCGGGTCGCACACCCGAGTTGCGTACGTCGGTCATCACCTGTTCGAGCCGCAACTCACTGTCCACGCCGCCGTACAACCGACCGCCACCGTCGACGAGATGCGTGTCGCTGACGTGCAACAAGCAGTGATGGGGGCGTGGGTACTCGGCCATCCGAGACTTCATCGAACTCTCGCTCACGATCGGACCTACCGTTTCACGT
The DNA here is from genome assembly GCF_002259335.1 of Rhodococcus sp. 14-2483-1-1. Taxonomy (NCBI): domain Bacteria; kingdom Bacillati; phylum Actinomycetota; class Actinomycetes; order Mycobacteriales; family Nocardiaceae; genus Rhodococcus; species Rhodococcus sp. 14-2483-1-1. The sequence goes on along the minus strand of NZ_NPFX01000017.1, from coordinate 91,265 downwards.
TCGCCCGGCCGGGCGAACGCCACTGCTGCAAGCCAAGCATACGAGCGTTCACTGAGAAAAAGCTGGTCGGATCTTCGCGGTGAACACCGCGGAAACTTTGAGCGTGTGACAGGTTGAGAGCATGACGAAACCGAAGTGGACTTCACTGCTCGCGGCCGCGGCATTGACCGTGGGCACGATGGTCGGTATCAGCGCGGCCCCGGCCGCTGCGCAGGGCCTGCCTACCGTGGTTCTCGTGCACGGAGCCTTCGCCGACAGCACCAGCTGGGACGGCGTCGCAGCGAACCTGCGCGGCCGCGGCTACCCGGTGGTGACCGCAGAGAACTCGCTGCGCGGGCCCGCGATCGACGCGGCCTCCGTGACCGATGTTGTCGAGAGCATCGACGGCCCGGTGGTCCTGGTGGGCCATTCGTACGGCGGCACGGTGATCAGCAACGTGCACGCCGACAATGTGGAGGCGCTGGTCTACGTCGCCGCATTCATGCCCGTCGAAGGTGAACCCGTCGCGCTCGAACTCGATCCGTTCCGATTCCCCGTGACGGCCCTGGTTCCGCCGGTGATCGGCCTGTCGATCGTCGACGACTCGTCCAACCTGATCGGCAAGAACGTCGACTCGTACATCACCCCCGCGCTGTTCCGCCCGTTCTTCGCGCCCGACGTGAGCGAGGAGCAGGCTGCGCGCATGGTCGCTCACCAGAAGACCATCGCCGCCGGTGCACTGCTCGAGCCGAGCGGCCCACCGTCGTGGGCGGATACCCCGTCCTGGGCGTTGATCCCCCAGCAGGATCAGATCATCCCGACCTCGGCGGAGCGCTTCATGGCGCAACGGGCCGGGGCGACGGTGACCGAGGTACCGGGCTCGCACGCGATCCTGGTCTCCAACCCCGCAGCCGTGGCCGACCTTGTGGTCCAGGCCGATTCGGGCAGCTGACGTCTCTGGACACGACTCGGGCCCGGTCACCTTTTCGAAGGTGGCCGGGCCCGAGTCGTGTCTTTCCGAGGAGCGTCAGATCCCGATGAGATCGTGATCGGAGACCTTCGACGCCAGGATGCGCAGGTGCTCATCGGCACCACCGAGAGTGTGCTCGATGGCCACGAGCCGACTGGTGTAGTGCCCGACCGGATACTCGGCGGTGACGCCGATGCCGCCGTGCAACTGAATCGCCTCTTGGCCGAGCTTGCGCCCGGACCGCGAGATCTGCAGCTTCGCCCGCGACGCGATCGTCGTGTCCACGTTGCCGTCGGACAGTGACATCGTGGCGTAGAGGCTCATGCTGCGGGCGAGCTCGAGCAGCACGTACATGTCCGCAGCGCGGAAGGTGAGCGCCTGGAACTTGGCCAGCGGAACCCCGAACTGCTTGCGCGCCTTGAGGTAATCGGTGGTCAGGCGGAGCGCTTCTTCCATCGCACCGATTGCCTCCGCACACAGCGCGGCCTGCGCCCGCACCTCGGCACCGGTGATCGCGGCAGCTGCGTTCTCGGCGGTGCCGAGCGGCTCGGCCGCGACGTCCACGAATTCGATCTGTGCGGCGCGCTGACCGTCGTGCGTGGCGTAGGACTTGCGCGTGAGACCCGTCGCGTCGGCGTCGACGACGAACAGTCCGGTTCCTCCGGCGGGAAGCACGGCACTGACGACGATCACGTCGGCGCTACCGCCGTGCGGTACCGGATTCTTGACACCGTTGATCGACCACGACCCACCGTCTTCGGTCGCAGTGGTGGCGACCTCGATGTTGGGCCAGCGGCTGCCGGATTCGTTGTGCGCGAACGCCAGCATCGACGATCCCTCGGCCACCGGCGGCAGGAGGCGCGAGCGCTGCTCGGCGCTGCCGAGCTCGGAGATCAACCCGCCCGGAACGAGGACGGCATCGAGGATCGGCTCGGGTGCGAGGCGTCGTCCGACCTCGGTCATCACCGCCATGATCTCCACGGGACCGGCGTCCATGCCGCCGTCTTCCTCGCTGAACGTCAGACCCAGCAGACCGACCTCGGCCAGCTGCTTCCAGACGTCGGTGCTCCAACCCAGCTCACCGGCAACGATCTTGTTGCGCTTCTCGGTGTCGTAGGCCCGCGTGAGGACCTCACGAGTGGTGTCGCGCAGCAGCTTCTGCTCTTCGTTGAGTTCGAAATCCATGTCTTCAGATGCTCCCTTACAGTCCGAGAATCGCCGAGGCGATGATGGTGCGCTGAACCTCGTTCGAGCCGCCGTAGATCGACACCTTGCGGTAGTTGAGATACCCCGGTACCGAGCGCTGCGCCCAGCCTTCGCTCTCGATGTCCTCGCCCGCCTCGTAGGGCAGCGAGTCCGGGCCGGCGACGTCCATCAGCAATTCGGTTGTGGCTTGCTGCAATTCCGATCCCCGCAGCTTGAGAATGGACGAGGCCGGATTCGGCTTGCCGTCGTCCGAGCTGGACACCAGGCGCAGCTGAGTCAGCTCCAGGGCGAGAAGTTCGTTCTCGACCTCGGCCATCTTGGCCGCGAACAGTGGGTCCTCGAGCAGCGTGCCGCTGCCGACCTTGGTCTGCGCGGCGTGCTTCTTCGCCTGTCCCAGATGCACTTTGGTGTGTCCGGCGCGGGCGACGCCGGTGCGCTCGTTACCCAGCAGGAACTTGGCGTAGCTCCAACCCTGGTTCTCCTCGCCGACGAGGTTCTCGGCCGGAACGCGGACGTTGTCGAAGAAGACCTCGTTGACCTCGACGCTGCCGTCGATCAACTTGATGGGCCGCATCTCGATGCCGGGGGTGTTCAGATCGATGAGCAGGAAGGAGATTCCGGCCTGCTTCTTCGGCGCGTCCGGGTTGGTCCGCACGAGCGCGAAGATCCAGTCGGCGTACTGGCCGAGCGTCGTCCACGTCTTCTGCCCGTTGACGATGTAGTCGTCACCGTCTCGAATAGCGGTGGTGCGCAGCGACGCCAGGTCCGATCCGGCCTCGGGCTCGGAGAAGCCCTGGCACCACCAGATGTCGAGGTTCGCCGTCTTCGGCAGGAACTTCTCCTTGAGCTCCTGAGAGCCGAACGTCGCGATGACCGGGCCGACCATCGAGGCGTTGAAGGCCAGGGGCTCGGGCACCGACGCCAGCTGCATTTCGTCGAGCCAGATGTGGCGCTGCACAGCGGTCCAGTCGCGGCCACCGAACTCGGCGGGCCAATGCGGCACCGCCAAGCCGTTCTCGTTGAGGATTCGCATGGTCGTGACCACCTCGTCCTTGCTCAACTCCTGACCGGTCGCGCTCTTCTCGCGAATCTCGGCGGGGACCTTCGTGGTGAAGAACGTCCGCATCTCGTCACGGAACGCGGCCTCTTCTTCTGTCAGGGCAAGATTCATCGACAATCCTCCAAGCTCGTTCACGTATCTTCGTATCGACCGTACTCCCTGGTAACTCTGGGATATTCTCCGCTCACTATGACTTTTCTGGCACTGGTTCGGCACGGTGAAACGAACTGGAATCTGCACGGGCGTCTGCAGGGCTCGTCGGACATTCCGCTCAACGACACCGGCCGTGCTCAGGCCCGCGAGGCCGGCTACGAACTCGAGTACCGCCAGTGGGACCACCTGGTCAGTTCACCGTTGATCCGAGCAGCCGAAACCGCCGACATCATCGGTGCACACCTCGGCCTGACACGCACCGCCGAGTTCCCCGATCTGGCCGAACGACACTTCGGCGAGGCCGAAGGATTCACCGACTGGGATGCGTATTCGCACTGGCCGAACGGCATGTACCCAGGCTTGGAGCCCCGCTCCGACCTGATCGTGCGAGGCGTGCGAGCCGTCGACGACATCGCCTCTCGCTACCCGGACTCGGCGGTGATCGCCGTGGCGCACGGCGGTGTCATCCGAGCGATCTTCGACGCGATCCGACGTCGGCACTCTCCGCGAATTCTGAACGCGGGTGTCTCCACCCTCGAGCACGACGGTTCTCGCTGGACCGTTCGCACCATCAACGGTGTTGCGGTCTGACAGGATTTTCGTTCATGGAGATCGAACGTCGCATCACCGAACTCGGTTTCACGTTGCCCGGGGAACCGACCGCTCCGCCCGGTTTCGAGTTCTCGTTCGAGTGGGTGCGGGTACGGGGCAACCGAGTGTTCGCCTCGGGGCATTCTCCCTTGGCCCCGGACGGCACCCTGGCGGGCCCGTTCGGTGCAGTCCCGTCGCACGTGAGTCTCGACGCGGCCACCGATGCCGCGCGCGACACCGCATTGGCTCTCCTCGGTAGCGTCGCACGCGCCGTCGGCGATCTCGATCGAATCAGCGCGTGGCTCACCGTCACCGGTTCGGTCAATGCCGATCACGGCTTCACCCAGACCACAACGGTCGTCAACGGCTTCTCCGACCTGGTGCTGGCGATCTTCGGTCCCGAAATCGGTGCGCACGCACGCACTGCACTCGGGGTGGCCGCACTACCGATGAACAACACCGTGGTGGTGTCAGCGGAATTGGAGATCGACGGGTAGGTTTCGATGCACTCGTAGTTACGGTGAAAGCAGGCGCGGATGGTGCGCAGATCTACTCTTGCTCTGGTCGCGATTCTGATCGCCATACTGGGGTTGTCCGGATGCAGCTCGTCCTCGCAGTCGTTGCTGGACCGCGTCCGCGACGACGGGGTGCTGGTGGTCGGCACAGAAGGCACCTACAGCCCGTTCAGCTATCAGGGCGCGGACGGGCAGCTCACCGGGTACGACATCGACGTGATCAACGCCGTCGGTGCGGAACTGGGGGTACGCGTCGACTTCGTGCAGACGCCGTTCGATTCGATATTCGCCGGCCTGCAATCCCAGCGATTCGACCTCATCGCCAACCAGGTCTCGATCACCCCGGCCCGGCAATCGGCATACGACCTGTCCACGCCCTACACGGTGTCGGAAGGTCAGATCCTCACCGCTGCAGACGACTCCACTATTTCGACTCTCGCCGACCTGGCAGGCAAGACCACCGCCCAATCCTCGACGAGCAATTGGGCCGAGGTCGCTGCGAACGCAGGTGCCAACGTCGAAGCCGTCGAGGGATTCGTCCAGGCGGTCACCCTCGTCAAGGACGGCCGCGTCGACGCCACCGTCAACGACTCCCTCGCGATCGCCGAATACCTACAGCAGACCGGCGATACCGGTGTGAAGATTGCCGGCGAGACCGGGGACACGACACTGCAATCCTTCGTGGCCCGCAAGAACAGCGGCCTGATGGACGAGGTCGATACGGCCGTCGACACGCTGCGTGAGAACGGCACCATCGCCGAGATCTCGAAAAAGTATTTCGGTAGCGACGTCGCCGCACCGACGGCAGACACCGTGGTTCCGGTGAGCGACGACGCCGCGTCGACGGCACCGTCCAAAACTCAGTTGGTCCTCGACAACTTGTGGCCGATGCTCAAAGCCACTGTCACGATGACCATTCCGCTGACCGCAATCAGTTTTGTGGTCGGACTCGTCATTGCCCTTGCAGTCGCGTTGGCCCGCATCTCGTCGCTCGAGCCGCTCGCTGCGGTCGCCCGGTTCTACGTCTCGATCATTCGCGGCACTCCCCTACTGCTGCAGTTGTTCATCATTTTCTACGGGCTACCGCAGTTCGGGATCGTGATCTCACCGTTCCCGGCTGCCGTGGTCGCGTTCTCCTTGAACGTCGGCGGTTATGCCGCCGAGGTCATCCGTGCGGCGATACTGAGCGTGCCCAAGGGCCAATGGGAGGCCGCGCAGACCATCGGCATGGGATACCGAACCACGCTGCAGCGCATCGTACTTCCGCAAGCGCTACGGACCGCGGTGCCACCGTTGTCGAACACGCTGATCTCGTTGGTCAAGGACACCTCGCTCGCGTCGACCATCCTGGTGACCGAGCTACTGCGCGTAGCGCAACTCGCGGCGGCACCGACCTTCGACTTCTTCACCCTCTACTCCGTTGCAGCGCTCTACTACTGGCTGATCTGCATCGTTCTCTCGTTCTTCCAAGGCAAGCTCGAAGTCCGACTCGACAGGTACGTGGCCAAATGACAGACCTGCTGGAAGTATCCGCTCTGAAGAAGTCGTTCGGGCCACTCGAGGTGCTGAAGGACATCTCGTTCACCGTGCCGCCCGGCACCGTCACCGTCATCATCGGGCCGTCCGGATCCGGCAAGACCACGGTCCTCCGCACGTTGAACGCTCTCGACCGAGCCGATGCGGGGATCATCCGAATCGGCGATGTGTCGGTGGATTTCGCCGAACCCGTCGGCGCGGCTCAACTCCGACACTTCCGGGCTCAGAGCGGCATGGTGTTCCAGAGCCACAATCTGTTTCCGCACAAGACGGTGTTGCAGAACATCATCGAGGGACCGGTGATCGTGCAGAAGCGGGCCAAGGACGACGCCGTCCGCGACGCTCACGCAATCCTCGACCAGATCGGCCTCGACGCCAAGTCCGATCAATACCCGTTCCAGCTCTCCGGCGGCCAGCAACAGCGCGTCGGAATTGCTCGCGCCCTCGCCCTGCACCCCAAACTGATGCTGTTCGACGAGCCCACCTCGGCCCTCGATCCCGAACTCGTGGGCGAAGTACTGGCCGTCATCAAAAACCTTGCCGCCGAGGGCTGGACGATGGTGATCGTCACCCACGAAATCCGCTTCGCCCAGCAAGTCGCCGATCAGGTGCTGTTCATCGAGAACGGCGTCGTCCTCGAACGCGGCACGCCGGAGCAGGTGCTCGTGAACCCGACCGAGCCCCGCACCCGACAGTTCCTGCAGCGGATATTGGCCTAGCGGCCAGTGGCGTGGTCAAGTGCCGCCTGGGGCACTTAACCAATCCACTGCGTCAGCACTTTGTCCAGGGTGATCGGAAGGTCGCGGACTCGGACGCCGGTCGCGTTGTAGACCGCGTTCCCGATGGCCGCCGAGGAACCGACCGCGCCGATCTCACCGATTCCCTTGCCGCCCATCGGCGCGAGTTCCGTATCGACCTCGTCGATCCACACGGCCTCGAGATCGGTGACGTCCGCACACGCCGGGATGTGATACTCGGCGAGATCGTGGTTGGCGAACCCGCCGAACTCGTGATCGACGATGCCACTTTCCATCAGCGCCATCCCGAGCCCGAACGTCATGCCGCCGATGAGCTGCGACCGAGCCAGCCGCGGATTCATCACGGCGCCGATGCCGAACACCCCGAGCATCCGACGCACCCGTACCTCACCGGTGTCGATATCCACGGCAACCTCGGCGAACTGAGCGCCGAAAGCCATGCGCGCCAGCTCCTTCTGCCCCTCCACGTCATCGGTCGTATCGGCCTCGGCCGAGTTGCCCGGCTCGTAGGAACCCTGGGATTTCAGCGCGTGACACACCTTGGTGACGGCCCAGCCCCACGACGAGGTGCCCGAGGAGCCGCCGGCTCCAGGTGCTTTCGGCAGTGCGCTGTCGCCGAGTTCGAGTGTGACGGTATCCGCGTCGACGTCGAGAGCATCGGCGGCAATCTGTCGCAGCACGGTCCGCGCGCCGGTACCGATGTCCGACGCGGCGACGGACACCGTGATCGTGCCGTCCTGCTCCACCCGCGCCGCCGCGGTACTGGGCGAAATCAGCACCGGGTAACTCGCCGTCGCGACGCCCATACCGACGAGGGTGTTGCCTTCTCTGCGCTGTCCCGGCGTCGAGACCCGACGGTCCCACCCGAACTTCTCGGCTCCCTCGCGTAGGCACTGCACCACGCTGCGTGAGCTGAACGGGTTGCCACTCGCTGGGTCGACGTCGGGCTCGTTCGCGATGCGCAGTTCGATCGGATCGATTCCGGTCGCCTCGGCCAGTTCGTCGATCGCCGTTTCGACGGCGAACATGCCGGGCGCTTCGCCGGGTGCCCGCATCCACCGCGGAGTTCCGACGTCCAGCTGTGCGAGTCGGTGGGTGGTGCGTCGGTTCGGAGCCGCGTAGATGTGCCGGGTCGATTCCGAGGTCTGCTCACAGAACTCGAAGATCGTGCTGGTCTGCTGGAACGAATCGTGTGCGATCGCCTGCAGAGTTCCGGTCGAATCAGCGCCCAGACGAACGTGATTGAGCGTCGGGGTGCGATAGCCGACGACATCGAACAGGGCCTGCCTCGGCAGGACCAGCTTCACTGTCTTACCGGTGGCCCGTGCAGCCATCGCCGCGAGGATCGCATTGGGCCGAGTACTGCCCTTGGCTCCGAATCCGCCGCCGACGTTCTCCGCGATCACGCGAACGTTCTCGGGCTCGAGACCGAACGCCGTGGCGAGGTCACCCTGAACACCGGACGGTGCCTGCGTCGAATCCCACAGCGTCAGAACGCCGTCGGACCACTGCGCCGTGGTGGCATGCGGCTCCATCGGACTGTTGTGCATCGGAGACGTCGAGTACCAGCTGTCGATCACGTGCTCGGCCGTCTCCAACGCAGCATCCGGATCGCCGACCGTGACGTCCGTGGGGAAGCCCGCGTTCACCGATTCGGGCGCGTACAGGGAGCTGTGCTCTGCGGTCAGAGTGTTGTCGGGTGAGCGCACGTCGCCGTACCGCACCTGCACCTGGGCAGCGGCGGCCCGCGCGGCTTGGAGCGTCTCGGCCACGACGACGGCCACGATCTGGCCGCGGTATGCGACGGTGTTCGATTGCAGCACAAGCAGTTCTGCATCCTCGACCTCGCCGAGCTTCTCGGCGTTGCCGTGCCACAGGACGGCGTGCACCGAGGAGTCGGCACCGAGTTCGACGTGTTCGACCGTCCCGGCGGGAACTGTTGCGGGCACGTACCAGGCATACAACTGCCCGACGGCCGGCGGCTGTTCCGCGGCGTAGCGCGCCCTACCGGTGACCTTGGCGACGGACTCGGTACGCCGAATCGACTGTCCGATCGAGGCCGTCATGATCGGTCTCCCATTTCTTTCGTAGCGCTCGATTCCACGAGTTCGACCAGAGTGCGGGCAACCAGATTGATCACCAGCGGAATCTTGAACGCGTTGTCGCGTAACGGCTCTGCTGAATCGAGCTCGAGCGCCATGGCCCGCCGGAACGACGCCTCCTCGGCGGCCGTGCCCAACAGTGCGTGTTCGGCAGTGTGTGCTCGCCACGGCTTGTGCGCGACGCCGCCCAGCGCGATCGACACTCCGCGCACGATTCCATCCTCGACGTCGAGAACAGCGGCAACGGAGGCGACCGCGAACGCGTAGGACTGCCGATCCCGCACCTTGCGGTAGGTGGAGACGGCGGTGTCGGCCGGCTTCGGAATCTCTATCGCCGTGACGATCTCGTCCCGAGCCACCGTGTTGTCACGCTGGGGCTCGTCCCCCGGGAGCCGGAAGAAGTCGTCGATCGCGAGAAGACGTTCGCCGTCGACTCCGCGAACGACGATGCGCGCATCGAGTGCCGACAGCGCAACCGCCATATCCGAGGGGTGCGTCGCCACGCAGGCCTGCGAAGCCCCGAGAATGGCCAAGTTTCGGTGTTCACCCGTGCGCGCAGGGCAGCCCGAGCCTGGTTCGCGCTTGTTGCACGGCTTCGAAGAGTCCATGAAGTAGACACAACGAGTGCGCTGGAACAGGTTTCCGCCGGTGGTCGCCATGTTGCGTAGTTGACCCGACGCACCGGAGAGCACTGCCCGCGAGAGCACGGGGTAGCGCTGGCGCACCACCGGATGCACGGCGAGGTCGCTGTTGGTCACGGCCGCACCGATACGCAGGGAACCGTCGGCGGTCACCTCGATGTCGTGCAACGGCAATCGCGTCACATCGATCAGAGTCGACGGGCTCGAAACCCCGAGCTTCATCAGATCGACGAGGTTGGTTCCTCCGCCGAGCAGCATCGCGTGCTCGTCCCGGGCGAGGCGGGCCACTGCGTCGTCGACCGCGGTAGCGGCGTCGTACTCGAAGGTCTTCACGATGCGTCCTGCACGGCCGGAACGATGTTGGCGTACGCACCGCAGCGACAGAGGTTGCCACTCATACGTTCTCGCACTTCACCCGAATCGAGTTCGACGTCGGTGGCCTCGAGGTCCTCGGTGACGGCACTGGGCCAACCCTGCTTGGCCTCTTCGATCACCGCGACCGCCGAGCAGATCTGCCCGGACGTGCAGTACCCGCACTGGAACGCGTCACGATCGACGAAGGCCTGTTGCACCGGGTGCAGCGTGTCGCCGTCGGACAACCCCTCGACCGTGGTGATCTCGCGATCCTGCTGCGCGACAGCGAACGTCAGGCAGCTATTGATCCGACGACCCTCGACCAGAACGGTGCAGGCACCGCACTGCCCGTGATCGCACCCCTTCTTGGCCCCGATGAGATCGAGGTTCTCTCGTAATGCGTCGAGCAGGGTGGTTCGGGTGTCGCAGTCGATCTCGCGATCGGTGCCGTTGACACGCAGAGTGACGTGGGTCATGCGCGGCTGGATACCCGCGGCCTCGGCCACCAAACGCTCGACCTCGAGGTCGTGCTAGCGCCTGCCCTTGAACTTTCCTCCGCCGCGGGGCCCGCCGCTGCGTCCGGGAGGACCGGAATCGGGCTGCAGCTGAATCAGCACGCCACTGATGCGGGTACGGCGCAACGCCTCGACCGTCTCGTCGGCGAGATCGGCAGGCAGCTCCACCAGCGAGTGATCGGGGCGAATGCTGATGTGCCCGAAGTCGCTTCGGCGCAGTCCGCCTTCGTTGGCGATGGCGCCGACGATGGCACCGGGAGCAACGTGATGACGCTTTCCGACGCTGATGCGGTACGTCGCCATCTCCTGGCCCGTCTTGCGGTGATGCGAACTGGCCGCATCCTCGTCGAACGTGCGAGGGGGACGCGGCTCACGCGGCTCGCGGGGCGTCCGCGGCGGGGCAGGCGGCTCCGGCTTCAACAGGAACGCTTCGCCGTCGCGCGACTGGATGGCCAGCGCTGCTGCGATGTCGACCAACGGCACGTCGTGCTCGCGCTCGTAGTCCTCGATGAGGCGGCGGAACAGAGCCAGATTCTCGTTGCCGAGGCTCTCGGTGATGGAGTCCTTGAACTTCGTCACGCGCTGCGCATTGACGTCGTCGACGCTGGGGAGCTGCATCTCGGTGATGGGCTGGCGCGTCGCACGTTCGATGGCCTTGAGCAGGTGACGCTCCCGGGGCGCGACGAACAACAGAGCCTGACCGGCGCGACCCGCTCGGCCGGTGCGACCGATGCGGTGCACGTAGGACTCGGTGTCGTGCGGGATGTCGTAGTTGATGACGTGCGAGATGCGGTCGACGTCGAGACCGCGAGCAGCCACGTCGGTGGCCACCAGAATGTCGATCTGACCGTTCTTGAGCTGACCGATGGTGCGCTCACGCTGAGCCTGCACGATGTCACCGTTGATTGCCGCAGCCGAGAAGCCCCGTGCGCGCAGTTTCTCCGCGAGCTCCTCGGTGGCCTGCTTGGTGCGCACGAACATGATCATGGCCTCGAACTCTTCGACCTCGAAGATTCGAGTCAGCGCCTCGAGCTTGCGCTGATGGGCAACCTGCACGTAGCGCTGGGTGATGTTCGGTGCCGTCGACGTCTTGGTCTTGACGGTGATCTCCACCGGGTCGTGCAGATACTGCTTGGAGATCTTGCGAATCGCGGCCGGCATCGTCGCCGAGAACAACGCAACCTGCTTGTATTCGGGAGTGTCGGACAGGATGCGCTCGACGTCCTCCTGGAAACCCATCTTGAGCATCTCGTCGGCCTCGTCGAGCACGAGGTATTCGAGCCCGGACAGGTCGAGTGTGCCCTTCTCGAGGTGGTCGATCACACGTCCCGGTGTGCCGACGATGATCTGGGCACCCTTGCGCAGGCCGGACAGCTGAATGCCGTACGCCTGGCCGCCGTAGATCGGCAGAATGTGCAGGCCCGGGATATGGGTGGCGTATTTGCCGAACGCCTCGGCGACCTGGAGTGCCAGCTCGCGCGTCGGGGCGAGCACCAATGCCTGCGGCACCCGACGCGAGACGTCGAGACGGGACAGGATCGGCACCGCGAACGCCGCGGTCTTTCCGGTTCCGGTCTGCGCGAGGCCGACGACGTCGTTACCCGCCATCAACGGTGGAATGGTGGCCGCCTGAATCGGCGACGGGCTCTCGTAACCGACGTCGCGCAGGGCCTTCAGGACCCGCTCGTCTATTCCGAGATCGGCAAAGGTGATGTCGTCATCCGTCGTCGAAGGCAACTCACCTGCGTGGCCCTGGACGGGAGGGGTCGAACTCGTCTCGTCAGACGTCACGGCGGCATCCTGATCAGATTCTGAAGTGCTCATATATCGCCGAGTTTAGTACCTGCTCGACCCCAGCGACCCCTTCTACGCTGATCAGGTGACGAAAACGGTGCCACCGACACCTCGTGCGAGCAGCCTCACAGACACGACCCGGCGGCGAGGGGCGGCTGCGGACGGTTAAGTTGTACTCCGAGTCACACTCAACTCCCCCTGAGCCGACCAAAAATTCACAAACCGGACACCCTCGGTGGTGCGTTACGGACCGGGGTGTGATGAAATGCACAACTACCACGCTATTTTTCCGTAAGGGGTCCAGCAGTGCGCGAATATTCTGTGCCGGCGTCGTTCACCATTCCCGACGACGCTTCCATGGCCGACACCGTTTTCCGGTACGAAAAGGAATCGCCGAACCTCGTACCGTTCCAACGACTCGTGAACGGCACCTGGACCGACGTCACAGCGGGCCAGTTCGCCAAAGAGGTCACCGCCGTAGCCAAAGGCCTGATCGCATCGGGCATCGAACTCGGTGACCGCGTCGCGATTCTCAGCGCGACGCGCTACGAATGGGTCGTTCTCGACTACGCCATCTGGACTGCGGGCGGATGCACCGTCGCGATCTACGAGACCTCCTCGGCCGATCAGGCCCAGTGGATCCTCGAGGACTCGGCGACCAAGTTGCTGATCGTCGAGACCGCGTCCCATGTCTCCAACCTGAAGGACGTCACCGACGGTGCCGCCGACCTGCGTGAGGTACTCCAGATCGACGACGGTGCCATCGACGAGCTGACCACCCGCGGCGCGGGAGTCAGCGACGAGGACGTGCACACCCGTCGGCACCAGGTCACCGCCGCCTCCCCCGCAACCCTGATCTACACCTCGGGCACCACCGGCCGCCCCAAGGGTGTGCAGCTCACGCATGCGAACTTCTACGCCGAGGTCCAGGCCACCCAGATCGCCCTGCACGACTCCATGCGCGAGGGCAACCGCACACTGATGTTCCTCCCGATGGCGCACGTGTTCGCCCGCGCGGTGTCGTTCGGCTCGTTCGAGTCGAAGGTGACCGTGGGCCACACCTCGGACGTATCGACACTGGTGGATCAGTTCGCCGTCTTCAAGCCGAACTTCATTCTCTCGGTGCCGCGCGTGTTCGAGAAGGTCTACAACTCGGCCAAGCAGAAGGCACACGACGGCGGCAAGGGCAGCATCTTCGACAAGGCCGCCGCGACGGCCATCGAGTGGAGTGAGGCCCAGGAGAAGGGCGGCGCAGGCCTGGTCCTGAACCTCAAGCACACGGTGTTCGACAAGCTCGTCTACTCCAAGTTGCGGGCCGCCCTCGGCGGCAACTGCGATCGTGCGGTCTCGGGCGGCGGCCCCCTCGGCGCTCGCCTCGGCCACTTCTTCCGCGGCGCGGGTGTCCCGGTCTACGAGGGCTACGGACTGACCGAGACCAGCGCGGCAGTCACCGTCAACACCACCAAGGAACAGCGCGTCGGCACCGTCGGCAAGCCCATCGACGGCCACGCAGTCAAGGTCGCCGAGGACGGCGAGCTGCTGCTCAAGGGTCCGGTGGTGTTCAGCGGCTACTGGCACAACGAGAAGGCCACCGCCGAAGCGATCGTCGACGGGTGGTTCCACACCGGCGATCTGGGGTCGATCGACCAGGAAGGCTTCGTCTCGATCACCGGCCGCAAGAAGGAAATCATCGTCACCGCGGGTGGTAAGAACGTCGCTCCCGCGGTGCTCGAGGACGCCCTGCGCGCCAACGCCATCATCAGTCAGTGCCTCGTCGTCGGCGATGCCAAGCCGTTCATCGGTGCGCTGATCACCCTCGATCCCGAGGCACTGCCGGGCTGGCTCGAACGCCACAGCCTTTCTGCCGACATCCCGTTCTCGGAGCTGTCGAAGAACGCCGACCTCGTCGCCGAGATCGACAAGGCCGTGGCCGAGGCCAACAAGAAGGTCTCCAACCCCGAGCAGATCAAGAAGTACACGATCCTCGAGAACGACTTCACCGTCGAAACCGGAGAGCTCACCCCGACGATGAAGCTCAAGCGCAACATCATCCACTCCGAGCGTGGCAGCGACATCGAGGCCATCTACTCGTAGATCGACCTCGAGAGAAAGGGCCCGGCGTGCTGTGCACGCCGGGCCCTTTCTCGGTTCTCGGGTCAGGACATGTGCTCGTCGAGGAACTCCGCGACCGCCAACGTCACCTGCAGGTGGATCTTCTCGTGCAGTAGGTCGTGGCCTCCGTCGTCGAACTCGTGCAGGGCCGCGTCGGGCACACCGCCGATCCACTCGCGGACTGCATCGATCGGAGCCAAGCGGTCGTCGACACCGTGCACGGCGAGGATCGGAATCACATTGTCGGAGAGGTCGTCGGAAGCGCCCGTCACCGACTTCGGAGTGCCACACAGCACAGCGCACCGGACCGCCTCCGGATGCGCGCCGAGTGCTGCGATGGCCGTCGCGGCACCCAGCGAGTGCCCCATCAGCGCGAACGACAGTTCGGGATGCTCGGCCTCGGCGATGTCGAGCAGCTGCAGCGCATTCTGAGCCAGGCCAGGTATCTGAGCCGCGTCGGTCAACTCCCCTTCGGTGAGACCGTGGCCGACATGATCGACCGCCCACACGTCCACTCCGCGTCCGTTCAACACCCGGGCGAACCGGTGATAGTGGCCGCTGTTCTGACCGAGACCGTGGAGGAACACAAGACCGAAACGAGCATCGGGAACGGTCCAGTTTCGGTAATGGACAGCACCGGTGGCTCCGTCGAAAAATGGCATTCGATCATTTTGCCTCCTCTCGTCGGCATCCGCGCGCAACGTGACCGGCGCCGCTGTCGTCGATGGCTAGGGTGGGCACTTGTGTTCCTCCTCGGCGATCGGGTCGTCTACAGCGCCAGCGACCTCGCGGCGGCGGCGTCCTGCGAATTCGCATTGCTTCGCCGACTCGACGGGTTGACCGGACTGATCCCGCGCGCCGCCGCCGAACCGGACCCCATGCTCGACCGCACGTCCGCACTCGGATTCGAACACGAACGGCGTCAACTCGCAGCTTTCGAGCTGCGCTACCCCGGAGGCGTCCTGACGATGGACAGACCGGGACGCACCGCCCAGGAACTGGCCGACGCCGCGTGGGCAACCTTCACCGCGCTGACCGCACGCACCCCCGTGGTGTACCAGGCAACCTTCTTCGACGGCCGGTTCCTCGGCTTCTGCGACTTTTTGGTGGCAGAGGGTTCGGGCTACGGCGTGTACGACACCAAGCTGTCGCGGCACGCGAAGGTGCCGGCTCTGCTCCAGTTGGCGGCGTACGCAGATGCGCTGCGGGCCGGCGGAGTGACTCCGAGCGACGATGTACACCTCGTGCTCGGTGACGGCAGCGACTCCGTTCACGCTCTCGCCGAGATACTTCCGGTCTACCGGCAGTCCCGGGACCATCTGCAACACATCCTCGACGAGCACCACGCCGAAGGCACCGTCGTCGATTGGTTCGATTCGCGCTACTCCGGGTGCGGGCAGTGCGAGGCCTGCGTTGTCGAGGTGGAACAGCACCGAGACCTGGTTCTCGTCGCCGGCATGCGCGCAAGTACCCGCGAGAAGCTGCTCGACGCGGGAATCACCACGGTGGACGAGCTGGCCTCCTCCACGGGGAGTGTCGACGGGATGTCCACTCGTACGGCGGCGAACCTGCGCGCCCAGGCGGCGCTGCAAGTTCGCCAGGAGCACAGCGGAGAACCGGAATTCGAGATCTTCGACGCCGACGCCCTCGGGGTGATCCCCGAACCCGACCCGGGCGACATCTTCTTCGACTTCGAGGGCGATCCACTGTGGGCCGAAGCCGGGAGTAGCGAATGGGGGCTCGAGTACCTGTTCGGCGTCTACACCGCCGACGGCGAGTTCCTTCCGTTCTGGGCGCACGATCGCGCGCAGGAACGCCGTGCCCTGATCGACTTCCTCGACTACGTCTCCGCACGCCGCGCCGCATACCCCCGCATGCACGTCTACCACTACGCGCCGTACGAGAAGACCGCGCTGCTGCGCCTTGCCGGGCGCTACGGAGTGGGCGAGGACGCCGTCGACAACCTGCTGCGGGACAACGTATTGGTAGACCTGTATCCCGTTGTCCGGTCTGCAGTACGCATCGGAGCTCGGTCCTACAGCATCAAGAAACTCGAACCGCTGTACATGCCCGCCTCCCGCGACGGAGACGTCACCGACGCCGCCGCATCGATCGTCGAATACGCGAACTGGTGCGATCTGCGCGACCAGGGCAAGGATGACGAGGCCGCCGCTCTTCTGGCGGATATTGCCGAGTACAACCGTACCGACTGCGAATCGACTCTACGACTGCGCGATTGGTTGCTCGAACGCGCATCGGACGCCGGTGTTCCGCCGCGGGTGAAACAGGAGCTCGACCTCGACAAGAGCGCCTCCGACACCGCGAGCCCGCTGGAACTCGAACTTGCCGAGTACGCGGGACTGCCATGGGACCGCACCCCGACGCAGCAGGCCGTGGCCCTGTTCGCCGGTGCCATCGGCTACCACCGCCGTGAGCGAAAGCCGTTCTGGTGGGCCCACTTCGATCGACTGACCCATCCGATGGACGAGTGGCCCGATGCGGCGGACGTATTGAAAGTCGAACGCGCGGAACTGGTGCACGACTGGATGAAAACGGCACCCACACAGCGGGTTCTACGACGACAGATCAAGCTGGTGGGACATCTGAGCAACGGCGTGCTCGGGGGCTCGAAGGTCAAACTCCTCTACGCAGAACCGGCCCCGGAAGGGCTGCCGAAACAGCAACCTACCCATCGCGCGACCACGTCGGTCGAGATCGTGCAGACCGGCTACGAGGGCACCCTCGACATGGTCGTCGTGCAGGAGAACCTACGCAAGGGCGTGACCGAATACACCGACTTTCCCATCGCGACGGCGCCCGAGCCGCCGCCTGCGACCAAATACCTCGAAGAGGCGATCGTCGCAGCGGCCACCGAGGTCAGCGCTGCCCTGCCCCACCTTCCGCCTACGGCCATCGCCGATCTGCTGACGCTGTCCGCGCCCCGAACCCGTTCCGGCAAAGGCCTTCCCGCGGTACAGGGCCACGACTACGCAGCTGCGGTCACGGCAGCGCTGCTCGATCTGGCGAACTCCTATGTGGCCGTTCAAGGCCCACCCGGGACCGGGAAGACCTACACCGCCGCGCGAGTGATCGCCGAACTGGTCGACGTCCATCACTGGCGCATCGGCGTGGTGGGCCAGTCTCATCACGTGGTGAACAATCTGCTGGACACCATCGTGGCCGCCGGGGTGGACCCGGCCAAGGTGGGCAAGAAGGCCCCGACCGCCCACACCGTCGTCGAACCCACCGACTACGCCCGTTTCGTCACCGACGCCGAGCAGGGCTGCGTGATCGGCGGCACCGCCTGGGACTTCTCCAACCCCGGCCGGATACCGCGCGGGGCCCTGGATCTGCTGGTCGTCGACGAGGCCGGGCAGTTCTCGCTGGCCAACACCATCGCCGTCTCGGTGTCTGCCCGCAACCTGTTGCTGCTCGGCGACCCGGCACAGCTTCCGCAGGTCAGTCAGGGCACCCACCCCGAACTCGTCGACGAATCCGCCCTGGGCTGGATCACCGACGGTCACCCGACTCTGCCCGCCGATCGCGGGTACTTCCTGGCCACGACGTGGCGGATGCATCCGGATCTGTGCGCGCCCGTCTCGGCGCTGTCGTACGAGGGCAAACTGCAGTCCAACAAGGCTGTCACACAGGCTCGTTCACTGTCAGGGCTGGAGCCCGGCCTGCACACCGTCTATCTGGACCATCACGGTAACTCCACGGACTCGGTGGAAGAGGCCGACGAGATCGTCGCACGAGTGCAGAGTCTCTTGGGTCGATCGTGGAGCAACCCCGAGTCGTTCGACGGCGCGCGGCCGATGGAGCAGTCCGACTTTCTCGTCGTCGCGGCCTACAACGCTCAGGTCGCCGTCGTCCTCGAGCGTTTCGCGGCCGCCGGACTGGGTGACGTATCGGTCGGAACCGTCGACAAGTTCCAAGGCCGACAGGCACCGGTGGTGTTGATCTCGATGGCGGCATCGGCGATCGAGGACGTTCCGCGTGGCATGTCGTTTCTGCTCTCGCGCAACCGACTCAACGTCGCCGTCTCTCGCGGTCAGTGGGCCGCGATACTGGTCCGATCGAGAGCACTGACCCAGTACTTGCCGTCGACCCCGGCCGGACTGCGCACGCTGGGCACCTTCATGAGCCTGTGCGAGAACGGAATTCAGCCGAACGCCATGCCCTCGCCGCGGTAGGTGGGGACCGGCTCGACGGATCCGTCGGCGTGCACCAGATGCAGGGTGTCGAATCGTTCGCACAGCTCGCCCGCCTTGGCGTGCCGGAACCAGACGCGATCACCGATCTTCACCTCGTCGGCCCCGCTCACCGGAGTCTGCACCTCACCGGCACCCTCGTTGCGCAGTAGCTTCAGCCCGGACGTCACTACTCCGGCGGCCTTTCTCGACCACGCCACCGGCCTCGGGGATCGCGACCCCGACGCCGGACCCGACGCGATGTAGCCACCGCCGAACAACGTTGCGATCTGCGGCGTCGGCTTGCGCACCGCGGACAGCGCGAAGAACAGCGACGGCTCGGCCGAGAAGGCGCGATACCTGTCGAACAGCGTCGGCGCGAACAGACCCGATCCGGCGGTGACCTCGGTGACGACCGGATCGGCCGCCGAGAAGTCGATCGACCCGGTGCCGCCGCTGTTGACGATCTCGATGTGACCCACCGCCGCGGACACTGCCTCGACCACTGCCCTTCTGCGCGTGGAGATCTCACGAGACGAGAGCGACTTCATCCACTCCACCGCGACATTGGAATCAGGCACACCGGCGATCTGCGCCTCGTAGAACATCAGGCCGACGACCCGGAACCCCCGCGAGTGCGCGTCCCGCGCGAAGGCGGCAACCTGCTCGGGATCGCGAAGCGGAGAACGCCTGACCCCGATGTGCAGCGGCCCGATCCGTAGCGAGGCATCGACATCGATACAGATACGGGGCTTGAGAAGGTCGCTGCGGGTGGCGTCGCGCACGATGTCCAATTGCGCGACGTCGTCGACCATCAGTGTGATGCGACCCGACAGAACCCGATCGTTGACGACCTCGGCTAGAGCGGTGGGGTCGACACTCGGATAGCCCATCAGGATGTCCTCGACCCCCTGGCGCGCGAGCCACACCGCCTCACGCAGCGAGTACGCCATGACCCCGCTCACGCCTTCTGCTGCGAGCACCCGATCGAGGACCGCTCGGCAGCGCACCGACTTGCTGGCGATCCGAATCGGGACCCCCTTCGCTCGCGCTCGCAACGCCGCCGCATTGGCATCGAGAGCGACGGAATCGACTGCAGCCAAAGGCGATTCGAGACCCTCGGTAGCGGTGGCGATACGAGACAATGGTGTCGTGTCGGTGGTGACGACACCGGCGATCGAACTCATACTTCAACATTCCTTCGTCGTCGTTGCCGGACCCACACAGTCAAACACTCCGCAGCCGAGAAGTCCCGGCGAGTGCTCAACGGTCCAGGGCTTTGCCCGCGATCAGCCCGGACAGGTCGTCGATCTGAGCCAGCACCTCGAGGTCGTCACCGTCGACCAGCCACCGCAGCACCAGCCCGTCGAGCGTCGCCATCCCGAAGCGCGCGATCGACTCCACCGGCTCGAGCCATCTCGTGCCGGTGTGATCGGAGCACTTCTCGAAGAACAACCGGGCCTCGGAGTCGCGGATCCGGTACTGACCATTGGCAATCTCGGCCGCGGTGGCGGACCCGAGCGCGCGATGCCGCAGGAGGTAGGTCTTGATCTCGTACGCGAGCAACTGCCGATCCGGCGACTTCTCGATCAACAACCACACTGCGCTCAGTCCGCCGTGCACCAGCTCGCGCAGACCCCGAACTCCTGGCAATTCTCGGGTGCCGACAGCGCTGTCCAACGCCGCGTGGAGAATCTCGGTGACGTCGACGATGAGGTGCTCCCCCATCGCGATCACCAGATCCTGCTTGGTCTCGAAGTGGTACTGCACGATGCCCTTGGTGACGTCGGCGTACTCCGAGAGCGCGCGCACCGTCAGGGACTCGATACCCACCCGCTCCGCGACGTCGATCGCCGACTGCACCAGTTGTGCGCGTCGCACATCCGCGGGCAGCCTCGATTGCATGACCCGATACTAGGGGGCTGCCGAAGTCTGTGCCCCATATTGATCCACGGGGCGCGACCCCGAGGGTTCGGGAGTGGAGCCTGCGGAACGACCCTGCGGCTTCGAGGGTGCGATAGTGATTCGATGATCGAGCGGTCGTGGCAGAACTGGGCGGGCAATCAGCAGGCATATCCGGCGCATCGTGCCGAGCCCGCATCGGTGGACGAAGTGCGCAGCGTTCTTCAGGGCGCCGTCGATCGGTCTCGGTCGGCGCGATGCGTCGGGGCCGGTCACTCCTTCACTCCGATCGCCGTCACCGACGGCGTTCAGATCAGCCTCGATTCCTTGCGTGGGATCGAATCGGTCGTCCGCGACGACGACGGTTCCGCCCGGGTGACGGTGCTCGCCGGCACTCGGCTGCGCGAGCTGACCGCGCGGCTGTGGGACCTCGGCCTGGCCATGACCAACCTCGGCGACATCGACGAACAGTCCGTCGCCGGAGCCATCTCCACGGGCACCCACGGAACCGGTGCCCGTTTCGGCGGCATCGCCACTCAGGTGCATGCTCTGGAGCTGATGACCGCGAACGGCCGGCTCGTCCGGTGCTCCCGCGACGAGAACACCGAGCTGTTCGACGCGGCCCGCATCGGCCTCGGTGCGCTCGGCGTCATCACCCGAATCACGCTCGACTGCGTTCCGGCGTTCGCCCTGCGGGCCGTCGAGGAACCGTCGACGCTGACGGCAGCGCTCGCCGAGCTCGAAACCACCGTCGCTGCCGTCGACCACTTCGAGTTCTACTGGTTTCCGCACACCGACCGGGTGCTGACCAAACGCAACACCCGCCTGCCCGGGAACGCCGTGCTGCGCCCGCTGGGAAAGGTGCGCTCGTACCTCGACGACGAACTACTGTCCAACACGGTCTTCGAGGGGCTCAACCGCATGGTGACGCGGGTGCCGGCCCTGATTCCTCGACTCAACGCGGTCTCGGCCCGGGCACTGTCGGCCCGCGAGTACACCGATCGCTCGTACCGAGTGTTCGCATCCTCGCGGACGGTCAGATTCGTCGAGATGGAGTACGCGGTGCCGGCATCCGAGATCGGCCGGGTGCTGCGCGAGGTGGATCGCTGGCTCGAGCAGTCTTCGATGTCCATCGCGTTTCCCGTCGAAGTACGATTCGCGGCCGCCGACGACATCTGGCTCTCCACGGCCTACGGACGCCCGACGGCCTACATCGCTGTGCACCAGTACCACCGCCGCGATCACCGCGAATACTTCGACGCCGTCGAGGCCATCTGCCGCAGCGTCGGCGGCAGGCCACACTGGGGCAAACTGCACTCCCTCGGCGGCGACGAACTGCGTGATTCCTACGAGCACTTCGACGATTTCCTCCGCATCCGCGATTCGATGGACCCGCACAAGGTGTTCGGCAGCGAGTATCTCGAACACCTGCTGTCCTGAGCGGTTGATCGGCGTGACGATACGCGCAATTTCCGCTCCACTTCTGCGACCTTCGAGTGGATTTCCCCAGGCCAACGCTCCGAGTGGAGCGTCCCGTGCACGCAGCCACTCCCCGCACGCTTACATTGGAGCGAGTGAGCACAGGTAAACGCGCGCTGTCCGGCATCATCGCCGCCGGAGTCGTCCTCGGTGTCGGTGAATTGATCGCCGTCCCCATCGGACCGAACTCGTCGCCACTGACGGCCGTCGGGTCCTCGGCCGTCGACAACAGTCCGGCCCCGGTCCGTGAATGGGCCATCGACACGTTCGGCACCTCCGACAAGCTCGCCCTGTTCGTCGGCATGGCCGTGGTGATCGCTGCTATCGCCGCCGCGGCAGGCATCACCCGCAAACCGATCGGTGCTGTGGTGTTCGCAGCGCTGGGCGTGCTCGGCGTACTCGCGGCGGTGACGCGACCCGACGCAACGGCCTTCTACGCAGTCCCGACCATCGGCGGCGTCATCGTCGGCATCGTTGTGCTGCACGCCCTCATCGGAGCCGCCACCCCGGCGACCGAGGGCATGAACCGTCGCAGCTTCCTGACCCTCGCCGCCGGCGCTGCGGTACTCGGCGTCGTCGCCGGAACGGCCGGACGGATGCTCACCTCGGCGCGCGCCGTGACCGCCGATCGACTCGGCTTCATGCTTCCGACCCCGACACCGCAACCACCGATACCGGTCGGGGCAGACCTGCAGATCGACGGCCTCGCGTCGTACATCACCCCGAACGAGGACTTCTACCGCATCGATACCGCGTTGGTCGTGCCGCGGGTGGCGTCGGATACGTGGTCGCTGCGGATACACGGCATGGTCGACCGCGAGATCGAGCTGACGTTCGCCGATCTGGCCCAGCGCCAGGCCGTCGAGAAGACGGTCACCCTGACCTGTGTGTCGAACATCGTCGGCGGCGACCTCGTGGGCAACGCAACGTGGATCGGCTACCCGCTCGAGGACATTCTCGAAGAAGCAGGCATTTCGCCGGATGCCGACATGGCGCTGTCGTCGAGCAGCGACGCCTTCACCGCGGGCACTCCCCTGGAGGTACTGCTCGACGGGCGCGACGCCTTACTGGCGGTGGGGATGAACGGTGCACCGCTGCCCGTCGAGCACGGCTACCCGGCGCGGCTCGTCGTTCCGGGTCTGTACGGGTACGTCTCGGCGACCAAATGGGTCACCGACATCGAGATCACCCGCTTCGACAAGGTGACGGCGTATTGGACCGATCGCGGCTGGGGCGCTCTCGGACCGATCAAGACCGCCTCGCGCATCGACACCCCGCGATCGGGCAGCTCGGTGCCCGCCGGGAAGTCGGTAGTCGCGGGCGTCGCCTGGGATCAGCACACCGGTATCGAGGGCGTGGAAGTGCAAGTGGACGAGGGCAATTGGGTGCCGGCCACGCTCTCGGAGGAGTACTCCAAGGACACCTGGCGGCAATGGACGGTCGAGCTCGATCTGGCTGCGGGCCAGCATTCCATCCGAGCCCGCGCCACCAACTCGGCCGGAGAGCTGCAGACCAACAAGACCGCCGACACCGTTCCCGACGGAGCCACCGGCTACCCGAAGATCTCGGTGACGGCGAACTGATCGAGACAGTCGTGCTGACCTAGACGGTCGCGAAGCTCGCGCGAATCGAGTTCTCGGCCAATTGCTTTCGCTCGGCCGCGGTGAGGCCCATTCCCGCTTCGAGGGCAGAGAAGTTGTCGTCGACGTAGCCGCCGAAGTAGGCGGGATCGTCGGAATTGATCGACACCGACAGGCCGCGCTCGAGCATCTGCCGCAACGGCAACTGCTCGACGTTGTCGATCACCTTGAGCCGAACATTGGACAGCGGGCAGACGGTAAGCGGAATCTGTTCCTCGACAAGTCGATTCACCAGCGCTTCGTCTTCCAGGCACCGCACCCCGTGATCGATGCGCTCGACCTTCAGCAGATCCAGTGCCTGCCAGATGTAGTCGGGCGGGCCTTCCTCACCGGCGTGAGCCACCACGTGCAAACCCTCGGCGCGCGCCTTGGCGAACACGTCGACGAACAACGACGGTGGGTAGCCCACCTCGGCGGAATCGAGTCCGAGGCCGATGATCGGGGCCTGCAGCGCCAACAGGTCGTCGAGCAGTTGATTCGCGTGCAGTACCGGCTTGTCGCGCAGAATCGACGCGATCAGCCCACTGGTGACGCCGAATTCGCGCTCACTGGTCGCACACGCGTCGGCCAATCCCTCGACGACGGCCTGGAGCGGTACACCGCGCTCGGTGTGCGCCTGCGGGTCGAAGAAGATCTCCGCGTGCGTCACCCCGGCCTGCGCGGTCCGGCGGAAGTAGGCCCGGGCCAGATCGGCGAAATCCTCGGCGGTCTGCAACACGGCCATGTTCGCGTAGTACAGATCGAGGAAGGATTGCAGGTCCGTGAACTCGTACTTCGCGCGTAGTTCGTCTATGTCGTTGTACGGCAGCGTGATTGCGTTGCGCTCGGCAAGATCGAAGATCAGCGGAGGTTCGAGCGACCCTTCGATGTGCAGGTGCAGTTCGGCCAGCTGATCGTTACTCACTCATACGATTCTACTTGCCCGTGTACGTCGCCTTACCCGGGCCGACCTCGAGGAAGCTCGCGACCGCGCCGCGCAGATCCTCGGTCTCGAACAGAGCGCCCGAGACCTCCGAGGTGATCTCGTCCGCGTGGGCCACGCCACCGGAACGCCACGCTGCCACAATCTGTTTGGTTGCCGCGTGCGCGACGGTGGGGCCGTCGGCCAGTCGATGGGTCAGCGCGAGCGCCGCAGCGTCGACGTCGTCGTGGATCTGATTGACCACGCCCCACTCCTTCAGCGTCTGCGCGTCGTACAGATCTCCGGTCATGACGAGCTCGCGAGCCCGACCCGACCCGGCTCGCTCTGCCAGACGCTGCGGTCCACCCATCGACGGCGTCAGACCGACGACGGTCTCGACCAGACCGAACTTCGCCTTCGGTCCGGCCAGGATGATGTCGCAGGCCAACGAGATCTCGAACGCCGCAGTGAGCGTCAACCCGTGCGCGGCGTAGATCACCGGGCACGGCAGCGCCTCGAGTGGATGCGCGATGCTTGCGAACAAACCACGCCACAGATCGGCACCCTGCGCAGCGGACAGGCCCTGGAACACGTGCACGTCGACGCCTGCCGAGTTGACCTTGCCCTCGGCGCGCAGCAGCACTGCACGAGGCGGACTCGCGACGAGATCGGCGACGTTCGCGGCCACTGCATCGAACATCGCCTGATCGAAGAGGTTGAGCGGACCGTGATCGAAGGTGAGCACAGCGATCTCTGCGCCGGCATCGGTGGTGGATCGAACGAGCGAAGTGGGTGCGTCAGCCATGGTTCGCATAGTGCCACACCCGTCTCGGGCGGTTGTTACCAGCGAGTATTGTGCGCAGATAAGTCACCGTTACCGAGAGGAACACATACATGAAGCGCAGCCTGTTCGAGGCCGATCACGAGGACTTCCGTGCATCGGTGCGCGAGTTCGTCACCCGAACCATCACCCCGGTCGAGGAGAAGCTCGTCGAACAGCGGTACATCGACCGTGAGATCTGGCTCGAAGCAGGACGCAACGGCTTCCTCGGGCTCGAAGTACCGGAGGAATACGGCGGCAGTGGAGCGGAGGACTACCGATTCAACGCCGTCCTCGCCGAGGAACTCGCCCGCTCGAGTGCCGCGGTGGCGTCGTGCTTCGGTATTCACGTGGACATCGTCGCGCCCTATCTCGTGAAGCTCACCACCGAGGAGCAGAAGAAGCGCTGGCTGCCCGGCTTCTGCAGCGGCGAGATCCTCACCGCGATCGCCATGACCGAGCCGTCCGGTGGCTCGGACCTGGCCGCGCTGAAGACCACCGCCGTCAAGGACGGCGACGACTTCATCATCAACGGCTCCAAGACCTTCATCACCAACGGCAACTCCGCCGATCTCGTCATCGTCGCCACCCGCACGACGCCGGAGAAGAAGGCCAAGGGCATCACGCTCTTCGCCGTCGAGAACGGTACCGAAGGGTTCTCTCGCGGCCGCAAGCTCGACAAGGTCGGTCAGCCCGAATCCGACACCGCCGAATTGTTCTTCGAGAACGTGCGGGTACCGAGCTCGAACATGATCGGCGAATTCGACGGCGGCTTCATCCACATGATGCAGCTGCTCCCCCAGGAACGCATCAGCTGCTCGGTGGCCAACCTCGGACACGTCCGCCCCATTCTGGAGGAGACGCTGCAGTACGCCAAGGACCGCAAGGCCTTCGGTCAGCAGATCGGCTCGTTGCAGTGGAACAAGTTTCTGCTCGCCGAGCTCGTCACCAAACTCGATGTGGCACAGGCGTACATCGACAACTGCATTGCCGCGCACGGAATCGGTGAGCTGACGGCCATCGACGCCGCCAAGGCCAAGTGGTGGAGCTCGCAGGTGCAGAACGAGATTCTCGACCACTGCGTCCAGCTGCACGGCGGCTACGGATTCATGAACGAATACCGCGCCGCCCGGGCCTGGAAAGACGCTCGCGTGACCAAGATCTGGGCCGGATCGAACGAAATCATGAAGGAACTGATCGGCCGGGATCTGGGCCTGTAGTGCACTTCGCGTAGGAGTGGAGCCTGCGGAACGACCCGATGAGCAGTGGTGCGCTCGAGTGCCTTCCAGGGCACTCGAGTACGCCACTGCCGCAGGCACTTACTTGAACGCAGGCCGGGCGTAGAAGCAGACTGCGATCATGCCGACGATCAGCACGGCGGCGGGCAGAATCAGCGACTGCGACATGGCGGTGGTGAATCCGTCGCGCAGCATCTCCGGGACGCGGCCGGCGAATTCGTTTGCCCCCGAAGCTGATCCACCGCTGGGTAGTTCGGCGGCCAAGCGCGATTGGATGAGCGCGCCGATGCCTGCGCTACCGAGTACCGAGCCGATCATTCGGGTGGTGTTGTAGATGCCCGAGCCCGCGCCCGCCTGACTCATCGGCAGATTGCGGGTTGCCGTGGCCGCCAACGGAGACCAGATCAGCGCGTTCGCCACACCCATCGCCGCGATGGGCAGAAGCAGCCTCCAGATCGCGGTGGTGGGCGTCATCTCGTACGCGAACCACAGCAGCGCGGCCGCGAGGATGAACAATCCGGATCCAGCGATGTAGCGGGGATGTGTCTTGTCCACGAGCTTGCCGACATTGGGCGCGAGGATTCCGGTGAGCAGCGCCATCGGCACGAACAGCAACGCCGATCGGGTAGGCGTCAAACCGGTGACACTCTGCGCGTAGAACATGATCGGCAGCATCATGCCGGACATCGCGAAGCCCATGGCTGCAATACCGATGTTGGACAGCGAGAAGTTCCGGTCGCGGAACAGTGCCAAAGGCACCAGCGGCTCGTTCTTGTTCACGGACTGCCAGTAGACGAACCCCGCGAAGACGAGCAACCCCACACCGATGAGGATCCAGACGCCGGTACCCCAGTCGTACTTCTGACCTTCCTGGATGCCGAAGACGATGCAGAAGAGTCCGACGGCGCTGAGGGCAACGCCCAGTAGATCGAACTTGTGATCGTGGGTCGGCAACACCGGAACGAACTTCAGCGCCAACGCAATTGCGATAATTCCGACCGGCACGTTGATGAAGAAGATCCACTCCCAGCCGAGCGAGTCGACCAGCACACCGCCGAGAATCGGCCCGACGAGCGTCGCGACGCCTGCGACTGCGCCCCATGCTCCCATCGCAGTTCCGCGCTTCTCCGCCGGAAACACACGAGTGATCACGGCCATCGTCTGCGGGGTGATCATCGCTGCGCCGAGACCCTGAACCGCACGCGCCGCGATGAGCATCTCGATCGACCCCGACAGTCCACACCACACGGACGCGAGGGTGAAGAGCACGAGGCCGGCGATGTACAGGTTCTTCGGGCCGAACTTGTCACCCATCCGACCCGTGACCAGCAATGGAACGGCATAGGCCAGGAGGTACGCACTGGTGACCCAGATGACGTTGTTGATGTCCGTGTTCAGACCGGCGAGAATCGCGGGCTGAGCGACGGCCACGATGGTGGTGTCCACCAGAATCATGAAGAAGCCGAGGCACAGCGCCCACAGGGCGGGCCACGGTCTGATGTCGTTGTGCAACGGCGCGGTCTCGACGGCGTTCATAGCGTTCTCCTAGTTCCCCGAGGCGTCGGGGTCGTGTGGCAGTGCCCCGAGGTGTCGGGGTCGTGTGGTCGGTGCCGATCGGTCAGGGTGGTGTGCTGTGCGGAAATGGCATGCGGCCACTCGAGCTCGCCGCTGTCGAGGCGATCGATGTAGCTCGTCAACCACTTCACTTCAGCGGCCAGCATGTGGTAGGTGTAATCGATTCCAGCCCAGTAGATTTCGGACGTCTTACGTTCTCGCGCCAGGCGCTGGAATCCGGACAGTTCCTCGATTTCTCGAGCCAGGTCTTCGATTCGCGCACGGAGCAAAGCGATCGCCTCGGACGCCGGGAGGTTGTGCATCTCGGACAGGCCGAGGGTGAACTGTGGATATTCGCGCACCGGGGAACGAAGGATCTCGGCGAGCCGATCGACGAGGACCCGCCGGCCCGCGGGGGTGATCTCGTAGGTCGTGCGCTCGGGACGATTTCCCCCGCGGTCGGTTCCGACCTCGGCGATCAACTCCTGCCCGTGAAGTCGAGCGACCGCGTGATACAGCGAACCGGGACGGATCTTCACGATCCGGTCCTCTTTGCGCTCGAGAAGGAGCTGATACATCTCGTAGGGATGCATCGGTGCCTCCGAGAGCAGGGCGAGGACCGAGACCCCCAGCGGATTCACTGCATCCCCTCGCATCGACCCCCCCATCTGGATATCCCAATCGAATTATTCCAGTTGGAATATACGGTCATGGTCCTACGAAGAGCAACCCGGACAATGCTCTGACCTGGGTATCAATCGGACATACAGCGCACAATGCCCTATCGAGC
The DNA here is from genome assembly GCF_002259335.1 of Rhodococcus sp. 14-2483-1-1. Classification (NCBI taxonomy): domain Bacteria; kingdom Bacillati; phylum Actinomycetota; class Actinomycetes; order Mycobacteriales; family Nocardiaceae; genus Rhodococcus; species Rhodococcus sp. 14-2483-1-1. The sequence continues at coordinate 62,465 of NZ_NPFX01000017.1, read as the reverse complement.
GCGTAAGGGACACCGACCGTAGTCGATGTCCCGTTCGAACAGACGAAGGCCGGATACTCGGAATTTCTTCCGTGTATCCGGCCTTGTCACCGAGTTTCTGGTGGAGATTACTTCGAGAAGGTCACTCCGCCAGGAGAAATCGGGTTACGAAGCTTGAATCAGATGGCGCGGACGCCGGTAGCCTGGGGGCCCTTCTGACCCTGGCCCACCTCGAACTCCACGCGCTGGCCCTCGTCGAGCGACTTGAAGCCGCTACCCTGAATCTCCGAGTAATGAACGAAAACGTCCGGTCCGCCACCATCCTGCTCGATGAAGCCGAAGCCCTTTTCGCCGTTGAACCACTTCACACTGCCCTGCGTCATTCTGTAAACCTTCTGTAAGCGAGCTAGATCTTCACGTCGAAGCTCTAATCTCAAATGCGAGTCTGCCATCTATCGGCGCTGAGCGAAACACCGGGGGCAAAAAAGTTCGAAAGATTGCTTTTGGACGGTGAAACCAGAACGTCGCCCACGGGCTCGATAGCTAGTCTCGACACGTGGATTTCCCCCTTTTCGACGCCGGCCGGTTCGACTCCCACAAACTCGACATCGTTCGTCTGGCCTGGTGTCGACAACTGGGCCTGGACGACACGGCTCTCGACACCGACGCCGACCGCGTCGAACATCTCGTTTCGACGGACAACGTCACCGTGTTGTCACTGGCCGGGACCACCGTGATTGCAGGGCCGTCCTGGGCGGTGGATGCCTCCCGCTCGATCACCGGCTGCCCCGGTGCGGACCGAACCTGGATGTCCTCGCTACTCGGAGACCGCTCGGCGCACTACGAGATCGGCACGCACTCGCTGGCGTACGGCTCGGACATCGGCCATTCCATCGATGTGCACGATCCGCTGATATCGCACGATGCTGTGCACGTCCGCAACCTGGCGGCGAAGTGCGACGATGCCGACGTTGCCGAGGCCTTCGGAGAATCGGTTTCGCGGAATTGGTTCACGCTCCTCGGCGACGACAGGCCCGCAGACTCGGCGCACTCGCTCGCCTCAGCCGGGTATTCGGAAGAGCAGCTGATTCTGGCCGACATGCGCGTCCTGACCGACCCGATTCATCGCCGACGGGGTCACGCTCAGGTGGTCGGCCGACTGGCTACCAACGACGCCATCGACGAGGGCTTGATCCCGCAGTGGCGCTCGCGACCCGAGAACTCCATTGCCCGACGCCTCGCCGCGCGGCTGGGATACACCGAACTGGGCGTGTGCCACACAGCTGTGGTTCGAGCCTGACCCGGTTGAGGAGGCTCCGAACTGGGTAGCGTCGGAAGGAACCAGTCGAGGTGAGGAGCAACAAGCATGGCCGATGACGCCGCGTACGTGGAACCGGGCAAGGAATTCAAGAGGGACACGAACTACATTCCGACGCGGATCACCGCCGACGGCCGGGACGGTTATCCGGTGGAGCCGGGACGGTATCGCCTGATTGCTGCGCGCGCCTGTCCGTGGGCTCATCGGTCCATCATCGTGCGTCGGCTGCTGGGGCTAGAAGATGTTCTCTCCCTGGGCATTCCGGGACCGACCCACGACCCGCGCAGCTGGAACTTCCAGGAAGAGCCCGGCGGGATCGATTCGGTTCTGAAAATCGAGAGGCTGCAGGACGCCTACTTCGCCCGGTTCCCGGACTACGAGCGCGGCATCACTGTCCCCGCCATCGTCGATGTCCCTACCGGCGAGGTCGTGACCAACGACTACCCGCAGATCACGCTGGATCTGTCGACCGAGTGGACGCAGTACCACCGAGACGGTGCCCCTGATCTGTACCCCGAAGCACTGCGCGGCGAGATCGACGAGGTCGCTGATCTGGTCTTCGAGGACGTCAACAACGGTGTCTACCGCTGTGGATTCGCCGGATCGCAGGAGGCATACGACAGGGCCTACGACCGCCTGTTCGCGCGCCTCGACTGGCTCGTCGAACGCCTGTCCACGCAGCGTTACCTCGTCGGAGACCACATCACCGAAGCCGACGTACGCCTGTTCACCACCCTGGTGCGCTTCGATCCCGTCTACCACGGCCACTTCAAGTGCAACCGAAGCAAACTCAGCGAGATGCCGGTGCTCTGGAACTACGCACGCGATCTCTTCCAGACCCCCGGCTTCGGCGACACCGTCGACTTCGACCACATCAAACGGCACTACTACGAGGTGCACCGCGACATAAATCCGTCGGGCATCGTGCCCAAGGGCCCGGATCTGCAGGGCTGGCTGGAGCCGCACGGGCGGGAATCACTGGGCGGATCACCCTTCGGCGACGGCACCGCTCCCCCACCGCCGAAGCCGGGCGAGCTCGTGCCGGCAACTCACTGGGTGCACTGACCCACAACCTTCGACAAGAAAGAGGACCCATGGCCGGCAAGAAGGACGACGCGCAGGTCGAGGTCTCGAACGGTGGCAGGCTCGAACGCGCGTTGGTCAACATCCTCGACAACGCCAGCCGCCTGCAGGGGCCTGCCGTCGACAAGTACGTGGCGCACGTGCGTCGGGCACACCCGTACGACACCCCCGCACAGATCATCGAACGCCTGGAGAAGCGATTCCTGCTCGCGGTCACCGGCAGCGGTTCCGCAGTGGGCGGTGCTGCGGCCGTACCCGGCATAGGAACTGCCGCCTCGCTCGCCGCAGTGGGTGCCGAAACCGCGTTCTTCATCGAGTCCTCGGCACTACTGACATTGTCGGTCGCGTCCGTGCACGGCATCCCCGTCGAGAACCACCAGCAGCGACGGGCATTGGTGCTGTCGGTTGCTCTGGGCGAATCGGGAATGCAGATCGTGCAGCGCACGGTGGGCAAGACCGCCAAGAACTGGGGACCGCTGATCACGTCCCGCATCCCCGGCGGCGCGATGACCAGCATGAACAAATCCCTCGTGAAGAAGTTCATCACCAAGTACCTCGCCAAACGCAGCGCGCTGCTGGTCGGCAAGATGCTGCCCGCCGGAATCGGTGCGGCGATCGGCGGAGCAGGAAACCGCGCCGTCGGTAAGGGCGTCATCAAGAATGCCCGGGAGGCATTCGGTCCACCGCCCGCGCGGTTCCCGGAAAATCTGATCATCGAGCCGGACGAGTGAGAATGCGCGGAATCTTCGCGGGCGTGAGGCGTTGACACCGAACATGACTTCCACACCTGAACTCGGCAAGTACGGCGTCTGGCGACTTCATTCGGCATTCACCCCCGAACTGTCGCGAGCGATCGAATCCTTCGGCTACGGAACGATCTGGCTCGGCGGCTCACCGCCGGCCGATCTGACCACCACGGAGGAGATACTCGACGCCACCGAGACGGTGGTCGTGGCAACCGGCATCGTCAACATCTGGTCGGACGCAGCCGCCGACGTCGCGCAGTCGTATCACCGGTTGGAGAAGAAGCATCCGGGACGGTTCCTCCTCGGAATCGGTGCCGGCCACCCGGAGGCAACGCAGGAATACACCAAGCCGTACGACGCTCTGGTGGCATATCTGGACGAGCTCGACACCGCAGGAGTGCCGGTGGAGCGACGCGTCCTCGCCGCGCTCGGCCCCAAGGTTCTTGCGCTCGCCGCCGACCGCACGGCCGGTGCGCATCCGTACCTGACCACCCCCGAGCACACCCGTGAGGCGCGAGAAGCATTGGGGCCGAACAAGATTTTGGCACCCGAGCACAAGGTGGTTCTCGAATCCGACCCACAGAAGGCCCGAGCAATCGGCCGACCACCGGTGAACAACCCCTATCTTCACCTCCGCAACTACACCAACAATCTGAACCGGCTCGGCTACTCGGACGACGAGATCGGGGACGGTGGCAGCGACCGGCTGATCGACGCTCTGGTGGCGCACGGCACGGCCGACGCGATCGCCGCACGATTGAACGAACACCTCGCCGCGGGCGCGTCCCACGTGACACTGCACTCTCTTCCCGACGACGCCGATCCGCTCGAGACCTACCGCGACATCGCCGCCGCGCTGCTTCGCTGACACAGGGGCCGCACCCGCGACGACGTCGGTCTCACCCCGTAGCCTCGTGTACCGGTTGCCGCGTGCAACCGGTACACGTGCAGTTCGACGGCCAGGGGGATTCCGCAGCGATGACCAGCTACTCGGGAGCAGCGCTGGAAGCGCAGGCACTGACCAAGCAATTCGGCACAGTTCGGGCGGTGTCGGACCTGAGCTTCGTCGTTCCGCGCGGCACCGTCACCGGATTCCTCGGTCCCAACGGATCGGGTAAGACCACCACGCTGCGCATGCTGCTCGGGCTCGTGTCACCCACCTCGGGGATCGGTCTCGTGAACGGCGCACCGTTCGGTGCAGCAATACACCCGGCCCACACAGTGGGAGCCGTTCTCGACTCGCTGAGCATGCACCCCAAACGGAGCGCCGCTCATCACCTGAAGATCTACACCGCGGCGATCGGCGTGCCCGACAGCCGCGCCCTCGACGTGCTGCACCTGGTCGGCCTCGGCGATGCCGCCCACCGCCCCGCAGGCGGCTTCTCACTCGGCATGCGGCAGCGTCTGACGTTGGCGACAGCCCTGCTCGGAGACCCCGAAATCCTGGTGCTCGACGAACCGGCGAACGGTCTCGACCCCGAGGGCATCGCCTGGCTCCGCGATTTCCTGAAGGCATTCGCGGCCTCGGGGCGGACGGTACTGATCTCGAGTCACATTCTTCGTGAAATCGAGCAGACCGTCGACAATCTGGTGATCGTCAGCGCCGGCTCGTTGATGTATCAGGGCTCGATCGCACAGTTGCGGTCCACACGTCCGAGCCGTGTGCTCGTGGCGGCATCGGACCCGGCGACACTGGCGATCGCATTGGCATCGAACGGCCTCAACGACACCCAGCTCCTGCCCGACGGCCGCATCGGCGTCGCAGGCACCGACGCGGCCACGATCACACGTATCGCCGCAACCGCCGATGTCACGGTGTTCGGCACCACCGCAGAGCACGTCGATCTCGAGCAGGTGTTCCTGTCGATGACGGCGGGGCAGTACACCGCGGCACCGGTCGGTCAGAATCCGTACGGGCCGCCGCCGGGACAACCGCAGGGTTATGCGCAACCGCAGAACTACGGTCCGCCGCAGAGCTACGGTCCGCCCGGCTACGGCCCGCCTCCGGGTTACGGCCCACCTCCGCCCGAATACGGACCGCCGCAGAACTGGAACGGAGGCCGGCGATGAATGCGCTGCTGACGTCGGAGATCCGCAAGGTCACGACGCTGAAGTTCTGGTGGGCACTCGCGATCGCGCCGATCGTCGTCGGAATCTTCGCGTCCGTCATCACCTCGGTGATCGCGAACCAGTTGGGTCCGTACGAGGAGGACCTCGATATCTCGGGTGGTGTCGCCTCGATCGGCCTGTACGTCGCCGCCGGAGCCGCAATCCTCTTCGCCGGGATCTTCGGTGCCGTCAATGCCGGGACCGAGTTTCGCCACAAGACCATCACCACCAGCTTCTTGACGGCCCGCGGCCGCGACGGGGTGATCGCCGCCAAACTCATCGTCACCGCTCTGTTCGGACTCGGGTACGGCCTGGTCGTACTGCTGGCCAGCCTGATCTGTCTGCTGATCTTCAACGACCGGACCGTGATGCTCGACGGCCCGTTCATCGGTGTGGTCGCGTCGTGCCTGCTGGCCGTCGTGCTGTGGTCGATCATCGGTGCGGGGCTGGGCCTGCTGCTGAAATCTCCGACGTGGGCGGCCATCGTGCTCGTCGCCTGGCTGCCGTTCGGCGAGGGTCTGCTCTCGCTGATCCTCTTCGGGGTGGGGTTGGGACCTGTTGCCACCGTGCTGCCGTCGAACCTGACCCTGCCGACGATGGCGGCCACACAATTGGACGACGCGGGCGATCTGGCGTCGTGGCCGTGGGCACCGCTGGGGCTCGCATTGTGGGCCGCGATCCTCACCGGCGGCGGCTGGTTTCTGGCCCGCACCCGCGACATCGACTGAGGTCGGAACCGGTACCCGCGATCGCCGACGAATGCTGTCGGTGATCGGGTCTACTTTGGTTCATCGATGGCACACAGTAATTCGGTGACGAACCGCGGCGCGGCAGTTGATCGCGACGCGGCGAACAACGGCACCCTCGTCCAGTCCGTTCCGCCACGTGATGATGTCCCGGCCGACAGCGCAGCGTCGAGCGCCCCACGTGGTTGGGTCCGCCGCCTGACAGCGCAATGCATGTTGCACCGGCGCACGGCGCTGGGCGCACTGGGTGTGACGATGATCGCCGCCGTCATCGACATCTCGTTCCCGCTGCTCACCAGAGTGGCGATCGACGACGCGACCGCAGGCAAAGGCGACGTGATTCTCACGGTCGCCGTCGCGATCGCACTGTTGGGTCTGGTGCGATTCGCCTGCCAGTTCGGCAGGCGCATGCTCGCCGGCCGGCTCTCGATCGACGTTCAGCACGATCTACGTCTGGATCTGCTTGCATCGTTGCAGCGGCTCGACGGTCGCAAACAGGACGAGATCCGTACCGGCCAGGTCGTGTCGAGATCGATCACCGACCTGCAACTCGTCCAGGGTCTACTGGCCATGGTGCCGCTCTCGGCCGGAGCGATACTGCAGTTCGTCCTCGCCCTGGTGGTGATGGCGTATCTATCGCCGTTGCTCACCGTCGTCGCAATCCTCATCGTTCCCGCGGTGAGCATCGTGGTCTACCGAATGCGGCCGACTCTCTTCGCCGCCACCTGGTCTGCTCAACAGCGTGCCGCCGATCTGGCGCAGCATGTCGAAGAGACCGTCACCGGGGTTCGAGTGGTGAAGGGCTTCGGTCAGGAAGCCCGCGCGGTCGATCGGATCGAACAGCTCGGTCGCACCTTGTTCGCCGAGCGCATGCGGTCGGCGAAGATCAACTCGCGGTTCGCGCCGTCGATGGCCACCATTCCGCAGCTCGGTCTCGTCGGAGTCATCGCCCTCGGCGGATACCTCGCGCTGCAGGGCCACATCACCATCGGCACGTTCCTGGCCTTCGCGACCTACGTCGCCACGCTGTCCGCCGTCACCAGGACCGTCTCGTCCGTGGTGATCATGGCCCAGCTCTCGCGCGCGGCCGTAGAGCGCGTCTACGAGGTGGTCGACACCGAGCCGTCCGACCCGGAACCGGCGCGGCCTCTTCCGTTGCCCGACGGGCCTCTCGGGGTTCGAATCCGTGAGGTGACGTTCGGGTTCGAGCCCGAGCGGGACGTACTCACCGATCTGAGCCTGACCATCTCGCCCGGGGAGACCGTTGCCGTCGTCGGACATGCGGGTTCCGGGAAAACCGCACTCGCCCTCCTGCTGCCCCGCTTCTACCGCCCTGCCGAGGGGCACATCGAGCTGACGTCCGACGGCACTTCGATCGATATCGACGACCTCGACTCCACGTCACTGCGCGAGGCGGTGTCACTGGTGTTCGACGAGCCGTTTCTGTTCTCCGACACCATCGCCGCCAATATCGCCCTCGGCAGGCCCGACGCCACTGCCGACGACATCGAGCGCGCGGCGCGCCTGGCGCAGGCCTCCACCTTCATCGACGCATTGCCCGAGGGATACGACAGCCTGGTCGGCGAACGCGGGCTCACACTCTCCGGAGGACAGCGCCAGCGCATCGCCCTGGCGCGCGCATTGCTCGTGGAACCGCGAATTCTGATTCTCGACGACGCCACGTCCGCCGTCGACGCGGAGACCGAAGCAGCAATATTCGACGCGTTGCGTGGCATCCGGACGCGGGCGACTCTCGTCCTCGCTCATCGCCGCTCGACCCTGACACTGGCCGACCGCGTCGCCGTACTCGACAACGGTCGGATCATAGACACCGGGACGGTCGACGAACTCGACCGGCGCTGTCCGTTGTTCCGCGCTCTCCTGGCCGGTGGTGACGACGAACCGGGCACCGAGCCGGCCCACGACCCGATCGAGCAGCCCACTGCCGAGACGCTGTGGCCCGAGACCGCGCCTGAATCGTCGGCCGAGCCCAACAGCGTCGCAGCGCCCGGAGGCGGCGGTGGGCACGGAACTGCGATGGCGGGGGCGTTCGGCTCGCTGGCACCGACACCCGCCATATCCGCGGCCGTCGCGGCCCTGCCTCCGGCAACCGAGGACCCGGGCGCATCGGGATCCGATCTCCGTCGACCCGACCCGGGATTCCGATTGTCGAGACTGCTCGGCCCGGTCCGGATGTTGCTCGCCGCCGTGGTCGTTCTGCTTGCACTCGACTCGTTGGCCTCCATCGCCTTTCCCTCACTCGTTCGCTACGCGGTGGACAGTGGAGTGGCGCGCGGAGACTCGAACACGCTGTGGATCGCCACGTCGATCGGCGTCGTACTGGCAGCGGCGAGTTGGTTCGTCGTCTGTTGGACGACGGTCATCACTGCGCGGGCAGGCGAGCGAGTGCTGTTCGGCCTCCGAGTTCGCAGCTACGCGCACATTCAGCGACTCGGCCTCGACTACTACGAGCGTGAGCTCTCGGGCCGCATCATGACTCGGATGACCACCGACGTCGATGCACTGTCGTCGTTCATCCAGACCGGGGCATCGACCGCTGTGGTGAGCGTGTTGACCGTCGTCGGTATCGCGGCCGCCCTGCTCGTCACGGACCTCACTCTCGGCCTGGTGGCCTTGGCGGTCGTGCCGCCCCTCGCCGTGGCCACCGTGGTCTTCCGCCGGATCTCGTCGGCGGCGTACTCGACGTCCCGCGAGCGCATCTCGATCGTCAACGCCGACTTCCAGGAGAACGTCACGGGCCTGCGCGCCGCACAGGCGTACCGGCGTGAGGAGTACGCCGCATCCCGGTTCGCGGAACGCTCCGACAGTTACCGATCCAGCCGAATGCGCTCGCAGACCGCGATCTCGGTGTTCTTTCCGCTCATCACGTTGCTCTCCGACATCGCCCTCGCCGTCGTCGTGTTCGTCGGCGCACATCAGATCGCCACCGGCACCACCACCGCAGGCACCCTCGTGGCGTTCGTCCTGTATCTCGGACTGCTCTTCGGACCGATCCAGCAGCTCTCGCAGGTGTTCGACGGCTACCAGCAGGCACGGGTCGGCGTCGGACGCATCGGCGATCTGTTGCGCACCACGAGTTCGATCGAGACCGCCACGACCGCGAACACCACCGCGCTTCCTGGCGGACGCCTCCGTGCCGACATCGACCTCGTCGACGTCGGGTTTCGCTATGCCGGAGCTCACTCCGACGCACTGAGTGAGGTATCTCTCACCATCCCGGCCGGCACCACGGTCGCATTGGTCGGGCGCACCGGAGCGGGCAAATCCACCGTGGTGAAACTGCTGGCCCGGTTCTACGATCCGACCTCCGGATCGGTGCGCGTCGGCGGAAACGATCTGCGCGACTATCGACTGTCCGACTATCGGCAACGACTGGGCGTCGTACCGCAGGAAGCGCACCTGTTCACCGGAACCGTCGCGTCGAACATCGCCTACGGCAGACCCGATGCCAGCCGCGCCGACATCGAGAACGCGGCTCGCTCGGTGGGCGCTCTGACCACTATCGCCGCACTTCGCGGCGGCATGAACCAACCCGTCGGAGAGCGCGGCCAGGGGCTCTCCGCAGGCCAACGGCAACTGATCGCGCTGGCGCGAGCCGAACTGGTCGACCCCGATCTGCTCCTCCTCGACGAGGCAACCGCCACGCTCGATCCGGCCACCGAACGCACCGTCCTCGCGGCGAGCAATGCCGTCGTTCGTACCCGCACAGCAGTGGTGGTCGCGCACCGATTGGCGACCGCCGCACGGGCAGATCTGATCGTCGTCGTGGACGGCGGACGTATCGTGGAGACCGGACGGCATTCGGACCTTCGCGCCCAGGGCGGTTTCTACGCTCGGTTGTGGACTGCGGCCGAAACGAACCGGGGGAATAATTCGATAGTCCAAGGAGTCATCGACAACGAGGCCGATGGTTACCGGTGAGTACATATCACAGCTACGTCCCGGGCGCACGTGAGCTGGACCAAAGGTCTAGCCTGGACTTGTACGCGCGCTGAACGGGAACGAAGACAGAAACGAGGCGAACTACTGCCGTGAGCAGCAGCTCTACTACCCAATTCGGACAAAATCAATGGCTGGTCGACGAGATGTACCAGCGATTCAAGCAAGACCCTTCCTCCGTCGACGCGAGCTGGCACGAGTTCCTCACCGGTTACGACCCCGAGGCCGTGACCGACGAGACCGCCGGCAGCTCGAACGGTGCGTCCGGTAACGGCAACGGCGCAGCCTCGAACGGTAGTTCGGCCAAGTCCGCTCCCCCCGCAGCACCCGCGCCTCCCGCCAAGCCTGCCGCCTCGGCTCCGCAGAAGGACAGCACTCCCAAGGCCGACGCTCCGAAGGCCGCAGCGCCCAAGGCTGCCCCGAAAGCCGCCGCCCCCAAGGCCGAGCCCGCAAAGCCTGCGGCCGCTGCAAAGCCTGCCGAGAAGAAGGCCGCTCCGGCGAAGTCAGCCCCGGCAGCAGCCGAATTCGGCGAAGAGTCGAGCAAGATCCTGCGCGGCGCAGCAGCAGCGGTAGCAAAGAACATGTCGGCCTCGTTGCAGATTCCGACTGCAACCAGTGTGCGTGCGATTCCGGCGAAGTTGATGGTGGACAACCGTCTGGTCATCAACAACCACCTCGCTCGTACCCGCGGCGGCAAGATCTCGTTCACACACCTGCTCGGCTACGCCATCGTGCAGGCCGTCAAGGCGTTCCCCAACATGAACCGCCACTTCGCCGAGGTCGACGGCAAGCCGAACGCCGTCACTCCGGCCGCGATCAACCTCGGTCTGGCGATCGACCTGCCCGGCAAGGACGGCAACCGCTCGCTCGTCGTCGCTGCCATCAAGAACACGCAGGACTTCACGTTCACGCAGTTCTACAACGCGTACGAGGACATCGTCCGGCGCGCCCGCGACGGCAAGCTCACCGGTGAGGACTTCCAGGGCGTCACCATCTCGCTGACCAACCCCGGCGGAATCGGAACCGTGCACTCGGTGCCGCGTCTGATGAACGGCCAGGGTGCCATCATCGGTGCCGGAGCAATGGAGTACCCGGCAGAGTTCCAGGGTGCCAGCGACGAGCGTCTCGCCGAGTTCGGCGTCGGCAAGCTCATGACGCTGACCTCGACCTACGACCACCGCATCATTCAGGGTGCCGAGTCGGGTGACTTCCTCAAGACGATCCACAACCTGCTGATCAGCGACGAGTTCTACGACGAGCTGTTCCATTCGCTCAAGATCCCGTACGAGCCCATTCGCTGGCGCAAGGATCTGCCCGAGGGCACGGTCGACAAGAACACCCGCGTGCTCGAGCTCATCGCGGCGTACCGCAACCGCGGTCACCTCATGGCCGACACCGACCCGTTGCAGTTCACCAAGGACAAGTTCCGGATGCATCCGGACCTCGACGTGATCAGCCACGACCTGACGCTGTGGGACCTCGACCGCGAGTTCAAGGTCGGCGGATTCCACGGCCGGGACAAGATGAAGTTGCGCGACGTGCTCAGCGTGCTGCGCGACTCGTACTGCCGCCACGTCGGCGTCGAGTACACCCACATCCTCGAGACCGAGCAGGTCTCGTGGCTGCAGGAGCGCGTCGAGGCAAAGCACGTCAAACCGACTGTGGCGCAACAGAAGTACATTCTGAGCAAGCTCAACGCGGCCGAGGCGTTCGAGACCTTCCTGCAGACCAAGTACGTCGGGCAGAAGCGCTTCTCGCTCGAAGGCGCGGAAGCGGTCATTCCGATGATGGACTCCGTCATCGACCAGAGCGCCGAGTACGCCCTCGACGAGGTCGTCATCGGCATGCCGCACCGCGGCCGGCTCAATGTCCTCGCCAACATCGTCGGCAAGCCCTACTCGAAGATCTTCACCGAGTTCGAGGGCAACATGAACCCGGCCGCCGCACACGGCTCCGGCGACGTGAAGTACCACCTCGGTGCCGAGGGCACCTACATCCAGATGTTCGGGGACAACGACATCAAGGTCTCGCTCACCGCGAACCCGTCGCACCTCGAAGCCGTCGACCCTGTTCTCGAGGGTCTCGTCCGCGCCAAGCAGGACCTGCTGGACAAGGGCACCGGCCAGGGTGGCTACTCCGTCCTGCCGCTGATGCTGCACGGAGATGCGGCCTTCGCCGGCCAGGGCGTCGTCGCCGAAACACTGAACCTGTCCGATCTGCGGGGTTACCGCACCGGTGGAACCGTGCACATCGTCGTCAACAACCAGGTCGGCTTCACCACGTCGCCGGAGTTCTCGCGTTCGTCCGAGTACTGCACCGATGTGGCCAAGATGATCGCAGCGCCGATCTTCCACGTCAACGGAGACGACCCCGAGGCCTGCGCCTGGGTTGCTCAGCTGGCGGTGGACTTCCGTCAGAAGTTCCACAAGGACGTCGTCATCGACATGATCTGCTACCGCCGTCGCGGTCACAACGAGGGCGACGACCCCTCGATGACCCAGCCGGCGATGTACGACGTGATCGACACCAAGCGCAGCGTCCGCAAGAGCTACACCGAATCGCTCATCGGCCGCGGTGACATCTCGCTCAAAGAAGCAGAGGACGCTCTTCGCGACTACCAGGGTCAGCTCGAACGCGTCTTCAACGAGGTACGCGAACTCGAGAAGTACACCCCGGAGCCCAGCGAATCGGTCGAACTCGACCAGCAGTTGCCGGCCAAGCTCACCACGGCCGTCGACAAGGCCGTCCTGCACCGCATCGGCGATGCGCACCTCGACGTCCCGGACGGGTTCAACGTGCACCCGCGCGTCAAGCCGGTGCTCGAGAAGCGTCGGGAGATGGCGCACGAGGGCAAGGTCGACTGGGCCTTCGGCGAGCTGTTGGCACTCGGATCCTTGGTGGACGAGGGACGCAATATTCGCTTCTCCGGCCAGGACACCCGCCGCGGCACATTCACCCAGCGGCACTCGGTGATCATCGACCGCAAGACCGGTGCCGAGTACACCCCGCTGCAGAACATCGGCAGCGACAACCCCGGCAAGTTCATGGTCTACGACTCCGCGTTGAGCGAGTTCGCGGCCGTCGGCTTCGAGTACGGCTACTCCGTGGGCAACCCGGACGCCTTGGTGATGTGGGAAGCGCAGTTCGGCGACTTCGTCAACGGCGCACAGTCCATCATCGACGAGTTCATCTCCTCCGGTGAAGCCAAGTGGGGTCAGCTCTCCGACGTCGTGCTGCTGCTGCCGCACGGCCACGAGGGTCAGGGTCCCGACCACACATCGGGACGCATCGAACGCTTCCTGACGCTGTGCGCCGAGGGCTCGATGACCGTCGCACTCCCCTCGACCCCCGCGAACTACTTCCATCTGCTGCGCAGGCATGCGCGTGACGGCATCCGTCGCCCGCTGATCGTCTTCACTCCGAAGTCGATGCTGCGCAACAAGGCAGCAGTGAGCAACATCGAGGACTTCACCGACGGCAAGTTCCACTCGGTGTTCGACGAGCCCACCTACGACACCGGCACCGGCGATCGCAGCGCGGTCAAGCGAGTGCTGATGGTCAGCGGCAAGCTCTACTACGAGCTCCTCGCTCGTAAGCAGAAGGACAACCGCGAAGACGTCGCGATCGTCCGCGTCGAGCAGCTCTACCCCGTGCCGGTCCGTCGGATCCGGGAAGCGCTCGAAAGCTACCCGAACGCAACGGAATTCCGTTGGGTTCAGGAAGAGCCTGCGAACCAGGGTGCATGGCCGTTCTTCGGTCTCGCACTGCCCGAGCTCATGCCCGAGAAGCTGGTCGGCATCAAGCGCATCTCGCGTCGCGCAATGTCCGCACCGTCGTCGGGTTCGAGCAAGGTGCACGCCGTCGAGCAACTCGAAATCATCGACGAGGCCTTCAAGGCAGTCGGCGAAGACTAGATCTCCGACAACGACAGCGGCCCACCTCTTCGGAAGTGGGCCGCTGTTGTCGTTGCTGGCCCCCCGTTCCTCGTCAATGGACCCTTGCATACGTCTGAAGAGTGCAATGGTTCATTCACGCGCACCCCGGACACGAGTGAATGGACCCCTGCATACGTCTGAGCGGTGCAATGGTCCATTGACGCGGGCGGGGGCGGGGGCGGGACGTCGCGATGGGGGCTGGTCAGGCGTCGGCGTCGACGTCGGTGCCCAGGAGTGCGGAGATCATGCTCGGAGCCAGGGCGACGGCAGGCAGGGCGTTGACATTGAGGTCGATGAGTTCGTCACGGCTGATGTGGGGATCCCGGAGCCAGGTGATGGTCGCTTCCTCCACGAAAGCGATCCAACCGCGGACGGCGAGGTCGATGGTGGGGGTCACGTCCATGTCGAGGCCTGCGAGTTGGACGAGAGTGCGCTCGGCCATGGTGGTGCGGGTCTGCTCGAACACCTCGCGCATCAGGGGGTCTCCGCTCGCGGTGCCGCGAAGCAGGGAGATGAAGGTGTCGCGCTTCTCGGTGACGTAGTCGACGTAGTTGGCGATGGAGTCGCGGAGAATCTCGAAAGGTTCGAGGTCTGGGTCGGGGGCGGTGCGCTCGATCATCGACCGGGAGGCCTCGCGAACTATTTCGAGGTGAAACTCCTGCTTGGACGAAAAATAGTGGAACAGTAGGCCTCGCGAGACACCTGCCTGGTCTGCGATGTCCTCGACGGAGATCTGCTCCAGAGGTCGGTCGGCGAGCATTTCGGTACCGAGCTCGATCAGCTGAGCTCGGCGTTGCTCGGGACTGAGTCTGGTCCTCTTCGTCGTCGCGCCGGGGCTGTTCACGAACGCCATGCAACCACCCTACTGAATATTAGTCAATAACTATTGACTCACACTCAATAAGCTTCTACGCTCCCCTACATGAGTCTTCCCGTAACAGACACTTCGGACCGTGCAACGTCGCCGCGTCACGTCGATACGCTGATCATCGGCAGCGGATTCGCCGGCCTCGGTGCGGCGATCAAGCTGACGAAGGCAGGCAAGAAGGACTTCGTCGTCATCGAACGAGGCCACGACGTCGGCGGCACCTGGCGCGACAACACCTACCCCGGTGCCGCCTGCGACGTGCCGTCGCACCTGTACTCGTACTCGTTCGCCCTGAACCCCGATTGGACCCGGTCGTTCTCCACGCAGCCCGAGATCCAGAAGTACATCGCCGGGGTGGCGCGCAAGTACGGCGTCATGGACAAGCACGTGTTCGGCACGGATGTGACCTCGGCTCGCTGGAACGCCGAGTCCAACCGCTGGGACGTCGAGACCACCTCGGGCAACTACACCGCGAAGATCGTCGTCTCGGCCGTCGGCGCACTCTGTGAGCCGAATCTGCCCGACATCAAGGGCATTCACGACTTCGAGGGCGACGTCTTCCACTCCGCCCAGTGGAACCACGATGTTTCACTCGCAGGCAAGCGCGTCGCCGTCATCGGCACCGGCGCGTCGGCAATCCAGATCGTGCCCGCCATCGCGGGCCAGGTGAAGCACCTCGACGTGTACCAGCGCACCGCGCCCTGGATCCTCCCGCGCGCCGATCGCCCGTACACCAAGCTCGAACGCTTCGCCTTCAAGCACGTTCCCGGCTTCCAACGTCTCTCTCGCGCCGGCATCTACGCGATGCGTGAGACCCAGGTCGTCGGATTGGCCAAGGCTCCGGCCTTCATGAAGCCCCTGCAGTGGGCGTCGGAGAACCACCTGCGCACCCAGATCAAGGACAAGGCGTTGCGCGCCAAGGTGACGCCGAACTTCCGCATCGGCTGCAAGCGCATGCTGATCTCGAATGCGTACTACCCGGCTCTCGCCCAGAGCAACGTCGATCTCGTCACCGACGGCATCGCGGAGGTCCGCAAAGGATCCATCGTGACCAAGGACGGCACCGAGCGGCCGATCGACGCACTCGTCGTCGCCACCGGGTTCCACGTCACCGACTCCCCGGCATACCAGGGCATCACCGGCAAGGACGGTCGCACGTTGGCCGAAACCTTCGACGACGGCGGCCAGCAGGGTTACAAGGGCGCAGCGGTGGCGAACTTCCCCAACATGTTCTTCCTGGTGGGGCCGAACACCGGCCTCGGACACACCTCGATGGTCTTCATGATCGAGTCGCAGATCAACTACCTGGTCGACGCGTTGAACACCATCGACAAGCACGACATCGGCACCATCGAGGTGCGCAAGGACGTGCAGGACGAGTACAACGTGACGCTGCAGGACCAGCTCTCCAAGAGCGTGTGGATGAACGGCGGGTGCGCCAGCTGGTACCTCGACAAGCACGGCAACAACACGACACTGTGGCCCGGCTTCACGTTCGAGTTCCGCAGAATGACCAAGCAGTTCGATCTGGATGCGTACCGTAGCGTCGCCAGCGCAGACCTCTCCTCCGGATCGTCGGCAGACACCGGCACCGGCAACAACACAGACAAGGTGGCCGCTCGATGAGCACATTCACAGGCAAGGTAGCCGTCGTCACCGGCGCGGGCTCGGGAATCGGCCGGGCATTGGCCCTCGAGCTGGCCGGGCGTGGAGCGAAACTGGCACTGTCCGACGTCGACACCGCCGGACTCGACGAGACGGTCCGACGAGTCGAGGCACTCGGCGCCGAGGTCAAGTCGGATTTCCTGGATGTTTCCCAGCGCGAGACCGTCCTCGATTACGCCGAGGCCGTCGTCGCGCACTTCGGCAAGGTCAACCAGATCTACAACAACGCAGGCATCGCGTACCACGGTGACGTCGACAAGTCCTCGTTCAAGGACATCGAGCGCATCGTCGACGTCGACTTCTGGGGAGTCGTCAACGGCACCAAGGCATTTCTGCCGCACATCCAGGCCTCCGGCGACGGCCACATCATCAATATCTCCAGCCTCTTCGGCCTGCTGGCGATCCCGTCGCAGTCCGCGTACAACGCAGCGAAGTTCGCCGTCCGTGGGTTCAGCGAGTCGCTACGCATGGAAATGCTGATCTCCAAGGCACCGGTGAAGGTGACCGTCGTCCACCCCGGCGGCATCAAAACTGCCATCGCGCGCAACGCCACCGTCGCCGAGAACTACGACCAGGCAGACTTCGCGAAGTTCTTCGACACCAAGCTCGCCAAGACCACCCCGCTCGACGCGGCCAAGACCATCCTCAAGGGTGTCGAGAAGGGCAAGGGACGCGTGCTGATCGGCTCCGATGCGATCGCCCTCGATCTCCTGCAGCGCATCACCGGCTCGCGATACCAGGGCCTGATCGTCGCCGTCTCCAGGCGCGCGCTGCCGCGCACCAAGAAGTAGGCGGGTCACGTCGTGAAAGCCTTCTACGTTCCCCTGCCGATCGTTGCGGCCGCACTGAAGCCGTTCTACCGACTCGCGCTGAATCCGCGGTTCTCGTTTCGCACCCAGCGGATGATCCTCGAAGCCGGGGCTCCGCTGCAGACGCTTCCGCACGGAACCGTCGCGCAGAAGTTGACGCTCGCCGGACGCCGCGCCGAGCGTGTCACCGTCGGGGCGACCGAACGCGACACCGCAATTCTGTATCTCCACGGCGGCGCGTACACGATCGGATCGATCAACACGCACCGCTCGTTGGCCGCGCACCTGGCCCGGGAATCGGCCAGTGCCGTCTACGTGCTCGACTACCGGCTGGCACCGGAGAATCCGTACCCGGCCGGTCTGGACGACGCCGTGG
This sequence comes from Rhodococcus sp. 14-2483-1-1, assembly GCF_002259335.1. Taxonomy (NCBI): domain Bacteria; kingdom Bacillati; phylum Actinomycetota; class Actinomycetes; order Mycobacteriales; family Nocardiaceae; genus Rhodococcus; species Rhodococcus sp. 14-2483-1-1. Next base: position 44,871 of record NZ_NPFX01000017.1, on the reverse strand, counting down.
CGGCATTCCGCGAGCTGGTTCGTGTCCACGGCTTCACCCCGGATCGCATTGCCATCGCGGGCGATTCGGCCGGCGGCGGTCTGACGGTCGCCACCGCCCGACGACTGGTGGACGACGGGACGAGCCCGGCTGCCCTCGGGTTGATCTCGCCGTGGGTCGATCCCGGTGCGCGCGACGCCCCGAAGGATCGCGATCTGGTGGTCAACACAGGCTGGTCGTACAGCTCGGCCGATGCGTATCTGGGCGCGGGCGATCCGCTCGATCAGGGCTTCGCACCACTTCTGGGAAACCTGGACGGCCTGCCCCCGATCGTCATGCACGTCGGCACCGACGAGGTCCTGTACGCACAGATCACCGCGTTCGCGGACAAGCTGCGCCTGTCCGGCGCAGAGCTCGAACACGTGGAGTACAAGAAGCTCTGGCACGTGGCTCATCTGCAGGCGTCGATCCTGCGTGAGGCAGCCGAGGCCGTCCAGCACATGGGCGCTTATCTGGGCCGCAAGGTCAGGGCCTCGACGAACGACGCCTCACAGGTTGTGCTCACCGAGCCAGCGGCCAGCGACATCGCCTGACGCAACACCACCACGGACCTCGCCGATCATGTCGGCGAGGTCCGCTGTCGTCAGCTCCCCCGCCACCACCGAGAACGACCTCAGCGCACTCTCGCTCAGCACCCCGTTGCGGTAGAGCGGAACGACGTTCTGCGCCGGATAGACGTGCTCGTCGTCGGGCAGCGTTGTGAGATCTTTCGCCAGCGGGCCGAACGACGCGGTGCGAATTGCGAGAGCGTCCACAGCACCCGAATTCAGGTCGTCGACGGCGAACTCTGCGTCCGGGTACACCATGAACTCCGAGAATCCGGCCCCGGTGAAGCTCGGGCTGCCCACGCCCTCTGTCCTCACGTCCATCGGATGTACCTCCCCCTCGACCGTCCCCACTGTCACATCTTCCCGACGCAGAAATTCGGCGACCGTCTCCCCGTCGTCCGACGCCGAGTCGGGAGCAACTGCAATCGCCAATCGATCCTCGGCCGTCGCGTAGTCCCCCACCGACAATCCGGCGGGCAGTGAGCGGTTCAGCTCGGTGAACACGTCCTCGGCCTCGGTTGCGCCTGCGAGCGTGTCGAAGGTGCGCAACAGGTCGCCGGTCAGGTCGGGAACCACGGACACCTCGCCGCGATCGAGGGCCGCGAGGTAGTCGGCCCGATCACCGAGGCCGTCCTTCACTTCGACGTCCACCCCCGTCGAGCGCAAACCACCGGCGTAGATCTGTGCGAGCAGGCGAGAGATGTCCGAGCTGCCGGATCCGACGACGATGGGCTCACCAGCAGGGTCGGCCGACTCGGCGGTACTGCAGCCGCCGAGGAGTCCGGCGATCGATACCACCACCGCCGTGGCCAGAACCGACGAACGCACTGTATTTTCTCCTGTTCACTGCCCGTGTGGTTTACCGATCCCGACCGCGGGGCACTAGTGCGAACGAGACGGTAGTCGAACCAACCTTATGGGCACGCTGATTTCGACTACCATCCCGAGCAGCCCGAGTCCTGGTTCTTCCGATGCCCCCAGGGGCCCATCGGCGGAGATGGGTAGGACTGTGCCCGAACCGATGGAAGGACACCATGACCACCTCCCGAATCACGCGTGCGTTCTCCGCTCCGAAGGCGGTGGCAGCTGTTGCCGCACTCGCTCTCTCGGTCACCGCCCTGACCGCCTGCGGCGGCAATTCGGATCCACTCTCCAGCGGTGGCGGCGAGACCAACAGCGACACGAACTCCATCATCATCGGCTCCGCCAACTTCCCCGAGTCGGAGACCGTGGCGAACATCTACGCCGAGGCACTGCGCGCCAACGGTTTCGAGGTGAGCACCAAGCTCAACATCGGCAGTCGCGAGGCCTACATCCCCGCAGTGCGTGACGGGTCGATCGACATGATTCCCGACTACACCGGCAACCTGCTGCAGTACTTGGACGAGTCCGCGACCGCCACGTCCTCCGAAGACGTGCTGGCGGCCCTGCCCGCCGCACTGGGCGACGACCTCACCGTGACGGCCCAGGCCCCCGGCGAGGACAAGGACGCCGTCGTCGTCACTCGTCAGACCGCCACCGAGCGCAACCTCACCACCATCGGCGACCTCGCGCCGTTCTCCTCGGACGTGACCTTCGCCGGTACTCCCGAATTCCAGGAGCGCGTCGGCGGTCTGCCGGGTCTGCGCGACAAGTACGGCCTGGACATCTCGGCCGGCAACTACATCCCGATCTCGGACGGCGGCGGGCCTGCCACCGTCGAGGCTCTGGTCTCCGGACAGGTCGTTGCCGCGGATATCTTCACGACGTCGCCTGCGATCGCGCAGAACGATCTGGTGGTGCTCGAGGACCCGGAGAACAACTTCGCCGCCCAGAACATCATCCCGGTGCTGCGTACGGCCAAGCAGTCCGACAAGCTCACCCAGGTTCTCGACGCCGTGTCGGCGCAGATCACCACCGAAGAGCTGATCGCGCTGAACACTTCGGTGTCCGGTGACGAGAAGGTCGAACCGGCGGCAGCAGCAGCGGCGTGGGTCAAGGACAAGGGCCTGGACCAGCCGGTCAGCTGATGATCACCTTCGAGCACGTCAACAAGACGTATCAGGACGGCACCACGGCGGTCGACTCCTTGGACCTGGTGATCGAGCCACACTCGTTCACCGTGTTCGTGGGGCCGTCCGGCTGCGGCAAAACCACCTCGATGCGGATGATCAACCGCATGATCACCCCCACCTCGGGCGTGATCACGGTGGACGGTCGCAACATCGCCGACACCGATGCCGTGAAATTGCGCCGGGGCATCGGCTACGTCATCCAGAGTGCCGGGTTGCTTCCGCATCGCACCGTCGTCGACAACGTCGCCACGGTGCCCGTGCTCAACGGCGAATCTCGTCGCGCAGCACGGAAAGCTGCACTCGACGTCCTCGAGCGTGTCGGCCTGGACCCGGCGTTCGCCTCGCGCTACCCCGCGCAACTGTCCGGTGGGCAGCAACAGCGGGTGGGGGTGGCCCGTGCACTGGCCGCCGACCCGCCGATCCTGTTGATGGACGAGCCCTTCAGCGCGGTGGACCCGGTGGTTCGCGAGGAACTGCAGACCGAGATGCTGCGCCTACAGGCCGATCTGAAGAAGACGATCGTCTTCGTCACCCACGACATCGACGAAGCCGTCCGGCTCGGTGATCACATCGCGGTCTTCGGACCACAGGGCCGACTGCAGCAGTACGACAAGCCCGAGACCGTACTCGCTGCACCTGCCACCCCGTTCGTGGCGGGTTTCGTCGGTCGCGACCGTGGTTACCGAGGCCTGTCGTTCCGGTCGGCGCAGTCGGTGACGATGCACCCGATCCACACGGCCGTGCAGGACGAGGTGAGCAGTCTTCGACTCGACCAGGGGCAATGGGTCCTGGTGGTCGACTCGCAGCGGCGTCCGCTCGGGTGGATCGATGCAACCGGCGTCGAGAAGGTGCGCGACGGCCGAAGCATCGACGAGAGCACGGCGGCGGGCGGGTCGTTGTTCCTCGAGGGCGGAGATTTGCGCCAGGCACTCGACTCGGCAATCTCGTCGCCGTCGGGCATCGGGGTTGCGGTCGATTCGTCCGGGGCGGCAGTCGGCAGTGTCGACGGTGCGGAGATACTCGAAAACCTTGCTGCACAACGCAAGTCCGAGGACTCCGAGCGCAACCGGCACCACTTCCTCACGGCCGGGGACACAGACCAGTGACCTGGCTGTTCGACAATTTCGATGTCGTTCTCGGCTACACGAAGACACACCTATATCTCTCGCTCGTCCCGCTGTTCGTCGGACTGCTGATCGCCATCCCGCTGGGCACCGTCATTCGCAACACCCGCTGGGTTCGTCGTATCACGTTGACGGTGGCCAGTATTGCGTTCACCCTTCCGTCGCTGGCCCTGTTCGTCACCATCCCGGCCGTGGTCGGTCTGCCCGTTCTCGATCCGCTGAACGTCGTGATCGCTCTGGCCGTCTACTCGACGGCGCTGCTGGTGCGCGCGGTTCCCGAGGCACTCGACTCGGTACCGTTCGCCGTCGTCGATTCCGCCGAGGCGATGGGCTACTCGACACTGCGCCGAGCAGTGACCGTCGAACTGCCACTGGCACTTCCGGTACTCATCGCCAACATCAGGGTCGTCGCGGTCACGAACATCTCACTGGTCTCGGTGGGCTCGGTGATCGGTATCGGCGGCCTCGGTCAGCTGTTCACGCAGGGCTACCAGCGTGACTACCCCGACCAGATATTCGCGGGCATCATTTCGATCGTGTTCCTGGCGTTGGTGTTCGACGCGGCCCTGTTCCTACTGGGACGTCGGCTCACCCCGTGGACGCGCCTCGGCACGGGCTCGTCGAAGAAGAAGGCACGCGCATGAATCTGTTCTCGGAGGCGTTCTCGTACATCCTCGACGGCGGAAACTGGTCGGGGCCAACGGGAATCGGTGCACGGCTGATCGAACACATGTGGTACAGCTTGCTGGCGGTGTTGCTCTCAGCAGTGATTGCCGTACCCATCGGCCTGTTGATCGGTCATCTACGACGCGGCGAAGCGGTGATCGTCGGCCTCGTCAACGCACTGCGTTCGCTGCCCACCCTCGGCATCCTGGTGTTCCTGGTTCTGGTGATCGGGTTGGGGCTGGTGCCGCCGATCATCGCGCTGGTGCTGCTCGGTATCCCGCCGCTGCTGGCCGGGACGTACTCCGGTATCGCCAACGTCGACGCGAACGTGGTCGACGCCGCCCGGGCGATGGGCATGACGGAAACCCAAGTCCTGCTTCGGGTCGAGATTCCGAATGCGCTCCCCCTGATCCTCGGCGGACTCCGCAACACCACTCTCCAGATCATCGCCACCGCAACGATCGCGGCCTACGTCAACCTCGGTGGGCTCGGCCGCTACATCTTCGACGGCCTGGCGCTGTACGACTACCAGCGGGTTCTGGTCGGCGCGATCCTGGTGGCCGTGCTGACCCTCGTCGTCGACGGACTGCTCGCTCTCGCAGTGTGGACATCCGTTCCGGGAACCGGACGGCTGCGCCGGATGCCGACCGGACTGGCGAAGGTCTGAATCGACTCGAACCGAAAGCCGCTCGACGAAGGCGTCTTCGAACGAAAGACACCGGCGAACCACTGGCCCTGGTAGGGCTGGGTTCGCCGGTGTTTCTTCCGTTTTCCTACGCGACGCCCTCGGCTCGCGCTGCTGCCGCAACTGCGTCCGCAACGGCCGGGGCGACACGAGGATCGAGTGGGCTGGGCACGATCTTGTCCGCAGCCAACTCGTCGCCGAGAACCGAGAGGATTGCCTCGGCAGCGGCGAGCTTCATGCCTTCGGTGATACGGCGAGCGCCCGCGTCGAGCGCACCCTTGAACACACCGGGGAAGGCGAGAACATTGTTGATCTGGTTCGGGAAGTCGCTGCGTCCGGTCGCGACGATGGCGGCGTACTTTCTCGCCACCTCCGGGTGAATCTCCGGATCGGGGTTCGACAGCGCGAACACGATGGACTCCGGGGCCATCGAGGCGATGCAGCCCTCGTCGACCTTGCCTGCGGACAGACCGAGGAACACATCTGCTCCGGCCAATGCCTCGGCCACTCCGCCGGACAGTGCACGCGGGTTGGTGCGCGCAGCGAGATCGGTCTTGACGCTGGTGAGGTCGTGGCGATCGGAGGAGACGATGCCCTTGGAGTCGAGCACCACCACGTCCGGGATACCGGCCAGCAGGAGCATGTTGGTGCAGGCGACGCCCGCTGCGCCGGCTCCGGAGACGACGACCTTCAGTTCGGACGTGTTGCGGCCCTGAACCTTCGCTGCCCCGTTGAGCGCAGCGAGGACGACGATGGCGGTGCCGTGCTGGTCGTCGTGCATCACCGGGCACTCGAGCGCCTCGATCACCCGGCGTTCGATCTCGAAGCAGCGCGGGGCCGAGATGTCTTCGAGGTTGACGGCACCGAAGCTGTGCCGCATCCGCACGATGGTCTCGACGATCTCGTCGACGTCGTTGGTGTCGAGGACGATCGGGATGGAGTCGAGACCGGCGAACTTCTTGAACAGAGCCGCCTTGCCCTCCATCACCGGCAACGACGCCCGTGGGCCGATGTCGCCCAGGCCGAGCACTGCAGAGCCGTCGGAGATGACGGCGACGAGGCGATCGGTCCAGGTGTAGCGCTTGGCGAGCGCCGGGTCGGCCGCGATGGCGCGGCTGACCTGGGCCACTCCAGGGGTGTAGGCGATGGACAGATCGCGCTGGGTCTCGAGCGGCGCCGCCAACTCGACCGACAGCTTTCCGCCGAGATGCCCGGCGAAGATCTCCTCGTCGGTGATCGCGGCCGGCACTGCCGGTGCCGAGTTCGGTGCTGTGGTGTCTTCGACTGCCGTCACGGTGAAAGCTCCTCGCACTGTCGACCTCGACCAGCAAGGCGACGCATGTCAACGAAGTGAGTGGTTCTGGGAATGGAGAGCGCTCGGAGTGCGCCAGTGCTGGCTGCAAACTGCCGAAAGCGTGTCTCGCAGGTGCGGCGGGTGTGCCGACACGATCAGCGATGGGCTGTAGCCCTACCGGTGGGCTCAGTGTGCCACACCGCTCGGCCACCTGACCACAGAGTCAGGAGCGAACCCCGTCTGCTGTCCTCATTGCCACCCCTGTCGTCATTGCCACCACTGTGTCCACAGCACCAGGCCCGTGACGACGAAGACGGCGAGTGCACCGACGAACGCGGAGAACCCGCGACGATGATCCGCGATGCGCTGGGCGACGACGGCCACCACGGCAGCAGCGATGTGCGCAGCGACGGAGAGACCCCCTGGCCCGGGGAATCCGCGGGAGTGTCCGAGATATTGAGTGACGGCGACACCGATCGCGAGCACCACCAGACCCGCGGTGACGACACCGCTGAACCCCCGCAGGAAGCGGAGCCCCGCTCCCGCCCTGGCCCCGGTCATCCGCCGGCCACGAATCCGCGAACCGAATCCGCGATCAACTGCACCGCAATGGCGGCGAGCAACAAACCTGCGATACGCGCCAGCAGCGAGATGCCACCTTCACCGAGAAGACGGATCAGTACGGTCGAGAATCGCAAGATCAAGAAGAACAGCACGTGAATAGTGATGATGCCCAACGCAATTGCCAGTAACGAGCCCGCGTCACCGTCGGCCTGGCTGACGTAGACGATCACCGCGGCGATGGCACCGGGACCTGCCATCAGCGGAGTCCCGAGCGGCACGAGGGCGACGTTGACGTCCTCCGCCGCGGAGTCGCCGCCCGCACCCTTGCCGGTGAGCAACGACAGGGCGATGAGCAGGAGCAGCAATCCGCCCGCGCCCTGCAGTGCCGGGATGCCGATGTGCAGGTAGCTCAGAATCGCCTGACCGCCGATGGCGAACACCGAGATGACGGTCAGCGAGACGGCGGGTGCCTGCCATGCGGCCTTGTTGCGAGCTTCCTTGCTCTTGCGGCCCACCAGGGACAGGAACACCGGGATAGCGCCCGGCGGGTCCATGATGACGAACAGGGTGATGAGCACGGTCAGGTAGAGCGTCACATCGAAGGTCATGAGCGAGCCGCCGCAACTATTCGGTCGTATTGGTCCGGGGCAGTGGTGTATTCGCCGAGTTGCACCGTCTTGTTGGTCCCGTGGTAATCCGAGGACCCCGTGACGATCAGGTCCAGTTCGGCGGCGAGATCGGCCATCACCACAGTGTCCTCGGGCGAATGATCCATGTGATGGACCTCTACTCCGCCGAGCCCCAACGGCGTCAGTTCTCGAATGTGGTCCAGGTCGAGGATGCGTCCGCGCGCGCGGGCCCGAGCATGCGCGAGCACACTCACCCCGCCTGCTGCTGCGATCATCTGTACCGCAGCCTCGAGCGGAGTGTCCACCTTCTCCACGTAGTACTGGCCGCTGGTCGCCAACGGACCGGCGAACGCGGCGTTCATGTCCGGAACGTATCCGGCGTCGATCAGAGCTCGACCGAGATGGGGACGTCCGGCTGCGGCACCGGCCGAGGCCAACACCGCGTCGGGATCGATCGGCAGACCGTCGGCCGCCATGTTCTCGGCGATGGCTCGCAACCTCGTCACCCGTTCGCCGCGCAGACGCGCTCGCTCGGCCGCGAACGCCTCGTTCTCGGGGTCGAAGAGGTACGCGAGCAGGTGCACGGGAACCGGTTCGCCGTCCTCACCGCGTCCGGTGCACGAGAGTTCCATACCGCGCACGAGCGTCAGACCGGGAGGAACGGCCGCGGCCGCTTCGTCCCAGCCCGACGTGGTGTCGTGGTCTGTCAGCGCCACCACCGACAGTCCCGCCGCCGACGCCGCCTGGACCAGCTCGGCCGGGCTGTCGGTACCGTCGGACGCCGTCGAGTGGGTATGAAGATCGATGAGCACCTCGCCAGTGTTCCAGGCTCTCCGTCTCGTCGTTTTGCTGGCGTACGATTGCCCGCCATGCCGTCCCTTCCACCTCGACCGTCGCTACCGTCGCTGCATCGACGAGGACCCAAGGCCGCACACGATCCGGGCCCGAGAATTCCGGTGCCCACGGCCCGCGCGATCGTCGACTGCGCGGTGTACGTCGACGGCTCCCGATTGCCCGGCAGATTCACCCACACCTCGGCCATTGCGGAGGTACGTGCGCGCGGCGAGGGGTTCGTCTGGGTCGGCCTGCATGCGCCCGACGACCATCAGATGAACGCGATCGCGCAGTGCTACGGACTGCACGAATTGATGGTCGAGGACACCGTGCACGCACACCAGCGACCGAAACTCGAACGCTACGACGACGTCGCATTCCTGGTGCTGCGCACGGTGAAGTACGTCGAGCACGAGTCGGTGACCACCGCCAACGAGATCGTCGAGAGCGGCGAGATCATGGTGATGGTCGGCAGCGACTTCGTCATCACCGTCCGGCACGGTGAGCATTCGGGGTTGGCCGGCGTCCGTCAGCGCCTCGAAGCGAACCCGGAACAGCTCGCACTCGGGCCGTCCGCGGTGCTGCACGCTGTGGCCGACCACGTCGTCGACGAGTATCTGGCGGTGACCGAGTCGATCGAGCGAGACGTCGACGGTATGGAAGAGGAGGTGTTCTCCCCGCACCACCACGTGCCCATCGAGAACATCTACCTGCTCAAGCGTGAGGTCGTCGAGCTGCGCCGGTCGGTGACGCCGCTGTCGACGCCGTTGGCTCGTCTGGTGCAGGAACCGAGCGTGCCGAAGGCCGTGCGACGGTATCTACGAGACGTCCAGGACCACCACACCACCGTTGCCGAGCGGATCTCCGAGTACGACGAGGTACTCAGTTCGCTGGTCGACGCCGCATTGGCCCGGGTGACGATGCAGCAGAACCTGGACATGCGCAAGATTTCGGCGTGGGTGGCGATCGCGGCAGTGCCGACGATGGTCGCGGGCATCTACGGGATGAACTTCGACAACATGCCCGAGCTGCACTGGACCTACGGCTACCACCTGATCGCCGGGATCGTCGCCTGCGTCTGCATCGGATTGTGGCGCACGTTCCACAAGAACGACTGGCTCTAGCAGCCACGCTCGACGTTGGACGTCGTCCAACGTCGAGCGCCGGTTGTTGGTGATTGCCCCGAACGCCGCCGGGTGACGAACCCACCTGTCCTCGCCGGATGAGACTGCAGAAGCCCTGCATTGTCATTCGGAAGGGATCGATGAGAATCCGCACGCTGGTATCGGCCGTGGCCGTCGCCGTGATCTGTTCGTCCGCACCGGGGGCCGCGTCGGCTCAGCCGGTTCACGCCGATCCCGTCGGTCCGCCGCTGACCGTCGCGCAGGCCGATCTCGACAAGGCACTCACGTGCACCACGGATGTGCACGAGGCCACCCGTGATCCGGTTCTGCTCACCCCTGCTTTCGCCACCGATCAGCAATCGTTCGGTTGGAACTACCTGCAGTCACTGCCCGCCGCAGGCATACCGGTGTGCAGCCTCTCGCTGCCGGACGAAGGGTACGGAGACCTACAGGTCGCCGCCCAGTACGTGGTGCACGCGGTTCGGACGATGGCAGCCGACAGCGGTCGCCAGGTCGTCCTGATGGGTCACCAGCACGGCCCGCTCGACGAGCTGTGGGCGTTGACGTTCTGGCCGGACCTGCCTGCCCTGGTGTCGGATTTCATCTCCCTCGCCACCCCGTACAACGGCACCGACTCGGCCCGCTCGGGGTGCGACGACACGCAGGAGTGCCCGCCGGCGAACTGGCAGATCGCCACCGGATCGAAGTTCCTCACCGCGCTGGCGGCCCGTCCGCTGCCCGTCGGACCCAGCTACACCTCGATCTTCACGCGCTTGGACGAGCTCATCTATCCGCAACCGCACGCCAGCACTCTCGCTGGAGCCGCGAACATCGCCGTCCAGGACATCTGTCCGCTGCGGCCCGTCGAACACTTCAACATCATCGGCGACAACGTCGCCTTCAATCTCGTCCTCGACGCGCTCGAACACGACGGACCTGCTGTGCGCGAGCGCATCTCGGACGATCTGTGTTTCACCACCGCGATGCCGAACCTGCGCTACGACGCGCGTGCGGCGATCACCGGACTGAAGTATCTGGCTCAGGTACCTCGGCACCTGATCGACGATTCCGTCACCGCCGAACCGGAATTGGCGTCCTACGCGCGGTGACTTCGTCAGAGGCTGGCGGCAGACCGGTTGGGATCGCGGACGTCGATTCCCGCCTCGGCCCAGGCCTCACGCAGTGCATCGGCTCCGCGCAACCGCACCCAGGCTGCCTCGGTGCCGGTGAGAGGCACGGCGGCCAGAAAGCGAACCGGATCGTAGGGCTCGGGCAATGTCAGGTCTGCGATGTCGCTCGCGCCGAGCAGCACGGCGGTGAACGGCGCGTTGGTCCACAGCGGCTCACTCAGATCGAGCAGCGCGTCCTCGACGAGTACGACGCCCTCCACCGCGGGTGACGCAGCAAGGATGGCCAGGCTCTTGTGCACGCCCGAGGCCACGCCTGCGCCGCCTCGGAGAGTCAGCACCAGTTCGGCTCGGGGGCCACGCGAGGGATCTGCGACGAGTTCGTTGGGATCGGCCATGGGGTGCCGGGAACAGCCGAGACTGACGTACCGGACCACGTCGGAGTCCGCGCCGAATCTCAGGACGTCCAGCGGCTCGAGGCCGAGGAACGTCACCGACGCCGACGAAGGATTCTCGTCGCCGATCTCGGTCAGCAGATGTGCGCGTACCGCTGCAATGACACTGTCACTCACGTGACCCATCCAACACTGTCGCTCACCTGACCCATCCAACACCACCGATGCCCGAGAAGTCCGTTCGGAGGTGCCACGCAGCGGAGGTGGGTACCGTCGTACCCGTGGTCTCCGTTCTCGCAGTGTCCGACGAAACGATCGAATCCCTGTGGAGTCCGCAGGTGAAGTCGCTCGGAGTCGACTTGATTCTCGGCGCAGGCGACCTTCCGTTCGACTACCTCGAATACCTCACCGATGCCTTGAACGCGCCGTGCGTATTCGTTCCCGGCAACCACGACGCGGACCTCACCGGCTACTCGGCCGGACGTGCGGGATGGATGCGCGCCGGGCTCCCCACCACCTGGCCCGGACCCGTCGGAGCCGTCAACGTCGATCGCCGAATCGTCTCCGCGGCGGGCCTGCGGATCGCCGGTCTCGGCGGGTCCATCCGCTACAACGGTGGGCCCAACCAGTGGACCCAGCGGCAGCAACGTCGACGCTCACGCACCCTGACTCGGACGTTCGCGTGGCATCGCAACGTCCGCAAAGACCTTCGGCCCCTGGACATTCTGCTGACCCACAGTCCGCCGCTCGGCGTCGGAGACGACACCGACCCCGCACACATCGGTTTCGACTGCCTCGACGAGGTGACGCGAAGACTCGCCCCACAGTTGTTGTTGCACGGCCATATTCATCCGCACGGCGCAACGCCGGAGGATCTGACCCTGCACGGCGCAGCGGTGATCAACACCGTCGGGTACACCCTGCTCGAGATCGAACCGGGCGGACAGAGAACCGAATTCGAGGCACCGAGGATCGTGAGGCGCAGGCATGGCACGTGACACCGGATTTCCGGCCGCCGATGCGGAGAACGACTTCACCCGCCAGCGCCGACGCGCCGACGTCGCCCGTCTGGTCGGATGGCTCCGGCGTCAACCCGACGACGTCAACACCATCCTGCCGTTCGACGAGGTGGTCGCCGCGCTCGGCAAGGTAGGCGAGCGTCACCTCGGACTGCAGGTCATTCGCGTCGAGACCATCGTCGGAAGCGTCGACCGCACTCGCGATTTCGACCGCTTCTTCCGCCCGACGTCGGCGCGCATTCGTGAACGCTGGCAGCGACTTGCAGCCGCTCAACGCCGCGGCGAGGCGATGCCCCCGATCCAGGTGTACCGCATCGGCGGCATGCACTTCGTCGTAGACGGCCATCATCGAGTGTCCATCGCGTTCGCCATGCACCGAACGTCGATCGACGCCGTCGTCACCGAGATCATCACGCGCATCTCCCCCGAGGGCATCACCCGACGCGGCGACCTGCTGATCAAGGATCACCGGCGCATCTTCCTCAGTCGTGTCCCGTTGGTGGGCAAGGCCCGCGAGGCCGTCCAGGTGACCGATCCGTTCGACTACGCCCAACTCAGCGAGTCGGTGGAGGCGTGGGGCTTCCGGTTGATGCAGGAGGTCGGTGAATTCGTCGACCGCGGTACCGTCGCGCGGCGTTGGTTCGGTGAGGAGTACCTGCCGGTGGTGCGCATGGTGCGCGCGGCCGAGATCCTCGAGGATCGCACCGACGCGGAGGCGTACCTCTGGATGAGCCGGGAGCGTTACCGCCTGGTGCGCGAACACGTCTGGAACGACGAGATCGTCAGCGAACTCCGGCAGAAAGCGCTGGGCAAACCCACCCGGCCGTAGTACTACCCGCGTCGATGCCCGGCCGTGGTTTCCCGAACCCGCTTTCCTGGTACACCTACATCTGATAGCTACTTAGATGCGTTCATCACTTTGTTCGTCTCGGTTCCACTGCATCGTCGATACCTGACGAGGTCGTTCTTTCATGTCCACCCGCCGCATACTGCTGCCCGGACTCTGTTTCATCGTCATGACCCTCGCCGTTCTGCAGACGATGGTGGTCCCCATCGTGCTGACCATCGGCACCCAACTCGGGGTCAGCACCACCGCCGCCGGATGGGTACTGACGGCCAATCTCCTCGCGGCGGTGATCGCCACCCCGGTCATCGGTAGGCTCGCCGACCTGCACGGTAAGCGTCCGGTGCTGATCGGTGTGCTCACCGTCGTCCTCGCCGGATCTCTGCTTGCGGCCCTGACTCACTCGTTGCTGTGGCTGATCGTCGGCCGGGTCCTGCAGGGCGTGTCCTACGCACTGTTCCCCATCGCGCTTGCCGTCCTTCGTGACGAGATGCCTCCTCGTAAGCTCGTGGGCTCGATGGCCGTCCTGTCCGGCACACTCGGCGTCGGCGGCGGGTTCGGACTGGTGTTGACCGGGCTGCTGACGGCCAACGGTGCCGACTACCACCGCGTGTTCTGGCTCACTGTTGCGTTCGTGGTGCTCGCCCTCGCGATCGCCTGGTTCGGTGTACCGGCACGTCCGAGAACCAGTGGCGGCACCGTCGACTGGTGGGGAGCTGCACTGCTCGCGGTGACTCTGCTTCTGCTGTTCCTCGCCCTGACCCAGGGCCGCACCTGGGGGTGGGGTTCGGTTGCCACCATCGGCTGCGCGGTTGTCGGTGTAGTCGCGGGGGCCATCTGGTGGAACTTCGAGAAGCGCACCGACGAACCACTCGTCGCACCCCGCATGCTCACCCACGGCCCGTTGCTCGCCACCAACGTCGCCACCCTGTTCGTCGGAATCGGGATGTTCGTCAATTTCCTCGCCTGCTCGTACTTCGTGCAGACGCCACGAGCCGTGGCCGGGTACGGCTTCACCGCGAATGTTCTCCAGGCGAGCGTCGTCTATCTGCTGCCCGGCGCGGCCGTCGGAGTGGTCGCAGCCGTCGTCAGTGGCCGCCTCATCCGCTCGTTCGGGCCGCGCCGAGTACTGATCGCAGGCGCCGTGATCGGGTTGTTCGGATTCGTTTTCGTCGCGCTCGCCCACGATCACACCTGGCAGCTGATCACCGCAGGCATCGTCATCAACATGTTCGTCAGTCTTGCGTTCGCTGCCCTGCCGAACCTGCTCATGGCCGAGGTCAGCGCAGCGGACACCGGGGTGGCGAACAGCGTCAATTCGATCGTCCGGACAGTCGGTACCTCGATTGCCAGCGCCACTCTGTCCACCGTCCTGGCCATGTTCACCATCGGCGGAACAGCCGTTGCCCGCGAAAGCGTCTACACCGCAGCCTTCGTCGCAGGCGCGGTGGCCTGCCTTGTCGTCGTACTCGCTGCCCTGGCCATCAGGAGCACCCCCGCCGCTGGGGAATCGGTGCGAGTGGCCGAGTCCGAGCCGACCACCACGTCGAACATCCCGGTATGACGCACTGCCGACCGCCTCACAGCGGCCTGACAGGTAACACCCTCCTCCGACCAGGACATGGACCGTCCAACCGCTGGTCGAGGCCCCTGGCAGGAAACTCGTAATCTACTGGGAGTCAACGAATCTGCCTTTCGGGCGACCTCATGCGTACCTAGTGTCGTGGAGGTACGAACACCGACGAGAGGCACACCGAATGAACACCAAGAAGATTCTCACCCGCGCAGCAGTCACCGGAGCATTGGTGGCCATCCCCCTGGTGGCAGTCACCGGCACCGCGTCGGCCGATCCCCTGTGGTCCGACCGCGACGATCGTGACCACAGCGCGCCGCAGTATCAGCAGAACCAGCAGCCCGATCAGTTCCGCCTGCCCGAACTGTTCCCACAGGCACCGGCACCGCAGCTACAGAACCCGGCACCGAACGTGGTGCCGTTCGACTTCTTCCAGGGGTACCAGTTACCGACCACCGGTTCGGCGTTCTGAGTGCTGCGCAGTGGTGTGGTCGAGTGCCCCGTCTGGGGCACTCGACCACACCACTGCCGTGGGCACTACAGCGTCAGATTGGCACCCGAGGCCTGGTCGAACACCGAGATCTTCGCCGGGTCGAACCACAGTTCCACCTGACCGCCCTCGGCGGCCTTGGACTCGGCCGCCAGACGTGCAACGACCTGTGCGCCACCGAGATCGGCGATACCCGCATCGGCCGCCAGCTCCTGCAGCTCGCTCGACTCGACGCGCGCACCCTTGAGCGTGAAGTAGACGTACTTGTCGCTGCCCATCGACTCGAGCACGTCGACGGTGGCAGTGAAGGTGGCACCGCTCATCTTCTGGTAGCCGTCGATCAGCGCCGCGTCCTCGAAATGCTCGGGGCGGATGCCGACGACCACCTCACGGCCCGGGTTCTTGGCCTTGATCGCATCCATCCGCTCGAGCGGGATGTCGATCTCACCGAGCGCGGTGGACACGCCGTTCGAGGTGAGCTGTCCGGGAACGAAATTCATCGAGGGCGATCCGATGAAGCCGCCCACGAACAGGTTTCGCGGCTTGTCGTAGAGCTCCTGCGGCGACCCGATCTGCTGCACCAGTCCGCCGCGCAGCACCACGACGCGATCGCCGAGGGTCATGGCTTCGGTCTGATCGTGCGTGACGTAGACGGTGGTGGTGCCCAGGCGCTTCTGCAGCCGCGAGATCTCGGCGCGCGTCTGCACACGCAGCTTCGCGTCGAGGTTGGACAGCGGCTCGTCCATCAGGAAGGCCTTGGGTGTGCGAACGATGGCGCGGCCCATGGCAACTCGCTGCCGCTGACCACCGGAGAGGTTCGCCGGCTTGCGGTCGAGGTGCTGGCTCAGGTCGAGGATCTTGGCTGCCTCCTCGACCTTGGTGTTGATCTCGGACTTCGAGAGCTTCGCCAGAGTGAGCGGGAAGGCGATGTTCTGCCGCACCGTCATGTGCGGGTACAGCGCGTAGGACTGGAACACCATCGCGATGTCGCGATCCTTCGGAGCACGCTCGTTGACCCGCTCCCCCGCGATGCGCAGTTCGCCCGAGGAGATGTCCTCGAGTCCGGCGATCATGTTGAGGGTGGTGGACTTTCCGCAACCGGACGGCCCGACGAGGATGATGAATTCGCCGTCGGCGATGGTGATGTCGACGTCGCTCACAGCAGCCGCGCCGTCGGGGTAGAGCTTGGTGACTTTGTCGAGAACTATTTCGGCCATGACGGTTATCCCTTCACTGCGCCGGACGTCAAGCCCGCCACGATACGTCGTTGGAAGAAGAGCACAAAAATGATGATCGGGATCGTGATGACGACTGCTGCCGCCGCGATCGACCCCGTGGGCTCCTCGAACTGAGAGCTACCGGTGAACTGCGAGATGGCCGCCGGGACGGTGACCGAACGTTCCGTTGCCGTCAACGAGATGGCGAGGAGCAGGTCGTTCCAGGCGAAGATGAACACCAGAATGGCGGCGGTGACGATGCCGGGGGCAGCCAGCGGGGCGATGACCTTGCGGAACGCCTGTGCGGGCGTCGCGCCGTCCATCTTCGCTGCCTTTTCGAGCTCCCACGGAATCTCGCGGAAGAACGCCGAGAGGGTGTAGATCGCCAACGGCAATGCGAAGGTGATGTACGGAATGATCAGTCCCGGCCAGGTGTCGAACAGTCCGAGCGAGCGGGAGATGTCGAACAGCGGTGTCACCAGCGAGATCTGGGGGAACATCGCGATGAGCAGCGCTGCACCGACGAGTGCCTTCTTTCCCGGGAAGTCCAGGCGAGCAACGGCATACGCGGCCATCGTGCCGATCACCACGGCGATCACCGTGGTGATCAGTCCGATGCCGATCGAGTTCACCAATGCCGAGGTGAACTGATTGGTCGAGAAGATGCCCTTGTAGTTGTCGAAGGTGATCGAACGCGGAATGAAGTTGCCGTCGGCGATGGTGGCCGTCGACTTGAACGACAGGCTGATGATCCACAGCAGTGGAACGAGTGCATAGAGCAGGACGAGGACGTTGACTACCGTCCAACCGACCTTCTTGCGAGGCGTAACAGTGGTCATTACTTGCGGCCTCCGTCGTCGGATCCCGGTGCCGAGGCACCGAACAACTTGATGAACACGAACGCGATGATCGCGACGCAGAAGAAGATCAGGATGCTGATCGCCGACCCGAGTCCGAGGTTGAACGCCCCGAACAGGTTGTTGTAACCGAGAATCGAGACCGATCCGGTTTCGTTGCTACCTCGGGTGAGCACGTAGATGTTGTCGAAGATGCGGAACGCGTCGAGGGTGCGGAAGAGCACCGCGACGAGAATCGCCGGCTTCATCAACGGAATCGTGATGCGCATCAACCTGGTCCACGCGCCTGCTCCGTCGACCTCGGCGGCCTTGAGCAGATCGTCGGGCACCAGCGCCAGCCCTGCCAAGAGCAGCAGCGCCATGAACGGCGTGGTCTTCCACACCTCCGCCAACACGACGATCGCCAGCGACGGGAACTGCTCGGTGAGCGGAGCACTACCGTCGGGCAGCAGATTGGCGAGATATCCCGTGCCCGGGGTCCATGCGTAGTACCAGCTGTACGCCGCGGCGACGGTCACGATGCCGTACGGGATGAGCACCACGGTGCGCACCAGTCCGCGGCCGAAGATGGTGCGGTGCATGACCAGAGCCACCGCGAGGCCGAGGACGAACTCGATGATGACCGAGATGATCGTGATGCCCGCCGTGACGCCGAACGCCGTCCACCAGTACCCGTCGGAGAGCACCGTGACGTAGTTGGAGATGCCGACGAATTCACGATCCTCGGGGAACGCAAGGTTGTACTTCTGCAGGCTGAGCCAGAACGCGTAGATGATCGGATAGCCGGTGACGGCGATCATCAGGATCGCTGCGGGTGCGACGAGCAGCAGTCCCAGCCGCCGTTCGGCCTTCTTGCCGTCGGAGACGTTCTTCAGGGCTGCCTGCTTGTCCAGAGGCTGCGACTGGGGCTCTGAATCGGTAGGAGCACTCATGGAATCAACCCTTCGGAATTGACGGCCTTGGTGACCAGATCTGCGAGCTTGTCCACGTCGGCTACCGGATCGATGTTCTGCGGTGGGTTGAGCGCATCGGTCAACAGAATCGAGATGCTCTGGTAGGCAGGCGAAACGGGTCGCACAGCCGCCGATTCGATGGAACCGAGCACGCCTTCCCATGCGGGATAGGAGGCCTGGAATTCCGGATCGGAGTAGAGCGACTTCAGCACCGGCGGCACACCACCGTTGATGGCGTTGTTGCGCTGGTTCTCCTCGTTGGTGAGGCACTCGACGGCCTCCCACGCGAGATCCTCGTGCTGGGTCGTCTTGGCGACGCCGATGTTGAATCCACCGATGGTGACCTTCGCGGGCTCGCCCGCATTCACCTCCGGATAGGGCGCGCTACGGAAGACCTCGGCGATCCGCGCGTCCTGCTGGTCGGCAGGCACGTTCGCCAGATCGAGGAACGAGACGGCACCGGCGATCGCGTTCTCCTTCAGGCCGGGCAACACGAACGGGTAGTTGACCTGGAAGGCCATCCGTCCCGATTCCATCCCGAGCCGGGCCGTCGCCTCGTCGCTCTGCGAGACCGACGGGTCGTGGCCGTCGGCCGTCGCGACCCGCTTGATGATCTCGAGGGCCTTCTCGGTGGCCGCGCGATGCTCGGGAGTGTCGTTCAGCGTCACCGTCGTTCCGTCCTCGGCGACGACCGAACCACCCGCACTCTCGAGCAGCGAGTTGAACCACACCATGAAGCCCTCGTACTGCTTGGCCTGCACGCCGATCTGCCCCGGCTTGCCTGCGGCCGCATTGGCCTCGGCCACGTCGATCAGCTGATCCCACGTCTGCGGCGGTACCCCGTCCGGCACCTCGTCCGGCCGATACCAGAGCAACTGGGTGTTGGAGTTGAGCGGAACCGCATACAGCTGGTCCTGCCATTCCGCGGTGGCGAGCGGTCCTTCGAGCGTGGAGCCGTCGCGCAGCTTCGCGGACAGGTCTTCCGGGACGGGCAATGCCCATCCGGCTTCGGCGAATTCGGCCGTCCACACCACGTCGAGCGTCATCAGGTCCAGCGTCTTGTCGTTTCCGGCGAGGCGTCGGGCGAGCTGGAGACGCTGATCGTTCGCGCTCTTGGGCAGCGTCCGCTGCTCCACGCGGTATCGACCGTTCGAGGCATCCGAACACACCTGCGCCGCAGCGGCGTACTGCTCTGCGCCGTCTGCGGCGGTGTAGAAACTCAGAACCGGAACCGAACTGTCGGACGAACCACACGCTGCGAGCAACGGACTCGTGACCAGAGCCGCTGCTGCCAACACCCCTATTCTCGTCGCTTTGCCACGCCTACGACCACGATGTCTCGGCACTTTCCGCCTCCGTACGTTCAATTACTCGCGCAGCACACTGTGTGGGACTGCCGTGCACGAAAGAAACGTAACCGAACTCACTGGCATAGAGGGCGATTTGGGGCTATTCCGTTACCTGTCGGTTGCCTGGTCGTCCACCAGGTGTGATCAGATCGACAGTTTGGCGAGCAGGTCGCGTGCTTTCTCCGCCGTTCGAGGCTCACAGAGGACGTCGTATCGACCCGCTACCAACTGCATGCTCGACGCGAAATCTCGCTGCCCCTTGGTGGCCGCGTACGGAATGGAGGCCGAGATCAACCCGAAGATGATGCCGCCGCCGACGCCGATGAGCAGGGCTCCGAAGATGTTCTCGCTGAAGATGCCGAGCACCAGGCCGAGGAACACTCCCAGCCACGCACCCGAAACGATGCCTCCACCAATGACTTTGGGCCACGTGAGGCGGCCGAGGACGCGTTCGACCTGCATCAGGTCGACGCCGACGATCGTGACGTCCTGCACCGAGAACTCTTCGTCGGAGAGATAGTCGACGGCGCGCTGCGCCTCGGCATAGGTGGGGTACGAACCGATGGGCCAACCGGAGGGCGGCGTCGGCAGTCCCTGCCCTGGGCGACCGGACTGAGAGAGGGGATTGGTCATGGCTCCATTGTGCCCCGAAACGGACACCGTCACACCCATTGTTCTGTCCGCGAACACACCGTGGATCAGGAGGTGGGCGGCTCGAACGTCGTCGTGCGTGTCAGGCCGGCCGCGCGACCCTTCGCCGAGACGACCAACGCCATCTTGCGGCTCGCCTCGTCGATCATCTCGTCGCCCAGCATCACCGCACCGCGCGCGCCTCCCGCCGCGGAGGTGTGGAACTCATAGGCGTCGAGAATCATCTCGGCCTTGTCGTAGTCGGATTGGAGCGGCGCGAAGATCTCGTTGGCGGCCTCGATCTGCGTCGGATGCAGTACCCACTTACCGTCGAAACCGAGGCCGGCCGTGCGGCCCGCCGCCCGACGAAAGGCGTCGAGATCGCGAATCTGCAGGTACGGGCCGTCGATCGCCTGCAGTCCGTGGGTCCGTGCGGCGAGCAGAATGGTCATCAGAATGTGGTGATAGGCGTCGCCGGTGTCGTATCCCACCGGCTGTTCGCCGACGACGAGGGTGCGCATGTTCACGCTGGCCATCAGATCCGCGGGCCCGAACACCAACGTCTGCACCCGGGGACTCGCGGTCGCGATCTCGTCGATGTTGCGCAGGCTGCGTGCACTCTCGATCTGCGGCTCGATCCCGATTGCACCGACGTCGAGACCGTGCTCCTTCTCGAGCTGAGTGAGAAGAAGGTCCAACGCCTGTACGTGCGCGGCGCACTCGACCTTCGGCAACAGGATGGCGTCGAGATTGCGGCCTGCACCCGAGACGACGTCGATGACATCGCCGTACGTCCACTGCGTCGTCCAGTCGTTGACGCGCACTACCTTGATCTGATCGCCCCAGCCATCGGAGTTGAGCGCATCGACGATGCGCGCCCGAGCCTCGACCTTCGCGATGGGTGCGACGGCATCTTCGAGATCGAGGAAAATCGCGTCTGCAGGCAGACCCTTGGCCTTGGCGATCATCTTGTCCGAACTGCCCGGAACTGCCAGTACCGATCGCCGTAGGCCCGACGCATTCACCGCAGCACAACCCCTGTCTGATTCATACTCTGTATTGCCCAGCCTCTAACCTTGCCATCATGGCAGCACTGAGCAAGGTATTCGCGGCCAGGCTCGCAGGCCTGGGTGTCCTGGGCCCCGACGGCGAATCGATCGGCCGGGTTCGCGACGTGGTCATCTCGATGCGCGTCGGCAGAGCGCAACCGAGAGTCCTCGGCCTGGTGGTCGAATTGGCAACTCGCCGAAGAATTTTCGTGCCGATGCTCCGCGTGACCAGTATCGAGCCCAACTCCGTTCAACTCACGACCGGAAACGTCAGTCTGCGCCGATTCACCCAGCGCGCCAACGAGATTCTGGTGTTCGCGCAGATCCTCGACTCCAAGGTGCGCGTCGACGACCCCGAGCTCGACGAGCTGCACGACGCCGATTCCATCGTCGTCGACCTCGGTATCGAGCTCACCCGAACGAGGGACTGGGTGGTCGCCCGAGTGGCTGTGCGTAAGCAGCGTCAGCGCCTCGCCCGCCGCGGCGCGATCCACGTCGTGGACTGGCAGCACGTGCAGGGGCTCACGCAGAACGAGCTGTCGATGCCCGATCAGGGTGTGGCGCAGCTGCTCATGCAGTTCGAGGATCTTCGCGCGGCCGACGTGGCGAACGCGATGCGCGAGCTGCCCGTCAAGCGCCGCATGGAGGTGGCGCGAGCTCTCGACGACGAGCGGCTCGCGGACGTCGTTCAGGAGCTGCCCGACGACGATCAGGTGGAGTTGATGCACTACCTCGGCGTGGACCGTGGTGCCGACGTGCTCGAGGCCATGGACCCGGACGACGCCGCCGACCTCCTGGGCGAGCTGCCCGAGACCGAGGCGGAATCGCTTCTGCGCCTGATGGATCCGGAGGATTCCGCGCCTGTCCGTCGCCTGCTCGAGCACTCCCCCGACACCGCCGGTGGTCTGATGACCCCCGAACCCGTCGTTCTCACCGCCTCGACCACGGTGGCCGAGGCTCTCGCTCGGGTGCGCAACCCCGACCTGACGCCTGCGCTGGCCTCCCTGGTGTTCGTCGTGCGTCCCCCGACCGCGACACCGACCGGCCCGTACCTCGGCTGCGTCCATTTGCAGCAGCTACTGCGAGAACCCCCGGCGAGCCTGGTCGGCGGCGTGGTGGACAGCGCTCTTCCGCGATTGTCCCCCGACGACAGCCTCACCGCCGTCACGCGATACTTCGCGACGTACAACCTCGTCTGCGGCCCGGTGGTCGACGACGAGGACCACCTGGTCGGGGCCGTGACCGTGGACGACGTCCTCGATCACCTGCTGCCCGAGGACTGGCGAGATCAGGAAGTGGCCGGACAGTGAAAGAAACAGCACGCCAGAGAATGGACACTCCGCGCGGATCGCGGATGTTCAACGTCAATCTCGACTTCGATCTCGGCAAGTCGGGCGAGAAAGCCGCCAGATTCCTCGGCACCGGGCGCTATCTCGCTATTCAGACCGGCATCGTCATCGTCTGGATCTTCCTCAACGTCGTTGCGGTCAATCTGCAGTGGGACCCCTATCCCTTCATCCTGCTCAATCTCGCCTTCTCGACTCAGGCCGCCTACGCCGCGCCGCTGATTCTGCTGGCCCAGAACCGGCAGGACGACCGCGACCGCGTCTCCCTCGAGGAGGATCGCTCCCGCGCCCAACAGACCAAAGCCGACACCGAATTCCTGGCCCGCGAACTCGCTGCGCTGCGCATCGCCGTCGGTGAGGTCGCCACCCGCGACTACCTGCGCCGCGAACTCGACGAGATCAAGGCACTGCTCGAGCACGCAACAGGTCAACCGGTCACCTCGCCGAAAAAAGCACGCAAGAAGGCCGCCGCGCGGGTGCAGGACGACGCCGGTGCGCCGGACGCGCCCGATAACGATCCGGCGCCCTGACCACACGGCATCGCCGCTGATAACAGCCCGATAACAGAACAGTCTCGAATCAGGTACCCTCGATCCCGGTCATCAGCTCGGGCCCCGGACGTCGTCCGGGGAAATCAGGAGGTACAGCACGCGTGGGTCGTCACAGAAAAGCATCGACTTCCAAGGTTCGACGGAATTCGGTGATTGCTCTGGCAGGTCTCGTCCCCGCAGGACTGGTCACCGCCGCCACCAGCGCCGGAGCCACGGAATACATTCCGTTCGTCAGCGCGAAGACCTCGCCTGCTGCGCAGGAATCGAACTCGGTGGTCGAGACCCCCCAGCCGATCACTCAGGACCAGCAGGCTCAGCCGGTGGCGCAGGCCGAGCTTCCGGTACCGGCACCGGTCCCTGCACCCGCGCCGGTCCCTGACATCCCGCCCACACCGGAGCTCCCCACCAACCTGGCCGTCAGCCCCATCGCGATTCCGGTGGTCAACGTCGCCGCCTACAAGAACGCCGAGCGGATCCTGGCCCAGCAGCAACCCGGCTGCGGCATCAGCTGGACCGTCATCGCCGGCATCGGCCGCGTCGAGTCCACCCACGCCAACAACGGCAAGGTCGACGACTCGGGCGAACTGCACGAGCCCATCCTCGGACCGGTTCTGAACGGCACCCTGGCGGGCAATCAGGTGATCCGCGACACCGACGGCGGCGCACTCGACGGCGACACCCAGTACGACCGCGCAGTGGGACCGATGCAGTTCCTGCCCTCGACGTGGAACCTCTATCACGCCGACGGCAACGGCGACGGAGTCTCAGACCCACAGAATCTGTACGACGCAGCCCTGGCCACCGGCATGTACCTGTGCGACGACGGCACCAACATGCGCGACCTGGGCTCCACCACCAGAGCGATCCTGCGCTACAACAATTCGATGGCCTACGTGGCGAACGTGCTGGCATGGTCGGCCGGATACGCCACCGGCATCGTCCCGACGTCGGACCAGCTCCCGCGCATTCACTGATCGGGTGTCCGCACCTGCCCTGCTGTCCATCGACGCAGTGCCCACCGCCTAGCATGAGGCAATGGCTGTACTGACCGAATCCGACGTTCGGACCGCGCTCACGAAGGTGATCGACCCCGAGATCCGCAAACCCATCACCGATCTCGGGATGGTCAAGAGCATCGATGTATCCGCCGACGGTTCCGTCGGTGTCGGCATCTACCTCACCACCTCCGGCTGCCCGATGAAGACCGAGATCAGCGATCGCGTCAAGAACGCCGTCGCCGACGTCGCAGGCGTGGGCACCGTGACAGTCGAGCTCGACGTCATGAACGACGAGCAGCGCACCGAACTACGCAAGTCCCTGCGCGGCGATTCCGCCGAGCCGATCATCCCGTTCGCGCAACCCGGATCCCTGACCCGCGTCTACGCGGTGGCGTCGGGCAAGGGCGGCGTGGGCAAGTCCAGTGTGACGGTCAACCTCGCAGCATCGCTGACCGCTCGTGGGCTGTCGGTCGGTGTGCTCGACGCCGATATCTACGGTCACTCCGTGCCGCGGATGCTCGGTAACGACGCCAGGCCCACTCAGGTCGAGAAGATGATCATGCCGCCGCAGGCACACGGCGTGAAGTTCATCTCGATCGCTCAGTTCACGCAGGGCAACACTCCCGTCGTGTGGCGCGGTCCGATGCTGCATCGTGCGTTGCAGCAGTTCCTCGCCGACGTCTTCTGGGGGGACCTGGACGTACTGCTGCTCGACCTTCCGCCCGGTACCGGGGACGTGGCGATCTCTGTCGCACAGCTCATTCCGAGCGCGGAGATCCTCGTGGTCACCACTCCGCAGCAGGCCGCGGCCGAGGTTGCCGAGCGAGCCGGAGCAATTGCCCTGCAGACCCGCCAGCGCGTCGCAGGCGTCGTGGAGAACATGTCGTGGCTCGAACTACCCGACGGCACCCGCATGGACATCTTCGGATCCGGTGGCGGACAGGACGTATCGGACAGACTCACGAAAGCTGTCGGTGCCAGCGTTCCCCTCTTGGGCCAGATTCCCCTGGACACCGCCGTCCGCGAGGGTGGTGACGCCGGGATGCCGATCGTATTGAGCAACCCGGAATCGCCTGCGGCACAGGCATTGGAGGCCGTCGCCGCGAAGTTGGCAGTCCGCGAACGAGGACTGGTCGGAATGTCGCTCGGAATCGACTCGGCCCGCAAGCTCTAGAAACGACGGTTATACCCGACAAACGACGTCGGGAACAGGGTAGAAGCCTTAGGATTTGCCTTCAATCCTACTGTCGATAGAGAGTGGCCTTCATGAAGAAGCCGCATCGGATCAGGCCGGTCGTCGTTCCGGTTCTGATCGCCCTGATGATGACCCTGCTGGGATCGCTGCTCGGCCCTGGCCTGGCATCCGCACAACCCGCCCCGCCCGCGCAGAACTACTCGATCGCGACCGACACCACGTTCGCACCGTTCGAATTCCAGGACGAGAGCGGCAAACTCGTCGGAATCGACATGGACCTGCTGGCCGCGATCTCGGTGGATCAAGGCTTCGACTACACCGTCGAGCAGGTCGGGTTCGATACCGCGCTCCAGGGCGTCACCAGCGGCCAGTTCAACGGAATGATCGCCGGCATGTCGATCACCGACGAGCGCAAAGCCACTTTCGACTTCTCCGAGCCGTACTTCGATTCCGGTGTCCAGATGGCAATTCTGGATTCCAACGACGAGATCACGGGCTACGAGGATCTGCGCGGTAAGTCCGTCGCAGTCAAGAACGGCACCGAGGGCGCCACCTTCGCCGCGTCGATCGCAGATCAGTACGGCTTCACCATTCGCAGTTTCGACGACTCGGCCACCATGTTCGAGGAAGTGCGCACCGGCAACTCGGCGGCCGCCTTCGAGGACTACCCGGTGCTCGCATACGGCATCACCCAGGGCAACGGATTCAAGACCGTCACCGAGAAAGAAGCCGGTGCCAGTTACGGATTCGCCGTCGCCAAGGGCACCAACGCGCAGTTGCTCGAGCAGTTCAACACCGGGTTGGAGAACCTGCGAGCCAACGGCCAATACGACCAGATCCTCGACACCTACCTCAACGCCGACGCCTCCACCGCAGACACGTCCATCCCCGGCCTGATCGCCAGCAGCTGGCAGTTGCTGCTCAAGGGCTTGTGGCTGACCATCGTGTTGACCGTCATTTCCATCGCCATCGCGTTGGTGCTCGGCGGAATCTTCGGCCTGTTCCGTGTCTCGACCAACATCGTGCTCCGCGGAATCGGCACCACCTACGTCGACATCTTCCGTGGCACACCGCTTCTGGTGCAGGCATTCTTCATCTACTTCGGTGTGCCCGCGGCGCTGAACTTCCAGATGTCGGCGTTCACCGCAGGCATCATCACGCTCTCGCTCAACGCCGGTGCCTACATGGCCGAGATCGTCCGCGGCGGCATCCTCGCCGTCGACAAGGGACAGATGGAGGCCTCGCGCAGCCTCGGCATCAGCTACCTCAAGTCGATGCGAAAAGTGGTGATGCCACAGGCAATTCGCACGATGATCCCGTCGTACATCAATCAGTTCGTCATCACGCTCAAGGACACGTCGCTGCTCTCGGTCATCGGCCTCGCCGAGCTGACGCAGACGGGTCGTTTGATCATCGCTCGTAACTTCGAGTCGTTCAACATGTGGCTCATCGTCGGCGTCCTGTACTTCATCATCATCATGGCTCTCACCAAGCTGTCGAACCGGCTCGAGAAGAGGATCAACAAATGAGCACCGAACTGACCAAGGACCTGCCGGTCGACAACGGTCCGGGAACGAAGATCTCGATCAAGGGCCTGCAGAAGGCGTTCGGCGACAACACGGTTCTCAAGGGCATCGACGCCGAGATCGCCAACGGTGAAGTGGTGTGTGTGATCGGCCCCTCGGGCTCGGGCAAGAGCACGTTTCTGCGCTGCCTCAACAAGCTCGAAGACATCACCGCCGGATCGGTCGTCGTCGACGGCACCGACCTCACGAGCAAGAACGTCGATCTGGACAAGGTGCGCCAGAACATCGGCATGGTGTTCCAGCACTTCAATCTCTTCCCGCACATGACCGCCCTCGAGAACGTCATGCTTGCGCCCGTCGAGACCAAGAAGATGTCGAAGTCGCAGGCCAAGGATTCGGCCGTGAAACTGCTCGAACAAGTGGGCCTGTCCGAGCGTGCGGACTACAAGCCGGCCAACCTCTCCGGCGGGCAGAAGCAGCGCGTCGCCATCGCTCGGGCACTGGCCATGAGCCCGTCGATCATGCTGTTCGACGAGGCCACCAGCGCCCTCGACCCCGAGATGGTCGGAGAAGTACTGCAGGTGCTGCGCGACCTCGCCAAGGGCGGTATGACGATGGTCGTCGTCACCCACGAGATGGGCTTCGCGCGTGAAGTCGCGGATCGAGTGATCTTCATGGCCGAGGGCGTCATCGTCGAGGAGGGAACCCCCGACGAGTTGTTCGGCAATTCACAGAACCCACGTACCCAGGACTTCCTGAACAAGGTTCTCTAGCCCGCCCGCTCTCCCGTTTGCGTCAATGGACCACTGCCGCGCTCAGACGTGTGCAGTGGTCCATTCACGCAGCAGCGGGGTGTGGGTGAATGGACCATTGCCGCGCCCAGACGTATGCAAGGGTCCATTCACGCGGACGGGTGAGACCGAACGAGGAAGGGTTCAGGCTTACGTGGCGTCGGCGTCGATCGGCGGAGTCTCGCCCGCTGCGAGTTTCGGCGCGTCCTTGCTCATCGACACCCCACTCTGAGGAGTACCTGTCTGCGGCATCGGTCCGCCGAGGTTCTTCGGCTTGGTGTCGAAGGGCTTGCCCTTGAAGGTGTCGTCCAAGGGGTTCTTGAAGATCGAATCGTCGCCGTCGAGCAGGTGCTTGGTGATCACCGCACGCGGCGTCATGCCCCGGAGCTGGTTGAGGTCGGCGAGCGGTTTGCGGAGGTCCTCGAAGTCGGTACCCAGCTCGTCCTTGAGCTGCTGACTAGCGCCGTTGGCGTAGTCCTTGACCTGGCGGATGGACTTGGACACCCAGCTGATGGCGCCGGGAAGGCGATCCGGACCGAGGATGACCAGAGCTGCTACGAGGAGGATTACGAGCTCTCCCCAACCGATGTTGCCGAACACGCCTGCCAGCCTACGTCGTCAGTCCGAAACCGGCGTGACGGAGACGTCCACCAGCCGTCCCGAACGGACGAGTTGCACGGGTACCGCTTGACCGATCGTGGTCTCCTGCACCGCGACCACCAGTTCGTCCGCGTCTCCGACAGTGCGATCGCCGACCTTGGTGATGACGTCTCCTTCGACAATTCCGGCCTGCTGCGCCGGGCCGTCGGTGCGCACGTTGGCGACTTCGGCGCCGGCCGAGGTGTCGTTGATGACCGAGCGGGCGTTGATGCCGAAGTCCGGATGTCTCATGACGCCGTCCCGGATCAGGCTCTGTGCCACCTCGGTGACCTCGTCGACCGGAATCGCGAAGCCCAAGCCCACCGATCCGCCGCTCTCGCTTCGGATCGCCGAGTTGATGCCGATGACGCGACCCTCGAAGTCGATGAGCGGGCCACCGGAGTTGCCGGGGTTGATAGCGGCGTCGGTCTGTACGGCGTCGATGACCGCATCGGTGTCGGTGCCCTCTCCCGACAGCGCGACGGGACGGTCGAGCGCGCTGACGATGCCGGAGGTGACCGTCTTGTTCAATCCCAGGGGCGATCCGACGGCGATGACGTCCTGGCCGACGCGAACGTCGCCGGAACTACCGAGCTGGGCCTCGGTGAGGTTGCCGACCTCGGTCTTCAGGACGGCGAGGTCGGTCTTGGTG
The DNA here is from genome assembly GCF_002259335.1 of Rhodococcus sp. 14-2483-1-1. Classification (NCBI taxonomy): domain Bacteria; kingdom Bacillati; phylum Actinomycetota; class Actinomycetes; order Mycobacteriales; family Nocardiaceae; genus Rhodococcus; species Rhodococcus sp. 14-2483-1-1. The sequence continues at coordinate 16,109 of NZ_NPFX01000017.1, read as the reverse complement.
TCGCGGCCGACGATGCGGCCGGGCACCTTGGTGCCGTCGGAGAAGGTGACTTCGAGTGTCGAGTTGTCCGGGTCGGACGCGGCAAGGGAGATCACGTGGTTGTTCGTCACGATGTAGCCGTCACCGCTGATCACGACGCCCGAGCCGGTGCCCCCGGTCTCCCCGAGCGTCACCTGGATCGACACGACGGACGGAAGAACCGCGTCGGCGACCTTGCTGATCTGCCCGCGCGGGATGTCGTCACCGCTGGACTGGGTCAGCGTCACTTTTTGGCTGGTCAGTGCGCCGGTCACCTCGGCGGTCAGGCGACCGAACAGGCCACCGACCAAGCCGATGACGAGTGCGAGGACACCGAGTACGACGAGAGCTCGAACCGATACCGACCGTCCGAACAACACGTCGCGGACGCCGAGTTTGGTTCCGGGAGGAAGCACAGGAGGTGGTGGAGTATCGACCGCTGCGCTGCCGAGAGATACCTGGGACGCGGGATCACGCCACGGATCGGCCGGCTCCGACGCGGCGGTGTCGCCGTCGTTGTGTCCGTCGGGATCACGCTGGAGCGATTCCTGAGCGTCGTCCGGACGTCCGAATGCCTCGGCGAGGATCGGATCGGGTGGTCGAACGGACACACGCGACGGCAATTGCTCGCCGGGGCGGCGCGGCGAGAACGAGCCGTCGACGTCCTCGGGACGTCCGAACACCGAAGCCGACACCGGATCGACGGAGGGCCGATACACCGGACGCGGTGGCAACCGTGGACCTTCCGGACCGTTCTGCGCGGCCTCGAAATCCGACGGGTCGGTGCCTGCGGTCTCGGTGCTGGTCGAATTCGATGTCACGCGTCCGGTTACCCCTCGCATACGTCGGTGTGAGAGTTCAGTATCACTCGAGCGGTCGACTCGGCTCGATGCAGGTGAGAAGTCGGGCAGATCTCGATGTCGTCAGCGTCGGCGGCGACGCACAGCGGCGACGGACGACATGAAGGTTCGCTTGGTGTGGGCCGGCCGATCCTCGCCGACGCACGACGGGATCTGGCTGAGCAGGCCGAGCAGAGAGTGCGGCATCGACATCTCACCCGCCCCGCGCAACGCTTTGCGCGCTTGCTGCTGGGCCTCGACCTCGGCCGCGCATTCCGGGCATTCGGCGAGGTGGTGGGCAGCACGAAGGTACGCGGGCATCCGCAATTCGCCGTCGACGTATGCCGCAACGGCCTCACTGGCCAGATGTTCGGTGGAGCTGAACTGCCGGGGCTTGCGCGCCTGCGTCATCCAACCCTCCTCGTAGCTAGTGGACACTTGCGTGACCGGAGTCGACCTTCCCGTGCACTCGAAGGTACTCGCGTAGCGCCTGGCGTCCACGGTGAATGCGACTGCGGACCGTTCCGAGCTTGACGCCCAGTGTCGCACCGATCTCCTCGTACGACAGTCCTTCGATGTCGCACAGCACAATTGCGGCGCGGAACTCGGGTGCCAGCGAGTCGAGTGCCGACTGCAGATCGGGGTCGAGCCGCGCGTCGTGGTAGATCTGCTCGGGGTTGGGCCGGTCGGAGGGGACGCGGTCGTAGTCCTCGGGCAGTGCCTCCATGCGGATGCGGCTACGGCGACGGACCATGTCCAGGAACAGGTTCGTGGTGATGCGGTGCAGCCAGCCCTCGAAGGTGCCGGGCTGGTAGTTGGACAGGGAGCGGAACACCCGGATGAACGTGTCCTGAGTCAGGTCTTCGGCATCCTGAGCGTTGCCGGACAGGCGGTAAGCCAGTCGGTAGACGCGGTCGCCGTGCTCGCGAACCAGCTCGTCCCAGGACGGCATGGTGGAGTCCTCGCCGGTCGCATCGAACACTGCGGTTCCGCTGAGGTCCTCGGGCGCGGGTACGGACTCGGGTAGACGCGCGGTGTCGCGATCGCCGTTGATCTTGTAAATAGCTGGATCCTCCTGCTCAGGACTGCGTACGTCCTTCTGACTCAACCGACGACTACCCTCGGATGTTCCAGCTCACACTTCGCAATCGAGACGGACCTTCGATTCCTCCATAGCCTGACCGACCCGCGTGTGGGTCCGGTATGAATCACCTGAGGCGCACCTGAGAATGTGTGCGTGAGATCGAGCCTCCGGCACGATAACCTCGGGGCGTGCCGACCAACGCCGAGAAGATGCTCGCCTACGCCGAAGACTCCGCTCAGGAGGACGAGGTTCTCATCGCAGCCAGAGAGCGCGCCATCGACCTCGGTGCCGCCCCGGTACCGCCGTCGGTCGGGGCGATTCTGAGTATCTTCACCCAGATGCTCGGGGCCAAGACGGTCGTCGAGATCGGAACGGGCGCAGGAATCAGCGGGCTGTGGCTGCTCGACGGGATGCGTGCCGATGGCGTTCTCACCACGATCGACACCGAGCCGGAGCACCAGCGCGCGGCCCGAGAAGCGTTCCGCGCCGGAGGAATTGCACCCTCACGCACCCGGTTGATCAACGGCTGGGCACTGGACGTGCTCCCCCGACTGGCCGACGACACCTACGATCTGGTGTTCATCGACGCCAGTCCCGCGGACCATCCGCACTTCGTCGCCGAGAGCGTTCGACTGCTCCGCCCCGGCGGAGTTCTGGTGCTGCACAACGCGTTGCTCGGTGGACGAGTCGCCGATCCCACTCAGCGCGACGCCACAGCGGTGGCCGTACGATCGGCCGCGCGGGCGATCGCCGAGGACGAGCGGCTCACGACGGTGCTGCTGCCCCTCGGCGACGGTTTGATCTGCGCGTCGAGAGCGTGAGCGGCTGCGCCGCATGTGAGTGGTAGCTCGTAGCGGGCTACGAGGCAGGAGTGAAGCCCTCGAAACGACCCGAGGGCTCTACCACTCACATGCCGCAGGCTCTAGATCCAGACGCCCTTACCGACCGAGACCACTCCCCCGGCGCTGACGTTGAAGCGTTCGCGATCGCGTTCGTGGTCCACACCGATGATCTCGCCGTCACCCACGACGACGTTCTTGTCCAGGATCGCGTGCCGGACGACGGCACCCTTACCGATCTTGACGCCGGGCATCAGGACACTGCCCTCGACGGTAGCGCCGTTGTCGATCATGACGTTGGAGCTGAGCACCGAATTGCGGACGGTGGCAGCCGACAGGATGCAGCCGGCACCGACCACCGACTCCTGGGCCAAGCCGCCCTGAACGAATTTCGCGGGTGGCAGGTTCTCGGCCGATCCACGGATGGGCCAGCGTCGGTTGTACAGATTGAAGATGGGGTGCACCGACACCAGGTCCATGTGGGCGTCGTAGAAGGCGTCGATGGTGCCCACGTCTCGCCAGTACCCGCGATCGCGTTCGGTGGCGCCGGGCACGACGTTGTCGTTGAAGTCGTAGACCGACGCGACGCCTGCTTCGACGAGCGCCGGAATGATGTCGCCGCCCATGTCGTGGTCGGAGTCGCTGTTCTCGGAGTCGGCCTTGATGGCGTCGACGAGCACCTTGGTGGTGAACACGTAGTTGCCCATGGAGGCATAGGTGACATCGGGGTCGTCGGGGGTTCCGGGCGGTTGAGCCGGCTTCTCCAGGAACTGGGTGATCTTGCCGTCGGAGTCGGAGTCGATGCACCCGAAGGCGAATGCCTCGCTGCGCGGCACCCGGATACCGGCAACGGTGACGCCTGCACCGGAGTCGATGTGCTGCTGCACCATCTGCTCGGGGTCCATCCGATAGATGTGGTCGGCACCGAACACCATGATGTATTCGGGGTCCTCGTCGTACACCAGGTTCAGTGACTGGAAGATGGCGTCGGCGCTGCCGGTGTACCACCGGGGCCCGAGTCGCTGCTGCGCCGGCACCGGAGTGATGTACTCCCCGGCGAACCCGGACAGCCGCCACGTCTGCGAGATGTGGCGGTCCAGTGAATGGGACTTGTACTGGGTGAGCACGCAGAGCCGGAGGTAACCGGCGTTGACGAGATTGCTCAGCACGAAGTCGATGAGTCGGTAGGCGCCCCCGAAGGGAACGGCCGGCTTGGCTCGGTCGGCGGTCATCGGGTAAAGACGTTTACCCTCACCGCCGGCAAGCACGATCCCTAGTACGTGCGGTTGTGTCCTCACCCACTCAACCTATCCGCACCGAGAGAACCTTGCGAGCAGTACACGCACAACTGCTGGGGAATGTAGGTTCGTTCACGTGCGCGTAGCAATGATGACCAAGGAATATCCCCCGGAGATCTACGGTGGCGCAGGAGTTCATGTCACCGAGTTGTCCGCGCAGTTGAAGTCGCTGTGCGACGTGGACATCCACTGTATGGGCGCGCCCCGCGACACTGCGCAGGTGCACGACCCGGATCCCGCTCTCGCCGGAGCCAACGCTGCGTTGACGACGTTGTCGGCCGAGCTGCGAATGGCGAACGCGGCCTCGGGCGCAGACGTGGTGCATTCGCACACCTGGTACACCGGCCTCGCGGGCCACCTCGCAGCCGAGCTGTACGACGTTCCCCACATCCTCACCGCCCACTCGCTCGAACCGCGCCGGCCCTGGAAGGCCGAACAGCTCGGCGGCGGATACCGCATCTCGTCGTGGTCCGAGCGCAACGCCGTGGAATACGCCGACGCCGTCATCGCCGTCAGCGAGGGCATGGCCAAAGATGTGCTCGACGCCTATCCGCGACTCGACAAGAGCCGGGTTCACGTGGTGCGCAACGGAATCGACACCGAGCGCTGGTTCGCCGATCACGGCACCTCGACGCTGGACGAGATCGGCGTCGATCGAAGCAAGCCGATCGTCGCCTTCGTCGGGCGCATCACCCGGCAGAAGGGCGTCGGGCACCTGATCGCGGCCGCCCACCACTTCGATCCGTCCATCCAGCTCGTGTTGTGCGCAGGCGCGCCCGATACACCCGAGATCGCTGCGGAAACCGAGCGCGCGGTGGCACTGCTCGCCGAACAGCGGGGCGGCGTGTTCTGGGTCAAGGACATGCTTCCCACCGACAAGATCCGCGAAATACTCACTGCGGCAGCAGTATTCGTGTGCCCGTCGGTATACGAGCCGCTCGGTATCGTCAATCTCGAAGCAATGGCCTGCGAAACCGCCGTTGTGGCATCGGACGTCGGCGGTATCCCCGAGGTGGTCGACGACGGCCGCACCGGACGCCTGGTGCACTACAACTCCTACGAACCCGACGCATTCGAGCGGAATCTGGCCGACACCGTCAACGCAGTCGCCCTCGACCCCACACTCGCGACGGCAATGGGCAAGGCAGGACGCGAGCGCGCCGTCGCCGAGTTCTCGTGGGCATCGATCGCGCAGCAGACCCTCGCCGTCTACGACGCAGCGTTGGCGCGGCGGCGATAGGTCGACACTGTCACCGACGCGGTGACCTCGATGCCGTCCGGTAGCTGTGCCAGCGCTGCGGACCGCGACTCGGGGTCACCGTGCCGCGCCGACGGGCCCATTCCGATCAATGTCTCGATGTCGTGGTGCGAGAGCATCATCGAGTACTCGAGCGGGGATTCTGCCACCGGCTCGAACAAGCCGGACAGCGATTCACCCAGCCTGCGCGTCTTGTTCTCTTCGACGCCGATGAGGCCCAGTGGGCCCCGCAGCTCGTGCTGGTGACGCGCAGTGGGTGTCACGACCACGAGCACGCCGTCGGGTACGAGAACTCGGCTGAACTCGGCGGCGTTGCGCGGAGAGAACACACACGTCACTGCGGACGCGGTTTCTGTTCGCACCGGTAGGCCACTCCAGATGTCCGCGACCACGGACCCCAGACGAACGTGTGATCGCGCAGCACGGCGTGCAGCGAACTTCGAGACGTCGACGCCTACGCCCCGGGCATCGGGACGGGCGTCGAGCACAGCCGCGAGATAGTGACCGGTACCGACCCCGACGTCGAGTACCACTTCGCTGTTCGACGGAACGGCAGCCGAGACCGCTGCTGCGATCGGGTCGAAATGGCCCTTCCCCAGGAACGTGTCGCGAGCGGCGATCATCTCCGCCGAGTCACCGGTGAACTTGCCGCCGTCTCCGGTCGACAAACTGACGTAGCCCTGACGAGCCACGTCGAACGAATGTCCTCGATCGCACAACAGCGTCCGATCGGTATCGCCGAAGTCCATGCCGGATTCGACGTCGCGCGCCCGGCATTGCGGACACAGCAGCAGATCGACGACATCGGTCAGCATCGAGCACCTCTCTCACACCGGAACGAACGCCCTTCGCCACAACACTCGTCGCCACAACACTCGTCGCCACAACACAAAGCCCCGCTTGCCGGTACGGCGAGCGGGGCTGAGCGACGAGCGATCGACGTGACTATCAGCCGGTGACACCCTTCAATTCGTCTCCGAGTGCCGCGGCCTCGTCGGGGGTCAATTCGACGACCAATCGGCCGCCCCCCTCGAGCGGGACACGCATGACGATTCCTCGTCCCTCTTTGGTTGCTTCGAGGGGACCGTCCCCGGTCCGGGGCTTCATCGCCGCCATCCTCTGCTCCCTCCAGATCTGCGCCCATCAGCACGGCGCCTCGGCCTAAAAGATAAATTTCGTCGCGGGGCGACGGGTGTTGAGTCCTATTCTTCCCTATCGACCTCGATACCGGGAATCGGAGTCGGTATTCGTGACCTGCACACAACACCCCGACAGGTGATCGTCGACCATTCCGGTGGCCTGCATCAAGGCATAGGCGGTTGTCGGACCGACGAACCGCAGCCCCCGACGCTTGAGCTCCTTGGCGAGAGCCTTCGACTCGGAGGTCGAAGCAGGCACGTCGGAGGACTGCGTCAGCCGCCCCGGCCTGGGTTCGGGCGCAAAGGACCAGAGCAGGGTGTCGAGGTCGGTGTCGTTCAACTCGACGATGACCCGAGCATTGTTCACCGCAGCGTCGATCTTGAGGCGATTACGCACGATCGACGCGTCGTTCATCAACCGTTCGACATCTGCGGTGCCGAATCGTGCCACTCGTTCCGGGTCGAAACCGGCGAATGCGCTCCGGAAACTCTCGCGCTTGCGCAGGATCGTGATCCACGCCAGGCCGGACTGGAACGCCTCGAGACACAGCCGCTCGTACAGTTCGTTTCGCCCGTGAAGAGGCTGCCCCCACTCGGTGTCGTGGTAATCCCGATACAGCTCGTCGTCGGTGGCACCCCACGGGCAGCGCAGCCTGCCGTCCGGTCCGGCGACAGCGCTCACCGCTCGCCCGGTTCGGTCGTGCCCGGCTCGTGGTCGACAGAGGGCCTGAACCCCAACTGTGCGCCGGCCTCCGCTGCAGACAACCGCGACCGAAGCATGTCGATTTCGCCGCCGAGCCGTTCGAGTGCCCAATCGACCTCGCTCGGCTTGTACCCCCGCACGGTCTGCTGGAACTTCAGCGCGCGCACGTCGGTACCGGTGACGCCCTCCGCGGGCAGCACGGTCGCGGTGGTTCCCTCGGGCAGTGGGCCCAGTTCCTCACCGCGACCGAACACTGTCGACGCCGCGAAGAACAATGCAGCAGCGACGACAGCAATGACGACGACGTAGATCAGCAGCGTCAACATGCCACGATCTTGTCACGCCCGCCCGACACGACTACTTCAGCGAGTTCATCGCCGGTCGATCCATCAGCGACACCTCGGTCGAGAACGGCTGGAAGGAATCACCGTCCACCCGGAACTGCATCAGACCGGCACCGGAATCGACCATGCCGCACCGGTTCAGCATCGTTCCGACGATCTGTCTGCTCATCGCCCCGAGCTCTACCAGCGGACGGTTACGGTGCTTGCGTACGCCGAGATTCACCTGACCGATCGCCTGCAGACCGAGCCTGTCGTACGTATCGAGCAACAGCCCGATCTCCACTCCGTAGCCTGGCGCGAACGGCACTGCGGACAGCAGTTCGCGAGTACCCGCGTATTCCCCGCCGAGCGGCTGAATGACGCCCGTCAATTCCGGTCGCAGTGCAGCGAGCAGTGGCCTGGCCACGAGCTCGGTGACACGTCCACCGCCGTTGGCATCCTCGGTCCCGCTGACCCGCAGCGGACGCCGGTAGTAGCCCTTGACGAGGTGGATGCCGTCGCCCATCAGCAGCGGGCCGAGCAATTTCGGTACGAACGCCGGATCGGGATTGATCAGATCGGAGTCGACGAAGGCGATGAGATCACCGGTCGACGCTGCGACCGATCGCCACAGCACCTCACCCTTGCCCGGCACCGGGTCGATCCCGGGGACCGCTTCCTCGCGGCTGATGACTCGCGCGCCTGCCGCCGTCGCCCGGACGGCTGTTTCGTCGGTCGAACCGGAGTCCAACACGATCAGCTCGTCGACGAGTCCCCCGAGCAGGGGATGAATCGTGTCGATGACCGCGGCAACGGTCTGTTCCTCGTTCAGCGCCGGGAGTACCACCGACACCGTCCGGCCCGCCTTCGCGGCTTCCAGTTCGGCGATCGTCCAGTCGGGGACGTCCCAGCTGTTGGTCTCGGACCATGCCATGGTCACGTCCGTTCGATCCGCAAGTGTCATGCCAGACCCCTGACCGTCCGCGCCGGGGTTCGGAGCCCCTGGATCGCTGCCACCATGTCTACGACTCTTCTGGTCGACGCAACCTCGTGCACCCGGAACATTCGGGCTCCGCCTGCTGCGGCCAATGCTGTCGCTGCCAATGTTCCCTCCAACCGGTCGACGAGCTCTACCCCTAGAGTCTCGCCTACGAAGTCCTTGTTGCTCAGCGCCATGAGCACAGGCCACCCGGTGTTTACAAGATCGTCCACGCGCCGCAACAACTCGAGCCCGTGATAGGTGTTTTTCCCGAAATCGTGCGTCGGATCGATCAATATCGAATCTTTCTTCACCCCCTCGGCGACAGCATTCTCGGCGGCTGCGGTGACTTCCGCGATCACTTCCGCCACCACATCGGCATACCGAACCCGATACGGACGCGTCCGCGGCACGGCACCACCGGTGTGCGAACAGACGATGCCGACACCCTCGGCGGCCGCGACGCGCACCAACTCGGGGTCTGCCCCGGCCCAGGTGTCGTTGATCAGATCCGCGCCCACTCCGCAGGCCAACCTGGCGACTTCGCTACGCCAGGTGTCGACACTGATCAGCAGCTCGGGATAAGCACCCCGGATGGCCTCGACGAACGGAACGACGCGTCGGATCTCCTCCTCGGCGTCGACGATGTCGCCCGGACCGGCCTTCACACCGCCGATGTCGACCATGTCGGCACCCTCGGCGACTGCCCGGTGCACCGACGCCATGGCGGCATCGTCGGTGAAATTCGCACCCCCGTCGTAGAACGAATCGGGGGTGCGATTGACGATGGCCATCACCAAAGCGCGGTCGTCCGCAACCGGTTTGCCGCAGAGGGTGCTCATGAAATCAATAGTGACACGCGCGCATCTTTCGGGTGCTCAGCCTTTGGGAGCCTTACCTGCGGCGACCTCGTCGACGTATCCGTCGTACGCCTTTTCGTAGCCACCGGACTTGCCGCGCAGCACGTACAGATCGCTGGCACTGTCTTCCTCGTACCCGAGCTTGCGTAGGGCCACCTTCTGGCTCTTGAACGTCGACGTCTGCTCCAGGCTGTCCACGACACGCACGAACAGCGGCACCGCGTAGCTCGGCAGCTTGTCGTAGAGGTGCTCGGCGACCGATTTGCCGTCGAAGGTCTCGCCTTCGCGCAACGTCACCGCAGCCATGCCTGCCTTGCCGTCGGTTCCTTCGATGTCGACCCCGTACACGACGGCACCGTCGACCGACGAGTGTCCGCCGAGAGCACCCTCGACCTGGGTGGTGGCCACGTTCTCGCCCTTCCAGCGGAAGGTGTCACCGAGGCGATCCACGAACGCGACGTGCATCCAGCCCTGCTTACGGACCAGGTCGCCGGTGTCGAACCAGGCGTCACCGTCCTTGAAGCCGTCGCGCACCATCTTCTTCTCGGTGGCCTTGTCGTCGGAGTAGCCGTCGAACGGTGCCCGATCGGTGATCTTGGACAGCAGCAATCCGATCTCGCCGTTGCCGACCTTGCGGAGCTTGCCGTCCTGGCCGCGCTTGGCCTTTCCGGATTCCTCATCGTACTGCACCACGGCGTACGGAAGCGGGCAGATGCCCGCGGTCTTTTTCATGTTCAGGGCATTGATGAACGCGATGTTGCACTCGCTGGCACCGTAGAACTCGGCGACGCGGGAGATGCCGAACCGCTCGGTGAATTCTTCCCAGATCTCCGGACGCAGACCGTTGCCGACGATCAGCTTGACCGAGTTGTCGCGGTCGGAGGGCTTCTTCGGCTGCGTCAGCAGGTAACGGCACAGCTCGCCGATGTAGGTGAACGCGGTGGCCTTGTTGACCCGGATGTCGTCCCAGAAGTTGCTCACCGAGAACTGCTTGCCGATGGCCATGGTCGCGCCACCTGCGAGCACCGACGACAGCGTCACCGTCAGAGCATTGTTGTGATAGAGCGGCAGGCAGCAGTAGATGACGTCGTTGCTGCGCAACCGAACACCCATGTTGCCCAGTCCGGACATCGATTTCAGCCAGCGGAAATGGCTCATCAGGCTGGCCTTCGGCATACCGGTGGTACCCGAGGTGAAGATGTAGAACGCCTTCTCCTTGGCCTGGATCTCGGCGGTGACCTTCGGATTTGCCGTCGATGCCGTTGCTGCGAGCTCGGCCAGCTTCTTCAGTGGCAGCACCGCTCCCACCTTCGGCTCCGCGTCGAGCGAATCGAGAGCTTCCTGCGCGTTCTCGTCCAGTACCAGGACCTTCGCGTCGAGAATCCCGAGGCTGTGCTCGAGCACGTCGCCGCGCTGGTTGTAGTTCAGCATGCCTGCAGTGGCACCGAGCTTGACAGCAGCGAGCGCGGCGAACAGCGCCTCCGGACGGTTCTTGCTCAGCACGCCGACGACGTCACCGCGCTGTACACCGTGGTCGGCGAACACTGCGGCGTACTGGTTGACCAGCTCGTTGGCGTCCTTGTACGAGGTCGATTCACCCTCGAACCGCACGAACGGGCGGCTGCTGTTCTTGGCAGCGGCCTCCTGAAAGATCAGGCCGATCGACACCTTGTGATCGGGCTTGCGGGTGAATCCCGCCAGACCCTTGAGCAGGCTCGGCACCTCCGTCACCATTTTCGGCAACGCGACCGCGAGGTCGGTCACTCCAATTTTCTGACGGGCATCGACAGCCATGAACTCCCCTTCGAAGACAGTGTGAGATTTCTTACCCTACTTGAGAGTAACAACTTTGAGGAGCTCACTCCGCGGGCACGGTTCGTGACCTGTCACAACGTTGCGCACGCATCCAGGGCCGAATCGACCGTCGTCGTCCTGACCAGTGCGTCGAGTGCTCGCTGTTGCACGAATCCGGTCGACCGGAGACCGTCGATCCACTGCATCATCCCGTCGAAATGGCCGAACGGATCGAGCATCACCATCGGCTTGCTGTGCATGCCCAGGTAGCCCGCAGTCCACGTCTCGAACAGTTCCTCGAGCGTTCCGATACCGCCGGGCAGCGTGATGAACGCGTCGGCGCGATCCTCCATGATCTTCTTGCGCTCGCGCATCGTGTCGGTGACGATCAGCTCATCGGCATCGACGTCGGCGACCTCGCGGTGCACGAGCGCCTTCGGGATGACGCCGACGGTGTTCCCGCCTGCCGCTCGCGTCGCCGCGGCCACCGCGCCCATCATCGAGACGTTGCCACCGCCCGAGACGAGTTGCCAGCCACGTCGGCCGATCTCGGTTCCGACGTCACGAGCGAGTTCGATGAACGAGGAGTCGACGGGACCCGACGCGCAGTAGACGCAGACACTGAGCGTGTGTCCCCCAGTTGCTGGGTTGCTCACTGCTGGGTTGCTCGCTGCTGGATTGTTCACTGCTGGGCCTCGCGGACGATGCGGACGGCCTCGTCGACGCTGTCGGTGCAGTGGATGAGATCGAGGTCCTTCTCGGACACCTTGCCTTCTTTCACGAGAGTCGTCTTGATCCAATCGAGCAGTCCCGACCAGAAGTCTTTGCCCAACAACACGATCGGGAACTTCGTGACCTTGGCGGTCTGCACCAGGGTCAGCGCCTCGAACAGTTCGTCGAGGGTACCGAAGCCGCCGGGTAGGCATACGAACGCCTGGGAGTACTTGACGAACATGGTCTTGCGAACGAAGAAGTATCGAAAGTTGACGCCCAGATCGACCCACTCGTTGAGTCCTTGCTCGAACGGCAATTCGATGCCCAATCCGATCGAGTATCCGTCGGCCTCGCTCGCACCGCGGTTGGCACCTTCCATCACGCCCGGCCCGCCACCGGTGATGACGGCAAAGCCCTCACCGGCGAGAGCGGCCCCGAGCTGCCGGGCTCGGGCGTACTCGGGATGGTCGACGGGGGTGCGGGCCGAACCGAATACCGTCACAGCTTTCGGTACCTCGGCGAGAGCGCCGAATCCCTCGACGAACTCACTTTGGATGCGCAACACCCGCCAGGTATCGGAGTGAATCCAGTTACCTGATCCTCGCTCGTCGAGCAGGCGTTGATCCGACGTGGACGTCTCGGTGTTTCGGCCACGCCGGAGTACTACGGATCCCTTGTGCTTGGCCGGCTTCTCGGTGCCGTGTTCCTCGAAACTGCTGTGTCCCTCGAAACTGCTTGGGCCCTCGACGCTGTTCATGGCGTCCAGGCTATCCGGCAGAGAGGTAGCTCCGGAGAACCTGTGTGACGTGGCTGATCTGCTCGACGGGGACGCGTTCGTCCCGCTTGTGGGCGAGGTTGGGATCGCCGGGCCCGTAATTGACCGCCGGGATGCCGAGTGCCGAGAACCGAGACACGTCGGTCCAGCCGTATTTCGCCCGAAACTGCCCGCCCGCGGCCTCGATCAGCGCAGCCGCCGCGGGCTGGTTCAGACCGGGGAGGGCACCTGGTGACGAGTCGGTGACCTCGAAGCCGAGATCGAGCCCATCGACCACCTCACGAACGTGCTCGACGGCCTCGGTGACACTGCGATCCGGCGCGAACCGGAAATTCACGTCGAGTTCGGCGGCGTCGGGAACGACATTTCCCGCGACCCCACCGGAGATCCGAACTGCTTGCAGCCCTTCGCGATACACGCAGCCGTCGATGTCGACGGTGCGAGCTCGATAGGCAGCGAGCCGGTTGAGTACGGCACCGAATTTGTGAATTGCGTTGTCTCCCAGCCAGGAACGGGCACTGTGCGCCCGCGTTCCCGACGCCGTCAACCGGACCCGCAGCGTCCCTTGACACCCGGCCTCGATGAAACCGCCGGACGGTTCACCGAGAATGGCGACGTCGGCTTCGAGCCACTCCGGCAGTTCTCGCTCGATGCGGCCGAGTCCGTTTCGCGAGGCCGCGATCTCTTCGCAGTCGTAGAACACCAGAGTCAGGTCGTGCGCGGGGTTGTCGATGGTCGCCGCGAGATGCAGGAACACGGCGTCCCCCGACTTCATGTCGACGGTTCCGCACCCGTGCAGGATGTCGCCCTCGGCACTGTCGTGTTCCCGCCTCGACGGCACGTTGTCGGCGATGGGCACCGTGTCGAGATGGCCGGCCAGCATCACCCGCGATCCGAGTCCGCGGTTGGTTCTGGCCAGAACGGCGTTGCCGCTCCGAATGATCTCGAAGCCCGTGGTCTGCTCGCGGAGCGCCTGCTCCACCTCGTCGGCGATGCGCGATTCGTCCTCACTCACACTGGGGATGTCCACCAGCGCAGCAGTGAGATCTATCGGGTCGGCATGAAGTTCGAGCGTCACGCCGACAACCCTAGGCTTTGGGTCCCGGAATCTCGCGGACCACGCCGTCGAAGCCTGCACCGAACAATCGTCCGCTCGAAAAACCCTGTTCGGAGCGACCGTAAGCGACAACGCTCGTCAATCGGGTACCGGTGCCGATCACGCAGGTGGCCCCCGGCGCATCGATGCGGACGACGGATCCGCCGGCATTGAGCGGCACCACGGGGCGTCCGGCGGAATCGAGAGTCAGGCCGTCCGGCGCTGCGAAGGAGCCCAGTCCCGACAGGTCGAGCAGGCTCTCCGGTGCCGACGGGTTGGCGATCGGAATTCGGCTGACCCCTGGGTTCACGAATGTTCGCGAGACGTACAGATACTGATCAGCGGCGTCGAGGACAGCGCCGTTGGCGCTCGGAAAGCGAGCCCAGTCCGGGTCGACGGAACCGTCGGGACCGATCCGACCGATGAGCGAGCCGAAGTCGTTGGTGGCGTACACAGTTCCGTCTGCAGCGACAGCGAGTCCGTTGGCAGCACTCAGGCCGGTCGCAAACGGGGTGACGGCAAGCGTGTTCACGTCGAGTCGAACAATGCCGGCCGCCTTGACGAGGTCGCCGACGAAGACGCGAGGGTCGGCCCCGTAGCCAACCAGGAGTGTGCCGTCGGGCATCCAGGCCAGAGCTCCGCCGCCGCCGCTCGGAACCTTCGCGATGGGGTACGCGGCCCGGCCCGGCGCATCGATGCGGTACACCCGGCCGGAGACGATGTCGGTGACGTAGGCGCGGCCCGACGCGTCGACGGCCAGGCCTTCGAGAGCTGCCCCGGGGATTCTCGTGACCACGGCCGACGAACCGCCGGCTCCGGCGCAGTTGGGATCGGCGGCAGCGGTGCCCGAACCGACAACGGCGCTGCTCACGGCGATCAGCGCAGCAGCGATCACCGTTACTGCCGAACGCGTGCGTGTGGACTTGCTCGAACTCATGACGCCCCCCAGACTCGGCGACCCCCTGTCAGCCGATGGGCATGTCTACCACGCGCCTGCGACAACCAAACCCAGGGCGACTCCGAGGACGATCGTCGTGGCCAGCGTCGTCACCAATCCGGTGAAAGAGACACCGTCCGCCACCACCGCGGCGGCTCCACGGCTGCGCGAGCCGATGCGGGTGGTCATCGGAGAAACTCTGTCAGCTCCTCCGCCCTCTACCCGTCCACCCGCATCCCGATGCGATCACACTCGACAGTCGAATCGGTAACGAACCGACGCGGCATCAGGATCGGATTCCGGAAACCAGTCCGCGTACCCGCGATGACGGGTGAACCCGCGCACGAAACCCACCGCGTATTCTTCCTGCCGTGAGCGCACAGGGAGCATCAGCAGTAGGTATTGCCAACATCACGACGTCGGGTGTCGTTCTCGACACCTGGTTTCCGAGCCCCGAGCTCGGGTCGGGCTTCGAGACCGGCACCACTCGACTCGAGGGATCCGACATCCCGGAGGAGTTCTCTTCTCTCGTCGGACCGGACGACGCGCGCGGTGTCGAGGTCGTTGCGGTTCGCACCAGCATCGCCTCACTCGACGACGCCCCGATCGACGCGCACGATGCGTATCTGCGACTGCATCTGCTCTCGCACCGGTTGGTTCAGCCGCACGGGCAGAACCTCGACGGAGTGTTCGGCCTGCTCGCCAACGTCGTCTGGACCAACTTCGGCCCCGCAGCGGTCGACGGCTTCGAGACGGTGCGCGCGAAGCTCCGCGCCCGCGGGCACGTGACGGTGTACGGCGTCGACAAGTTCCCGCGTCTGGTCGACTACGTCGTTCCCACCGGAGTTCGCATCGCCGACGCCGACCGCGTGCGCCTCGGTGCTCATCTGGCCAGCGGTACGACCGTCATGCACGAGGGCTTCGTCAACTTCAATGCCGGGACGCTCGGCAACTCGATGGTCGAGGGGCGCATCTCCGCCGGAGTCATCGTGGGCGACGGTTCCGACGTCGGCGGCGGCGCGTCGATCATGGGCACACTCTCCGGCGGCGGCAAGAACGTCATCTCCGTCGGGAAGAGCTGCCTACTCGGTGCCAACTCCGGACTCGGTATCTCTCTCGGTGACGATTGCGTCGTCGAGGCGGGCCTGTACATCACCGCCGGCACGAAGGTCAGCGGACCGGATGGAACTGTCGTGAAGGCGGCGACGCTGACCGGAAAGTCCAACCTGCTGTTCCGTCGCAACTCGCTCTCGGGCGCGGTCGAGGTGGTGCCATGGAAGGGCACAGGAGTCGAACTCAACGCAGTGTTGCACGCCAACGACTGAGAGCTACGTTCTCGAATTAGCTTTACAGCCAACCTCTTCCAGCCCCGCACCGTGTTCTCGGTGCGGGGCTGGATTGTTTGTATGGGCTTATGTGATGTGGGGGCCGGCTCTGGCGTGGGATTGTCTGG
>NZ_NPFX01000010.1:0-137721 GCF_002259335.1 Rhodococcus sp. 14-2483-1-1 | reverse complement strand
AGTTATGGCTCTGCCCCCGCCGCCACAGCCGCCTCCACCACCGCAGCTGCTGCCGCCTCCGTCACCGCTGCTACCGCCACCACTGTCCCCGCCGAAACCGAACGATGCGGCTCCGCCGGCCTGGGCAGAGCCATAACTGAGGGCACCCGCCATGGCCGGATCGAGCATCAGCAGAGCCCCCGCTCCGAAGAGTGCAGCCGACATGCCCGCTCGTGACGGCCCGTACGCGGTGAACGACGGACGAGAGCGCGGTGAGAGATAGTCGTTCTCGACGCGAAGGCGTCGGAGTTCAGCGTCTCCTTGTGCGGTGCGGCGGCGTCGACGCCGAACGAACGGGAGTGTGAGCAGCAGCAATACGATGATGCCGACGAGGAACAGCACCGGTTTCCCATTCGCAATGCCGGAGATCACCCGTACGAATCCGACGGCCGCGACGAACAAGATGGGGAACACACGGACAGTCGATGCACCACGCTCGGACCGCCCGTGCAGCAGACCCTCATCGATGAGCTGGCTCCGCAGCTGCGCGCACGCTACGGACATGTTCGTCACCAGTCGGGATCGAACCAGGGGTGCTTTGCCGCTGCCGAGTCGTTCGAGGACGGTGCGGGTGAACCAATCCAGATGTGTCCGCTCGGTGGCGGTCAGGGCGCGCCGCACTCTGCCCCGGGAGTCGATCACGTCTGCACCTCGGAGGATCGCCAACGACGCCATCACTGCCTGCGTGTCGTTGGTGAGTGCCCCGACCTCGGGCGGCGTGAGCACCCGCCCGGTAGGAGAGGCGGGAACAGACCGGTGCGAGGCGAGCCAATTGCTCAGCAGCACCAGGGCCACGGCAAGAAACGCGGCGAGCAGATACCACCGCAGAAAGTCTGCGCTGGCAATCCCCCAGGTGTCGGTAGTCCCCACGACTGCACCACCCTTCGGTCGGAACCAGCATCTGGTGTCAGTATCGGGCCCACCGGCCAGAAAGCAAGCGCAATAACGTCCCCGCGGGGACGCAAGTGCTGTCTGCCTGAAGTTCTTGTCGGTGCCCCGTCGTACCTTTGTCGAACATGCATTCGATGAATGGGGGCGTTCATGAGCGACATGGTTGAGGCAGGGTCGGCCGAGATCGAACAAATCGAGTCCGAAATCTGCGCTTTGGCAGGTCAGATCGCTGCGGCGTCGGCTCAGTACCTGATCCTGGTGGGCGAATTCGACTCTCGACGCGGATGGGCGGCATGGGAGCTGCGGTCCTGTGCGCATTGGTTGTCGTGGCGGGCGGGAGTCGATCTGCACACCGCCCGCGAGCAGGTGCGGGTGGCCAAGGCGATGCGGGAGCTGCCGTTGATCACGTCGGCGTATCTGAGCGGCACGATCTCGTACTCCAAAGTGCGCGCGATGACGCGTGTGGCCACGGCCGAGAACGAGGCGTCGCTGCTCCAGAAGGCACTGGATGCGCCGGCCGCGCATATCGAGCGCCTGTGCCGTGGTCTGAAGAAGGCGACGCGTCCGACTCGGCGAAACGGTGTGGATCTGGACCCGTGTGTGGGGCGGTGGCGCTGGGACGAGAACGACGGCTCGCTCGTGTTCAGCGCGCGATTTCGGCCGGAGGACGGGAAACGGTTTCTGGCCGCGTTGACCAGGGCCGAATACGAGCGGACCCGAACCGGCGACGAGGCGGACGCCGACCGAGCCGCCCCTGCGCCGCCCAATCCGGTTCCGGCGATGATCGCGATGGCCGAGATGGTGTGCGCTGCACTGGACTCTCCGGTTGTCTCCCCTGCTGCAGAGGTGTTGGTGCACATCGGTGGTATGGAGGAAGCGGGTCACGATCATGCCCATTTCGACGACGGGCCAGGTTTGGACGACGAAACGCTGGCTCAGGTGCTGTGTTCTGCAGTCATGCGGACTGTCGGCCACGGCCGGCTGGGAAAGACTGTGCGGTGGAGTTCGACTGCCAAATCCCCGAGCCGAACTCAGATGCGCCAGTTGATCATTCGAGACCGATGCTGTGCGGTGCCGGGATGCGGTCGAACCCGCTTCATGCATGCGCATCACGTCACCTATCGCTCGCGCGGTGGTGAGACCACGCTCGACAACCTGGTGCTGCTGTGCGGCGAGCATCATCGAGCGCTGCACGACGGTTACTTCTTCATCGAAGCCCGTGGAGATCAATGCTTCTCGTTTCGCCATCCCTCGGGAACCGAGATCATCCACGCTCCCGCAGTGTCGGGAGAGGCCGACGAGATCAGGCGGCAGTACGGCGGCATCGCACCCGACGCCATCGTCCCGAACTGGGGCGGTGAGGGCCTCGACCTGAGCTACGCGACCGATGTCCTGATCACAAATTGGCAGCAGGCTGCATGAAATGGGGTCGTCGAGGGCAAGTTAGTGTGACGAAGAGACTCGGACAAGAAGCGGTGGGATATGAGCGTCGACAGATCGATGGAGGACGAACAGTCCTGGCCGGTGGAACGAGCACCGCTCCGCAACGACGCGACCAGGCCCGAGGACGATCCGTTCTACACCGCGCCCGCGGGCTATGAACTGGCTCTTCCCGGGACGATTCTCAAGGTACGGCCGGTCGAGGTCGCGATGTTCGGTCGCGTACGCCAGCGAGTCGATGCGTGGCAGCTGCTGTACCGCACCGCAGATCTGGGCGGTCTTCCCCAGGCGAGCGTCACGACGGTGCTGCGCCCGCGGAACGCCGAGCCGGTCCTGCTGTCGTATCAGTGCGCCATCGACGGCGTCGCGTCCTCGTGCTTTCCGTCGTACGCGCTTCGCCGTGGCTCGAAGGCCGTCGGTGCCGTTCCGCAGTTCGAGTTCCTGCTGGTTCTGCATGCCCTGCGTCGCGGGTGGACCATCTCGATCCCGGACCACGAGGGCCCCGACGGGCACTGGGGTTCCCCGCAGGAACCCGGATTCTGCACACTCGACGCCATCCGCGCGGCGCTGTCGTTCGAACCTCTCGAGTTGAACGACAACACGCCCGTCGCGCTGTGGGGTTACTCGGGCGGCGGCCTCGCCACGTCCTGGGCCGCGGAGATGGCACCGGAGTACGCGCCGGAGATCGAGTTGGTCGGTGCCGCTCTCGGCTCGCCCGTCGGAGATCCGGGATCGGCATTCACCCGGCTCAATGCGACGCTGCACGCAGCGTTGCCGACGCTGGTGGTGGCTGGCTTGCGGCGTACCTACCCCGACCTGGACCGGGTCATCCGCCAGTACGTCAACGAGGACGGAATGCGCATTCTCGATTCTGTCGAGTCGATGACGACCGTCCGGGCCGTCACCCGACTGGCCCGACACGATCTGGACAAGTACATCGACGTCCCGCTGGCCGATCTGCTGGCGTTGCCCGAAATCGTGCAGGTGTTCCTCGACATCCAGCCCGGTCGCATTGCCCCGACGGCTCCGCTGCTGGTGATCCAGGCGGTGCACGATCAGATCATCGCCGTCGACGACGTGGACGGGCAGGTCGAGCGGTACAACGAAGCCGGTGCCCACGTGACGTACCTGCGAGATCGGCTGAGCGAGCACCTGTCGCTGCATCCGCTCTGTGCGCCCCTCACCCTGGATTGGCTGGCCGATCGGTTTGCCGGCGTGCCGGTGCCCGGCCCCTCGACTCGGACGGTGTGGTCCACCGCGTTCTCGCTCGCGGCGGTTCGTGGTCTGGTGTCGCTGACCTGGACGACGTTCAGAGCATTGACCATCGGCGTCCGGGCGTAGCTACCCTAGGGCCGATGCAGCGAACCTGGGTACGGATACTCACCGGCACGATCGCGATTCTGGGCATCCTCACCGGCCTGGCGGCGTTGGGCGTGTACTACACCGACACCCGCGTCAACGTGCTGATCGCACTGGCGTCGTTCGTTCCGTTGATGTTCATCGCTGTTGTGCTCGGCGCACTCGTGGCGCTGATCGGGCGGCGCTGGGTTCTCGCGGGAGTCTCGACGCTCGTGCTGGCGGCAGGTGCAGTGTCGTACGCACCGCTCTACGTGGCCGACGCGGTGCCGAGCTCCGACGGTGTGCGGCTGCGTGTGATGCAGGCAAATTTGATGGTGGGACGCGCTGATCCGACGGCTGTGGTCGGTCAGGCGCGCGAGAACTCCGTCGACGTCGTCACAATTCAGGAATTGACCGACGAGTCGGTGATCGGTCTGCGTGACGCAGGCATGGAAGAGCTCTTTCCCTACAGTTACCTTCGGCCGTACGTGACGGGCGGCGGTGGGGCCGGGATCTACAGTCGGCTGCCGATATCCGACAATCGCGAACTCGTCGGATACGGTCCGGTGAATCTTGCGACCCGAATCGAGGTCCCCGATTCGGAGCCGATCTCGCTACTGGCCGTGCACCCGGGACCCGCTTACGTCACTCCGGCAGACATCTGGACCGCTGAACTGGACACTCTCCGAGGCGATCTGGAGGCCGTGTCGGGCACCGGACCGGTGATCGTCAGCGGAGACTTCAACACGACCTATTCGCACAAGAAGTTCCGCAACCTCCTCGATGCCGGATACTCCGACGCCGCAGCGCAATTGGGGAAGGGCTTGGTGCCGACGTATCCCACGGACAAGGGCACGCCCGCTGTCGTGGGTATCGATCACATCCTGTCCAACAGCGGACACGCTCGATCACTGGAGAGAATCGATCTCCCGGGATCGGATCATCACGGATTGATCGGAGAGATCGAGTTCGACCGGTAGATCAGCGAAACGAGTGGACGTTGCGCCGCGCCCAGTGCGCGAATGTCGTAGCGGTGCCGGTGATCTCGGTCAGCGTTCGGTCGACCTGCTGCGGATTGTCCACCGAGGACTCGAGCCCGTCGACGTAGGTGATCGCAAAGTCCCCCATGCTGGGAGTCAAGTCGTCGATGGTCTCCTGTCGGCTGACCGTCTCGAAGGTCAAGGGGCGGCCGACAGCGTCGGAAATTCTGTCCAATAATTGGACGCGCGTGAGGGTTTCGGGTCCGGTGAGAACATGGGATCTACCGTGATGCTTCTGTTCGTCGATGAGAACGGCCGCCGCCGCCGAGGCGATGTCGTCCATCGCTATCGGGGCATTGGCGGCATCGGGGAACGGCTTACGGACGCAACCGGATTCGATGATTCGCTCCGCCCACATCGTCGAGTTCTCCATGAATTCGCCCGGCCACAGGTGAGTCCAGTGCATCCCGGATTTCTCGACCGCCACGGAGATCGGATACCACCAGTTCTCGGGTGGACCGGCGAGATCGACGACATGCCGTACCCCCGCGGCTCGGGCGAGCTCGAGGACAGGTTCGATCGTGCTCGGATACGGGGCCAGGTAGATCTGATCGACACCGATCAGGGCGTCGGGCAGAGAATCCACCCGACCGAGAAACCCCTCGGCGATCTCCACGCCCGAGGGCAACTGCGCGCGTTCGGGATGGTTGGTCAACGCTCGCACATCGGTTCGTCCCGCGGCCAGAAGGTGGTCGACGAGCATGCGGCCGATATTGCCGGTTGCACCGGTTACCAGAATCGTCATACCGTACAGCGTACGGCATGACGATTCGGTGTAGGAGTGGAAAAGTGAGCCGATCAGCTCACGCGAGCGGACTGCTTCCGAGACTTGCCGCACTGCAACAGGATTCGCACTGCAGCCGTGGTGCCGTCCAGCGATGTCACGATGTCGTTGCGCGTCTGTGCTGCCGCCGCGGAGACCGTGTCGAGTGACGTCACTGCGGGATCGAGGGTTGCGGTGATCTCGACGACCCGTTCGCCGCGATCGGACACCGAGCGACCGGATGCGGACACGACTCCCTCGTGGGCTGCCAAAGATTTCGCTGCACTCTTGGCGGCGGTGGTCAGATCGACACTGAGCCTGCCGTCGACGTCGGAGTCTGCTGTGGAGGCAAATGCGACAGTGCCGACCGAGCGGCGCGGCAGGTGCGCGAGGAGCCACCAGAGTCCGAGAAGAACGAGGACGATTGCGGCTGCTCCGAGTGCCCAGGGCCACCACCCTGCATCGACGGTGGTGTCGACGAACGCGGCATCGATTCGCTCGCGGCCGGGGAACTTGCCGCGTTCCCATGCGATGGCTCCACCGCCGAGGGCGATCAGTGCGAGCCCGACGACCGCCGTACTTGTTCGGTCGAGGGATGCGGTAGCGCGCTTCATGAGGCTTGTCCTGTCGTTCGCACTCGGGTGCGGACTTTCGGTGCCGACGCGAGTGGGCGGAGGGCATCGTCCACGGAGGTGACGATCGAGGATTTCAGGGCCGAGGTGTCGGTGCCGGTCACGGTGGACGCGGCAACGGTGACCTTCTTGTTGCCGGCCTTGGCCGTCGCGGAATCGACTCCGACGTTGTCGAGAGCGGCGGCGCGAGCCACTGCGGCGACGTCACCCTTGCGGAGCCAGACATCTTGTTCGGTGAGAGCACGATGGGTGCGTCGGCGTGGGCGGACGGCGACGAAAACAAGGATGAAGCCGATGACGACGGCGGCGATGCCGCCGGGCAGCATCCAGCTCTGCGCGGTGAGCCCATCCAGATGCGTAGCCGCGGGGCCGACCCATTCGGACCCGTCGAGGGCACCGAGCTTCAGCAATGCCTCACGGCCGAGGACCACCCCGGCACCGAGGAGGAGGAGTGCGAACAGAACAGCAGGGACAGCGGCGGTAGGGTTTGCCACCGGCTTCTTGCTCGGCTTCTCGCTCATTGCACTCTCCCTTCTTCGACGGTGGCTTCGGCGGGCACGCACTGGACGGTGACGTCGACTCGGTCGACTGTGTAGATGCCCAGCTCGGACAGATCTCTTGCCACTGCCGCGCGGACATTGGCGGCGACCTTCGCCAGTGGCGACGGCCAGGTGACGGCCACGGCAACCTGCGCGCGGACGCGTGTCCCGTTGATCGTCACGTCGGCCTTCGGCAGGTCACGTCCGCCGAGGACGCGTAGCCCGGGGTTGCGGTCGGTGACCGATTCGGTGCCGCGAGCTGCGAGAACGGCGAGGCGCTCGACGGCTTTGTGCTTGATTTCCAGTGAGCCTCGCTCACCGGGCTCCACCGCTGTCTCAGTCACGACCGCGACCACGCATGATCGAGTTCAGGTCCAGTTCGCCGTCGATGTAGCGTCCGACGAAGAAGCCGAGGCCGCCGAGGACGATGGCGATGAGGAAGCCGGTGAAACCGCCGGCTGCTGCGGCGATGGCCAGCAGAAGTCCCACGAACAAACCGATGGTTGCAGTGGTCATGGTCTTGATCTCCAGTCAGAGGTATCAGATTCAGCGGTGTCAGATGTCGAAGTAGTTGCGCCGGGTGACGCGTTTTCGGATGCGAGCGATCCGCTTGGGCAGGGTGCGCAGTGGTGACGGGATCGGCGAGGCGCGGAACACGGTCGGCGCGCTGGCGGCATTGATCGGTGCCGACGGAAGAACTGCGAACCTGCGGTCGACCTCGGCGAGTTCGGCCATGTAGCGAGCCGGATCCCCGCCGATATCGGGGTGATGTTCACGTGCCACAGCGCGCCGAGCCGCCTTGTACTCGGCGGCTCGGTTGTGCGCTGCGTGCTCGTTCACCTGGTCAGACTCGCACAATGTCCTCGACGGTGACGTGCACGGGGCCGTCGACCATCGCTGCCACTGTGCGACGCACGGCATCGGCGGTCTCGCGAACCGCGACACCGAACTCCAGCGTCACGTGAACCTCGGTTCCGTCCTCACTGCTTCGGATGCCGGCGATACGGCGTCCGGGCAGGTACGTCGCGGCCTCACCGAACATGCCGCCGTGCAGCCCGACGACACCGTCGATCGCCAGAACGGCGTCGGCGATGTCCTCGGACTTGTCACGATCCGTCATGTGCGGCTCGGTCACTGCACTCGGGTGGTGGCGGGCTCGGTGGTGTCGTCGTCGTCCGAGCCGTCGTCGAGGTAGATGTCGTGGACGACGATGTTGACCTCGGTGACCTCGAGACCGGTCATGCGCTCGACGGCGTTGATGACGTTGCGGCGGATGCCCGCTGCGAGGTCTGCGATGGAGACGCCGTAATCGGCGACGATGTCGATGTCGACTGCTGCCTGACGCTCGCCGACCTCGACCGAGACACCCTGCGACTGGTTGACGCGGGCACCGGGGATGCGCTCACGGAGAGCACCGATCGCGCGGCTGGCTCCGCCGCCGACGGCGTGCACTCCCTGAACCTCACGGGTGGCGATGCCGGCGATCTTGGAGACGACGGTATCGGCAATGGTGGTGCGGCCCTGCGAGCTGACGAGCACGGAATCCGACTTGGTGGTGATGTCGGTCTTTCCTTCGCCTGCAGCGGATACGGTTGCCTTGGTGTCCGTCGTGGAGCTCATGAATGCCTCTCTTCGTTTCGGTGTCTGGTGCGTCAGTGTGTGACAGGAGTTGGTCGTAGCTCGATGGTCGAAACGCACGTCCACATAAAGTGACCTACGTCATAGATTACGTCTGCTGGTAAACCGGTATCGAAGACTGGCGTGATCGATGACCACGATGAAGTGAACGGGGGCCCGATGGAGTGGGTAGACGCGTCGGACCGCGTTCTCGTCGGCGCTGCGGCGCTCGGCGAGACCGATGCGTTCGAGGAGATCGTCCGGCGCTACGGCCCGGAGATGTTTCGGTATGCGCGCAACATGTTGTCCGATCAAGGTGCCGCCGAGGAGGTGGTGCAGGACGCGTTCGTGGCAGCGTGGAAGGGCCTCGACAACTTCCGTGGGGACTCGGCTCTGCGAACCTGGCTGTTCTCACTGGTGTCGCACAAAGTGATCGATCATCGACGACGTCGCAGCGTTCCTCCCGCTGAAGATTGGGTATTCGAGCGCAAGAGCACCGGAGCGGGCAGCGATCCCGGGGCGGATGTCGAGGCCGACAGCTTCATGGCCGAGCTGGGCACAGCACTCGCCGAGCTGCCCTACCGTCAGCGGGCCTGCTGGCTGCTCCGCGAGGTGGAGGGCCTGACGCACCCCGAGATCGGCGCGATCATGACCCTGTCCGCCGGAGCAGTACGTGGTCAGTTGACCAGAGCACGAGCAACATTGAGCGAAAGGTTGGCAACATGGCGAACCCACTAGAGCCGGATTCGGTTCTCGCGCGTGCTGCCACCGAACTTCGGGACGCACCACAGGAACCGAATTGGGTGGACATCAGCGCGTCCATCATCACGAAGGTACGCAACACCACCAGACGGACGTGGCCGATCGACAGCGCGTTCCCCTCCGGCTCTGCTGCCGGACCGGCGGACTCACTCCGGGTCAGTGACCACATCGTCAAGACGACGCTTCGTCGTGCACTGGCGGACGTGCACGGCGCACAGCCCACCGAGATCGAACTCGACCTCGACGACCATGCCTGCATCGGTCTGTTCGTTGCGGTGATCGGGGTGTACGGCGACGACCTGCAGGCCGCGGGAGACGAGCTGGCGACCATCGCGATCGATACCGTGTCGGACCTGCTGGGCGTCACCCTCGGGCGCGATGTGGTCGAGATACGCGTCGACGACATCGAGGAGCGCTAGCCGTACCGGCCGGGTGAGGAGACAGACTGTGGCGGACAGGGGTGAGCTGCGGATCTACCTCGGCGCGGCACCGGGCGTCGGCAAGACCTTCGCGATGCTCGGTGAGGCCCACCGACTGACCAGCCGGGGCTGCGACGTCGTGGCAGCGGTCGTCGAGACACACGGCCGCGCTGGGACCATCGAGGCGCTCGACGGTATCGAAGTGCTGCCGATGGCGACCGTCGAATATCGGGGGTCGTCGGCGCAGGAACTCGATCTCGACGCCGTCCTGGCGAGGAAGCCTCAGGTGGTGCTCGTCGACGAACTCGCCCACACCAACACCCCGGGCAGTGTGCACGGTAAGCGGTGGCAGGACGTCGAGGTGCTGCTCGACGCCGGCATCGACGTCATCTCGACCCTCAATGTCCAGCACCTCGAATCGCTCAACGACGTGGTGCAGCAGATCACCGGGGTACCGCAGCGAGAGACCGTGCCCGACAGCGTCGTTCGTGCTGCCGACGAGGTGGAACTGGTCGACATCACTCCCGAGGCGCTCCGCAGTCGGCTGCGGCACGGCAACGTCTACGCCGCCGAGAAGGTCGACGCGGCACTGAGCAACTACTTTCGGGGCGGCAACCTGACGGCGCTGCGGGAACTCGCACTGTTGTGGATCGCCGATCAGGTCGACGCGGCATTGGTGAAGTACCGCAAGGACAATCGCATCACCGAGACGTGGGAAGCCCGCGAGCGCGTGGTGGTGGCCGTGACCGGCGGACCGGAATCGGAGACGCTGCTGCGCCGCGCCAGTCGCATCGCCTCGAAATCCAGTGCAGAGCTGATGGTGCTGCACATCGTCCGCGGCGACGGCCTGATGGGAGTATCGGCAGCGCAGATGGGCTCGGTGCGCAGGCTCGCCGCCGGGCTCGGTGCGAGCGTCCACAGCGTCGTCGGCGACGACGTGCCGACGACGCTGCTCGACTTCGCCCGCGGGGTGAATGCAACCCAGCTGGTGATCGGTACCTCGAGACGGTCGCGCGCGGCGCGGATCCTGGACGAGGGCATCGGCGCAGCAGTGGTGCAGAACTCGGGAAAGATCGACGTGCACATGGTCACTCACGCCGAGCAAGCCCGCCGCAGGGGCATCCAGGTCGATTCGGGGCGGCGACGAATTCTGGCGTGGGTCGCCGCCGTACTGGTGCCCTGCCTCGCCGCCGCCGTACTGAGCACGGTCGGACCGAACTTCGACTCCAGCGGCGAGAGTGCTCTGTTCTTCATGGTGGTGCTCTGCGTTGCGCTGCTGGGAGGAGTTGCGCCGGCGGCACTCTCGGCGTTGATCGCGGGATTCCTGCTCAACTATTTCTTCACCACACCCCGGTACAGCCTCACCATCGCCGAGCCGGAAAACTTCGTCGTCACCGTGGTGCTGCTGCTGATGGCCGTTGCCGTCGCCGCCCTCGTCGATGCTGCAGCCCGGCGAACGCGTCAGGCACGCAGGGCGACTCAGGAAGCCGAACTGTTGACACTGTTCGCCGGATCGGTGCTCCGCGGAGCCGACCTGACGGCACTGCTCGAGCGCGCCCGTGAGACCTATCGCCAGAGTGGCGTGGCGCTGTGGGACAACCAGTCTCAGTCGATCGTGGGCAGCGCGGGTGAGCAGGCCCCGATCGATCGAACCGGAGCCGACACCGAGGTGGACGCAGGCGACTTCGCACTGTTGCTCGTCGGGGAACGCACGCGCGCCCACGATCGGCGGGTGCTCGCAGCGGTGGCAAATCAGGCCGCGGGCATGGTTCGTCAGTCTCGGTTGGCCGAGGAAGCCAGCCGGGCCAATGCGCTCGCCGAGGCCGATGCGCTGCGTCGAGCATTGCTCTCGGCCGTCAGCCACGATCTGCGGACGCCACTGTCCGCCGTCAAGGCAGCGTCCTCGTCTCTGCGTAGCACCGACGTGCAGTTCTCACCCGAGGACACCGAGGAATTGCTCGCCACGATCGACGAATCGGCCGATCAGCTGACCGCTCTGGTGAGCAATTTGCTCGACTCCTCGCGGCTGCAAGCCGGTGTTGTCCAACCGAGTCTGCGTCCCGTTTTCGTCGACGACGTGCTGAGCGGCGCGCTGGTCCAAGCAGACGATCGTGTGCGGGTCGAGGTGGGTGACGTCGAAGTACTGGCAGACCCTGGCCTGCTCGAACGGGTGCTCGCGAACCTGGTGGACAACAGCGCCCGGTACGCGCCCACCGGAGACATCACGGTCAGGGCCGCGGTGCACGGCGAGCGGGCAACCATCTCGGTCGTCGATCACGGCCCCGGCATCACCGCGGGAGCCGAGGAAACGATGTTCGACGCGTTCCAACGCCTGGGGGACCGCGACAACTCGATAGGCGTCGGGCTGGGACTGTCGGTGGTGCGCGGATTCGTCCGAGCCATGGGCGGTACCGTCACGGCATCGAACACGGACGGCGGCGGGCTGACGATGACGGTGGAGCTGAAGGCGGCGAGTAGGTGAAGGTGCGGGTGCTCGTCGTCGACGACGAGCCACAGATCGTGCGAGCGCTGCGGATCAATCTCAACGTGCGCGGGTTCGAGGTCGTCAGTGCCGCAACCGGCGGTGAGGCGCTGCGGGTGGCTGCGAACTTCCACCCGGACATCGTGATTCTCGATCTCGGCCTACCCGACATCGACGGTATCGACGTCATCGCCGGTCTGCGCGGCTGGACCGAGGTGCCGATCCTGGTGCTCTCGGCGCGGACCGACTCGGCCGATACCGTCGAGGCACTCGATGCCGGCGCCGACGACTTCGTGACCAAGCCCTTCGGCATGGACGAGCTGCTGGCGCGATTGCGTGCTGCCCTGCGCCGCGGCCCGCAGACCGTGGCAGATCCTGTCGTCGAGACGGAGGACTTCACCGTCGACCTGGCCTCGAAAACCGTTGTGCGCGAAGGCGAGAGCGTGCACCTGACCCGCACCGAATGGGGTGTCCTCGAACTGCTCGTGCGCAACGAGGGCAAGCTGGTATCGCAGAAGGACATACTGCGGACCGTCTGGGGCCCCGGGCACGAGCGTGAAACACATTACCTACGA
The DNA here is from genome assembly GCF_002259335.1 of Rhodococcus sp. 14-2483-1-1. Taxonomy (NCBI): domain Bacteria; kingdom Bacillati; phylum Actinomycetota; class Actinomycetes; order Mycobacteriales; family Nocardiaceae; genus Rhodococcus; species Rhodococcus sp. 14-2483-1-1. The sequence goes on along the minus strand of NZ_NPFX01000010.1, from coordinate 125,184 downwards.
ATCTATCTCGGCCAGTTGCGGCAGAAACTGGAACGAGACCCGGCGGCTCCGGTGCATCTGATCACCGAAACCGGCATGGGCTATCGATTCGTGAGTTGACCGCTGGCCGCGCTCGCACTTATCCGCCCAGTACCTCTCCCTCGCGGCGCGGGTCTGCTCCCCCGATCCAGCCGCCGTCGGTGCGCTGCAGGGCGCTCAGTCCGCTGGACTGGTCTGCGACCGAGACCTGATGGCCCATCTCGCGCAATTTCACGACCACGGGATCGTTCTCACCCGTCACGTTCGGATGCTCACCGCCATAGTTGGTCGACGGGGTATTGGCCGCACCGAAGTCGACCATCGATACCGCCTGCTGTGGGTCCATGCCCCAATCGAGCAGTCCCACCAACGTTTTGACGACGAACTGAATGATCACCGATCCGCCGGGAGATCCGGCGACGAGCACGAGATCTCCGCGCGCGCCGTCGACGCCGCGGTCGAACACGAGCGTCGGGGCCATCGAGCTTCGCGGACGCTTACCCGGCTCGACACGGTTGGCCATGGGAGTTCCGTCCTCGGCCACGGGAGCCGCGGAGAAGTCGGTGAGCTGATTGTTGAGCAGAAAGCCGTCGACCATGTGGAACGAACCGAAAGCCGACTCGACGGTCGTCGTCATCGAGGCTGCGTTGCCCTCGCTGTCGACGATGGAGATGTGGCTGGTGCCGTGCTCGGGGTCGGTGGACGAAGCGAATTGAACCGGGCCGAAGTCGCCGGGCTGCGCGGTACCCATCGACTTGGACTCGTCGATGAGTCCCGCTCTGCTGCTGAGATATTCGGGGTCGAGCAAGGCGTCGGGGGATCCGCCGGGCAGGGGTACGAAGTCCGGATCGGCCACGTACTTGTCGCGATCGGCGTAGGCCAGTCGCTCGGCCTCGGAGATCAGGTGCACGGCCTCGGCCGTCGGGGTACCGCCGTTGGCGTCCATTCCCGTCGGCGCGTACTGCGCCAGATCGAAGTTGGACAGAATGCCCATCGTCGACGCCACCGCGATGCCGCCCGACGACGGTCCCGGCATGCCGCAGATGTCGTGGTCGCGGTACTCGGTGCATACGGCGGTACGGGTTTTGGGTTCGTACGCCGCGAGATCTTCCAGCGTGATCTGTCCCGGAGTGCGGCCCGCGGTGGTATCGGCCGTCGCATCGACGATGGCCTGGGCGATGTCGCCGGTGTAGAAGGCGTCGGCACCGTCGGTTGCGATGGCAGACAGCGTCTTCGACATCGCCGGGTTGTTCAGAACCGTCCCGGCGGGCTTTCCGGTGCCGTCCGGCTGCAGGAAGTAGGCCTTGGATGCGGGGTCGAGGGCGAGCTTCGGTGCCGAGTCGGCGATGGACGAGGCCATGCGCGGGCTGATCTCGATTCCGTTGTCGGCGAGACCGATTGCAGGCTGGAAGAGATCCCCCCACGGCTTGTGGCCGTGATCGTCGTGGGCTTGCTCGAGCATCCGCAGGACGCCCGGTACGCCGATCGATCGGCCACTGGACCGTGCATCGGGTTGTGGCACAGTGCGGTTCACATCGTCGATGTATCGCAGGTAGTCGCCGGTGGCGCTCATCGGAGCGGTCTCGCGGCCATCGTAGCTCTGCACCTCGCCGGACGCCGCGTCGTAGTACATCAGGAATGCACCGCCGCCGATTCCGGACGACTGCGGTTCGACGAGGCCGAGCACCGTCTGCGCGACGATCAGTGCGTCGGCCGCGGTGCCGCCGTCACGCAGCACCTCGCAGGCTGCTTCGGTCGACACCGGGTTTGCCGTCGAGACCGAGTACGAGGCTGTCTCCACCGGTGCCATGTTCGATCGATATCCGGTCGCGACTTCCGGATTGGTGGAGATGTCGCCCGAGCTCGCGCTTGGTGTCGCTCCTACCGGGGTGCCGCCGCTGGCACCGAGAACGCAACTGTTCTCGGCAGCGGAGTCGGTGCCGGTGCTGTCACTGCTGCTGCACGCGGCGAGCGGTACCAGCAGGAGAGCACAGGCAAGAGCGGTCGAGCGGAGTGGGCGCATTCCGGTTGCAGACACCGCCCGACGCTAACACCGTGATCACCGTCGCTGCGCCGATTCGAGCAGCCAGTGTGCGATGGGTGCAGGCCTGCCGAACAGGAAACCCTGCGCGAAGCCGCATTCGAGCGACTCGATGATCGAGGCCTGCGCCTCGGTCTCGACGCCCTCGGCCACCGTTCTCACCGGCAGGGCCGACGCCATGGCGACGATCGCGCGAATCAGTTGAGTATCGGATTCGGAGTGCCCGATCTCGTGCACGAAGGACTTGTCTATCTTGAGCAGTGCGATCGGCATCGCGCGCAACCTGTTCAACGAGGAGTAGCCGATTCCGAAGTCGTCGAGCACGATGAGAACACCCATGGCAGCGAGCCGATCGAGAAGGCTCTTCGCCGTGCCGATGTCGTCGATCAGAACGCTTTCGGTGATCTCCAGCGCCAGATCCGCTCCGCTGAGGCCGTACTCGTCGAGCAGTCCTCTCACGATGGTCGGCAGCGAGTCGTCCCGTAGTTGCATCGGGGACACGTTCACCGACATCGTGACGTCCTGACCGTGCGCGCGCAGCGTCACCAGATCCGAGAGTGCGGACCGCAGCACCCATTCTCCGATCTCCTTGATCAGACCGGTCGATTCGGCAATCGGAATGAATTCGTTGGGGGTACTCACCCGGCCTTCCCTGTTCCAGCGGAGGAGCGCCTCGTAGACGACGGTAGTGCGCGAGGCGGTGTCGACGATCGGCTGGTAGTACACCTCGAGCTCGCCGCGTCTGATCGCGCCGCGCAGCGCGGTTGTGGTCTCCATCGCGGAAGTGGCACGTGCGCGCAAGGATTCGTCGAAGAACGCGTAGCGCGCCGCGCCGAGGGATTTGGCGTGATACATCGCGGTATCGGCCTCGCGGATGGCGTCGTGCAGTCGATCTGCATCGGCGATGCCGACCGATGCCGTGACGTAGGCCATCGCAGCGCTGAGCGGGAACGGCTCGTTCATTCGGTCGATGATGCGACGGGCCAACGCTTCTGCGCCGAGACGATCGCACCGGGACAGGATGACGAATTCGTCGCCCGCGTATCTGACGACGGAGTCGCCGGCACCGACGGCGGCGCGGATACGCCGCGCCGCGGCTACGATCAGTTCGTCACCGACGCGGTGGCCGTACGAGTCGTTGACGATCTTGAAGTTGTCGAGGTCGACGAACAGGACGCAGGTGCGTCCAGGAGCCTGCGAGCGCTCGTGTCGGGCGTATTCCTCGTCCAGCATCGTGCGGTTCGGCAGGCCGGTCAACAGGTCGTGAGCCGCGAGATACTTGGCGTGCTCCTTGCCGAACTGAACTCTGGTGAGTGCGCGTTCGCCGCGCAGAAAGGCACCGACCAGGATCGAGGCCAGCAGCAGCGAACGCACGACCAGGTCTCCGGTGGAGACCGCCGAACCCAGTAGGGGCACGGTGGCGCACACGACCAGCAGCATTACCACGAACACGACCCGGCGGTTGCTGTGGGCGGGTGCCGGATCCTGCCGCTGAGAGACGGTGCGCATCGACGGATCGAGTGCTGCCATCGCCAGGGAGAGGTACGCGAAGAGGTAGATACCGTCGAGCAACCCCGAGGACGGCGCGTCGGCAGTCGTGGCAGCGAATGCGTACGAAACGTCTCCGACGAGCGTCGCAATCAGCGCGATCAGCGCCCACTGCAACGCCGCTGTGCGGGGTTTGGACGAGTACAACAGGTAGGTGGTCAGCGTGATCAGCGCTGCGTCGATCGCTGGGTACACGCCGTTCACCACAGTCGATGCCGACGAGTGCGAGGATTCGAGGGCCGGTGAGATGAACAGCAACCACGACAGAAACAGGGTGCCGAGGAAGATCAGGCCCGCGTCGACCAGTGGTGTTATGTCGTCGATCGACTGGCGATCTCGGATCCACCGCGACAGTGCGTATCCGACGAGTACGTACCCGGTGAGGGTGAACAGGTCGGGTAGCAACGTGAAGGAATGGGTCAGCGTGCTGGGATCGCTACGAAGCGAGACGCCGAACATGAAGAGCACCGAGGCCCCGAACAGTGCCCACCAGCATCGAGAGTCGTCGGGACGGTATCGGCGAATGGCGGCGCTGATGGCGAGCACCGAGCCGACGGCGACTGTGGCCAGGACGCCGGCCCGCACGTCGGCGTCGCCGAGAACGAAGAAAGTGGTGGCTACGACGACCACGGCGGCCAGTCCTGCTGTTCGTTTGGATTGGACGGCAAAGGGCGCAGCGACCTTCGTATTCATCGAAGGACCTACTTCCTTCTCGCTCGCGGCCTGCACACCGCTTCTTTCTCGACGCCTCCATCGGTGAATATACGTCTTCGGTCAGTGGATTCGGTGACAGATCTCTCCTAAGGAGGCACAGCTGTCAGGTCGCCACCGCGGACGTGCTCCGCTGGACTGCGATGCGGACGTCCTCTTCGATCAGGTCACCGTTGATCGCAGCACCGGCTCGCACTCCGGCAGCCGAGGCAGCGACCACCGTGTCCGTCGGCGCGGCGACGTTACCCGCCACCCAGACACCGGGCACAGAGGTGGCACCGACGGGGTCGGCCTCGATGTAGGTGCCGAGAACGTGGTCGTTCATCACCATCTCGGTGGTGCCGATTCCGAGCGAGACCAGGATGTCGGCGCGAGAGGTGAAGTTGGGTCCCACGACCAACGCGTCGAGTCGGACCTGACGCCCGTCCGCCAGCGTGACGCCCACGATCGCGTCGTCGGAGACGTCCACCCGAGCGATCTCCTCGTCCACCACCTCGATGCCGCGGGCGGCCAGACGGCCCTGATCCTCGTCGGTGAGCTCCGGTGCCAGGTGTGCGAACACCGTGACGTGTTCGGTGAGCTGACGCCACATCTGCGCCTGATGTCCGACGAGTGGGCTACCGATGATTCCGATTCTGTGGTCGCGGACTTCCCAGCCGTGGCAGTACGGGCAGTGCAGTACATCGCGGCCCCACCGCTCGGCAAGGCCTGGAATGTTCGGGAGAACATCGGTGAGGCCGGTGGTGACCAACAGGCGGCGGCCACGCACGACAGAGCCGTCGGCAAGTGTGACCTCGAACCCGGATTCGGTGCGGATTGCCGACCGGGCGGTGCCCTCGATGATGGGGACCCCGTAGCGACGTGCCTCGTCGCGGCCGAGCCGGACCAGTTCGAGCGGCGACTCGCCGTCACGGGTGAGGTAGTTGTGCGAATGTGCTGCAGGCGCATTGCGGGGGTCGCCGACGTCGACGACCACGACCGAGCGTCGGGACCGGCCGAGGGCCACGGCAGCGCTGAGACCGGCAACGCCGCCGCCGACGATGATCGCGTCGACCAGGGTGTGGTGAACAGTGTCTGATGTCATGCCCGGAAGTCTGCGGCCGACTGCAATGCATTGGCAAGAATAATTGCCGATACAGCAACATATTCAAGAGGAAAATACCGCTAGGCGTGATTCGCTCGGCCTAACCAGGGAATGGACTGGTTTCGACCCGGAATGGCCATCCACCGCACTGCCGCTACTGCCGGTAAGCGCGGATGCACCGCTTGAACAGGCAGTTCGCTCGAGGTCTACTGGTCGGTAAGCATCGAGCCGGGGGGGGCGCATGGGGCATTTCGAGATCGGCGAGACCGTTGTCGCGGTCCGAAATCTGGGACGCGTGCGGTGGCGCAGCGGTATCCCCAAGGGAACCGTCGGAATCGTCGTCGGCGTGGATTGGCTCGGTGACGCCCGGGTGAACTTCACCGTCGACGGATCGAAGCGTGCCCGAGGCGAAACGGTGGAACACATCGTCGCCGACGGCGACGTCCGCACGTTGCGGACCGCTCCCCGCCGGCTGACCGGCTAGTTGCTGTCGGTGCGCTCGTCCGAGGTCGCGGGGCCGGTTTCGATTGCGCCGCCTTCGCTCGACCAATCGTTGTCTTCCGCCGCCGCGGCCGGGTCTGACGTGACGTCCTTCTCGGCGTCGGGGGCAGAGTTCTCATCGTGCTTGGGATCAGTCATGGGTGCCGTGTACCCGTGCGGTGCCGGACGAACCGTCGGCACCGCACGGTGCTCGATCGGCCGCTCTCTACAGGCCGAAGGGCAGAGTGCCCGGTGCCAGCTCGAAGCCGCTGCTGCCTGCGGAGATGGAGCCGAAGCCGCCGAGGATCGCGTTGATGAAATTGGTGATCATGAAATGTTCCTGCCTTCGTTGTGTAGATGTTTCGTGCGGACAACCCGGTCGAGGCTACCGGCAGCGGTAGCGTCGAGGCTGTGAGAATCCAGGGAATCCTCGCCGGTGTTGCTGCGGCCGCCTGTGCGCTCACGGCATGCACGACGGGATCTCCCGCGCCGACTGCGAGCTCTTCCGCCTCGCTCGACTACGTGGCCCTCGGGGATTCGGCCGCGTCGGGCCCGCGCATTCCCGACCAGGTCGGCGCGCCGGGATGCCAGCAATCCGATTCCAACTACCCGCACGTTCTCGCGGAAGAGCTCGCTGTCGCTTCGTTCGTCGACGTGACGTGCTCGGGTGCGATCACCGAGAACATCGTCTCCACTCCGCAGGGCACGTCCAGCGGTGACGTTCCGGTGCAGCTCGATGCTCTGTCTGCAGACACCGATCTCGTGACCATCACGATCGGAGGTAACGACATCGGACTGGTGTCGACGGCCGTGGGCTGTCTGACCTTCACAGCGTCGTCGGCAACCAACGTCTGCAAGGACCGGCTCACTGCGGGCGGCGTCGACACCGTCGCCGCAGCCATCGCGGAGAAGGCACCGAACTGGGGAGCCATGCTCGACGCGGTGACCGAACGTGCGCCCGACGCGCGGATCCTGGTCGTCGGTTACGGCACGTATCTGCCGGACGGCGGATGCTTCCCCACCCAGCCGATGCTGCCCGAGGACGCCGACTACATCCAGGGCAGCATCACCGCGATGAACGAGGCCCTGAAGACTCAGGCCGACGAACACGGTGCCGAGTTCGTCGACACCGAGGCGCTGAGTGTGGGCCACGACGTCTGCGTCGCTCCCGATCAGCGGTACTTCGAGGGAGTCATCCCACAGAATCCCGCTGCGCCACTGCACCCGACGGCTGCCGGAATGGCGGCGATAGGTGACGCGGTCGCGGAGGCCGTGCGCGCCGGGTAGGTAACCACGACATGGCAACTGGCCATGGAGCGGTCGGCCTCGGTCGCCCATGCTCGACACCATGGTCTCGTATTCCGCTGTGATCGGGGTGTTCGCGGTGGCCCTGGCGTTGGTTCTGACGCCGGGGCCCAACATGATCTACCTCGTCTCGAGAAGCATCTCGCAAGGCAGGCGGGCGGGAATGGTGTCGCTCGCAGGTGTGGCCGTCGGCTTCCTCGTCTATCTGACGGCCACCAATCTCGGCCTGGCAGCGGTGTTCACGGCCGTGCCCGCGCTGTACACCGCGGTCAAGCTGGCGGGTGCCGCCTACCTTGCCTGGTTGGCGGTGCAGGCTCTGCGCGGGAGCGTCTCGGCATTCGAACCGACCGAGCTGCAACAGGATTCGACCCAGCGGCTGTTCACCATGGGTCTGGTGACCAACCTGCTGAACCCGAAGATCGCGATCATGTACATCTCGGTCATTCCGCAGTTCGTCGATCCCGCGGCCGGTCACCTTCTGCTGCAGGGCTTCACGCTCGGCGGCGTGCAGATCGCCGTCGCGGTGGCGGTCAACCTGGCGATCGTGGTGCTGGCCGGATCGATCGCCCGATTCCTCGCCGTCCGGCCCACCTGGCTGAGGATGCAGCGTTATCTCATGGGTACCGTGCTCGGACTGCTCGCTGTGCGCGTGGCGACCGACGGGGGCAAACCGGTCCCGGCTTGAGCCATGTATGCGCGCCACCCGCCGAATTCGGTGATGTCGGTTCCTTTCTCGGCTGCATCGTGAGCGCAGCAGAACCCGGTGACCCAGCGCCCGTCCGACAACTCGACCGGCCCCAGCCCCATCGGCGCGGGCAACCCCGCCAGGAAGGTGCCGAGCGCAGCAGCGGACATGCGATAGAGCTCGCCGGAAATGGGTGCGCCTTCGCCTTCTCTCCGCACCAGCCCGGGCTTGGGCGGTGTGGTGTGCAGATCCACGAGTCGATAGTCCGCAGATGTGGTCACCTCCCCGCTGAACCGTGCGCCGCGCTCGGTCAATTGGTGGTGCACCGGAAAACCGCGCAGGTGCGCTCCTACGGCCAACACCTCGATACCGTCGTCGATCAGCGACGGAGAAGCGATGCCACCCAGTCGAGCGGCGAGGTCGATCGCGATCTGATCCTCGAAAGCGGGGACGACGAACATGACTCCGAAGGGACTGCCGTCCGACGTCGGGGCACCGGGAACCGCCACCGCTGCCATGTCGAGCAGATTGCAGAAGTTGGTGAACGTACCGAGGCGACGGTTGATGCCGATCGGATCCGATTGCACCGCAGCGATGGTCGGGTGTTCGGTGGTGGTGGGCAGCAGTAGACCGTCGAACCCGTTCAGCAGTGCGCGGGCCGCAGTCTCGGCTTCGGCGAGAGCGGCGAGATCGTCCACGTACCGGTGGGCGGACGGCTCCGCCGCCGATCCGACGATCGCGGCCACGGTGGGATCGGCCCCGGCGGGCGCGGTGTGGAGGAACTTCCCGACGGCCGAATACCGCTGCGCCACAATGGCTCCGTCGTAGAGCAACTTTGCCGCGTCGAGCAGCCCCGAGATATCGACTTCGACGTGGGTGAAGCCCTTCTCGGCCAGGCCTGCGACCGTCTCCTCGAATGCCCGACGGTACGCCGGGCTCAACGACGTCAGATCCTCACCTCGCGGGACGGCAACGCGGGGCTTCGGCGATGCGGCCAGTCGAACGTCGGCGGGCCAGGCCCGGCTGCGTGGATCGGTAGCGGTAGGCCCGGTCATCACTTTCATTGCCGCCGTGGCACTGTCGAGATCGTGAGCCAGCACGGTGACGCAGTCGTAGTCGGCACACGCAGGAACCACGCCGGTATTGGGCACGATTCCCAATGAGGCCTTGATTCCCACCAAGCCGTGGAACGCGGCGGGGACTCGTCCCGAACCTGCTGTGTCGGTACCGATTCCGATGTCCGCGATGCCCAGTGCCACCGCGGCAGCAGAGCCGGAGCTGGATCCGCCCGAGACCAGCGTGGGGTCCCAGGCGCAGCGCACTGCCCCGTAGGGGCTACGGGTGCCGACCAGTCCGGTGGCGAACTGATCCAGGTTGGTCTTGCCCAGCACCAGTGCGCCCTGGCTCGTCAGGCGCTCGATGGCAGTGGCGGATTCTGTCGGCGCATAGGCGAATTCGGGGCAGGCGGCAGTAGTGGGCAGGCCTGCCACGTCGATGTTGTCCTTGACCGCAACCAGCACGCCGGCGAGCGGCAGATCTGCGCCTGCCTCCAGGGCATGTTCGAGAGCCGTGGCCTCGGCCAGCACGTCGTCCTCGTCGCGCAAGGTGATCCACACCTCGGGGTGGTCGACCTCTGCGATTCGTTTGTAGGCCTGTAGAACTCGTTCTCTTACCTCAGGCCGCATCGATCTTGCCTCTCTTGTCGAATTCCCCGGCTGCCGACCACGCGTCTCGCTCGGCTCCGAAGGCCACGGCCTGCGACGCGCGAAATTCGGCGATGGATTCGGCGTTGTTGTCGAGGAAGGTCTCGTGCTCCGCGAGGGAGAACTCACCGTCGGTGATCTCCACTCCACCCCCGCGGCCGGCCGCCAGATCGGCGCGCAGATCCATCAATTCCTCGGGTTCCACCGAGTACCAGGAGATTCGGTCGAAGAACCGCAACAGCCACGGGGTTCCTTCCTCGAACGGCCCGCCGCTGTACGCGGCACTGTGGTTCCACACCTGCGTGGTTCGGCCGACGAACTGGTATCCGCCGGGGCCTTCCATGCCGTAGATGCACAGGTACGCTCCGCCGATGCCGACGGCGTTCTCCGGCGTCCACGTGCGCGCCGGGTTGTACTTCGTCGTCACCAGGCGGTGGCGTGGGTCGAGTGGCGTCGCCACCGGAGCGCCCAAGTACACGTCACCGAGTCCGAGCACCATGTAGTCGGCGGCGAACACGGTGTCGAAAACGTCTGCCACGGAATCGAGTCCGTTCATCCGCCTGATGAACTCGATGTTCCAGGGACACCACGGGGCATCGGCGCGCACACCGTGCATGTATCGCTGGATCGCTTCCCTGGTCGACGGGTCGTCCCACGACAGCGGCAGGCGAACCTGGCGGCTGGGCACCACGAGTTCCGAGGCTGCGGGTAGATCGTCCTCGACCTCGGCGAGCAGTCCCATCAGCGAATCGATCGACAGCACATCGGGATTCACCTTCACCTGCAGTGAACGGATTCCCGGTGTCAGGTCCAGCAGGCCTCGGGGTGCGATGCCCTCGATCCGCTGGTGCAGCGCGTGCACCCGCGCTCGCAGGGTGAGGTCGAGCTTCATGTCGCCGTATTCGACGAGCACGTTGTCGTCGCCCGACCGGCGATAGGTGACGCACGTATCGGCGTCGCGTCGAGCGATGACGCCGTCGTCGCCGTCACCGCCGGCGGAGAAGACTGCGGGCAGTGATGCGCGCCGGGCGAGGCCGAGCGATCCCAACGGTGCGGTGGCCGCAGCCCGGACCGGAACGAATCGGATGGTGTCTCCGGGACGAAGTTGACCGAGCTTCCAGCGTTCGGCCGCGACAACGGTGACAGGACAGACGAATCCGCCGAGACTGGGTCCGTCGGGGCCGAGCAGGATCGGGGTGTCACCGGTGAAGTCCAATGCACCGACGCTGTAGGCGTTGTCGTGGATGTTGGACGGGTGCAGTCCGGCCTCGCCGCCATCGGCGCGAGCCCACTGCGGCTTGGGACCGATCAGCCGGACTCCGGTGCGATCGGAATTGAAGTGCACCTCGTAGCGGGTGGCGTAGAGGGTGTCGATGTCGTCTCGGGTGAAGAACTCGGGCGCGCCGTGTGGGCCTTCGGTGACAGCGATGTCCCAGGCGGACGTCAGCACCGGCAGGTGTTCCATCGGGATGGGTCCGAGGACGGCGGAGTTGTCGGAGCGGCCGGCCAGTCCGATGATGTCGCCCTCGCCCAGGATGCCGCCGCGATGTCCGCCGAACTTGCCGAGAGTGAATGTTGCTGCGCTGCCGAGGTAATCCTCGACGTCCAGGCCGCCCTGGATCAGGACGTACACCCGCAGCCCGTGGCCGGTGGTGGTGCCCACGTCCAGCTTTGCACCGGCGGGGACCAGCACGGGTCGCCACTGCGGTGCCGATTTTCCGTCGATGCGCACCGGCACCGCCGCTCCGGTGACGCAGACGTAGGTATCGGCGTCGAACGTCAATGCCGGCCCGGCCATGGTCGATTCGAGTCCCGGTGCACCCTCGGGGTTGCCGAGCGCGGTGTTGCCGAGGCGGAACGACAGATCGTCCATCGGTCCCGACGGCGGCACGCCCACCTTCCAGTAGCCGACGCGTCCCGGCCAGTCCTGGACCGTGGTGAGCATTCCGGGCCGCTGGACGGTCATCTTGGCCGCTGTCGAATTCACCGCGTTCATGCCCCCGCCGACTCTCGCGTCACGATCATCTGAACCGCGGTGGGGTCGAATCCGTTGCAGGGGTTGTTGATCTGCGGGCAGTTCGAGACCAACACGAGGGTGTCGATCTCGGCACGCAGTGAGAGCTTCTTGCCGGGGGCCGACAAGCCGTCGACGATGCCGAGGGTGCCGTCCGCGTCGACGGGGACGTTCATGAAGAAATTGATGTTGGGGGCCAGGTCTCGCTTGCCGAGGCCCCACTTGGAACCTTCGATGAGGAAGTTCTCGACGCAGGCGTGCTGATGCTGGGTGTGGTGTCCGTAGCGCAGGGTGTTCGATTCCTTGGAGCACGCTCCGCCGACGGTGTCGTGGTTGCCTACCTCGTCCTCGACGATCGTCATCAACGGCGTCGAATCATCGCTGCGGAGAACGGTTCCGGTGGTGAGGAACAAGTTCTGTTGCGCGGTGACCGTCGCGGCGGCGGAGTAGCGGAGCGAGTGGTCGTGTGCGCTGTACAGCAGGGTGTCGACGGCCTGATTGCCGTACAGGTCGACGATGGTCAGGACGTCACCGGCCTCGACGATGGCAGACCAGGGACCGAATGCCGGTGCGATTTCGTCTCTGACGATCGTGGTCTCGAGGGTGCTCGCGGTCATTGCGCTGCCTTCCATGCGGTCTCGGTGTTCTGCACTGCACGCTGGTATTCCGGTTCGGTGTTGTCGAGCGAGAGCAGCTCTTCGGGTGCCTTCCAGGCCAGAACGTCGAGTGTCGTTGTGGGGTACTCGAGGCTGGGGTCGAGCGGGTGAGCGGTGTTGGCGAGCAACACGATCACCGGCAGATGGATGAGCAGATCCACCGAGCGGCCCGGGCCGGCCGAGCCTGTGCTGACGAGGCCGCCGTCCGCGGCGACGGTGACGCCGTGGAAGAACGACAGGGACGGTGCCACATCCCGCGGTTCGAGTCCGTGCTTGGCTGCGGCGAGGGTGAACAGTTCACGCCCGGCTGGGGCCGACGAATGTGGCCCGCTCACTCCGTATTTGGCGGTGTTCGTAGCGGAGGACGTTGTGCCGCACAACGCATCGTGGTGGCCGGACGTGTCGTCGACGATGGTCGCCAGCACTCGGCCCTGGTCCGAGAGCAGGGGATGGCCTGCGCTGAGGTACGCCTGCCAGGGAACCTTGACGGTGTCGGCGGTGTTGAGCCGTTCCCACGGCGCGTCGACGCGATAGAGCAGAATGTTGGCGCAGGCAGCACCGTCGACGTCGACGAGACGCAGGCGGGTTCCGCGAGCCAGGACCTTGGTGGTGTAGCTTCCGCCGGGCACCGATTCTGCCCAGGTGAGCTCCGAGATGCCCTCCGGTGCTGTGGGTGCGGGCGCGACCGTCGCCTGGGATCGTGCGTGTTCTTTGGCGGAATACGTTGTTGCGGTGCTCATGGTTCAGGCTCCGATCGTGACGGGCTTGGGGTGGGCTTTGCCGTGGGGCAGGCACGCGATGCCTACGACGATCACGGCGAGGACGGTCAAGGGTGCGGCCCACCGCAGCAGTGGGAATTCGCCGGTGGGGTCGAAGATCTCGGCCCGCGGCCACGACAGGTTGATCACCATCAGACCGCCGTAGAGCACTGCGGCGATGTTGACCGGCAGGCCGAGGCGGCCGAGGGTGAAGAGCTTCTCGCCGTCGGCGTCCTTCTGCACTCCGCCGTGCGGCCAGCCCTTGAGTCGCTGGATCAGCAGCGGGACGGTCACCATCATGTAGGCGAGGTAGATCAGCACGATGCAGACGCTCGACAGCGTGGTGAAGATCGCGGAGTTACCGACGTTGACCGCGAGGATTGCCACGCAGGCCACGCCGATGAGCACCGAGGGCGCGATGGGAGTGCCGGTGCGCGAGTTGACCTTTGCCAAGGCGGCGGACGCGGGAAGCCGACCGTCGCGGGCCATCGAGAACATAAGCCGCGAGGCCGCGGTCTGGATGGCGAGGGTGCAGATGAACACGGCGATGGCGACGTCGATCAGCAGGACCTTGCCCCACGGGGACGTGAGGATCGAGTCGATGACGTACGGAAGGCCCTGGGTCGCAAGCTGACCGTCGGTGAGGCTCGGTGCCGCCATGAGTGCGCCGACGATCATCAGGCCACCGCCGAGAGCCGATGCCGACAGTGCGAGGCGGATGGTGCGCGGTGCGACGCGTCGGGGATTGCGGGTTTCCTCGGCGAGCTCGCCTGCCGAGCCGAAGCCGACCATGACGTAGGCGGCCATCAGGCCCGAGATGATCCAGGCTCCGATGTAACCGGGATCGGCTCCGGCACTTCCGGTATCGAAGACAACCTGCGGTCCGCGCTCGGCGTGGGTGAAGAACACCAGCACCAGCGCGATGACGCCGACGATCTCGCAGGTGACGCCGATGCTGTTGATTCGCGACATCCAGTTCACGCCGATGCAGTTGATGGTGGTGGTGAGTACCAGCAGAATCGATCCGAGCACAACGGCATTGGCAGCTCCGCTCGGCGAGGTGAGCGCGGTGTCTTCACCGATGAACTGGAATCCGCCCCAGACGCTGGGGAGTACGACCTGCAATGCGATGGCGGCGGCGGAAGCGGTGACGATCTGCGCGATGATCATGAACCATCCGGCGAACCACCCGACCAGTTCACCGCCCATGCGGCGTGACCAGTGGTAAATGGCACCCGAGATGGGATAGCGCGCGGCGAGTTCGGCGAAGTTGAGGGCCACCATGAACTGGCCGAGGAACACCAGCGGCCAGGTGAGAAAGAAGGCCGGACCGCCGAAGCTGAAGCCGAGGCCGAAGAGCTGGAAGATGGTGGTGAGGATCGAGACGAACGAGAAACCAGCGGCGAACGACGCGTACTTGCCGAGACTGCGGTGCAGCTGCTGGTCGTAGCCCAGGGCCGCGAGATCCGAATGGTCGGTGGTGGACGTCGGTTCCGAACCCGAGCCCGGGGCCGGCAGTGTTGTCGAGCTCATGTTCTCTCCTACGGGCGAGGTGGGTGGTGAGTGACCGCCCGCTGCATCGCCGAGGCGGGTTTCTGTCAGTTGATAGTTTTCGGCGCCGCCGTTCCCGGGCGGTGACCGTCGTGCAACAAGCTCGTTTCGTCTATTTCGATCAGATGACAGAAATCTCACCGACACGTCGACCTGACAAGATGGGGCCATGACCGGCGCAGGCAGACCGAGATTGAGCACGAAGAAGCGGCCCGGCGACACCGCTCGCGAGGAGATACTCGACGCATCGGCCGAGCTGTTCACCACTCGCGGCTTCACCAACACCTCGACTCGCGTCATTGCCGAGGCCGTCGGATTGCGTCAGGCCTCGCTCTATCACCACTTCGCCACCAAGGACGACATCCTCGACGCACTTCTCAGCGGCACCGTCGACGCGCCGTTGGCCGTTGCGCAGCGAATCCGTGATTCCGGGACCGAGGCCTCGACCCAGATGTACGCGCTCGCCTACTTCGACGCCGGGCAGCTCGCCGCATCGACATGGAATCTGGGCGCGCTCTACCTCCTGCCCGAGCTGCGCAGCGAGCGCTTCGAGACCTTCCGCGACCATCGGTACACGCTGATGAGTCTGTATGCGGCCATCGCGTCGGACACCCTGGTTCAACTCGACTCCGAGCGTCGACCGGGCACGGAAGACCTGCCGTTTCGCCTGGTGGAGACCGTGGTGAACGCGCGTGCAGACCGCGAGAACGGACGCCGAGACCCGACGGCGGATGCGGCGGGGATCGCCGAGGCCGCCCTCCGGGTCCTCGGCTGGACCGGGGATGTCACGGCGTTGCACGGGAGTGCTGAGGTCCTGCTCGAGGAGGTCGTCGGAATAGTGGAGGATCGTCGGTCCTTGCATTCGACATGACATCGATAGCAATAGTCGGAGCAGGTGCAGGTCTCGGAGCAGCAGTGGCGCGCAAGTTCGGCGCCCAAGGCTTCTCGGTCGGCCTGATCTCCCGCAACCAGTCCCGTGTCGATTCGCTCGCTGATCAGCTGGTGGCCGACGGTGTATCCGCGAAGGGCTTCGTCGCCGACGTGCGCGACCCGGCCTCGATCGCCGCGGCCTTGGAGCAGGTCACCGAAACGCTCGGCCCCATCGAGGTGCTGCAATACAGCCCGCTTCCGCAGAAGGACTTCATGCGGCCCGTACTCGAGACCACCCCGGCAGACATGGTCGGCCCGGTCGAGTTCTCCATCTACGGACCCATCGCTGCCGTCCATCAGGTGCTACCGGGAATGCGATTCATCGGCGAGAACAAAGGCACGATTCTGTTCGTCAACGGCGGCTCTGCGGTGAAGCCCGGTCGTACGGTCACCGGCACGTCCATCGCGTTCGCAGGCCAGGCCGCGTACGCGCAGCTGCTCAACGAGGAGTTGGCCGAGGAGGGAATCCAGGTGTCGCAGTTGATCATCGGTGGTGCCATCGATGGCAAGGATCCGAAGAAGAGCCCCGAGGCTCTCGCCGAGCAGCTGTGGAGCCTGCATACCGAACGGAACAGGTTCCGGGTTCAGATCTCGGCTGACTAGGCTTGCCGGCATGACATCGCTGCCCGACTGGGCTCAGAGCCTGGATCTTGCACCCCACCCGGAGGGTGGTTGGTTCAAGGAGACCTGGCGCAGCGAGGTCACGATTCCACAGACATCTCTGCCCGACGGTTATCCCGGCCCGCGCGCGGCAGGTACGGCAATCCTGTTCCTGCTGATGCCCGGTCAGCAGTCGGCCTGGCACACCGTTCGCGGCACCGAGATGTGGCTGTACCACCGAGGCAGTCCAGTGCAGCTGGATCTCGGCGGTGCAGGGGACAAGCCAGGTGACGCGACCTCGCTGCTGGTTTCGCCCGAATCCCCGCAGCAGATCGTGCCTCCGTCGGTGTGGCAGCGGGCGCAGCCGGTGGGCGACGAACCGAGCCTGGTGAGCTGCATCGTCACTCCCGGATTCGATTTCGAGGACTTTCGGCTCGAGGACTCCCATGGGTAGGAAGCGGGCGACGGCGTCGGCCGGCGCTCTGCAACCCGGTGTGTTCGAGATCGATTCGGGCACCTGTGAATTGGTGCGTGATACCTTCTCGGACGACGGGTGGGTCGTCAACGTCAACGATGTTCCGAGTTCACACATCGACATGAACGACCCCACCGTGCTCGAGTTCGAGTACATGCGGTGGATCTCGGGATTGGTACGTGCGCAATGGGATTCGACCTTCCCGCTGCGCGCGCTGCATCTCGGGGGCGGGGCCTGCACGCTGGCACGCTCGTTCACCGCCGAGTTTCCCGGTGCGCGTCAGGTGGTCGTGGAGCTCGACGGGAAGCTTTCGGAGCTTGTTCGTGAATGGTTCGATCTACCGCGGGCACCTCTGCTGCGTATCCGCGTCGGTGAGGCTCGGGCGGTGACCGAGACCTTGAGCGAGAACAGTCGTGACCTGATCGTGCGAGATGTGTTCGCCGGAGCCACAACTCCGGCCCCGCTGCTCACCGCCGAATTCACCACCCATGTCCGACGCGTCCTCGCACCCGGCGGTATGTACGTCGTCAACTGCGGTGACCGCCGGGACCTGTCGCTCGCCAAGCAGGAGGCGTCGACCATCGGAAGTATCTTTCCGCACACGGCAATCGTCGCGGATCCGGCGATGCTCAAGGGCAGGCGCTACGGGAACATCATCATTGCGGGGAGCGACGTTCCGATCGGGGACTCGCCGTCGTTGGCTCGCGAACTACTCGGCGGCGCAGTTCCGGCGCACGTGTGGCTGACCGAGGAAGTGCAGTCCTTCGCTCGCGACGCGCGAGTACTGAAGGATTAGGGAGCTGGATTGTTGCTCGCGAGATCCTTGGCCAGTCGCTCGGCCGCCGAGATCAGCAGGGGTACGAACTGTTCGGCCGATTCGAGGGTGACCCGAGCCGAGGGCCCCGCGATGGACATCGCCGTGAGTGTCGGAGCGCCGAGTACCGGGACGGCGAAGCAGCGCACCCCTACCTCCTGCTCGCCGTCGTCGATCGCGTAGCCGCGTTCGCGGATCAGCGCGAGATCCGCGAGCAACGCGTCGAGGGTGGTGATCGTGTTGACGGTGCGGGGAGTCATGCCGAGGCGGCCGACGATCGCGCGGACGGCGTCGTCGTCCAACTGCGACAGCAATGCCTTGCCGACGCCGGTGGAATGTGGCAACACGCGCTGACCGACCTCGTTGAACATCCGCATCGCGTGCTCCGACGGCACCTGCGCGACGTAGACCGCCATGTCGTCCTCGAGAAAGGCCATGTTGGACGTCTCGTGGGTGATCCGGACCAGCTCTGCGAGATACGGCTTGGCCCATCCACCGATGAGCTTGGAGGCACTGTCGCCCAATCGAATGAGTTTGGTGCCCAATGCATATCGGCGTGACGGTAAGCGCCTGACGTAGCCCAGGGAGACCAGCGTGCCGATCAGTCGGTGCACCGTCGGCATCGGCAGATCGGTTGCCTCGGCGAGTTCGCTGATCCCGATGGATCCACCGGAGGCGGCCATGATGTCGAGCAGCTCGAACGCGCGCTCCACGGACTGCACCCCGCCACCTGCCGCCACAGTCCACCTCGCACCGTCGTAGTCGTACCCGTCCCGAAGGACTCTACTGGTGATGCCGCGTCGCCACCGGCGGTGCAGCGGTCACCACCGAGGGTGAGGGCTTCTGGCCACGGGTGACGACGTTGAAGAGGATGTTCAGTACGACGGCCACGATGCTCGCGGCGCTGATACCCGAGTCGAGCACCACGTGCACCCAGTCGGGAAACGCGGCGTAGAAGCCCGGTACGGCGATGGGAATGACACCGAACCCGATGGCGACAGCCACGATGACGAGGTTGAGGTTGCCGTCGAACTCGACCTTGGACAGTGTCCTGATGCCGCTGGCCGCCACCGAGCCGAACAGCACGATGCCCGCACCGCCGAGCACCGGCAACGGCACCGATGCGACGACCAGCCCGAGGATGGGAAAGAGTCCGAGGAACAGCAGCACCGATCCGCCGGCTGCGACGACGTAGCGACTCTTGATCCCGGTGACGGCCACGAGTCCGACGTTCTGGGCGAATGCACTGGCCGGGAAGGTGCCGAACACGGGAGCGATGGTGGTGGCGACCATGTCTGCTCGCAGGCCGTCGCCGACGCGTCGGGCATCGACGTCGGTGCCGACGATTTCACCGACGGCCAGGATGTCGGCGGTGGTTTCGGTCATGATCACCAGGATGACGACCACCATCGACATGATGGCCGCCACCTGGAATGTCGGTGCTCCGAACGCGAACGGCTCGGGGAAGCTGAAGATGGCACCGTCACTCACACCGGAGAAATCGGCCTTGCCGACGAGGACCGCGAACACCGTGCCGACGATGATGCCGATGAGGATCGACAGGCGCGAGAGTGTGCCCTGCACGAGTCGGCTGACGAGCAGAACCACCACGAGGCTGAATGCCGCGAGACCGATGTTGGACATCGAGCCCCAATCGGTGGCCTGCTGATCTCCGCCCATGGCCCACCGAACCGCAACGGGCAGTAGCGAGATGCCGATGACGGTGATGATCGTGCCGGTGACCACCGGTGGGAAGAAGCGAACGATCTTACTGAAGAACGGGGTGATGAGGATGCCGATGGCGCCGGCGGCGATGATGGCTCCGAACACCGAGTTCAGTCCGCCCGGGCCGCTCGCGATCGCCACCATCGTCGAGACGGACGCGAACGAAATTCCCTGTACCAGAGGTAACTTCGCACCGAAGTAGGGTACTCCGAGTGTCTGCAGCAACGTGGCCGCTCCGCTGACGAACAACGCGGCCGAGACCAGCAGTGCGATCTCGGTGCCGGTCAATCCCGCTGCGCCGCCGACGATCAGGGGTGGTGCGATGACACCGCCGTACATCGTCAGGATGTGCTGCAATCCGTAGACGTACGACCTGCCGATCGACAATCGCTCGTCCTCGGGACGGGCGGGGTCGTGCGGCGCATGAGTCTTGGTCGGCGTGCGTTTCGTCAGCTTCATGTCGTCTCGCTCCTAGCAGAATCCGGGCACGGTATCCCAGGCGCGGCCTGCGTCCGGGGCATCGTCGCGTTCCACCGTGGCCTCGATCAGACCGTAGGGGCGATCCGCGACGTAGAAGACCTCACCGGGGTTGTCGAGTCCGAACGGCTCTAGGTCGACGAGGAAGTGGTGGATGTTGGGCATCGAGAACTTGATCTCGCCGATCTCCGGGTGTGCTTCGAGAACCTGCTTGCCCATCTGGAACAGGCTCTGCTGCAACGCAAGAGAGTGAGTGGACGCGAAGGCATCGAGCATGATCGAACGGACGTCGTCGAAGGTCTTGTCGAAATCGAGCTCGGTGGTGAGGTACCGCCAGCGGGCGCTGACCGAGGTGGCCAGGATTCGGTCCGTGGTTTCCTTCAGCGTGGTGTAGCGGTCTTTCGGGTAACCCCAGAACTCCGACGCCGTGGAGTTGAGGACCACAAGATCGCTGACTCCGGAGACGATGGAGATGTCGTCGCCGTCGACCGTGACGATCGTGTTCCGCTTCTCGTCGCTCGCCTTGACGAACGAGTGGTCGTATCCGTCACTTCCGTTCGCGATACGTGACCACTGGTACTGCTCGATCTCCCAGCGTCCACCGCTGATCCAATCGAAGTTGCCGGTGAAGTGCGCGCCCAGACGGAGTGCGAAGTTCTCGATCGCGCCGATGCCGTCGCGAGCGAAGGCGTAGACGGTGTTCTTCTGGGTGTCCGTGGCGACGACGTGGGCGTTGTCGCCTTCGATGTGGACAGCGTCGAGGTCGCCGCGAAGCTGTGAGGTGACGCTGACGTCGGTGATGCGGTGGCGGGGCGTCTCGCGGTCGATGCGGACGAGCCTGCATTCGGCCTTGCCGTACTGGTTTGCTCCGAGCACGATGGTCATGGGTTCTAGCTCCCTCGATAGGTGGTGAAAGCGAAAGGACTCAACAGAAGTGGGATGTGGTAGTGCTGGTCGGGTGCGGTGATCTCGAAGGTGACGACAACTTCGGGGTGAAAGCATTCGGTGTTCTGCGCCGCGAAGTACGCACCGGTGTCGAAGGTGAGGCGGTAGGTCCCGGGTGTCAGTTCACTCGGCCCGAGTGAGGAGACTCGGCCCTGCTCGTCGGTGACGGCGTGGGCTGCCTGGGCACCGGTAGCGTCGGTCAGAGAGATCGATATCCCCTGCGCCGGAATTCCTTTGGCGGCATCGAGTACGTGAGCGGTCACGTGGCTGCGGTGGTCAGGCATTGCCCAGGCTTCCTGTCGCGCGCACTGCCGCGATCTCTCGCAGTTCGTGCTCGACTACCGCAGCTTCGGTTCGGCGGTCGTTGGCGAGTCGGCTGTCCAGGGCCTTCAGCACGTCATGTGCGTCGCGGCCGGCTGCCCTGATCAGGAACACCTGCCCGAAGCGCTTCTCGTAGGCCAGGTTCCCCGCTCGCAGGCGTTGTTCGATGCTCTCGTCCGAGACGTCCACGCCGGATTGCTCGGTGCTCGCATGGCGAGCGCTGGCGTCGTCACCCTCGGGCCGTTCGCCGATGCGCGGATGTACCGCGAGTGCTCGGTGTATTTCGTCGGCCGTCAGTGGCGATGCGGCGTGGGTGATGGCGTGGCGAAGGGACCGGTCGTCGACGAACGGTCGGTGCCTTAGAACCTCGTTCACCCAACGGGGAACGTCCAAGCAGAGCGACAGGATTCGAGCAGCTTCGGCCTCGGGGGCCTCGTTCAATTCGGTCGTCGCGTCGGGACCGCGCAGTTGCGATTCCGCATTACGAAATGTTGATTCCACCAAACGAGCGTGACACCGATCACAACCGGTGTCAAGGGTCGATGTGTGGCCCGCCGCGAGAGAGGGCTTTCTCGTTGCAGCAGCGGGGCATTGGGCGCACGGGCCCACTCCGGGTCTTGACAGGACCACGTGGCGCACGCCACACTCGGTCGAACAAACGGAATTACGATTCCGTATTACGGACTTTCAGATGGTCCGCTCGACTCCGAAAGGAACGACTTCATGACGGAGCTCTTCTGCAATGGCGGTGCCATGCGCGGCGGTAGCCTGCACCACAACGTCTCCTCGCACCCGTTCGTGGGCACGGTGCGCACCACCCCCAACTACCGGTTCTTCTCGGTACGGGACGAATTCCCGGCGCTGCTGCTCGATCACACCGCCGGTGCGGCCATCGAAGGCGAGCTGTACGACATTCCGCTCGACGACATCCGTACCGCGTTCCTCCCGGACGAACCGCCGGAGCTCGAGCTCACCGTGGTTGCGCTCGAGGACGGGCGTTCCGTCCTCGGCGTCGGCCTCCGCCCCGGGGTGCTCGACGCGCAACCGGACGAGCTGACCGACATCACCTACGCCGGCAGCTGGCGTCGATACCGCGGACTGCCGCAACCTCAGAACTGAAAGGCACTGCGCATGAACCCCTTTGCTGACTCTCGACTCCAGTACACCGTCAACTGTTCCATTCTCTTCACCGATGTGCCCCTGCTCGATCGCCCGCAGCGTGCTCGTGACGCGGGGTTCGACGCCGTGGAATTCTGGTGGCCGTTCTCGAACCCGGTCCCATCCGATGCCGACGTCGATGCATTCGTGTCGGCCGTCCGGGATGCGGGCGTACAGCTGACCGGACTGAACTTCGCCGCGGGAGACATGCCCGCCGGGGATCGCGGGATCCTCTCCGATCCGGCCCAGGTGCAGGCGTTCCGCGACAACATCGACGTCACCGTCGGAATCGGAGAGCAGCTGGGCACCCGGGCCTTCAACGCCCTGTACGGCAACCGTATCGACGGTGTGGATCCGCTGGATCAGGACGAGGTCGCCATCGAGAACCTGGCCGCCGCAGGTAGAGCTGCAGCGAAGATCGGCGGCGTCGTGCTGGTGGAACCCGTCAGCGGCGCGCCCGCCTACCCGTTGAAGTCCGCTGCCGGTGCCGTCGCCACTATCCGCCGCGTAGCCCGTGAGCAGGACGTACACAACCTCCGCTTGCTCGCCGACCTCTACCACCTCGCCGTCAACGGAGAGGACGTTCCCGCAGCACTCGAGGCACACCACGACCTGATCGGGCACGTGCAGATCGCCGACTCCCCGGGCCGCGGCGAGCCGGGAACCGGCAGCCTCGATCTCGGCGGACAGCTCACCGGTCTGGCAGCACGGGGTTACGACGGCTACGTCGGACTCGAATACAAAGCCACCCGCGAGAACACGTTCGACTGGCTCCAGCTGGCTCTTTCCACCGGCACCACTACCAAGTAGGGATTGATATGAGCACCATTGCATTCATCGGCCTCGGAATCATGGGCAGCCCCATGTCCGTTCATCTCGCCAAAGCAGGCCACCAGGTGGTCGGCTACAACCTGACGCCCGACCGCACCGGCCCCCTCGTCGAAGCCGGCGGTACCGCGGCCGACTCGATCGCCAAAGCCGTCCACGACGCCGACATCGTCGCGATCATGGTTCCCGACTCTCCGGACGTGCATGAGGTTCTCACCGGTGAGGGCGGTGTCTTCGACAATGCTCGACGCGATGCGCTGATCATCGACTTCTCCAGCATCCGTCCCGACGTCACCGCCACCTTGGCGGCCGACGCGTCCTCGCGCGGGTTCCGTATCCTCGACGCCCCGGTATCCGGCGGACAGGCCGGAGCCGAGAACGCGACTCTGTCGATCATGGTCGGTGGCAGCGCGGACGACTTCGCCACGGCCAAGCCGATTCTCGACGTCGTCGGCAAGACCGTCGTGCACGTGGGTCCGAGCGGATCCGGGCAGACGGTCAAGGCGGCCAACCAGTTGATCGTGGCCGGAAACATTCAGGTGCTCGCGGAGGCCATTGCGTTCCTCGAGGCCTACGGCGTCGATCTGGCTGCGTCGGTGGAAGTTCTCGGGGGCGGCCTCGCTGGTTCGGCCGTGCTGAACCAGAAGGCGCAGAAGATGCTGGACCGCTCGTTCGAGCCTGGCTTCCGCATCGACCTGCACCACAAGGACCTCGGCATCGTCACCTCGGCTGCGCGTGAAGCGGGCGTCGTGATTCCGATGGGCGCGGTGCTGGCGCAGCTGATGGCCTCGGCGCGCGCCAACGGTGATGGTGGATTGGATCATTCGGCGCTGTACCGCGGTGTCGCTCGGCTCTCGGGCTCCTCGATCACAGGTAAGGACAACTGACATGGCCAGGATGCGCGCGGCCGATGCCGCAGTGAAGATTCTCGAACTCGAAGGTGCAACAACCGCATTCGGCCTGCCCGGTGCTGCGATCAACCCGTTCTACGCGTCGATGCGCAATCACGGTGGCATCCGGCACGTGCTGGCTCGCCACGTCGAAGGTGCCTCGCACATGGCGGAGGGCTTCACCCGCGCCGCACCGGGCAACATCGGTATCTGTATCGGTACCTCCGGTCCGGCCGGTACCGACATGATCACCGGGCTGTATTCGGCCATGGCCGACTCGATTCCGATCCTTGCGATCACCGGCCAGGCTCCGGTTGCGCGGCTGCACAAGGAGGACTTCCAGGCCGTCGACATCGCATCGATCGCTGCGCCCGTCACCAAGATGGCGATGACGGTCCTCGAGCCGGCCCAGGTTCCCGGTGCATTTGCGCAGGCGTTCCATCTGATGCGGTCCGGTCGCCCCGGTCCGGTACTGATCGATCTGCCCATCGACGTGCAGCTGGCCGAGATCGACTTCGATCCCGACACGTACCAGTCGCTGCCCGTGCACAAGCCCGTCGCCTCGCGTGCTCAGGCCGAGAAGGCCATCGACATGCTTCTGGCTGCCGAGCGCCCGTTGATCGTGGCCGGCGGCGGCATCATCAACGCCGATGCGTCGGGCTTGCTCGTGCAGCTCGCCGAGATCCTCGACGTGCCGGTCATCCCGACGCTGATGGGATGGGGCACCATTCCGGACGATCACCGCCTCGCCGCAGGCATGGTCGGTCTGCAGACCGCGCACCGATACGGAAACGCAACGCTGCTGGCCTCGGACTTCGTGCTCGGCATCGGAAACCGTTGGGCCAACCGGCATACCGGCGGCCTCGACACATACCGCAAGGGCCGGAAGTTCGTCCACGTCGACATCGAACCGACCCAGATCGGACGCGTCTTCGCACCGGACTACGGAATCATCTCCGACGCCAAGGCCGCCCTCGAGCAGTTCGTGGCCGTCGCCGAGGAGCGTCGTGCCGCAGGCACGCTGCGTGACCTGTCCGGTTGGGTCGAGGACTGTGCGACGCGCAAGCGCACGATGCATCGCCGCACTCACTTCGACAACGTGCCGATCAAGCCTCAGCGCGTGTACGAGGAGATGAACAAGGTCTTCGATCGGGATACCCGCTACATCAGCACCATCGGGCTCTCGCAGATCGCGGGCGGTCAGTTCCTGCACGTCTACTCCCCCCGCAACTGGATCAACTGCGGGCAGGCCGGCCCGCTCGGCTGGACGATCCCTGCGGCTCTGGGTGCGGTGGCTGCCGATCCGACCGCGAATGTCGTTGCCTTGTCCGGCGATTACGACTTCCAGTTCATGATCGAGGAGCTGGCTGTCGGTGCGCAGTTCAATCTGCCGTACGTGCATGTGGTGGTGAACAACTCGTACCTGGGACTGATCCGGCAGGCGCAGCGCGCCTTCGACATGGACTTCTGCGTCCAGCTGGGATTCGACAACATCAACCACCAGGACACCTTGGACACTCAGCCCGGTATCCCCAAAGGGTACGGCGTCGACCACGTCCAGGTGGCAGAAGGACTGGGGTGCAAAGCGCTTCGGGTCACCGAACCCGAGCTCATCGGTGAGGCGCTCGTGCGGGCCAGGACTCTGGCCAACGAGCACAAGGTTCCCGTTGTCGTCGAGATCATTCTGGAGCGGGTCACCAACATCTCGATGGGTACCGAGATCGACAACGTCGGTGAGTTCGAGGAACTGGCCAACACGTCGGCGGACGCGCCCACCGCGCTGCTCCTGCTGGACTAGAGATGACGCGAATTCTGCTGGCGCCCGACAAGTTCAAGGGCTCGTTGTCCGCGGCCGAGGTCGCTCGCGCGTTGGCCGAAGGTCTGGTCGCGGTAGACCCGTCGCTCGAGACGGTGTGCCTACCCGTCGCCGATGGGGGTGACGGCACCGTCGATGCTGCCGTCACCGCCGGGTGGGACCGGGTGGCCGTCGAGTGCTCGGGGCCGACCGGTGAGGCGGTCGATACGTCGTATGCCCGTCGTGGTGATACTGCCGTCGTCGAACTCGCCTCGGCGGTCGGGCTCGAGCTTCTGCCGGGCGGTCGCTCGGATGCGCTGGGAGCCAGCACGTTCGGGCTGGGCACGGTGATCGCGCATGCACTCGAGGCCGGCGCTGATCGTATCGTCGTCGGGCTCGGGGGAAGCGCATCCACTGACGGCGGCGCGGGCATGCTGACGGCGCTGGGGGCACGCATCCTCGACGCCGACGGCAACGACGTCGCGCGTGGTGGCGGTGCGTTACGTGGCGCGGTGCAGCTGGATGTGTCCGGCCTGGTGCCGTCGGCTCGGAATTCGGTGTTCGAGCTGGCCTGCGACGTCGACAACCCGTTGCTCGGCCGGACCGGAGCGGCAGCGGTCTACGGACCGCAGAAGGGTGCCGGACCGCAGGAACTGCTGTATCTGGAACACGGAATGCGGCAGTGGGCGCATCTGGTGCGCAACGCAATCGGACGCGATGTCAGTGGTCTCGCCGGCACCGGAGCGGCTGGCGGCACGGCGTTCGGAGCCATTGCTGTACTCGGTGCGGTTGCCAAGCCGGGTATCGAGACCGTGCTCGAGCTGATCGACTTCGCCGGTGCCCTCGCCGGCGCAGATCTGGTCGTCACCGGCGAGGGCTCACTCGACGAGCAGAGCCTCTACGGCAAGGCTCCCATCGGAGTCGCGCACGAAGCGCGCGAAGCGGGTGTTCCGGTGGTCACTGTCGCGGGGCGCAGCGTCATCGGCCTGGATCGGTTGCGCACTCACGGGATCGTTGCCTCCTATGCGTTGGCCGATCTCGAGCCGGACCCCCGAATCTCCATGCGCAACGCGGCATCTCTGCTCCGCGACGTCGGCCGCACGATTGCCACCACTCTCTCCCCTGTTTCGGAAGGAATCTCATGAGCACCACACACTTCACCTCGCTGACCGACCTCGCGTCGCGGGCACTCGGCGGCAGCGTCTCGGCGGCGAACGACGAACTGTTCGCTCAGCGCGAGAACCTGATCAAGCCCGACGCTCCACTGTTCGATCCGGCGGACTTCGGCCACAAGGGAAAGGTATACGACGGGTGGGAAACTCGGCGTCGTCGTGACGAGGGTGGGCACGACTGGGCGATCGTACGTCTCGGGGCACCGGGCATCGTGCACGGCGTTGTGGTCGACACCGCACACTTCACCGGCAACTACCCGCCGTTCGTCTCCATCGAAGCGGCGTCGATCGAGGGCTACCCGTCCCTCGACGATGTATTGAAGGCGGAGTGGCACACAATCGTGGACAAGTCTGCGGCAGTGGGTGATACAGCGAATACCTATGAGGTGGCGGATCGGCACCGGTGGACGCACGTACGCCTGTCCATCTACCCGGACGGCGGCGTGGCTCGGTTCCGCGTGCACGGTGAGGTAGTGCAGGACCCTCGCTTCCTCGGGGGCACCATCGACCTGCTCGCGGCCGAGAACGGTGCGCGGCTCACCGATTGCTCGGATGCCTTCTATTCGTCCCCCGCCAACATCATCCTGCCCGGGCGGGCGCGGAACATGGGCGAGGGCTGGGAGAACTCCCGTCGTCGCAACGGCGGCAACGACTACGCGGTCTTCGCACTCGCGGCACCCGGCGCACCTCGGCACGTCGAGGTCGACACGAGCTACTACGTCGGAAACGCTCCGGGGTGGGTTCGGCTCAGCGCCATCGATTCTCGTCGCCGACACATCACGGATCCGACGGCGTGGACCGAGATCCTCGCGCGCACCGCGGTGCAGCCGGACACGCGACACCGTTTCCTGCTGAACGAGACGGAGGCGTACACACACCTACGACTCGACGTGTACCCCGACGGCGGTTTGTCTCGGCTGCGATTGTTCGGCGAGCTCGACGCTGATGCGCTCGACGCGGCTGACATCGCATGGAAGTCGTCCGAGCTCCAGAGTGTCTCCAGTGCAGTCTGATCTGGTTCTTCGCGCTGCTCGTGTCGTGATCGGCGGACAAGAGGTCGCGGCGTCGATCTCGGTGCGGGACGGCCGAATCGTCGCCATCGATTCCTATGATGCGGATGCTTCGGCGGCTGCTGGGACGGTGGTCGAGCTCGGGCCGGGCGAGGTGTTGCTGCCCGGGCTGGTCGATACCCACGTGCACGTCAACGAGCCGGGGCGCACCGAGTGGGAGGGGTTTGCCAGCGCTACCCGGGCGGCCGCGGCGGGTGGCATCACGACCATCGTCGATATGCCGCTCAACAGCATTCCCCCGACAGTCGATATCGCAGCGCTGGAGATCAAGCGCCGGGTTGCGGCCGAGAAGTCGGTCGTGAACGTCGGATTCTGGGGCGGCGCAGTTCCCGGAAACGTCGATCAGCTGCGGCCGTTGCACGACGCAGGAGTCTTCGGATTCAAGTGCTTCCTGCTGGCGTCGGGCGTGGACGAGTTTCCGCCGCTGACGATTGCGGAACTGGAGAAGGCGCTCATCGAGATTGCGTCGTTCGACGGTTTGATGATCGTGCACGCGGAGAATGCCGAGGTCATCGCCGAGGCCCCGTCCGCGGCGGGTCGTGAGTACGCGGGGTTCCTGGAATCGCGTCCGCGGGCGGCAGAGAACCGGGCCATCGAGCAGGTGATCGAGCTCTCCCGTCAGACAGGGTGCCGGGTGCACATTCTGCATCTGTCGAGTGCGGATGCGCTGCCGATGATTGCAGCGGCGAAGCGCGACGGGGTGCGGGTAACCGTCGAAACCTGTCCGCACTACCTGTGTTTCGACGCCGAGGACGTGCCGGCGGGAGCGACGCAGTTCAAATGCTGCCCGCCGATCCGGGAGGCCGGCAACCGAGAGGCGCTGTGGCAGGGTCTGCTCGACGGCACGATCGACACGATTGTCACCGACCACTCCCCCTGCACCCCCGACCTCAAGCGGTTCGACACCGGGGACTTCGGCGATGCCTGGGGTGGCATCGCGTCGTTGCAAGTGTCACTTGCTGCGGTGTGGACCGAGGCGCGATCCCGCGGCTGTGCACTGACCGACATCGTACGATGGATGGCCACGAACACCGCCGATCAGGTGGGCATGACTGATCGCGGACGCATCGAGGTCGGTTGCGCTGCAGACCTTGTGGTGTTCGCGCCCGACGAGAAATTCACCGTTGACGTTGCGCAGTTGTACCACCGAAACCCGGTGACGGCTTACGATCGACTGGGCTTGTCGGGTGTGGTGCGACGGTCATGGATCGCAGGGTCGGAATCCTCGACGGGGCGTCTGCTGTCGCGCGACTAGAACGGCGGTGCCGTGTCGTCTGTCTCGGTTTGTTGGTGGTCGGGTGGGTCGGGGTAGGCGATGATGCCGGAGCGTCTGGGTTTGGTGGGGATGTGTGGCCTCAGGTCGTTGCCGATGATGGGTACGGCTGTTCCGTTGGCGGCCAGGGTGATTCGGGTGGTCTTCGAGGTGGAGGTCCACAGAATCGCACCACCGGGGAGCATGACTGCTGTCCAGTAGCCGGCGGTTTTTACGGTGTGGTGGAACTCGCAGAGACATTGGAGGTTGTTGACGGTGGTCCAGCCGCCACCGAGGGGGTTGGCGTGATCGAAGGGGATCACGTGATCGAGTTGGCAGCGGTCGGCGGGGCGGTGGCAGCCGGGGAAGCGGCAGTGGCGGTCACGTAGCCGTACGGCGGCGGTGGTGAGGGTGTCGGGTCGGTAGATCAGGGCTCGGTCGGTCAGTGGGTCCCGTGCGACGGATTTTCCGAGGGTGGGGTCGGCGGCGATGGTGGCTTCGAGTGCCGCGGCCAGCGATGCGTTTCCGAGGTAGAGGCCCGAGGGTGTGTGGCCTGCTGTAGGGATCGTGCGGTTGTTGCGCCGGATTGCGGAGGGCAGGTCGAGGGCAGAGCTGTGCCGTGTGCCCCTGCCGACGGGTGTGTGGGTGCAGAACAGGGCTGCAGCGGAGGTTAGTGATCCCACGCGACGCTGGTGTTGGCCGTTACTGACGGCAGCGGCAGCAGCAGCACCTGTTCCTGGTCCCGGGCCTTCGGCTGACGTCGGACGCGATGTTGCGGAGCTGGATGGTGGTGTGGAGCCGGATGGTGTTGTGGAGCCGGATGGTGTTGTGGATGAGCGTGATTCCGAACAGCTCGGTGCGACATCAGGTGCCGGCGGTGTCTGGTCCGCAGCTAGTGGTGGAGCTGATGCGGGTTCGGACGATGCAGCTGTCTCAGGGTCGGTGTCCGACGTCGGCTCTGGTTGCGGGTCGGTCACCGCTGCCCCTGCGCGTGTTGCTGCGTGCTTCTGGGCAGGATCGGCGGCGTCCGGTTCAGGAGCTGGCGACGGGTCGGCCGTAGGTATGGGTGCGTGCTGCTCGGCATCATCGAACTTACTTGCCAGTGCCTCTGGTGCCGGTGCCGAGGTGTTCCCTTGTGCAGGTGCAGGTGCAGGTGCAGGTGCAGGTGCAGGTGAACTGTCAGAAGTCGGTTCGGTCGAGGGATGAGCCTCCCTGCCCGAATCCGTGGCCGCCCCCATTCCCCCATCGCCGTGAGCAGCCGTTGCAGCATCGGCATCAGCAGCCGAGTCCACGCCTTCGTCTCTGTCTGCGTCGCCGTCTGGGTCTGTATCCCTGTCGGCGTCTGGTTCCGTCGCTGTTCCCGCCTCGGGTGCTGTTGCAGCCCCTGTCTTCTCACTGTCCGGGCGTCGTTCCCATTCCCCGGTTTCCGGGTTCTGCACCGCCAGTCCCAGCTTCTCTGCGAGGGTGACAGCTTCGGTGAGCAGGACCTGCCACTGACTGTTGCGTGCGAGTTCCCGCGCGAGATCCGGATCGATCGAACCGTGGCCGGCCAGATACGCCGGGTTGGCGAGCAGCCCGATGAGGGTGGCAATGTCGACGGTGATCATCGTCAACGGCACCCGCCGATCCGGCAATGCTGCATCTTTTTTCGGGCAATCCGCGCGTCGGCACAAGCATGCCAGGCGGGGTTCGCCGTGCATGCGGGCCATGAACGCATCGCACAGGCGCTCTTTCTTGCCGCGGGGGTCCTTCGGGCAGAGGGTGTCGGCCATCTCCTCGAGCAACTGTCATGCGGCGGCAGCCTCGGGGGCGGTCAGTTCCGCTCGAATCCGCGCCAACTCACCGGCCGGGCTGTAGGTGACGCTCCGGAACCGTTTCGCGAACTCCCGTAGTGCTGCTGCTTCTTCGGGGGCGACCCGCAGCAGGATGTCCCAGATCTCCTTCTCGAGCGGACCCGGTGACGACCGGCGGGCGGCCTCGACGATCTCGTCCTCGACGGACGTGACGATGTCGTCGGAGAGGTTGTCGAGGATGCGGCACACCGTCCGTACCCGCGGGAGGTCGATTTCCCCGGTCTCGAATGCTGCCCGCAGCAGTGGGAGTCGGGTGTGCAGGGCGACGCCCACGGAGACGTACGATTCGGCGACCGTCGCCGAACAGCCCAACGCCACTGCCATCTCGGTGCGTCCGTACCGGCTGTAGTGCTTGTGCTTGGTGTCGTGGGTGATCCAGCTTCGATGGATGTCATAGCAGGCGAAAATCTTGCGAGCGGCCTGACGATTTTCTGCACACGCAGCAGCGGTCAACGCCTCCAGCGACACGGTCGGTACTGCACCCATCTTTCACCCCCCGGTGAGCAACGATTCAGAACATGCGTTCGAACTGAAAGAAGACTATCTCGACCCACCGACAAGAAACGGAAGTGTCGATCTAGGCCTCTCGACCAGGCGATCTTGGTCCAAATAGAGATTGCTGCCGGTCAGGTGCAACTACTTCCCACGTCTTGCACAGTGAGTTGAAGCGCGGGAGGTACAGGTTTGCCGACCCGGTGAGGAGTGCCGGGCAGAAGCCTTAGGGTGATGACGCGGACGTCGTCTCTCCAGACCTATGAATCGAACTCGTCCTGCTGATCGATGCAGGTGTCGTTGCCATCGGTTGCCTCCGGGGTCCACCCGAGGAGGCTCAACTCTGCTGCGACCACGTCCATCGAGTCGACGAAAGCGTGACTGATCGCAAGGTCCACCACCGCCGAAGCAGCCTCGGACTCCATCGGAACAGTGATCCTTCGCTATCGATACCCGGATGAAGCAGCACCACCAAAGGTCTACGCGTATCTGGCATTCGCCTCGTCGTGGTGAATCGGGCCGTCGGTGCGTGTGAGTGGCAACGCACTACCCCCGCGTCGCACGGCCACGAATTCCGCCGCGATGGCCAGCGCAGTTTCCTCCGGAGTTCTCGCACCCAGGTCCAAGCCGATCGGCGACTTCAAGCGTGCGAGCTCCTGCTCGGTCAACCCGACGTCACGCAACCGGGCCGCGCGATCGTTGTGAGTCCTGCGCGATCCCATTGCCCCCACGAACGCCACCGGCAGTCGCAAGGCCACCTCGAGCAGCGGCACATCGAATTTGGCGTCATGGGTCAGTACACAGATTACCGTCCGGGCATCGACTGCCGTCCGCGCCAGATAGCTGTGCGGCCATTCGGTGACCACCTCGTCGGCGTCGGGAAACCGTGCAGCAGTGGCGAATACGGGACGGGCGTCACACACCGTCACGTGATACCCGAGGATCTTGCCCACGCGGGCGAGTGCGCCGGCGTAGTCGATGGCCCCGAAGATCAGCAGCCGCGGGGCGGTTGCGTACGACTGCACGAACACGTCGAGGTCCGGCCGGCAGCGCACCGACCGGATGCCGGTGCCCCCGGAGTCCAACATCGCCAGCGCCTCACCCACGACCACGGCGTCGACGTCCGAAAAACCCGTCGTACCCATGGTCGCGGAGGACGAGACGGCGAGTGACTGCCCGGAGCCGTCGAGCATCGTCACCGTGGCTACCGCGCTATCCGACGCGATGGCCGCAAGCACGGCCCGCGGAGGGCCGAGGCGTACGAACACCTCGATCACTCCCCCGCAGGTCAAACCGACTGCAAAAGCGTCGACGTCGCTGTAGCCGAACGACTCTCGCTTGGACTCGCCGGTCTCGAGAACCTCGCGGCAGAGCTCGTACACAGCGCCTTCGACGCAGCCACCGGAGACGCTGCCGACGGCCTCTCCGTCGGCGCAGACCGCCATCGCGGCACCCGGAAGCCGTGGAGCACTTCCGGATACCGCGATGACCGTCGCCACCGCATAGGGAACACCGGCGTGGTCCCAGGCGGTCAGACGATCGACGATCTCTTTCATGTTACGAGATTCCCAACGCTTCTTCGATGGGGTGCAGGGCGAAGTAGACCAGGAAGATTCCCGACATCAGGTACAGCAGCCAATGCGTCTGGCGTGCTTTGCCTTTGGCGAGGCGAACGAGGGTGTACGAGATGACACCCGCTGCGACTCCCACGGTGATCGAGTACGTGAAGGGCATCAGCACGATGGTCAGGAAGGCCGGGATCGCGATTTCGGTGTTCTCCCAGTCGATCTTGCGTACGTGCGTCATCATCAGCGCGCCCACCAGAACCAGCGCGGGGGCTGCTGCACCGACCGGGACCACCCCGGCCAACGGGGTGAAGAAGATCAGGCTGGTCAACAGTCCGCCGGTGACGACGCTCGCAAGACCGGTTCGGGCACCTTCGGTGACTCCTGCCGCGGACTCGACGACGGCAGTGTTCGCGGACCCGTTGATCGCACCTCCGACGATGGCACCGATGCCGTCGACGGTGAGGATGCGGCTCAATCCCGGCATCCTGCCCTGCTTGTCGACCAGGCCCGCTTCCTCGCCGACGCCCAGGATGGTGCCCATGGCGTCGAAGAAACCCGAGAGCACGAGCGTGAACAGCACCACCGAGGCCGTGACGACACCGGCCCGAGCGAACCCGCCGAACAGGTCGACGTTGAAGAGCAGGTCGAATTGCGGTGTGGCGACTATGGAATCGGGGACCTTCGGTACCACCGGGCCCCACGCCTCCGGGGCGATGTCGAACACCGAGTTCAAGATGATCGCAAGATTGGTGGCGACGAAGATGCCGATCAGCATCGCGCCCGGCACTCTCCGAACGAACAGCATGATCATCAGGATCAGGCCGACACAGAACACGAACACCGGCCAGCCCGCTAGCTTGCCGAACGTGCCGAGGGTGACGGCGGTTGCGGCTGCTTCGTGGTGGCCGACGAACCCGGCGTCGACCAGTCCGATGAGGGCGATGAACGCGCCGATTCCGACGCCGATCGCCTGCTTGAGCACCAAGGGGATCGCGTCCATGATGAGCTGCCGAATGCCGGTGAGGGCGAAGACGACGATGACCACGCCCTCGAGTACCACCAGACCCATTGCCTGCGGCCACGTCATGTACGGCGCGGCTTGGAACACCACGATGGGTGTCACGCCGAGTCCCGCTGCCATCGCGAGGGGCGCGTTACCGACCACTCCCATCAGGATCGTCGTCAGGCCGGCGGACAGGGCGACCATCGTCGACAGTTGCGCTGCGTCGAGAGTCGCACCCGTGACATCACGGGCATCGCCGATGATCAGCGGAATGAGAACGATCAGGTACGCCATCGCCACGAAAGTGGTGACGCCGCCGCGGATCTCACGCGATACCGACGAGCCTCGGCCGGTGATATCGAAGAACTTGTCGATCTGAGATCGACCTCGTCCGCTCTTGCGAGTACTGGGTGTGTGTACATCGGTCATGATCGGCCCTCCCAGGGCGTGATCAACCTTGTCCGAGCGTGTGACGGTGACCGTGCCGGGGGAGTTGGCCTCGGGTCGCGCTGTGCTGGAGAAGGTCTCATCGAATGAATCAGGGGTTGACGATGTGTTCGGGTCGAACGGGAACTCGGGTCAAGGCGAGTCCGGTGGCGTTGCGGATGGCAGCGACGACGGCGGGCGTCGACGACAGCGTGGGTGGCTCGCCTGCGCCGCGAAGGCCATAGGGTGCCAACGGATCCGGGTTCTCGAGAATGTCCAGCTTCATGGGCGGCATGTCGAGAATTGTCGGGATGAGGTAGTCGGTGAACGACGGGTTCTTCACGAGTCCGTCGACGACGACGATCTCCTCCATCACCGCAAGGCCGAGGCCCTGGGCTGTGCCGCCGTGGATCTGGCCCTCGAGCGAGAGAAGGTTGAGGATCTTGCCGACGTCCTGAACAGCGGCCATCTCGACCACTTTCACGAGCCCCAGATCGACGTCGACGTCCACCACGGCGCGGTGGACACACAGGGCGAGCTGGGTGTGGCTCGCGCCCTGCCCGGTGACCGGATCCATTCCGCTGGTGGGGCGATGGTGGAATTCGCGCGTCTGCTCGATGACTCGGTCGCCGAGCACATCCTCGATCGTCGCCAGCACACCGTCGGTGGCCGAGACGATCTTGCCGCCGTCGAGGCTCAGGTCCGCTACGGCGCGGCCGAGGTACAGGCCGGCCAGGACGAACACCGCCTCACGGACGGCCTCGCAGGCAGTCTTGACGGCACCACCGGTCATGTACGACTGTCGTGACGCGGAGGACGATCCGGCGTTGCCGACCTTGGTGTCGGCCGGGTGGATGACAACCTTGGTGACTCCGAGTTCGGTGCGGGCGATCTGAGCCTCCAACGTCACCAGACCCTGCCCCACCTCTGCGGCAGCGGTGTGCACCAATGCCGTTACTTCACCGCCGATCACCTCGAGGCGGACGCGAGCAGTGGAGTAGTCGTCGTAGTTCTCGGAGAAGCAGATGTTCTTGATCCCGACGCCGTAACCGATCCCTCGAACGACCCCTTCGCCGTGGGTCGTCTGAGACGCCCCACCCGGCAGATTCCGGATGTCCGACGCATCCAGCGGGGCAGGTAGTTCCATCGCTTCGGCTCGGGCGAGCATCTCGGCGAGGGGTGCCGGCGCTTCGATCACCTGGCCGGTGGCCAGGATCGAGCCCTGGCTGACGGCGTTGATCTGGCGGATCGCAACCGGTCCGATGCCGCAGGCCTCACCGAGCTTGTCCATCATCGACTCGTACGCGAAACATGCTTGTACTGCGCCGAATCCACGCATCGCACCGCATGGCGGATTGTTCGTGTACACCCCGTACGCATCGATCTCGATGTTGGGAATGATGTACGGTCCGACCCCGAGCGAGGCCGCGTTGCCGACGACGTTGAGGGTGGCCGAGGTGTACGCGCCACCGTCGAGGATGATCTCGACATCGGCGAACACGAGTTTGCCGTCGCTGGTCGCACCGTACTCGTAGTGCATCTGCGCCGGGTGGCGGTGCACGTGACCGAAGAACGACTCGTAGCGGTTGTAGACGATCTTGACGGGTTTGCCGGTGTGCATGGCGAGCATCGCGGCGTGGATCTGCATCGAGAGGTCCTCGCGGCCACCGAATGCTCCGCCGACGCCGGCGAGCGTCATCCGGATCTTCTCCTCGGGCAGGCCGAGGCACGGGCCGATCTGTGCGAGGTCGTTGTGCATCCACTGCGTTGCGACATACAGGTCGATTCCGCCGTCCTCGGCCGGTACGGCCAGTCCGGATTCCGGTCCGAGAAATGCTTGGTCCTGGATCCCGACGGCGAAGTCGCTGCTGACGATGACGTCCGCGGTCGCCCGAGCGGCGGCGACGTTGCCGACGCGAACCGGTTGATGCCGAGCCACTCCGCCGCGTTCCTGCACCTTCGGGTAATCCGGATCCAGGGCTGCGCGACGGGCATCGGTCAGGGGCTCGAGCACGTCGTAGACCACGACGATCTTTTCCATTGCGCGCCGGGCGGTTTCGGGATGGTCGGCTGCGATCAGTGCTATCGGTTCACCCTCGTGCCGCACCTCGTCGAAGGCCAACACCGGCTGGTCCCACGTGTGGTCGAGTCCGAAGCATTTACGTCCCGGCACGTCCTCGTGCGTGAGAACAGCTTCGACGCCGGGTGTTGCCAGTGCCTTAGAGATGTCGACGGAGACGATCTTCGCACGGGGATGCGGGCTGCGAAGCGTTGCGCCCCAGAGCATGCCGTCGATGAACAGGTCCGAAGAATATGCGAACTCGCCCTTCACCTTCAACGTACCGTCGGGCCGCAGCGGGCTGTCGCCGACGCGGCCGCGTCCCGGTGCTGGGATGTCGGCGGGAGCTTGCCGGGGTGTAGTGGTCGGGGCGCTCACAGCACGTCCTCCGCGAGTTTCATCAGGCGACGGTGCGCATCGGCTCCGGCGCGGCCTATTTCGTCCTGCGGTGCACTGGTCAGAACGTCGTTCTCGACGATCGTTCGTCCGCCCACCATCAAGCGAGCCAGCGGTGGCGTCTGCCCGTAGGCGAACGCCACGACCGGATCGTCCACGGCCGAGTAGAACCCGTCGGTGCGCCAGATCGCGACGTCGGCCAGCTTGCCGACCTCGAGCGAACCGATCTCGCTCTGACGTCCCAGTACCGTTGCACCGCCGATGGTTCCGATCTCAAGTGCCTGACGCGCCGTGAGTGCCGTCGGACCGTACTTGGCGCGCTGCATGTACATTGCCTGGCGCACCTCGCCGGCCAGCGGCACCATCTCGGCCGAGGCGGAACCGTCGACACCGAGGCCGACGGGTGCGCCGGCCACGAGTAGATCGGAGATTCGGGCGATGCCTGCGCCCAGACGTGCATTGGAACTCGGGCAGTGGGCAGTGCCGGTGCCGGTGGCCGCCATCTTTGCGATATCGGAGTCGTGCAGGTGGACTGCGTGGGCGAACCACACGTCGTCACCGAGCCAGCCGACCTGCTCCATGTACTCGACCGGGGTGCAGTTCATCTGAGCGAGGCAGTGCTCTTCCTCGTCGAGGGTTTCGGCCAGGTGGGTATGCAGCCGAACACCTTTGGCGCGAGCAAGCCCGGCGGACTCCACGAGCAGCTCTTTGCTGATGGAGAAAGGCGAACAGGGTGCGACCGCGATGCGGAGCATGGAACCGAAGGAGGCGTCGTGATAGGTGTCGATGGCCTCGGCGGTGGCGGTGAGGATGTCGTCGAGCGACTCGACCACCTCGTCCGGCGGCAATCCGCCGTCGGACACGCCCCGGTCCATCGAGCCGCGGCACGGTTGGAATCGGACGCCGATGCGTTGCGCCGCATCGATCTCGGCGGCGAACAGGTCGCCACGACCCTTGGGGAAGATGTAATGGTGATCGGTGCTCGTGGTGCACCCCGACTTCGCCAGCCATCCCAGCCCGGCTGCGGCAGCACCGCCGACGACTTCGGCGTCCATCTTGGACCACGGCTTGTACAGTGCAACAAGCCATTCGAACAGGGTGTTGTCCTTGGCCAGACCTTGAGAGGCCCACTGGTAGAGGTGGTGGTGAGTGTTCACCAGGCCGGGGGTGACGAGGCAGCCGGACGCATCGATCGTCTCGGCCCCGGCGATGATCGGTGCCGGGCCCGATCCGATGGCGCTGATCGTGGTGCCCTCGACGACGAGATACCCGTTCGGGATTTCGTCGCCGACGATCGGGGCGATGTACGCACCCGAGATGACGGTGGTCATTTGGCTTCGGCCTTTCGGGTTGCTGCGAGCCGTACGGCGTCGAGGATCTTCTCGTATCCGGTACAGCGGCAGAGGTTTCCGGCGAGAGACTCGCGAATCTCGACGTCCGACGGGTTGGGAACGCGCTCGATGAGATCGTGCGCCTGGACGACGAGTCCCGGGGTACAGAACCCGCACTGGACGGCTCCGCACTCGACGAACGCCTCCTGCATCGGGTCGAGCTTGTCGCCGTCGGCGAGGCCTTCGACGGTACGGATCTCGCGGCCCTCGACCTGTCCGGCGGCCACCAGGCAGGCGCAGGCCGGGATACCGTCGAGATAGACCGTGCACGATCCGCATTCACCTTGCTCGCACGCGTTCTTGGATCCGGGCAGCCCCATGCGTTCACGCAGCAGGTACAGCAGACTCTCGCCCTCCCAGACGTCGTCGGCTTCCATGTCTTTTCCGTTGATGGTGCAGTTGACTCGCATGTTCAGGCCACCTTCCGTGCGGCTGTGAGGTCTCGCCATGCCCAACCCAGCGTGCGCCGGGCCATCACGGAGAGGGCGTGCTTGCGGTAATCGGCAGTGCCTCGTACGTCGTCGATGGGACTTGCTGCCGCACTGACCAATCGGCCGAATTCCTCGGACACCCGCGGATCGAGGGCACCGTCCCAGTCGAGTTCGGCCGCGAGGTAGTTCTCGGCATCGTAAGCCCGACGCGGCGTCGGCGCAGCGGAGCCGAGACCGGTGCCGACGCGGCCCTCCTGCGGAAACAGTGCGATCGAGAACGAGCACACCGCAATGACCATCGCGTTGCGAGTGCCGATCTTGGAGAAGTACTGAGGTCCCGCCGCCGGCATGACGTGGAACGCACGGATCAGCTCGTCGGGCTCGCAGCAATTGCGTTTGACGCCGAGGTAGAAGTCGGTCGCTGGGATCATCCGTACCCCGCGTGCGGCCGATTCCACTTCTACTGTCGCGCCCGCAGCGAGCAAGGGCGCGTGCAGGTCACCGGCAGGAGATGCTCCGCCGAGGTTGCCGCCGACGGTGCCGCGATTGCGGATCTGCGGGGAACCGACGGTGCGGGACGCCTGTGAGATGCCGGGAAGTTTGTCTCCGAGCTCGGCGATGATGCGGACGTAGGGCACGCCTGCCCCCACCCGAAGCGATCCGTCGGGTAGCTGTTGCCATTCGGTGAGTTCGCTGATGGGGTTCAGATCCAGCAGTCCGCCCGGTCGGTGCAGATCGAAATTCATCTCGAC
Source organism: Rhodococcus sp. 14-2483-1-1 (assembly GCF_002259335.1). Lineage (NCBI taxonomy): Bacteria > Bacillati > Actinomycetota > Actinomycetes > Mycobacteriales > Nocardiaceae > Rhodococcus > Rhodococcus sp. 14-2483-1-1. The sequence continues at coordinate 85,807 of NZ_NPFX01000010.1, read as the reverse complement.
CATGACGTCGGTGCCGCCCTGAATGGGCACCACGTCGACGTCGTCGGCCTTTGCGGCCAACGCGTCGCTCCAGGTCTGTGGTCGCAGGAAATCCATGTTCGGTGCTCCGCTCGCTGTCCATATTTCGTGTTCACCCAGTACAGCCGCCGGGCGTACCGCGAACGAGGGACAGGAACGACGAAGTATGACGCCGATCACAGTGTAGGTTTTGGAGGATCATACGAAGAGGAGGTCGATGGCACCGTGAGACTGCGTGATCTGGCCGATCTCCCCGATCTGAAGCTGCAGCCGATCGTGACTCCCGAGCATTTCGACCCGACGATCAGGTGGGTCGTCACCACCGACATGCTCGATCCGAGCCGTTACCTCAGCGGCGGCGAACTGGTGTTGACCGGCTTGATGTGGCGGGCGGGCCCGGAGGATTCGAGAACCTTCGTGCGGGCGGTGTCCAAGGCCGGAATCGCGGCGCTAGCGGCCTCCGACGGCGGTGTTGTGCCCGACGACCTGGTCGACGCCTGCCGCGAACACGGTCTGCCGCTGTTTCGAGTGCCGGCCGACATCGCCTTCGCCACGGTCACCGAAAGTGTCGTCCGGCAGCTCTCGACGGCGCGGGCGTCGGATCTGGGCCTCGTGCTGGACCGGCATCGACGCCTCGTGGCGAGCGCCGGACCCGGCGGCGGCCTGGGGCCGCTCTTGGAGATGGTGAGTTCCGATCTGGGTATGAAGTGCTGGGTCGTCACCTCGTCGGGACGTGTTCTCGCCGGATCCGAGAACCCGCCCGACACTGCGGCCGTCGCGCGGGAGTTCATGACTTCGGTACGTCTGCCGCGGTACTGCCGAACGCAGCGGGTGTCGATCTTTCCGGTCGACGGGGAGGCCACCCCACGTGTCGTGGACTGGTTCGTCGCCTTCGAAAGCGATTGGCAGACATGGGATGTCCCGAGGACATCGCTGGCCGGGCAGTTGGCGTCGATCGTCGCCGTCGAACGCGGTCGCGTCGACGAACGCGTGTCAGGATCGGGCATCCTCGCTCAGGAATTCGTTCGCTCCATCGTGGGCGGCGCGACACCGGCGGACATCCTGGCGCAGATGCACGTCATCGGACTCGATACCGAAACACGCTATGCGGCAATCGTTGCCGCTACCTCGGGGGAGACGCTCCGGCTCGGTGAGCTGCGGCCGCTGCTACGAGAACTGCTGGCACCTCTCGACATCACGCTGGGAGTCGTCGAGAACGAGGCCATCGCTGTGGTGGAGGCGCGTACCGACAAGACCGACGCCGTTCGGCGTGCCGTCCAGTCCGTCACCCCGGGATTGATCGGCAGCGGCACCACCATCGGGGTCAGTGCTCCCACCGCGGCCGCCGACATCAGAAGCGCAATCGAGGAAGCGCGCTACGCCCGCAGGCTCGCCGAGGGGCGGGGTGCGGACTGCAGCGTCGTCGGTCATGACGAATTGGCAACGTTGACAATACTTTTGGCAAATGTGCCCGACGACGTCCGCCGAATGTTCACCTCGAGGCTTCTCGATCCCCTGACGGAGTACGACGATCAGCACAACAGCGATCTCATCGCCACGCTGTCGGTCTACCTCGACACCAACGGTGCCTGGACCCGATGCGCCGAACAACTACACATGCACGTCAATTCTGTGCGGTACCGAATGCAGCGCATCGAGGAACTCACCGGCCGCGACCTGTCGCGGCTGGAGGACAGAATCGAGTTCTACTTGGCACTTCGGCTGAGATGACTAGTGTGAAGCCCATGGCCCTCATCGCAACACTGGATTTCACGTTCAAGCCCGAATCTCTTGCCGAGGCGCGTGCGTTGCTGCGCACGGTGCTTGCCGATACCCGTGCGTTCGAGGGCTGCCTCGGCGTGGAGGTGTGGGTGGACGAGGAGAACGAGGCGCATGTCGTCGCGTACGAGACGTGGGAGTCGGCCGAGGCCGATGCGAAGTACCGCGAGTTCCGCGCCGGCCCGGGCAAGATCACCGAGATGCCGCCGCTCCTGGCTGCCGCGCCTGTACTGACGAAGTTCTCCGTGGATTCGTCGATCTGAGTTCACTGCGCGATGGCGCAGCGCAACGTCACTCGATTATTTTCGCCAACGGAAGTGGCCGCCCGGTGAGGAAGCCCTGCACCATGTCGGCTCTGAGTTCCACGGCGACCTGCAGTTCCGCCTCCGTCTCGACGCCCTCCATGATGACGGTCGAGCCGATCTCGTGGGCAAATCCGATCACCGATGCAGCAGCGGCCCGTCGGACCGCGTCGGTGTCGATTCCGTGCACCAATGCGTAGTCGACCTTGAGGGTGTCGGGCCGCAGTTCGACCACCTGGCGAAGCCCGGCGAAGCCGGCACCGACGTCGTCGACGGAGATCGAGATGCCCGCCACGCGTAAGGATTCGATGGTTCGAGCGACCGCACGGTAGTCGTCGACCCGCTCGTGTTCGGTGATCTCGATGTGGAACGCTCGGTCTTTCTGGAACGGTCGTAGCTTCGCAGCCAGGTCGATGGAACGAATGGTGTCGGCAGATGCATTGAGGGAGATGAAGATTCCGCGGGGCAGAGACTCGGCGGCAACGAGGGCACGTTCGATGGCCGCAACTTCGAGGAGCGGCCCGATTCCGGCGTTGGTCGCGTCGCGAAACCACATCGTCGGCGAGCCGTAGCCGAACGGGAAGCGCGAGAGCGCCTCGTAGCCGACGACGGTAGTGGTGACGGTGTCGCAGATGGGTTGGAACACCACGTCCGGCCCACCTCGCGAGATCAGACCTTCGATGCGTGCGCGAATGTCGGCTCGCGTTCCGGTACTGCTGCCGCGCGCGCTGCCGTCGTCCCCGGCCAGCCGAGACTTGTTGCGATACATCTCGATATCGGCCAGTGCGATCAGCTTGCGCACCACCGTCGGGGTGACGGGTGCGCTCTCGAGCGATTCCACGGCAGATCCGATGCTGGTGGTGAACGGAGGTCCGGAGAACGTCTCGTCGAGACCGCTCCGGATCTTGTCGACAGTCGATTCGATGTCGCCGGGGGACCCGACGTGCACCACCACGAACTCGTCTCCGCTCAGGCGCGAGACCACCGACGTCCGCGGGACCGCGGCGGTGAGGCGCGCTGCGATCTCGATCAAGACGGCGTCGCCGGTCGGGTGACCGAACCGGTCGTTGATCTCCTTGAACCGGTCGATGTCGAGCACAGTGACGCCGATGGTCCGATCGGAAGCATCGGCGGCGTACGCGATACCGACGCCGTCGATCGCTTCGAGCAATCCACGCCGGTTGAACAGGCCTGTCAACGAATCGGTGACTGCACCCGACGCCCGAGAACGCAGGTACCGAATGTAGGCCCGCATCATCAGCGGGGTGAGGTACAACGTGACGACGGTGACCGCGGTCGCGGCCACCAGCCACGGGTTCGTTCCCTGTTTCACTGCGAGGACGGCGAGAGTGAGGACCGTCGCCATCGAGACGGCGAGGTGAGCCCACATCACTCGATACGAGCTGGCGATGACGGTGAAGACCGCCACGATGGTGAACATCATGCACCCGGTCAGCGGGACGAGGCGGTTCGTACTGCTGAACAGGGTCGCCACGACGCCGATATCGGCGTACAGAACGAAGGCGTTGGCCACGCGCGGTGACGGCCACGGCCGCAGGAACCAGGCGATCGCCACCGGAATCGTCGTCAACGAGCCGAGGAAGACGTACACGTCCAGACCCTCGTAGTGGATGCCGGTGGCAGACATGAGGACGCCGGACACACCGAACAGGAGTGTCACGAGCCCGATGAAGTAACGCACCCAACGTTCGCGTGCGGTGTTCGCGAAGTAGGTGTAGTCGTCCTCGACGCTGTCGAGAGGGATGCCGATCCCAGGTCTGTACCGCGTACGGCCCTGGGCCGTCACCACGGTTCCCGGTTTGGAAATGGGCTTACCTCTCCTGGGCAGATCCCCGGCCATCACGAACGCTACCAGCGCTACCAGTGGCGGGGCCGAAATCGGGCGCACCTGTCGGCCTGTGGGTCAGACCATGTCTTTCTCGGTCATCCAACGCAGCGTGGGCCACCCGAGGAACACCGGCAACCAGCAGGTCAGCACACGGTAGAGCAACACCGACGGCACTGCGATCGAGGCAGGTAGCCCGAACGCCGCGAGACCGCCGATCAGTGCGGCCTCCACTGCACCCACGCCGCCGGGTGTCGGTGCGGCGGACGCGAGGGTTCCACCGATCATCGTCACGACGGTCACCGTCACGAACGTCGTACCGCCGCCGAAGGCCTCGATGCTCGCCCACAATGCCAGCGCTGCACCCAATGTCGTTGCGGCACAACCGAGAATGATGATCGAAAAGCGCTTGGGATCTCGCGCGAGCTCGCCCAGTTCGGTGAGGACTTCCTTGATCTGCGGCCGGACGGCGACTCGAAGCCACCGGCGCAACTTGGGCACGAACATGAAAGTTCCGACGACACCGAATGCGGCACCCGCTATCAGGTACAGCACGGTGTTGCCGGGCACCATGTTCGACAACCCCGAGGAGGTACCGGCGACGACGCTGAAGAAGATCAACAGGCTGACGTGCGTGATCACCTGGACCGACTGTTGCAGTGCCACAGCCGCTGTCGCGCGAACGGCACCCAATCCGCCCTTCTGCAGGAATCGCACACTCAGAGCCAGCCCTCCGACGCCCGCGGGGGTCGTCGTCGCGGCGAAGGTGTTGGCAACCTGCATGACCGTCAGATTCCAGAAGCTGACCTTGCCGAACGCGCACGCCCACAACGCAGCTCCGGCACCGACGTATGTCAGAGCAGAGACCGCCAACCCGAGCAGAACCCACCACCAGTCCACCGAACCCAGTTCGGTGACGAACGCAGGCACTGCGCTGATGAACGGGTACGCGACGTAGACCAATCCGATCAACAACACGAGCGAGATGATCTGGTTTCGGCTGAAACGAGTGACCTGTTCGGCCTCGATCTTGGCGGCCCCGGTCTGCTCGAGCACCTCGAGCCGGACGGCCTTCATCGTCTTGGCTGCATCGCGAACCGACTGACGGATTCGAGGCGGAATGGCGGACTTGGTGAGACGGCCCGATGCCGCGATCACGGCATCGAAGCCGAGGACGCCGGCGGCCGTTTCCACGGCACGGCGAGAGCCGAAAAGGTCTGCTGTGGTGAGCAACAGCTGCGCCACATCCGATTGCATCTGGGCATCCGACGCTCCCAGTTCGGCGTGCCCGTATCCGCAGAACAGAGCCCGACCCTCATGGATTCGGAGTTCGCCTCGATGCAGGTCTCCGTGCGAGATCTGGTTCTCGTGCAGGGTGTTGAGGGCCTTCCACAACGCGCTGAGGGTGGCGTCGTCGTGCTCGGCCTCGACCGGCTGACCGAGGGGCAGATCGTGCGCGTACAACGTCCACCCCCGATCGAGTGCCGCGACCGCGAGCGGATGGCTGCCCGCGGCACCCAGCCTCTCGATGGCCAAGCCCATCAGTGCTCGATGCTCGACGGCCCTGCGCATCGACGCATGGAGCGGCGCAGTTTCACTGCCACGCCGCGTGATCCATCTCCAGAACTGTCGTAGCGCGCCGCCGCTGCGCTGATTCTGCCCGTACAACTCGACCACCACATCGGCATCGGACGTGTGTGCGTTCAACACCAACGGACCCGGTCCGGCCGGACGGACGACGGTGAAGCTGTGGACGGTGACGCCGCGATCGCGGAACAGACGCAGTGCTGCGTCGAGAGGAACCTCGAGAGCCGGCGTACCGACCAGCAGCACGATGACGGCTCCGACGAGCCAGCCGACGGCCAGACCGAGCATCGAGCGAGCCGGAACGACAGTGGAGACGACCAGATGGATCGGCACGAACGCGAGCAACAGCGTCCACCATGCCCGACGCCACCGCGCGGGCAGGCCGGGGCCCGACACTGTGAGGGCCGCGGCCAACATCGCGATCCAGCGCGAGTCGTCGAGGAATTGCGACAGGAAGGTGTCGAGTCGCTCGGGAACGTCCAGGTCCCAGGTGGGGGTGGAGATTCCGGTGCCGGTGATCGACAGCGCCAACGCGGCCAGCAATGCCGCTGCCGCGTAGCCGGCGAGCAGTTTCCATTTGCGGCCGGCGATCAGGCCGATCAGGACTCCGAACGGGAGCGCGAGGATGGCGACGCCGTAGACGATGTAGACGGCGTTGGACTGGTCGGGGCTGAGCACGCCGACGATGTTCGATACCGATTCCTCGAGCGCATCCCACTGATTTCTGGTGATCAGCGAACCGGCGATGACCAGGCCGAGCAGTACCGCAGCCGACACGACCCGAATGATGTCGCTGGTTCTTCGCACCAGCGGTTGAAGCAGGTTCCCCGCTACGGGAATGTCCCGCCCATCCACACGCATGGGGTCAACCTACCGTGCAGTACGCCTGCGGAGTTCGTTGCGGACGGCGGGCCATTCGGATTCGATGATCGAGAACACGACGGTATCGCGCAACGAACCGTCGGGCATGCGTTGATGATTGCGCAGAATTCCATCCTGCTTGGCACCGAGCTTTGCGATCGCCGTGCGCGATTGCAGGTTCATCCAGTGGGTGCGAAATTCGACGGCGATGCATCCCAGCTCCTCGAAGGCATGCGTCAGCAGCAGCAATTTGCTGGCGGCGTTGGTGCCGGTTCCGTGCGCGGAGCGGGCATTCCAGGTGTACCCGATCTCGACCCGACGGTTCTTCGAGTCGACGTTGCAGAACGTCGTCGCGCCGATGATCTGGCCGGTGTCGTTGCGGCGCAGCGTGAACGGGAGCATGGTTCCGGCTTCGAGCAATCCGAGCCGACGATCGATCTCTGCCGCCATGTCCTCGGGTTTCGGCACGCTGGTGTACCAGAGGTTCCACAACTCGCCGTCGCGGGCGGCGTCGGACAGTCCTTCGAGATGGTCGTGGCTCAGCGGCTCCAGAGTCACGAGATCGTCAGCGAGGGTCACCGGTTGCAGAAAGGGCATTCGCCGACGATACGTCGGATCGTGCCGTCCGGGAAAGCGCAATGATTGCCGCAGCGGTGGCGGCGACAGCGACGACGACGAGGGCAATCACCTCGGTGAAAGCGTGTGCGTAGGCATCGGCGAATCCGGGTTGCCCGGATGCAGCGGCGTCGGCGTCGATCTTGTTCGACACCCGCCCGCGGATGAGGAAGGCCAGCAGCCAGGCATAGCCGGCGACCGCGATGGCCTCGCTGCCGATGCGGAACAGGTTGAGTACCCCGGCGGCGGTGCCGCTGCTGTGCGGCGGAACCGCGGCGAGTGCCTCGCCGTCGACCAAACCGATGGGGAGTCCGAAACCGAGCCCCACCAGAATCATGGGGATCGTCACGGCGGGAAGTGGGACGCCGGGCTGCAGGGCCAGCATGCCGATATTGCCGAGAGCGAGGCAGCCCAGGCTCGCGAGAATGACGCGGCTGGGGGTCACGGCGTCGAACATCGTGCTCAGCCGTGCCACGGTCAGCGGGGCGAGAAGAACCGGGATGGTCATCGCCAGCATGAACAATCCGGCTCGGCCGGGAGTCATCGACGCGACTGCGCTGAGGGCGGCCGGCAGATAGGTGAGCAGGGTGACGAAACCGATGGCTCCGGCGACCGGGACCAGGCAGAGCGCGAGGAATCGACGGTTGCGCAGTAGGCCGAAATCCAGCAGACGGTTGGTGGATTCGCTTCGCAGAGCAGGCAGAGCCAGGGTGCCAACGGCCGCTATCAGCAGGACGATCGCCTGAGCGGCGAACACCCCGCGCCAGTCGACCGCGGCGATCAGCAGCCCGGAGATCGTCGGACCCAGTGCCAGCCCCAGCCCGTTCACGGTGCCGAACAGTGCGAATGCCGTGGCCCGTTCGGTCCCGTGAAAATGCAGCGAAAGAATCGACGTCGAGCCCACCAGAACCGCAGCGGCACCGATACCCGCGACCACCCGCGCCCCGTCCAGTACGAGCAGGGAGGGTGCGAGTGCGCTCACCAGGCTGGCCGTGGCCGTGAGCAGTACGCCGATGCGGAACGACGTGCGGTGCCCGATGCGATCCGAGACCGCACCCCAGACCACTGTGAAGAGGGCGAACGCAACGTTGAAGCCGTTGACGACCCACTGCAGCGGGGTGGGATCGGAGCCGAGATCGGCTGCGATGACCGGAAGCGCGATGGCGGTGCCCGAGATCGACATCGGCACGACGAACTGCGCTGCGAGTACGACCGGTAGAACTGCCCTCATGAATCCCCCTGCGCTTAGGTACGATGCTTTTCGTACTAGAACAGGTTTTGAGGTACGGCGCAAGTCGTACCTTGATGCGGGAGGAGCTCATGGCAGACGAGAACGGGCATCCGGAGCCCGAAGAAATGCAACTCGGTGCGGTGATGTCCGCGCTGGCGGATCCGCTGCGCCGCAAGGTGGTCACCGAACTTGTCGGCGACGACGACGGTGCCGAACGAACATGTATGTCTTTCGAGCTCGGTGTCACCAAATCGACTCTTACGCATCACTTTCGAGTTCTCCGCGAGGCGGGTCTCGTGTTCCAGGTCGACCGTGGCAACAGTCGCAAGGTCTCGCTGCGCCGTCGCGAACTCGAGGATCGGTTCCCCGGCCTGCTCGATCTGATCGCCAACGAAATCCGCTAGCCCGAAACGGTCGCCCGTCGTACCGTGATGCCCATGCACATCGCAATGATCGGCACGACGGCTCCCAGTCACATCTATCCATCACTGGCCGTCATTGCCGAGCTGGTGCGGCGCGGGCATCGCGTCACCTATGCCGTGGGAGATTCCTTGCGGCACATGGTGGAACCGGCAGGCGTGGAGGTGGTCCCTTTCGAGTCGATGCTGCCCGACGGAGAGGCTTCGTGGCCCGATGATCCGGCGTCGGCGATGCGGGTGTTCCTCGACGAGGCCATTGCGTCGTACCCCGTGCTCACTGCGGTCTACGACGACGATCAGCCGGATCTGTTCCTGTACGACATCGGCGGCATGACGGCACCGGTCCTCGGCGTGCGCTACGGGGTGCCTGCCGTGCAACTCTCGCCGACGTACGTGGCCTGGGCCGGCTACGCGGAGGATCTCGGTGATGGGATGACCGCCATCCGAGAGTCGCCGACCGGTGTCGCGTATCGCGACACCTATGCAACGTGGCTGCGAGAGAACGACATCGACGCCGACCCCTGGGAGTGGATCACGTATCCGGCGCACTGCCTGTCGCTGATTCCGCGGGTGATGCAGCCGCATGCCGACCGAGTGGCCGACACGGTGCAGTTCGTCGGACCGTGCCTCGATCCGGTACGCCTGAGTGACCGCAGCTGGACGGCACCCGGGGCACCTGTCCTGTACATCTCGCTCGGCACCGGATACAACGAGCGACCGGACTTCTATCGACTGTGTATCGAGGCGTTCGGGAACACCGACTGGAATGTGGTGATCTCCATCGGTCGACGTGTCGATCCGGCCGTGCTGGGTGATATTCCCGCGAATATCGAAGTGCATGAACATGTTCCGCAGCTTGCGGTGCTGGACGCCACCACCGTCTTCATCACCCACGCCGGGATGGGCGGGTGCACGGAGGCGCTGTGGTTCGGCGTGCCGACCGTGGCGGTGCCGCAGGCTGTCGATCAGTTCGGCAACGCCGCAATGCTCGCCGAACTCGGGGTGGGCGTGCACCTGGACTTCGAGAAGGTCACGGCTGTGATGCTGGCAGAGGCAGTCGCCGACGCCCGCGAATTCGGTTCACGTGCAGCAGAACTCGGTGCCGAGGTGCGAGCACACGGTGGCGTCGAACAGGCGGCGAATGCGGTCGAGGCATTACGCCGTTAGGTTACGTCGCGAGCGCTCGTAGCTCCCGCGCGCCGGACTACCGCTCCGTGGTCGAGCGGCGACGGCGAATCTCCGCAAGGATTCCGAACGCGAGGCCGACCAGGATGCCGGTGCCGTGGTCGTCTCTGAGCACCGTCATCGTGATGCCGGTCAGCGCGACCATCGACAGCACCACGAATGACGTTCGCTCGACGCCCAGCCCGCGGCGCGCCACCACTGTCGCCACGATAGAAGCATTGCCCGCAACCACCGATGCGCCCACGCCGCCGATATCGAGTGCCGTCAGGTAGACGGCGAAAAACATCGCGTACACCTGGGCGCATCCACCGAGCGGACTGTGATCGGGCTCGACCGCGCAGGTCACCACCAGCACTCCGATCAGGGCCGCGACGGCCGCCGACGAACCGCCGCCGGTGTCTGCCGGATGCCACATGCTGTAGATCGCGACACTGCCGACACCACCGATGGCGTAGGCACACAACCAAGTGGCCGGCCCCACCCGGCGCTGCGCGGCGATCCCCACCAGCACTGTTCCGAGGAGGTTGAAGGCGAACTGACCCCAACCGTCCGGCTGCACCAGTACCGGTGTGACAGCTCGCCACCACTGGCCGGATTCGAGGAGCGGCCGGTTCCGGACGAGCAGATCCATCACGCTCGAGTCGAGAAAGGCGACCACGCTGACCACGGTGGTGATCGAGGCGACCACAAACGTCGGTACGGCTGAGTGGCGATCCGCAGATCGTGCGTCGGTCCCGGAATTCATCCGTCACCGTTCGCTGACACAGGTGCACGTTAGCCGCATGCACCCATGTCAGTCCTCCAGAACGCTGACGCTCACGCCGTAGGGCAGGAACCTGACCCGTCGACGCGGGTCGGTGTTGTCCTTGTGTGCACGGAGGGCATCGAGTTCGGTGGCGTAGAGCTGGTCGATCTGCGGCGATCCGGCGTCGTCGACGCTGTAGATCGCCCAGACTCCGTCGCCCTTCTGACCTGTGGTTTCGGGCTCGGGCGGAGCTTTGGGTGCACCGACGTTGGAGGCGAACAGCGAACCGACCACCTCGCGCAGTCCCTCGGTTGCCTCACGGGCGAACTTGTCGAAGTCGTCGGATCCGAATCCGAAGGGTCCTTGGTTGGCCATGGCAGTACCTCCTAGGTGAAACTCCAGTATGCGCGTTTCCTCCGAACAGCCGCCGAGCGTCCGCACGTTCACGTTGCCGGGCAGCACCGACCCAGCTCTGGTTTTTCTGCACGGGCTCGGCTCGGCGGGCATCCCGGCATTCGGTGCCATCGCAGTAGAGGCAGCTTTCGAGGGCCGAGAGAGGCTGCTGCCGGATCTGCTCGGCTTCGGTTTCAGCGATCGCCCGCTCGATTTCGGCTACTTGCTCGACGACCATGCTGCCGCCGTTGCAGACCTGCTCGATGAGCGGAATCTGACCTCGGTCGACCTCGTCGGCCACAGCCTGGGTGGCTCGATCGCCACCGTGCTTGCCCACCGTCGACCGGATCTGGTGGGCCGACTGATCGTGCTCGAACCCAACCTGCTGCCGTGGGACGGCACCGCCAGCGTCGAGATTGCCCGGCAGTCGGAGACCGAGTTCGTCGACACCGGTATCGACCGATTGATCGCCGACGCGGATCCGGAATGGGCGTCCACCCTGCGCGTTGCCGATCCGGTTGCACTTCATCGCACCGCCGTCGGCCTGTGCGTGGGACCTGATCCGACGGTGCAGGCCATGCTCGAGTCGGTCACCGTACCGCGGTTGTTCGTCTACGGAGAGCGTACCGGCGCTCCGAGGCAGCAGGACCGATTGGCTTCTGCAGGTGTGGGTTTCACGCGCATCGACAATGCCGGCCACGTCATGATGGCCGACAATCGCGAAGGCGTCGTAGAGGCAGTGAAAGCAGGGCTACTGCTGTAGCCGGGCTCCGATGGTGTTGTGCAGAGCCCGCAGCGAGTTCTGGCCGAGCGAGACCGTCTGAGATTCGATGTAGCGCAACAGATGCGAATCGTTGAGCACTTTCTCGCTCGACTGGATCAACACGGTGCCGGCACCGGTGAAATCGAACTGACGCTCCTCGCCGCTGTTGGCTCCGAGAAATCCGCGCGCCGCACCGAGGAAGTTCTGCATCCAGTCTGCATCGAAGTGATGCGACGGCGACGGGCAATCTGCCCATCCCACAAGCGCTTCCGGGTCGATGCGTAGTGGTGGCTCGGCGAACATGACGGTGCCGTTGGACGAGGCCAGGAACTTACCGGTGCCGAGCAGCGTGAGAAATCCCGGCACGATGGACTGCTTGAGATCCAGAGTCGGCTCGAACGCAAGCAGATTCGCGGCTCGGATCGTCAGGTTGCCGTCGTCGAGGTCGTAGCTGTTGATGTTGAATCCGCGATCGCCGAGAATCAGCTTGCCCTGACCCTGCGCGAGAACCCAGTCGTTCGAGTACAGCGGAGACGAGAACCGCGCGGCGACGATGGCGGGCATCGACGTCTGCCCGAGCGGCTCGAAGCGAATGTTGCCGTAGTACGCGATCATCGCGCCCTTCGACGTGAACCACGGCTGACCTGCGAGTTCGACACAGAACGCGTAATCGTTGCCGGGCACGTTGTCGTTGACCGGCAGGGTGTACGGGGTGTGAATCTCCAAACTCATTGCGCCGCTCCCTAGAACTTCTGCTCGGAGGCTTGAACCCACACGGTGCCCATGCCGGTCATCTTCAGCTGGATCGCCTCGCCGCTGCCCTTGCCGACGGCGTCACGCCAGCCGACATTGGCAGAGATGTCGACGTTGATGTTGCCGATGTGGCACACGTACGCCTGCGGATCGACCACCACCTGTGGGTGATCGGGCCCGACCTGCAACGGTGTCGCGCCGCCGTGCGACAGGACCGCGACGCTGCCCTGCCCGGTCAGTTGCGTCGTGAACAGACCTTGCCCGGTCATTGCGCCGCGCACTGCTCCGCGGACGCCGCCCTGCGAGGTCAACGCAACGATGGAACTCTGAAGGTAGCCGTCGTGCACCAGGAGCCGATCGGCTTCGACGGTGAGCATCGACGAACCGTCGAGATGGATCACCTCGATGTACAACCCGGCGTGACCGTAGAAGACCTCGCCCTGCCCCTCGGCGGCCATCATCGCGACGTGTTCGCCTGCCATCATCCGGCCGGCCATCCCGGCAACGCCGCCCATGCCCGGCATGGCACCGGCCGAGCCGCCCATCGAGTGCGGAACGAACCGGACGTCGCCGGTGTAGTAGAGCATCGATCCACGACGCGCGAGCACGTTTTGATTCGGTGCCAGAACGGATTTCACGACTTTGCTGTTGACGAGTTCGAGCGGCACGTCAGCGCTCCTCGGGTTGGATGTAGACGACGCCCTGGCCGTCGAAGCGGAGGGAGAACGCCTCGCCGCTGCCGCCGCCGATGGCGGAGCGCCACGTGACGTCGGTGACGAAGCTCTGGTTCAACTGGCCGCGATGGGCGACGAACGCGTCGGGATCGACGACGAGGGGGTATTGCGGATCGACGGCGAGGGCGATGATCGGCCCACCCTTCGACAACAGCGCCACGGTGCCGGATCCGCTGACCACCGTGGTGAACAAGCCCTGCCCCGACGTTGCGCCGCGAAGACCGGAGAACTTCACATCGGTCTTCAATTGACCTGTGAGAGCGAGCAATTGAGACGATTCGACGTGGAGGGTGTCGCCTTGCACCTCGACGAGAGTGATGTCCTGGGCATCGACGGCGAAGTACACGGTGCCCTTGCCGGACACGTCCATCAACGACAGCGACTCGCCGGTCACTTTCTGTTTCAGCGCGGCGCGGAATCCTCCGCCACCGCCCATCCCAGCGCTTTTGAAGGCGACATCGCCCTCGTACGCCACCATCGAACCCGACATCGCACGCAGGGAGTCGCCGGTCAGGTCTGCGACCAAGACACGGTGCCCGTTCATCCTCAGCTGAGCCACGGGGGAACTATGCCACTGCTCGCGCCCCCGCGGCTACTGCTGGAGAAAATTCAGACGAGAGGCTTCAACGCCTTACCTGCCAGCTCGACGGCTCCTGGCTGGTGTCCGTTGGTGATCAGGTTGATGATGACGCCGTCGATGCCCTTATCGAGGACGCGCTTCTGCACCTGCTCGGCGACATCGTCGGGGGTTCCGCAGAAGTGGCGATCGGTGGCCTTCGCGGCGTCCTCCTCGGACAGGTTCGTCAGATCGAGGCCCTGCTTCAGCACGAACTCGCGCTGCAACTCCTTGGCTTTGTCGCCGTCCTCGTCGATGATGACGAACGCGAGGAAGCTCGTTTCGAGGTCCTTCGGGTCGCGGTCGACTTCCTCGCACCGAGCCTGAACGGCTGCCATCTTGCGCGGCAATTCCTGTGCGTCGCAAATGATGTTGAGGTGATCGGCGAACTGAGCGGCCAGGCCGAACGTCTTCTTCTCGCCACCGCCGCCGAGCATGATCGGAAGATCGTCGCGGATGCGGGGCTCGTTCATCGCGTTCTCGACCTGATACCAGAGGCCGTCGAATGTCGGACGCTGACCGCGCAGCATGGGCTCGATGATCTGCAGGGCCTCGTCGAGACGCTCGAACCGATCGGTGAACGTACCGAATTCGAGTCCGAAGCTCTGGTGCTCGAGTTCGTACCAGCCGGCTCCGATCCCGAGGATCGCGCGACCGCCGCTGACGACGTCGAGCGTGGTTACGGTCTTGGCCAGGATCGCCGGATTGCGGTAGGTGTTCCCGGTGACCAAGGCGGAGAGCTGAATGGTGTCGGTGGCCGTCGCAAGGGCGGACAGCGCGGAGTAGGCCTCGAGCATCGGCTCGTCAGGCTTGCCGATGCCGGGAAGTTGGTAGAAGTGATCCATCACGAACGCGGTGTCGAACCCGGCCGCTTCGGCCTCGCGCGCCTGCGCGATGACCTGGGGAAAGAGTTCTGCGACCGAACCGTCGTAGCTGAAGTTGGGCATCTGGTAACCGAGGCGAATAGTCACGAGATCCACGCTACTCGGATATCGGCCCACGGCACGTGGGAGAGCGCGATAATTCGTCCATGACAACCATCGATCTGGCCCGAGCACCGTTCTCCGGATTCGCCGTCGACGACCTGCCTGCAGCCCGCAGGTTCTACGCCGACACCCTCGGTCTCGAGGTGACCGACAACGAGATGGGGATGCTCGAACTGCAGCTGGGAGCAGCGACGGTACTGGTCTATCCCCGGCCCGGCCACGTGCCGGCGCAATACACCATCCTCAATTTCCCGGTGGTCGACATCGAGGCCGCGGTCGATGTGTTGAGTGCGAAAGGCGTTGTTTTCCAACAATATCCAGATATGGGGACCGACGAGAAGGGGATCTTCCGACACGGTGGGCCGCTGATCGCCTGGTTCACCGATCCTGCGGGCAATGTGTTGTCGGTGGTGCAGGGCTGATCTATGCACTCGGGAAAGGAGCCTGCGGAACGAGCCTCAAGCTGTCGGGGTTCCTTGGGCGAGAGCGACTGTCCCGGAATTGGTCACTCCTGCGTCGTTCACCCACTCCACGACGGCGGTATCGCCGGGGACGCGGCCGATGAGCGCCTCCGACAGATCCGACGAGGACTGCACGTCCGTTCCGTCGAGCGAGACGATGATGTCTCCCGCCGACAAGCCGAGAGTCTCGGCCGGGGAATCGGAGTTCACCGAGACGACGGCCGCCCCCATCGCCGGCTTGTTCTCGAAGACAGACACATCACGCACCGACACTCCGAAGTACGGCGTCGGACCCACATGCACTGTGCCGCCGGACTGCCCGGCCAATACTTGATCGAGCACGGCAACCGCCTCGCCGATGGGGACGGCGTAGGCCTCGGGTGCCTGGGGCGGTGCGAACTCGGTGCCGTTGCGAGCGTCGTCCGACAGCCCGGCGGTGTTCACGCCCACCACCCTGCCCCAGGCGTCGAACAGCGGTCCACCCGAATCTCCTGCTCGCACATCGGCATCGACTCGAATCATCTTGTCCAGCGTGTTCCGTGAGCCGTCCACCGAGCTGCGGGTGCGCACCTGTTGATCGATAGCGGTCACGGCGCCGGGTGCCGGCACCAATACCCCTGCGCCCAAGGCATTTCCGATGGCGGTGACGGCATCACCCACGTCGGGAAGTGGGTCCGGGGCCAACTCGACCACTGGCAGGTCGGTCGCGGTGATCAACTGCACGACCGCGACGTCACGAGATTTGTCGTAACCCAGCACGGTGGCGTCGTAGGTCAGTCCGTTGCCCATGTTCACCGCGCTGATCTCGGTGGCGAACTCCACGACGTGGAAGTTGGTGAGCGCGATCCCGTCGGGAGCGACGACGAAGCCGGTACCGGCGACCCCGGAGAAACCGGCGGAAGCCGACAGTGTGACGACGGCTGGATCGACCCGGGCCGAGAGCTCGTCGAGAGTCAGTGGCGGCGGTTCGACGACGGGAGCAACTGGTGGGACGGGTGCAGGCGCGGCAGTGAAGTCGGTGGTTCCGGGATCGAGTGGTGGCGTCGCGAACAGCCACATACCGGCAGCGACCAGCGTCAGAACCACCGCTCGTCCACCCGACCGCATAGGAATCGATTATGGTCCGGTGGCGTCGGAGGTGCCAGCTAGTTGACGATCACGGCCCGTGGAACGTCGGCGCGCAACGTGAAATCGGTGACGAACTCGCCGCCCTCGGGTCCGTACCGGTTCTTGATGTCGTAGTTCTCGACGTCGAAAGCGTCGAGCGTCGGTGAGTGTGTCGTGACGGCCATCGTCGCGCCGTCGACGTCGAATTGGAGCAGACGCTGAAAGCCGGTACTTCGTTCGCCGTCGACCTCGAAGTATTGGTAATCGGCCAGCAACTGCACGACGGTGCGGTCGGTGTCGCCGACATTCTCGTCGACCACGGCAACCTGACCGTCCACGTGCCCGGACAAGACGAGGAAGACCGACTCGTGGGGTACGACCAGTCGGTTCCAGATCTGTTGACCCGAACTCGATCCGATATCGCCGAACCCCATCAACTTCTTCTCGCCGAGTTCGTCGAGGTAATAGTGCGTACCGATGACGACGTTGCGGTCGGGGTGATCGTCGAGTACCCGTTCTGCCCACTGCATGACCTTCTCGGGTGGGTTGTAGCCGATGAAGAGCATGAGAAATTTTGCACCGGCGATGTCGACCAGATCGTAGTGCGCCGAATTGTCCTCGGCGGTAAAGGAACCGCCCCAGTACGGCTGATCGCGATAACGCTGTGGGCCGAAGTACTCGTTGTAGAGCGCGTGATTCTTCTCGTGCTCTCCGGGAACCAACTTGCCCGCCGCGTTCCAGATGTTGTCGTGGTTGCCGGGCAGCACGCCGTGGGCGATGCCGGCGTCTTCCAGGATGCTCATGGACTCGCTGGCTGCCTCGAATTCCTTGCGGGCCTGGGTATCCGGTCGACCGGGGCTGATCCAACTCTGGATGAGGTCGCCGGTGTGCATGCTGTAGTCGATCTTCAGCTCGTCGGCGTTGTCGGCAGTCCATTGCGTCATGTCCGAATAAACACCGGGGTCGTCGCGAGAGATGTACTGGGTGTCGGTGATGTGTTGGAGCGCGAAGTCGTAGGTGTCGGCGTCCGCGAAAGCCCGGTCGGGGCTGGCGTTGGTCTCGGCGAACGAGCGATCCGCTCGGGGACTGTCGATGACGAGAACCTCGACAGTGCCGCTCTCACTGGCTACGTCGGCGCTGAGTTCGATTAGTCCACCGGGAGTCGCAGGCTCCGCTGCCGCGAGCGGCGGACCCCAATCGGCCGTCGCTTCGTCCCATACATGCAGCGCGAGGTCATTGGTGTTGACCGATCGACCGGACCAGGTGAGCGTCGTTCTTTCGGTCCCCGGCACCACCGAAACGGTGTAGCGAAGGTACGGATACTCGTCCCACCCGGAAGTCTGCATTTCGGTGCTCGACGATTCGACACCGACCGCGTGCGTCGTCGGATCCGATTCTGCGGCGATCCCCGCCACCATCGACGTGGTGATCGCTGCGGGAACCGTCGTCAACCCGACGCCAGGTACCGCAGCGGCCTGGCGAGGTGCCGGCTGATCGCGACGCTCGGCTCCCGCGTCGGCGCCGGTGAGGGCGAGCAGAACACAGGCCAGCGCCAGGGAGCCGAATGCCGATGGGCGCTTCATGTCATCGAGGTTACCGATACCAGCGCCAGAGCCGCGGAGTCGCGATGACGAGGAGCACCGCCGTGAGCGGATCGAAAACGACGAGTCCGACGAAGAACCACGCGATCGTTGTGGGGACACCCGGATAGGGATTCGCGACCAGTCAACTGCCAGGATTCCAGGGCGGCGCGACGCCCCAGCCCCAGCGAGGGACGGGTGCGTCGGCCACCAGCTCGGCGTTCGGCTGAGGGTTGGAGAACG
This sequence comes from Rhodococcus sp. 14-2483-1-1, assembly GCF_002259335.1. Lineage (NCBI taxonomy): Bacteria > Bacillati > Actinomycetota > Actinomycetes > Mycobacteriales > Nocardiaceae > Rhodococcus > Rhodococcus sp. 14-2483-1-1. The sequence goes on along the minus strand of NZ_NPFX01000010.1, from coordinate 67,583 downwards.
CCAGTCGCGTTCCCCATTCCACGTACGCCATGAATGCCGAGCGAAACTCGGGATCGTCGGGTAGCTCGGCGTCGTCCGCCGCGATCGACATCAACTCCACGAATCGGCGACGCTGCAAGGCTGTGATTCCCAGGTCGATGTGGTGGGCGAGCATGCGGTGGTACCCACCCAGCTCGGTGGTGTAGCGATCAGGTCCGCCGAATACCTCGGCCCACCATAGGGTCACGTGAGCGCGGTGATCTTCGCTCACGCCACCGGGAAACATCGGCGACAGCAACGGGTCTCGCTCGACGTGGTCGTAGAACGCGTCGAGCAGCCGCCGGAACGCAGCGTCTCCACCGGCCCAGTCGTAGAGCGTCGGATCTGCCATCGTCAATACAATACACAACAGTATTGTATTGACAAGGTATGTTGCCCATCATGGTGAGCAAGACGGGCCGTTTGCGCGATACAACGATCGACGACCGTGTTCTTGCCGTCGCCGCTCGACAGCTGGCCGAATCGGGATACGACGCTTTGTCTGTTCAGCGCGTGGCGTCCGACGCCGGCACCACCCGGCAAGCCATCTACCGCCGATGGGCGACGAAGGCCGCGCTCGCGGAAGCAGCCGTCACCGCCGTCGCCGAGGTGGCACCACCCGAACTCGACGACGCCGAGCCGTTCGAAGCGCTGGTCCGCGAACTCACCGACTTCAGATCGGGCGTCTCGCGCCCCGGCCGAATGGCTCTGGTCGGGACGATGTTGCAGGAGGGAACCGACGAGGATGTTCGTGACCGGTACGCCGTAGGCGTCGTCGCCCCACGGAGGCGACGTATTCGAGACATCCTCGAACGCGGTCAGCGCGAAGGGGCGATTCCGGTCGACGCGGACCTCGAGATCATCGTTCCGATGGCGACCGGCTCGTTCTACGGACGGGCCCTCGCCGGAGACCCCATTCCGGAGCGCTGGCCAGAGCGAACGGCCGCGGTGATCTGGCGCGCGGCTGGAGGCGACCGGCGCTAGGAAGCAGCATCTTGCCTGCAGTCGAATATCGACGATCCTTCACCGAGCGTGAGGTGGTTGATAGATCGGACGGCCGCCCGAAATGCGGTGCGAACGAACCGTCCGGTTCGACCGAGATGGACCGGTCGTCGAACGCCGTCAGGCTGTCGGAAACGTCGACGGGCGAGTATTCCTCCCGCCACATACTCGTACTCATCGGAAATGTTGGCGTGAAAGTCCACGACTAGAGTCTGCTCATGCCCGCGCAGCGTCGACCCCGAGTTCTGATCGGCATCTCCGGTTGGACGTACGCGCCGTGGCGGGGAGATTTCTATCCGGCGGGTTTGGCGCATCGCAAGGAGCTCGGGTACGCGTCCGAGCACCTGACGTCGATCGAGATCAACGGCACCTTCTATGCGATGCAGAAGCCGTCGAGCTTCACCAAGTGGCACGACGAAACCCCCGACGATTTCGTCTTCTCCATCAAGGGGGGTCGATACGTCACGCACATCAAGCGGCTCGTCGGCGTCGATTCGGCTCTGGCGAACTTCTTCGCCACCGGTGTGTTGACTCTGGGAGACAAGCTCGGGCCCTTCCTGTGGCAACTCCCGCCGAACCTCGAATTCGATGCGCAGAAGGTGGCGGACTTCTGTGCCCTGTTGCCTCGAACGGTCTCAGCTGCAGTGGCTCTGGCGGAATCACGGGACGACAAGTTGGCGGAGGATCGAGTGTTGTTGCCTGCTGCGTCGTCTCGGCCACTTCGGCACTGTGTCGAAGCCAGGCATGCAAGCTTCGCCTCCGACGAAGCGGTGGAGTTGTTGCGGCGCAGCGATATTGCGATCGTGGTTGCCGATACCGCCGGCAAGTACCCGTACATCGACACTCCGACAGCGGATTTCATGTATGCCCGACTGCACGGCGACGAGGAACTGTATGCCAGCGGCTACACCGATGAGGCCCTCGATCGATGGGCCCAGAAGATTGCGGACTGGACGTCGACGGGACGGGACGTCTACGTGTACTTCGACAACGACATCAAGGGCTACGCACCCTTCGACGCCATGAGGCTCATCGAGCGCATCGGTAGGTAAGTATTTCGTTCTCTAGCCTTTTTCCAATATTGGAGGTGCGGCTCTGCTGTGAGCAGCGCTCCGAAGCATGTTCCGGCAGCGACGAAGACCCATTCACCGGCACACTGGATTCATGAAGCTACTGGTTCTAGGCGGCAGCGACTTCGTTGGGCGAACGGCCGTCGAGCATGCCCTCGCCCTCGGATGGGACGTCACCGTGCTCAATCGTGGCACGACGGTGTCCGATCCTCGGGTCACGCAGCTCCGCGGTGACAGACGCGCGGCCGACGGACTGGATTCGGTTCGAGAAGGTAACTGGGACATAGTCTTCGATACGTGGTCGTGGGAGCCCGGTGTAGTGGCGCAGTCGGCTTCTGCGCTCACCGGTCGAGTGCGCAGCTACGTCTATGTGTCGAGCCGATCGGTGTACGACGCGCCTGGAGCAGGTGCGACCGAGACCTGGCCGACGGTACAAGGGCCTGGCGATGACTACGCGCGATGCAAGCTCGGTGCTGAGCAGGCCGCCGTCACGGCATTCGGTGTTCGAGCCTTGCTGGTCCGGGCCGGATTGATCCTGGGACCGTACGAGAATATCGGCCGACTTCCATGGTGGCTGAACAGAATTGGGCAGGAGCGGAGCCTGCGGAGTGACCAGAATGGGCGTGCCGGGGATGTACTCGCGCCCGGTCCGGCCGACCTGGCACTGCAGTACATCGACGCGCGCGATCTTGTCGGCTGGGCTCTGGACGCGGCTGCCCGTGGGCTCGGGGGTCCGTACGACGTGGTGAGTCGGCCCGGGCATGCAACGATGCGCGAGGTTCTGCAGGCCTGTGTTGCCGCGACACGGTCCGATGCTCGCCTGCGTTGGGTGGAACCGGACGTCCTCAGTGCTGCCGGAGTTCAGCCGTGGACGGAGCTACCGATCTGGATTCCGCCTGGCGCAGATCATGATTCGTTGCACGCGTCCGACGTGTCGAAGGCATTCGCCCAGGGGCTTCGGGCACGGCCGATCCAGGAGACCGTCGCAGACACGTGGACCTGGCTGCAGTCAGTGAACGGTGAGGCGTCGACGAGACGCGACCGGCCGCCTGTCGGACTCTCCGCCGACCGTGAGGCGGCAATTCTCGCGGACGTGGGGCGCGCAGAGGGTCGGTGAACTCGACAGACGCGCGCGGAATCGTCAGACGCGTTCGGAATAGCTGCGAGATCGGTATCGAATTCGCTCGCATCTGACAAACGCGCGCGCATTTGCGGGGAACGCGGCAGCTACCCCGATATTCGAGACTCTTGCAACAGCGCTAGAGATCGGTAGACAAGACTACGGAGTGCAGAGTCGTCGCACGGCGGCCTCGATTTTCGACGCCCTGCGCTGAATCTCGGCGTCGTCGGCGGATTCGCAGGCTCTGCTCGGCGCGGTCATCCAGGCCGAGGTGATGCCGAACATCATGGTGATCAGGTCGTCGACGGTGAAGGCGTCGGAGATCAGTCCGTCTCGTTGGGCGGCGGCCATGGCGTTGCGTCGCTCTGCGATGACCGAGTGGATGTCGTCGGTGCCCGATGCTGCCATACCGCCCTGGAGCTGGGTCCACAGAAGTAGGCGGTGTTCTTCGGGATGTGCTGCGAGATGCAGGTATTCGCGTGCTGCATACCCGCCGAGGTCGTCGATGGAGAAAGGTACTTCTTCGATGAACCGCGCGAACCCGTCCTCGACCACAGCGCGGAACAGGGCTTCTTTGTCGCCGAAGTATGCGTACAGGCGCTCCTTGCTGGCCTTGGCCGCAACCGCGATGCGATCGACTCGAGCTCCGGCCAGTCCGTGCACCGAGAACTCGCCACGGGCGGCGGCGACGATGCGGGCGCGGGTCGCGCTGGCGTCAGGTTTCATGGCGGCCACCATACCCCCAACCAACTAGTTCGTTTGACAGTCGGTGCCGAGTGGCTTACCTTTCTGATCGGGACATTTTTCGTGCCCAGAATCAACGAGTACGAGTGGGGTAGAAACATGTCGCAGCACTCCGAGCGCGAAGCGCCGGATCTGAATCCGAACTACGAGCGCCGATGGCTGGTGCTGTGCATCGTCGCCATCACGCAGCTCACGATCGTGCTGGACGGCACCATCGTCAACATCGCGCTACCGCAGGCGCAGATAGACCTGGGCATCAGTGACACCAGCCGCACCTGGGTCATCACCGCCTACGCTCTGGCATTCGGTGCGTTGCTGTTGCTCGGCGGTCGCATTGCGGACTACTGGGGACGCAAGCGCTCGTTCATCGTCGGCATGGCAGGCTTCGCCGTTGCCTCCGCCATCGGTGGACTTGCCCAGGAAGGCTGGCAGCTGTTCATCGCACGCGCCGGCCAGGGTGTTTTCGCTGCACTGCTCGCACCTGCAGCACTGGCCATCCTGACCGTCACCTTCACCGACACCAAGGAGCGCGCCAAAGCGTTCGGTGTCTTCGGCGCGATCGCCGGCGGCGGCGCAGCCGTCGGTCTGCTTCTCGGCGGCGTGCTCACCGAGTACGCGAACTGGCGCTGGTGCCTTCTGGTCAACATCCCGGTCGCAGTGATCGCCATCGCCGCAGCAGTGCCGCTGGTGAAAGAGAGCAAGGCACACGGAGACACCCGCTACGACCTGCCCGGCGCGATCCTCGTCGCTCTGGGTCTGGCATCGCTGGTCTACGGCTTCACCGAAGCCGAAAACGGTTGGGCGACGGTACCCACCATCTCGTTCATCGCGTTGGGCCTGGCTCTGCTGGCCGCGTTCGTCGTGGTCGAATCCAAGTCCGCCAACCCGTTGCTGCCGTTGAGCGTGCTGCTCGACCGTGACCGCGGTGCCGCGTACATCGGCTCGGCCGTCATCGGTGCTGCCCTGCTCGGAGGCACGTTGTACCTCACGTTCTACTTCCAGATCGTGCTCGAGATGAGCCCGGTGATCGCGGGTGTCGCGTCACTCCCGATGACCGGCGGAATCCTGATCACCGCAGCGCTCGCGTCCGCACTCGTGCCGAAGATCGGACCCAAGCCGATGATGGCCGTCGGTCCCGTCGTCTCGGCGATCGGCCTGCTCCTGCTGACGCAGATCGGCGTCGACACCTCGTACTGGACGCACGTGCTGCCCGGCGTCGTGCTGCTCGGTCTCGGTCTCGGCCTGCTGATGGTGCCGATGCAGAACGTCGCGCTCATCGGGGTCGCCGATCACGACGCGGGTGCCGCATCTGCGCTGATCAACGCCACGCTGCAGGTCGGTGGCGCTCTCGGCGCGGCAGTGTTCACCACGGTCTACACCTCGTCCAAGAGCTCGTACCTGGCCGACAACCCGGCACCGACTCCGCCCGCCGGAGTTCCTGCGGAAGCTCTCGCGGGCCAGGAGATCCCGAGCGCCGAAGTACTGGCCTCGCTGCCGGAGCCGATCCGCAACTTCGTGCTCGCCACCATCGACCACGCGTTCGCGGCCGAGGTCTCCGGCTACGCCTGGGCCTTCGGAACTGCCGCGATTCTGGTCGCGCTGGTGTGCCCGGTGGTGCTGGGACTCGTCCGAGCGAAGAAGGACGACCTGCCCGTCGGCGACACCCCGGTGCATATCGGATAGCTCTCGCTGGACACAGGCCCCGCTGCTCACCCGTCGAGCAGCGGGGTTGTCTTCTTCGAAGGCGTGCGCTCAGTCCGGGTCGATTGCGTCGGCCTGCGCGGTGAGCAGCATGTGCAACAACTCCGGCGGCACGGCCATCGGAGGCAACGAACCGAGGGTGATGGAGTTGTCCGCATCGCCGTTCAGCTCCGTCACCTCGTCGTGCAGTCTTTCCATCTTCTCGTCGAGCTTGTTCGCGCTCTCGGCGGCCTCGGCCAGTTCGGCCTGCAGAGTGGGCGGAATCTCTCCGCGGTACTTGTAGAAGATCTTGTGCTCGAGGCTCGCCCAGAAGTCCATGGCAATCGTGCGGATCTGCAGCTCGACCAGTACCGGTTGGACGCGGTCGGACATGAAGACCGGGATTTCGACGATGAGGTGCAAACTCTTGTAGCCGTTGGCTTTCGGGTTCGCGATGTAGTCCTTGACCTCGACGACTCGAATGTCGGTCTGACTGCTGAGCATGTCCGCGATGCGGTACGTGTCGGAAATGAAGCTGCAGGTGATGCGGACACCGGCAACGTCGAGGATGTTCTCGCGAATGGCGTCGAGCGTCAGCGCGCACTTTTTCCGCTGAGCCTTGTCGAAGATGCTCTCGGGTGTCTTGAGCCTCGACGAGACGTGCTCGATGGGGCTGTATCGGTGGATGTGGGTGAATTCCTGCTTCAAGATGTTGATCTTCGTGATCAGCTCGTCGATCCCGAACTTGTAGCTCATCATGAATCGCGTGAAATCTTGTCTCAGTCGACCCAGGTCGACCGCAGTCTCACCGTTCTTCATGACCTCGCTCATGACCACGATTGTCCACGACGGCGGGCCGAGCGCGCGCGGCGCGGGAATCGAAGCTGGCATCACTGCACGTCGGACCGAGTTCCGGGGTGAAACGCACGAGACCACAGCTCTGACATTGATGCGTGCGGTGATGCCCTCTCTCGCACGAGCACGCACGTGAGCCCACCAGCACCGAGCCGGCGACGAGTGGGTGGCCGTTGGTGCAGTGGGTAGGTGCTCGTTCGGCCCACCGATCGCCGACGCGGTAGAGCGATCCGGCAACCGGGTCGGTATCGCGCTCGCCGGATGCCATCGCGCGCAACCGCCTTCGACAATGTCTACCGCTCGATATGGACCGCCCGAAGTGGCTCGGCTGGCTGCGTCGCCAACTCCGGGGGCGCATTCACACTAGCAGAAATCGAACATATGTTCTAACGCGCAGTCAGAACCATGTTTTACGGCCACCGACTGCGCGCCCCATCGAACCGAGCACCGTCAGAACTGCGCCGACGACCACCAAGATGATGCCGACAGTCGTCAGAATTGAAATGCCGGCGAAATAGCCGATGAGGGCGAGGATAATTCCGAGAACGATCATGACCACTCCTGAAGTTGGGGTGAGCCCGGTACCGGCGGATGCCGATAGGACCGAAGCTACGCCACCGAGATAGAGGAATGGTCACAATTGTCGCTATTTTCCGGCATCCACTTTCGCTGCGAGAAATGCCTCCGGGTCGATCAGATCTGACTGCCCGACGATCGATCCCAGGTCAGCGATACGTTCGATACCGGTGAGCACCATTTCCTCTTCCACGGTGCCCTCGGCGTAACCGTAGTAACAGGTCGACGTCGTGTGGTTGTGGTCCTTGTCGATGCGGTTGGCGCGGCCCTCGATCTGTCTGATGTCGATGGGTGTCCACCGAGGATCGTGGATCAGCGTCACGCGCGGGGCGAGAGTGGACACCTCCCCTTCGGGGAGCAGTAACTCGTTGGTGTGCAGGTTGATTGCGCTGGTGGTGGTCGAGATGATGACCGACGCGGCTCCGGTCTGGAAGCGTCTGATCGACGCCTCCTGCTCGGGGCTGCTCATGCTGCCGTCGACCACTGCAACGTCGAGTCCCTCGTCCCGCAGAGTCTGCGCCAGTGCCGCGACCGACTCTCGGTAGAACATCGAGACGAACACCTGGTTGCCGGCCTTGACCCACGTCCGCACCTGGTCAGCCGACGCGGGAATGCGCAGATACGAACACTTCTGGCGAAATCGCAGCGTCGCGGCCCGGGTACTGGGGTTCTTCTGCAGCACTCGCTTTCCACCGACGGCTTTCCAGTTCGGCAGGCCCACCTCCTTGCGGTAGTCCACCCACGCGGCGTTGTACAGCCGCTTCTGCGCTGCGGTGAGTTCCTGACCGAGTGGTTCCCGCGGAGTCGGCGGCGACGGCCGCGAAATAGACCACGGCACGGCACCTCCCGACAACCAACCGTGCACCGACGCAATGTCGCGGGCCCGTTTCGACGCGTCCTCCGGCTCCCACCGCCACGTGGTCAAACCGGTCGTGGCCTTGCCTGCCTTGACGGAGAACCCGGACTCGATGAGGAACTCCGCCCACTTCATCGTCACCGCATAACCGAGATATTCGTCGTCACCCAGGATCTCGACCCCGCGGCTGCGCTCGACCGCGCGAGCCATGTACGCGAAGTGCAGCGGCTGATAGCCGGGCGTCGCAGACATCCACACCACCGAGCGGGCCGCCTCCTGGTACCGCCAGAGGATCTGCGACTGCTGGGATTCGATGTTCATCAGCGCGTGCGATTCGTCCGCGATCACCACATCGATGTCGAATCGCAGCTCACCGAGCGAGATGGTCCGTTTGTTCTGTGTCCGTTTACGTTTGCCCAGATCGGTCTCGGGCGGAACCGACAGCAGCTTCTTCGTCGACTGATAGGTGATCAGCAGCCAGCGCTTGCGATCGGACGGCTCGATGTCGGCCTCGCTGTCGGCGATGGTGCGACGCCATCCCGGTAACGCGCCCTTGGGCGCAACCACCAGTACGGTCCCGATCTCGGCCGCCGACATCTGCCGAACGGCCTCGCACACTGCCAACGTTTTGCCCAGACCCGTCGAATCCATCTGCGCGAAGTACGGGAATCCCGCGTCGAGCGCGGCGAGATGGCGTCGTACGGATTCGAGTTGAGTTGCTCGGGGCTGCATCGCCCGCTGCCGAACCATCTCGTCGCGCCACACATCGTTGGCATCGTCCTCGAGCCACCGCTGCAGGCTGTACGGCGTCGACTCGTAGGGCTGCAGATACTCGGGCAACTCGATGCCGTAGTACGCGAACACCCGAGGCCCGGGATACCACCGTGCCCCGGCTGCACCCGCTGCCGATCGATCCTCGAACGGCACGTCCAGTACCCAGACGCGCTCGCCGGGATCGGGAACCCGCAGATCGGGTGCGGCCGACTTGCGGGGTGAGGTCTTGCGCGGGGCTGCTCTCTTGCGCGGTGCTGCTTTTTTCGGAGCAGCGGCCTTCTTCGGGGCAGCTTTCTTCTGTGCAGCGGCGGGCTCGCCGTTCTTCGCGGCCGCGAACTTTCGCGCGGCACTGCTCTGCCCGGCCTTGACGGTGCGGGCAGTGGTGGATCGGGCTGTGCGTCTACGAGGTGGCATCGGATCCAGTCTGTCGTACGGTGTGCACGAACACCGTAAAGGAGCCCTGTGACATACCCGAACCACCCGCGCGCCGTAGTACTCGTCCACGATCAGGATCCGATCCTTGCGCGACGCGACATCGGCACTCTCGCTGCCGAATTGCGCACCAGGGGTTTCCAGTTGGACGTGCACTCCTTCGACCACAGCCCCGATGTCGCACCGCCGCTGCTGTCCCACGCGCAGTTGGTGGTGGTCATGGGCTCACCCGATGCCGCGTACGACGACACGCTGACGTGGCTCGCGCCGGAAATTGCATACGTACAGGACGCGATCGATGCGCAGGTCCCGGTTCTGGGTGTGTGCTTCGGCGGGCAGCTGCTCGCGCGGGTACTCGGCGGCACCGTCCGCAAGTCCGAGCATCCCGAGTACGGATTCGTCGACGTAGAGACGTCCGAGCCCGAGCTCATCGCCCCCGGACCGTGGATGGAGTTCCACGGCGATACGTTCACCGCTCCCGCGCAGGCCACGGTGATCGCCCGGAACGATGCCGCGCAACAGGCCTTCGTCTGCGGCCCGCACCTCGGGTTGCAGTTCCACCCCGAGATCGACCTCGACACCTACGACGCGTGGGCGGCCGCGTGGGACCGCGACGGCGTCGAACACGGGGTCGACGTGCACGAGATCAGGAGAGAGATCGCCGACGCGGAACTGGCAGCTCGGGCGCGGTGCTCGGCTCTGCTGGACGCCTTTCTCGCCCGATCCTCGGCGGTGCCCCGGTAGGGTCGAACGATGACCGAGGCCAGGCCCAGCAACTTCAGCGATCACCAACTCGGCATCTACGCCGCCGGGATGTTCGCTCAGCAGACACCGCCGATCACCACCAACCTGGCACGGCTGGAGGACCAAGCTGCCGAGAAGCTTTCGCCCGAGGCGTTGGGCTACATCGTCGCCAGCGCGGGCAGCGGATCGACGGCGCGGGCGAACCGGGCGGCGTTCGACAAATGGGCCATCACGCCGCGCATGCTCCGCAGTTCGGCCTCGCGTGATCACGCATGCACCGTGCTCGGCACCGATATGCCGGCTCCGCTGCTGATTGCGCCGGTCGGCATCCAGACTCTCGCCCATCCCGACGGTGAGCTCGCGACGGTTCGAGCGGCTGCGGAACTCGGTGTGCCGTACATCCATTCGACACAGGCATCGCATTCGTTCGAGCAGATCGCCGAGGCAGGCGGAGACGCTCCGCGCTGGTATCAGTTGTACTGGCCGACGGACGAATCTGTACTGCTGAGTTTCCTGCAGCGCGCGAAGGCCACCGGGTTCACCACCTTGGTGCTGACTCTCGACACCACGTTGCTGGGCTGGCGGCCTGCCGATCTCGACCGCGGGTACCTTCCCTTCCTCGCCAACCTCGGCATCGAGAACTACCTGACCGATCCGGCGTTCCAGGCCGGACTGGCGCAGCCCGTCGAGGAGAATCCTGTTGCCGCCGCGATGCATTGGGCGCAGATGTTCCCCAACCCCGGGCTGTCGTGGAAGAATCTGGCGTTCCTGCGCGAGCATTGGAGCGGTCCGATCGTGCTCAAGGGAATCTGCACCGTCGGCGACGCCCGTGAAGCAGCAGCGCACGGAGTCGACGGCATCGTGGTCTCCAACCACGGTGGACGTCAGATCGACGGTGCCAGGCCGTCACTCGACGCGTTGCCGTCCATCGTCGAGGCTGTGGGCGACGATCTGACGATCCTGTTCGACTCCGGTGTACGCACCGGTGCCGATATGGCCAAAGCGCTGGCGCTCGGAGCGGATGCGGTCTTGCTCGGCCGGCCGTTCCTGTACGGTCTCGCGCTCGGTGGGCAAGAAGGTGTTGCACACGTATTGCGTTGTCTGCTAGCCGAATTCGACCTGGTGACGAGTTTGTCGGGTCACACCGGTGCCGGCGAACTGGGCCTCGACTCGATCTTGGAGTCCTGATGGAGTGGACGAAGCACGCAATCTGGTGGCACCTGTACCCGCTCGGCTTCACCGGTGCGCCGGTGCACGGCTGGGACGGTGAATCGCAGTCGGATCTGCACCGGCTGAACAGAATCGAGAAGTGGCTCGACTACGCACTGGAGCTCGGCGCGTCGGGAATTGCCCTCGGTCCGATCTTCGAATCCGAGAAGCATGGCTACGACACGGTCGACTATTTCCACGTCGACGGCAGGCTCGGCACCGACGAGGACATCGACTCCCTGATCGCTGCTGCACACGGTCGGGGCCTGAAGGTCATGTTCGACGGTGTCTTCAACCATGTGGCGCAGAGCTTTCCGAAGTTTCGGCAGGCCCTGGCCGAGGGGCCTGATTCCGAGGCCGCGCAGTGGTTCCACCTCGACTGGTCCGGGGACGAGCCGACGCACCGAAACTTCGAGGGCCACGACGAACTGGTTGCGCTCAACCACGAGAGCCCGCACGTGCAGGAGTACGTCGTGGACGTGCTCTCGCACTGGCTCGAGCGCGGCGTCGACGCCTGGCGGCTCGACGCTGCCTACGCTGTGTCGCCACGCTTCTGGGCCGCGGTGCTGCCGAAGGTTCGCGAGAAGCATTCGGATGCATACTTTCTCGGCGAGGTCATCCACGGTGACTACGACCGGATCGTCTCGGCCTCCACGCTGGACTCGGTTACCCAGTACGAACTGTGGAAGGCGATCTGGAGTGGCCTGAGCGAGAAGAATTTCTTCGAGCTCTCACACGCGTTGGAGCGTCACAACGGGTGGCTCGACGCGTTCGTGCCGGCCACGTTCGTCGGAAATCACGACGTCAATCGCATTGCCAGCGTAGTGGAGGACGAGCGACATCTGCTGCACGCGTTGGTGGTTCTGTTCACCGTGGGTGGGATGCCGATGATCTACTACGGCGACGAACAGGCGTTCCGCGGTATCAAGGAAGATCGCGTCGGCGGTGACGACGACGTGCGTCCCGAGTACCCACAATCCCCGGATGATCTGGCCCCGTACGGTTGGCCGGTCTATCGCGTGCACCAGGAGCTGATCGGAGTACGGCGTCGTAATCCATGGTTGTACTCCGCGCGCACCGAGACGCTCGAGCTCACCAACACGGCGCTGCTCTACCGCGTGTCCGGGGAAGACAATTCGATGACAGTGGCGCTCAACCTCGGCGACGACGCCATCGACTACCCGGCTCAGGGTAGCGAAGTACTGGCCGGTGAGGCGCACCTGAACGACGGCCGGGTGAGCGTTCCGCCGCACGGCTGGGCCGTCATCGGCTGAGGGTCCTGGCTGCCTTCGCGCGGTCGAAGAACGCCAGCAGATGCGGCAGCTGTTCGTCGGTCACGGTGAACTTCATTCGGTCGCCCGCGTAGCCGATGCTGCCGTCGGATGCACGCAGACCGAGGACGATCTTGGTGCCGTCTCGCGTCGGCTTCGCGTCCACGCCGAGCTGATCCACGTGCCACCGACAGCGCCCGCCGGCTGCGGTCCTCACGGCGGCGTCGAACGCTTCGACCGTGCGGTGGTCGAGTACAAAAATCACGTTCTCGTCGAGGCGATACTCCAGGTAGACGCGTTCGGCCATGGCGGCACAGTAACTTGTCATCGCTGTATTCGGCTATCTATCACCTGTACTAGAGAGTTGTATAGACGGCAATGCATTGCCCTACCGAGACCGGTGGGTACAGTCGAGCGCGACACGGGGTGCCCCCAGGGGCTGAGAACACACCCGTCGAACCTGATCTGGTTAGGACCAGCGAAGGGAATGTCGTGACGTTTCGGTATTTCCTGTCCCTCGTGACGGTCCCGACCTCGAACGAGAGGCGAGGCGCATGAAATTCGACGAGCAGACAGTGTTGATCACCGGCGGCGGCCGCGGATTGGGAGCAGCGATTGCCGCTGCTTTCGCCGGTGAGGGCGCACGCGTGGTGATCGACTACCGCACCAGCAAAGTAGCCGCCGAAGCGCTTGCCGACCGCCTCGGCGGAAATGCTTTCGCGGTTCAGGGCGACGTGACCGACGAGCGTGCGGTGGCCACGGTGTTCGACTCGGCGCGTGAGCATTTCGGCACTCCGATCACCACCGTCGTCAACAACGCACTGGCCGACTTCTCGTTCGACGGTGATGCGAGGCCCAAAGCCGACACCATCACGTGGGACCGCTTCGACGCTCAGCTGCGCGGCAGTGTCCGTGCAGCGTTGCTCACCACCCAGGCGGCGCTGCCGGGTATGCGTGAGGTGGGCTTCGGCCGAATCATCAACGTGGGCACAAACTTGTTCCAGAATCCGGTGGTGCCGTACCACGACTACACCGCGTCCAAGGCCGCACTGCTCTCGCTGACCCGTACTCTGTCCGCGGACCTCGGCGCAGACAACATCACCGTCAACATGGTCTCGGGTGGATTGCTGCGCACCACCGACGCCAGTGCCGCCACCCCGGCCGAGGTGTTCGATTTCATCGCGGCCTCGACCCCGCTGCAACGGGTCACCACCCCGGAAGAGTTCGCCGATGCCCTGTTGTTCTTCGCCTCGCCGTGGGCGCGGTCGGTGACCGGCCAGAATCTGGTGGTCGACGGCGGCCTGGTCAAGGACTGACATGCATTTCAACGCGTTTCTCTACGGCTGCGGCCACCACAGCGCGGCGTGGCGTCATCCCGATTCACGAGTGGAGGACCTGGGCAACATCTCGTACTACGAGGAACTTGCCCAGCTCGCCGAGCGGGGCAAGTTCGACGCGGTGTTCTTCGCCGACGGACATTCGGTTCGAGACCCGGCCGGGGCAGGGACCTGGTTTCTCGAACCGATCACCGCGCTGTCGGCCATGGCACGAGCGACCACCCATATCGGGCTGGTCACCACCGTGTCCTCGACGTTCTACACGCCGTTCCATGCCGCGCGCATGCTGGCGTCGTTGGATCACATCAGCAGCGGCCGGGTGGGCTGGAACGTCGTCACCTCCATGTTCGACGCCGAGGCACGCAATCACGGGATGGATGTCATCCCGGCTCGTGAGGAGCGCTATGCTCGCGCCGAAGAGTTCGTCGATACCGCTCTGGCGCTGTGGGATTCGTGGGATGCCGACGCGTTGACGCTCGATCGCGCTGGAGCGTATGCGGACCCGGCCAAGGTGCATGCCATCGATCACGACGGCAAACACTTTCGCGTCGACGGCCCGTTGACGGTGCCGCGTTCACCGCAGGGTCGGCCGGTGCTGTTCCAGGCCGGGGCGTCGGGGCCGGGTCGTGATCTCGCTGCGAAGTACGCCGAGGCGATCTATGCCGTCGCCTACGATCTCGTTGCAGCGCAAAGCTATTACGACGACGTGAAGTCGAGAATCGATCGAGCCGGCCGCGACAGTACAGCCGTGGGCATCATGCCGGGTTTGGTGACGTACATCGGCTCGACGATGGACGAGGCTCGACGCAAGAAGGCCGAACTGGATCGGCTGCTCCCCACCGAGCAGTCGCTGTCAATGTTGTCGACCTTCACCGGACAGGACTGTACTGCTTGGGAACTCGATGAACCGGTGCCGCCGCTACCGCCGGCCGCCGAGTTCACCGGACCGCAGGGTCGCTACGAGACGATTCTGCGGATCATCGAGAAGGACGCTCCCACCGTGCGGGAACTGCTCGGCACCCTGGCGGCCGGGGGCGGGCACGCCACCATGATCGGCACGCCGGAGTCCATCGCCGACGAGATGGAATCGTGGATCGGTCGCGGTGCCGACGGATTCAACCTGATGTGCCCGCGCTACCCGGACTCGCTCACCGACTTCGTCGATCAGGTGGTCCCTATTCTGCAGCAGCGCAGTCTCTTTCGTGCGGACTACACCTCGTCGACGCTTCGCGGGCACCTCGCTCACTGAGCGGCCGGCCCGAAGACTCCCCGATCGACGAACGTCACCAGAGCGTCGAGACCGTCCTCGGGCGAGCCCTGCCACAGCCGGGCGAAATTCTCCGCCGCACCGCCGATCAGCACCGCAGTGGTGGCGGGGGACGCCGGTAGCTCGACTCCTGCCTTCTCGAAGGTGCCGAGGCGTTCGACCCAGGGCTCGAACTGGACCTGCGTGAATCTCTGTACCCGTTCGGCGAACTCGGGACTCACCAGTGCGGCGTCTCGAAGCGCATCGATGACGACCCGGTGCCGTGTGAGCAACTGCCAGAAGACCTCCAGATGCGGACGCATGGTGGGGTGATCGCGAGCGGAAGGATCCTGCGCCGCGACGATGACGTCGGCGTCCTCACCGATCTGCTCGGCGAGGGCCAACAGCAGCTCGTCCTTGCCGGAGTAGTGGTTGTAGAACGACCCTGCGGCCCGGCCTGCTTCGCGGGTGATGTCGACGATCTTGGTGTTGAGGTACCCGGACCGGGCGAAGACGGCGCGTGCGGCATTCTCGAGTTCGATTCGAGTCTGCTCGGCCTGTTGTGCGCGACCAGTGGTTGCCACCGCTGTTCCCTTTCCTGTTGACACCTCGGCAGTCACGCTACACACTGAATCGAGATTCACTGAATCAGAATTCGTCGAAAGGCCGGATATGAAGGCAGTAGTTCTGACCGAATTCGGGGTACCGACATACACGGACCACGACAAACCAGCACCTGTGGAGGGTTCTGAGGTGATCGACGTGGCGGCTGCGACGCTTAATGCCGTCGACATCGTCATCGCCGCGGGCACGCACTACCTGAGCCCTCGGTCGCTGCCGACTGTGAGCGGCATCGAAGGCGCGGGTACGACGCAGGACGGTCGCCGCGTCTATTTCTCCCTGCCGGTCTCGCCCTACGGTTCGATGGCTCAGCAGGCGTTGGTACGGACGTCGTCGCTTGTCGAACTACCCGACGGACTGGACTTCTCGACCGCCGCGACGCTGGGCAATGCCGGCCTTGCGGCGCTGATGCCACTGACCCATGGGGGTCGCATGACGCCAGGGGAGAACGTGGTGATCCTCGGAGGTACCGGGGTGGTCGGCCGCCTCGCGGTTCAGGCTGCGCGGTTACTCGGCGCAGGATCGATCACGGTCGTGGGGCGCGATGAGGCCGCACTCGAATCCACCCGTGATCTCGGGGCCACGGCGACGGTTGCCATCGGTGAGAGGAGCGTCGACGAGCTGAGCACGGCCATTGGGCAGGCATCCTCCGGCGCGGATGTGATCGTCGATTACACCTGGGGCGCAGTCGCTCTGGCCGCACTACGTGCCGGCAACCGGCTCGTTCGTCTGGTACAGATCGGCGACAGAGCCGGTGCCGAGGTCACCGTTCCTGCGCAGCTCCTGCGATCACTCGGGGCGAGCATCGTCGGATTCATGCCGATGCACTACGGACCCGACGCAACCTCGCAGGCGTATCGCACCCTCACCGACTGGGCCGTCAGCGGGCGGATCGCAGTGGAATACGAGAATGTGCCACTGGCAGAGGTCGCGAGTGCATGGGAGCGAGCCCCACGCACCCGTCACAAGCTGGTACTGGTCCCCTGACCCATCAGCCCAGCGAGTCGATGAATTCCTGTGTCAGACTTGCGATGTCGTCGGCATGGGAGATCGGCGACCAATGCCCCGCCGGAATGTCGTTGCGCGTGAGGTTCTTCACCCACTTGCCGGTGTCGTCGTAGTGGTACGGACGCACCGCGACGTCCTCGGTGTTGACGATGAGGTGAACGGGGATGTCGATGTATCGATCCCGCGGATTGGTCAGCAGCGGAATGATGTTGGCCCGATACAGATTGGTGCCGTTGGTGGCATCCGACCACAGAGTGGAGTTCTGGGTGACGAGCTTCGGGTCGACTCCCGAGAACTCCTGGAGGAACGCCGGCCAACCCTTGGCGAACTGTCGCTTGATCCGCAGCGTCGACAGGCCGGGGATGTGGAAGGTGACGGTGTACCAGGACGCCCGTGTCTGGGCGAGGACCTGCTTGATGCCGGTGAGAGTGGGTTTGCGGAGCCGCGACTGCGACCACTTACCGAGATGGTCGAGATTGGGTCCCGAAATCGATGTGTAGGAACGAATTCGGTCCTTCGCCTGCGGTTGAGCTGCCGCCTCCCATACCTCCACGGCACCCCAGTCGTGAGCGAGCACGTGAACGGGAGCATCGGGGCTGACCGCATCGGCGACGGCATAGAAGTCCGATGCCAGCCGCGCCAATTTGTACGCCGACTGCTCGGTGGGCACCGTGCTCTCGCCTGCACCGCGGGAGTCGTAGCTGATCACCCGGAAGCGATCCTCGAGCTGGGGCACGATGTGACTCCACAGTTCGTGAGTATCGGGCCAGCCGTGCACGAGGACGATCGGATCGCCGTTCGGGTTTCCGCTCTCGAACACCGCCAACCGAATTCCTTCGTTGACGACCGTCGTACGAACCGCATTGCTGCTCAACAATTTTCCGTTCTATAGATCGAGTACGAGACGCCCGCTGCGTGCGCGGGAGACGCAGATGAGCATGTGATCGCGCTGCTCTTCGGGGGTCAATCGCGTTTCGAGGTGCTCGGGCTCACCGGAGAGCACACGCACCTTGCAGGTACCGCAGAAGCCCTGCTGGCACGAGTACGCGATATTGGGCTTCTGTTCCTTGACCGCGGTCAATACGGAGGCGTCGGCGGCTACGTCGAGCACGGCTCCGGTGCTGATCAGCTGCACCTCGAAGGGTCGGCCGTCGAGAATCGGCGGCGGGCCGAAGCGCTCGAAATGCAGTGCGGTGGCCGGGGACTGACGGAAGTCGCGGCGGACGGCGTCGAGCATGGGGGTGGGGCCGCAGCAGTAGACGGCACCGCCGGCTGGGGCGCGCTCGAGCAGTTCGCCCTCACCGGGGTATCCGTGTACATCGTCGGTCCGGACGAACACGCGGTCCGATTCCCAGCTCTCGATCTCGTCGAGAAAGGGCATCGTGTCG
The DNA here is from genome assembly GCF_002259335.1 of Rhodococcus sp. 14-2483-1-1. NCBI lineage: Bacteria > Bacillati > Actinomycetota > Actinomycetes > Mycobacteriales > Nocardiaceae > Rhodococcus > Rhodococcus sp. 14-2483-1-1. The sequence continues at coordinate 49,632 of NZ_NPFX01000010.1, read as the reverse complement.
CGGGAGCGACCGCAGTAGACGAACTGCCAGTCCATGCCGAGAATCCGTGCGGCACGGACCATCGCGATGATGGGAGTGATTCCGATCCCGCCGGCGATGAAGAGTGCACTGCCGTCGCCGACGAAGGGAAAACCGTTGCGGGGACCGCGAACAGTGACCTCGGTGCCGGGTTGCAGTCCGTGCATCTCGATGGACCCGCCTGCGCCGGTGGGGATTCGGCGCACCGCGATGCGATAGGAACTACGATCGGATGGGTTGCCGCACAAAGAGTATTGCCGACGGCGACCCGACGGTAGGTGCAGATCGAGGTGGCAGCCCGGATGCCAGATCGGGAGCTGTTCGCCCGTCGGCGACGCGAGGGTGAGGGCAGCGACATCGTTGTCCTCGGCGACGATCTCGCGTTCTGTGACGACCAATCGCAATGCGGAATCGGGATTGTGTCCGGCGACGGCATCGTTGTACTCCGCGCCGGCAGCCGCCTGCATGTACCCGTTGAGGAATGTGCCTAGCAGCTGCATCGAACGATCCGGGCGTCCGCGTCCGCGCAGATCCGGCGGTGCATCCTTGGGGAGCAGCCGTGGGACGCGGCGTGAGGTGAGCTTCACCTCGCCGCAGCCTGCGCGGCCGGGGAGGACGCCAGGTACCGGACGGCCTGGGCAGTGGAGCCTTCCTGGCTGGGGTGGTAGGACTTCTTGAGGTAGCGCGACATGCTGCGGCCGACGTGCGTCAGCGCGGGCAGGGTGCCGCGGCGGACCGACTTTCTCCACAGCGCCGAGCGCGGCTTGCGTACGGATTTCGGTGCCGACTGCAGCTCCGGATCGTTCTTCATCAAGAAGATGATCCCGCGCATCCAGATGTACGCCATCAACGGCACGACGACCACGAACGTGCGCAGCCGACGAACTTCGCGCTTGTCGAAGTAGCGGAGCGTGTCGTAGGCGACCGAGCGATGCTCGACCTCTTCGGCACCGTGCCAGCGCAGAAGGTCGAGCATGGTGGGGTGGATGCCCGCGCGGTCGAGACCGTCGGCGTTGAGCACCCAGTCGCCGAGAAATGCCGTCACGTGTTCGATGGCGGCGATCAGAGCCAGTCGCTCGACCAGGTTGTTCTTCGATCGCAGACTGGTCACCGAGTCGGATCCGAGGACCTTGCCGAAGGCCCACTCCATCTGGTCGGTGAACGGTGTCGGGTCGAGGCCCTTGGTTTGCAGGTGCACGAGCACGCCGGTGTGCGCCTCGGCGTGAACGGCCTCCTGCCCGATGAAACCGATGACGTCGTCGCGCAGCTTCTCGTCGTCGATGTACGGCAGAGCTTCTTTGAAGGTGTCCACGAACCAGTGCTCGCCTGCGGGCAGCAACAGGTGCAGCACGTTGAGAACGTGCGTGGTGTACGGATCGCCCGGCACCCAGTGCATCGGCAGATCGCTCCAGTCGAACTTGACGTTCCTGGCTTGCAGCATCACTTCGCCGGGATCCGATGCAACAGTCTTCCGTTGGCTCATCGAGTCCACCTCCTCCACTCCGCGTGTGTGGCCGATGCCACAGAGCGCAACTTAGTATAAACACCGGTTACAGGTAAAAGGAACCATGTCGGTCGCGAATGAGAGACTTCTGCAATGACCGACCCCTCCCCAGCGGCAGTTCCCCCGAGCACCGTCCCCATCACGTGGCCTGCCGAGTGGCCGGCCGAGGTTCGACGGATCGCCGATGCCACGAACGATGCCCTGGCCGCTGTTGCGGCGGGGGATCCGATCGCGTTCGACGACGCCGTCGAGCTGTTGGGCCGCTCGGACTCGGCGCAAGCCGGTCACGTGCATGCCGAAATGGTACGCACGTTGCTGGAAGAGGTATATAGCGATGGAACGGCGAGAACGTCCAGGAGGTGCTCGGCCGCACCGTACGAGGCGCACACTGGCTGCCGAATCTGGATATCGCCGGGTTCGTCGAGGTGCTCACCGGAGCCCTGGGTGTCGCAGATACGGAAGAGCAATCCCGCTCCAGGCCCCGTCCGGCGCACGCGTTGTTGGTGGTCGCGGACCTACTCGCGGTGCGCCGCGCCAGGGCCGAGACCTACCTGCGCCGCGCACTGGCCGAAGTCCGCCGAGCCGAGACGATCGAGATGCCCTAGCGAGATCTTCGCCTGTCTTGCGCAAGTGCTAGACAGGCGAAGAAAGCGCTACCGATCCAAAAGGTTGGCGCCGGCGATGACTGCCCTGATGGACGACAGGGTCGCGTCGGCATCCATGCCCATCGACCATTCGCGTCGACCGTCACGCTCGGCCAGCACGAATGTGGCCGTCTCCGAACCGATGCTCTGCTGGTGGAACGAGAGAATCTCGATGCGGAATCCGGCATCGTGCAACATCGACGACAGTGCCTCGATCGGCCCGTATGTCGTTGCGGCACAGTTGATGATGGTGTCGCCGATACCGAAGGTGGCGTCGAATTCGGTCCTGCCACCAGGTGCCCTGCAGGCAGTCCACGACCCCAGTCGGAGCGGTCCGGTGGTGGGTGAGAAGCGTTCGGTGAAATTCGCCCACGACTTGTGTTGCCAGGTGATCTCGTCGCGCATCGTGCGCGGTAGGGCGCAGCCGAAACGGGCATGGAAGGGATCTGTGGCGAAAGAAGAAGCAAGTGCATTCATGAGGATGGTCTTCCGAATGTGAAGGGAGGACCGAGAGAGCACGACGACCCGCAGCGAGGGGTCGGTCCGAATCAGACCCCGCTACGGCGGCGTACTACGAGAATGCGCTTCACACCCCAGAAAGTAGTCCTTCGTCGCAGCCGCGCGCAAGTATCGAGTGAATACAGATCTCTAGGACACGAGCTAGATGTCCGCATATATCGCACGACTCGTTGTAACTTTGGCCCCATGGACCCCGTGCGTAACCCTTACGCTCCCGGCGCCGGCCAGCGCCCACCCGAGCTCGCAGGCCGAAAGAAGCAGCTCGACGCCTTCGATGTGGTGCTCGAACGCATCACCCGCGGCAGACCGGAGCGCAGTGTCGTTCTCACCGGTCTGCGGGGCGTCGGGAAAACGGTGCTGCTCAATCAGCTCCGGTCCGCAGCCATCGCCCGCGGATGGGGAACCGGGAAGATCGAGGCCCGCCCGGACCAGGAACTGCGTCGACCGCTGTCCTCGGCCCTGCACATGGCGGTCCGCGGTATCGCGGCCTCGCATCGCGATCCCGAACGCGTCGACGAATTCCTCGGGGTGCTCAAGGCCTTCGCTCTGCGCTCCACCGCCGACAAGGGCATGCGGGAGCGATGGCAACCAGGCATCGACGTCCCGGCCAAGACCGGCCGCGCCGACTCCGGCGACATCGAGATCGACCTCGTCGAACTGCTGCTCGACGCCTCCGCGCTGGCCGGCGACGTGGGCGTGGGCATCTCCATCTTCATCGACGAGATGCAGGACCTCGGGCCCGCAGACATCTCCGCGCTGTGTGCGGCCTGCCACGAACTCAGTCAGGACGCCGCCCCGCTGATCATCGTCGGAGCCGGTTTGCCGCACCTGCCTGCGGTGCTGTCGGCATCCAAGAGTTACTCCGAGCGCCTGTTCAGCTACCACCGGATCGGTCGGCTCGAACGAGCCGCGGCCGACCTGGCGCTGATCGCACCGGCCGATCGAGAGGACGTGGAATTCAACCCCGACGCCCTCGACGCGCTGTACGCGGCCGCTGACGGCTACCCGTATTTCGTCCAGGCCTACGGCAAGGCGACCTGGGATCTTGCGGCCGACACCCCGATCACCGTCGAGGACGTACGCGTCGCCGCCCCGACGGCGGAAGAGGAACTGGCCGTCGGATTCTTCGGTTCTCGCTACGAACGCGCCACGCCTGCCGAGCGTGAATACATGCGCGCGATGGCCGAACTGTCGGTGGACGACGGCTCGGTGCCGACCTCGGCCGTGGCGACCGAACTGAAGCGCAAGCCGGCGTCACTGTCCCCGGCCCGCGACGGCCTGATCAAGAAGGGCCTGATCTACTCGGCCGAGCGCGGCACCATCGCATTCACGGTGCCGCACTTCGGTCGCTATCTGCGCGCGCAGACCGACGAACCCGCGGCGGTGTGAACTATCGGTGCGCCTCGGCTCGCTCGACGCACAGTTGCTCGAGCTTCCGCACTGCCCTCGGGTCGGAGCGATCGACGTTGACGAGGTCCGCGTCACCGCCGTAGAAATCGATCAGTCGCTGATCCATCACTCTGCGCCACAGCGGCGGAACCAGCGAGCAGAAGATCATCACGGCGTACCCGGCCGGTAGCTGCGGGGACTCGTCGACGGTGCGCAGGGCCTGGTAGCGGCGCACCGGATTCGCGTGATGATCGCTGTGTCGCTGCAGGTGGTACAGAAACAGATTGCTCCAGAGGTGATCGCTGTTCCAGCTGTCCCGATGAGTCGGTTTGCCGTATCGCCCACTGGGCCGCTTCCGCCGCAACAGCCCGTAGTGCTCGAGGTAGTTGGCCGCCTCGTACAGAACGATGGCGATCGCGGCCTGCAGCACCAGATACGGCACGATCACGGTGCCGAAGACGGCGATCAGTACGCCGAACAGTGCGACGCTCATGGCCGCGGCGTTGAACAGATTGTTTCGGTGCGACCACCGCGACAGGCCTTGCCGGGCGAGGCGTCGGGATTCGAGCTCCCAGGCCGATCGCAGGCCGTGCACGACGGTGCGCGGCAGAAACTTCCAGAACGACTCGCCGAACTTCGCCGATGCCGGATCCTCCGGGGTGGCAACGCGGAGGTGGTGGCCGTGATTGTGTTCGACGTAGAAGTGGCCGTACAGAGTCTGTGCCAACGTCACCTTGGAGAGCCATCGTTCGAGGCGGGCACGCTTGTGGCCGAGTTCGTGGGCGGCGTTGATGCCGACTCCGCCGACGATGCCGACGGTGATGGCCAGGCCGACTCGCTCGGGAACCCCCAGCGGCCCGTGCGCCCACAGGTAGCAGGCGGCAACGAGTCCCGCGTACTGCAGCGGCAGGAACAGGTAGACGCACCACCGGTAGTAGGGGTCCTTCTCCAGCGCAGCGATGGCCTCGTCGGGGGGATTGCTGCGGTCGACACCGGCGAACTTGTCCACCAGGGGCAACGCGATGCCCATGATCATCAGGCCGAGGGTCCAGAAAGCGCCGGGACCGAGGAGGGTCACCAGACCCCAGGCCAGGAACGGACTCAACGGAATCGTCAATCCCAGCGGCCACAGGTAGCGCTTGGGGTCGCGCCACCGAGGCGACGTGCTGGTGGCGGACTGATCACGCATTCTGGATTCGTAACTCCTGGTTTGTGGCCGAACCTCGGGCGGAGGTTCGGAGGTAGTGGCGTCTCACAATGACATCGCCCGCTCGGCCAGGATAGTTACTCGAGCGAATCTTTGCGGGTTCGCCGATGGGCCGTCGCACGACCCGCCACCCTTGTACGGTGACCGCATGAAGCATGTCGATTCGTCGTTCACCGGAGTCCACGGAACCCGAATCGTCTACGACGTCTGGACCCCTGAGACTGCAGCCGAGAACACACCGACCGGGGTTGTCGTGCTGGCCCACGGCCTGGCCGAGCACGCGGGCCGGTACCGGCACGTCATCGAACGGCTCGGCTCTCTCGGCCTTGTCGTCTACGCGCCCGATCACCGCGGGCACGGGCGCTCCGGTGGCAAGCGGGTGGCATTGGCGAAGTGGTCCGACTTCACCGACGACCTGCACACGCTGTTCGGAATCGCAGCCGACGAGTACCCGAACAAGCGCACTTTCCTGCTCGGCCACAGCATGGGCGGCGCGATCGCACTGTCCTACGCCCTCGACCATCAGGCCGACCTCGATGGGCTGATGCTGTCCGGCCCAGCAGTGGTTCCCAGCGTCGGGCAACCGAAAGCCCTGGTGGCGGTGGGCAAGATCCTCGGGCGCCTGGTACCGGCCGCTCCCGTACTGAAGCTCGACCCCAACCTGGTCTCGCGGGACAAGAACGTCGTCGACGCCTACGTTGCCGATCCGTTGGGCTACCACGGCAGCGTTTCGGCGGGCCTGGCCGCAGCGATGCTCGGTGCCGGCGACAGTTTCCCGGCGCGCCTGCCGTCGCTGACGATCCCGGTGTTGCTTCAGCACGGAACCGCGGACGGATTGGCCGATGTCTCCGGCAGCGAACTCATCGCCGAGCTGGCCGGATCCGATGACCTGACCCTGAAGAAGTACGACGGGCTGTTCCACGAAGTGTTCAACGAACCGGAGAAGGAGCGCGTCCTCGACGACCTCATCGCCTGGCTGCGTCCGCGAGTACAGACCAGCGCTGTAAGTTCCTGACGGATCTTTTCGATGAAGGGAGTAAGGCCATGACCAGGCGAGCACTCGTATTGGGCGGCGGCGGAGTCGCAGGTATTGCGTGGCAGACGGGTGTCCTACTGGGATTGGCAGAATCCGGAGCCGACGTCACCGATGCCGAGATGCTGCTGGGAACATCGGCAGGCTCCTCGGTGGCAGCGCAGATCTCGAGCGGTGCCACGTTGGCCGAGTTGTTCGAGCGTCAGGCAGACGAATCGAAACAGGACGACGAGCCGCACGCCGAGGCAACCATCGACGAGCTGGTCTCCATGCTGGCTCGGGCGGCCCAGAATTCGGACGGCAGTGCCATCGACACTCGCCGACGCATCGGCAGCGAGGCGCTGGCGGCCTCGACGATCACCGAGCGTGAGCGCAGGGCAATCATCGAGCGACGGCTGCCGTCGCACTCATGGCCGATCCGCGACCTGCGGATCGTCACCGTCGACGCGCTGACCGGCCGGCATCGGGTACTCGATCGTGGCTCGGGCGTTCAGCTGGTCGACGCGGTGGCCGCGAGCTGCGCCATCCCGGGAATGTGGCCGCCGGTGACGATCGGCGATCATCGTTACGTCGACGGAGGTATCCGCGCGAGCGAAAACGCTGATCTGGCAGTCGGTTTCGAGAAGGTGCTGGTGTTCAGGGTGGGCGCACTCGACCTGGAGCACGATCCCTTCGACATCGAACGAGAGCGGTTGGTGAAGGGTGGCTCGAAAGTGGAAGTGGTTGCACCCGACGCCAATTCGTCGGCGGCCATCGGACCCGACGCCACCGACGTCGCCGTCCGATCCGCTGCAGCCGTGGCCGGACGAGCGCAGGGCAATGCCATCGCCGGGCGTATCGCCGAGTTCTGGGTGTAGAGAACTGCTCTGCCCTGGGTGCTCAGCCGAACAGTGTGGCCCCGTTTTCCCAGCACACTGCGCGAACCCAGTCGTCTCCCAGGTCGAGTCGGCGCACCGCCTGCAGGGCGTGCAGATACGGGTAAGGGATGTTCGGGTAGTCGCTGCCGAACAGAATGCGATTCTGTAGATCGAGTAGCCGTGGCAGCTCGTGTCTCGGAAACGGTGCGCCCGCCTCCGAGAAGTCGGTGAACGACATCGTGGTGTCCAGTCGAACGTTCTCGAAGCGATCGGCCAGATCGAGGAACTCGACATACTCGGGCATGCCCATGTGCGCGATGATCAACGGCAGCTTCGGGAATCGTTGCAGCAGCTCGGCAATCGGCTCCGGTCCGGTGTGGGTGCCGGGTGCCGGACCGGAGCCGCAGTGGATCACCACGGGTACCTGCGCGTCCGAGAGCGCGCCCCAGACGCCGTCGAGCAAGGGATCGTTCGGTGAGTAGTTGCCGACCTGGATGTGCGACTTGAAGATTCGGGCACCGTTCGTCAATGCCTGCTCGACGTACTCGGCGGCACCGTCCTCGGGGTAGAAGGTAGCGGTCTGCAGGCAGTCGGGAGTACGCGCCGCGAAATCGGCACCCCACGAGTTGAGCCACGCCGCCATCGACGGCTTGTGCGGGTAGATCATCGAGGTGAACTTGCGCACCCCGAATCCGCGAATGACCTGCAGCCGTCGGTCTTCGGCAAAGCGATACGAAATGGGCCACACGCTGCCGGTCAACGGCCCGGCACTGTCGAAGTAGCTCCACACCTTGTCCATCACGTTCTTCGGCATGAAGTGTGTGTGGACGTCGAACAGGCCGGGCAACGACAACTCGGTCCAGAAGGCGACGATGCGTTCCGTCTCTTCGAGAAGTTCGGCGTCGGAGCGCGGTTGTTCAGCGTGCGACATGGGCGTCGAACCACTCGAGAGTCTTGCCCCAGGCATCGGCCGCGGCGTCGGCGTCGAACACGGCGGGGCGGTCGTCGCAGTGGAACCCGTGCTTGCCGTGGGCGTAACGGGTGATCTCGGTGTCGACGGGGGCCGTTGCGGTGATCTCGCGCAGCGTCTCGACGTCCTGGAACGGAATGCCCTCGTCCAGATCTCCGAAGAATCCGTGCCAGGGTGTCTGGAGTGCGTCGCCCACCGAGTCCATCGCGGGATAACCGAAGCGGCCCTTCGTGATTCCACCTCCGTAGAACGTCGATGCCGCACCGAGTTGCCGTCGGACAGCGGTATGGAACGCGACAGTGCCGCCCATGCAGAAGCCGACGATCGCGATGGACGAGGGCTCGAATCCGAGTTCGGCGAGCGCACTCGCCGCCGCGTCCACGTCGGAGTCCACCTCATCCGCCTTCAATTTCCCGATGGCCGCCATGGCCGAGTCCATGTCCGAGTAGTCGAGCACGGTGACGCCCTCCTGCCGGTGGAACAGATGCGGAGCGACCGCGACCCACCCTGCGGCCGCTACCCGATTGCAGACGTCGACGATGTGGTCGGTGACGCCGAAGGCTTCTTGGATGACGATGACGCCGCCGCGGGCGGTTCCGTCGGGCTGGACGACGGTGAGGGGAGTGGTGTTCACCCTTCGATTGGAGCACAGCAGGAGAGGAGCCTGCGGAACGACCCAGTAGTGCAGGAGTGGAGCCTGCGGAATGACCCATTCGGCCAGCCGGTACCGCATGCCGGTAGCCGCGGTGAGTTCGGCTGTTTTGTACGGTGGCGTGCAGGGAACGATCCCGACCGAGAGGACCATTCATGCGCGCGGTACAGATCTCCAGCCTCGACGGACCCGACTCGGTGAGCGTGGTGGACATCGACGAACCTGCCCCGCGCGACGGGTCGGTGGTCATCGAGGTCCATGCCGCGGGCGTCGCCTTTCCCGATGCGCTGCTCACCCGTGGGCTGTACCAGTACAAGCCGGAATTGCCGTTCGTCCCCGGAAGCGAGATCGCCGGTGTCGTCCGGTCGGCACCGGCGGAGTCCGGCTTTTCGGCAGGCGATCGCGTCGCGGCGCTGACGGGCTTGAGCGACGGTATGGCCGAGGTCGCCGTGGTCTCACCCGATACGGTGTTCGCACTCCCGGAGTCGGTATCGCTCACTGCAGGGGCTGGGCTGTTGTTCAACGACCTGACGGTGCACTTCGCGCTGCGTGAACGCGGCCGGCTGGCGGCGGGCGAGACGGTGCTGGTGCACGGTGCCGCCGGCGGTATCGGAACCTCGGCGCTGCGGATGGCTCCGGTGCTCGGTGCGTCCCGGGTGATCGCCGTCGTGAGCTCGGAGGCCAAGGCCGACATCGCCCGCTCCGCCGGAGCCACCGACGTCGTTCTCGTCGACGGGTGGAAGGACGCGGTCAAGGAACTGACCGGCGGACGCGGCGTCGATGTGGTCGTGGATCCGGTGGGCGGCGATCGGTTCACCGACAGCATCCGATCGCTCGCACCGTCGGGTCGAATTCTGGTGCTGGGCTTCACCGGTGGTGAGATTCCGACGGTGAAGGTGAATCGGCTACTGCTCAACAACGTCGATGTCGTCGGCGTCGGTTGGGGCGCGTGGTGGATGACGCGGCCGGGCTACCTTGCCACCCAGTGGGCCGAGATCGAACCGCTGCTCGCCGACGGTTCGCTCGTCGCTCCCGAGCCCTCTGTGTTCCCGGCTGCCGATGCCGCTGCGGCCATCGCGTCACTGGAAAACCGCACTGCCGCAGGTAAAGTGGTGCTCGACTTCAGTCTGTGATCGGGTGTGCGGGCTGCCGGGTCACTCCGGCAGTTCGACGCCCCTCGCCTCGGCCAAGGCGGCTATCTCGGCGGGGAAGACATTCTTGAAGACGAACGGGTCCGTGCCAAGAGCCCAGTTGGGTGCGAGTTCGATGGCGTATCTCTCGAAGTAGCCGAGTTGCTTGGCCACCAGGATCAACTCCTCGGGGCTCGACGTCTTGTACTGCTTGCCCATGTTCACCAGGGCTCGGATGAAGTCCGCCAGACTGAAGTGCGCGAGGGTCGTCGAGAGCATCGGAGCGAAGACCGACTGCAGTATCGCCCCGACCTCGGCGTCCGAACCCATCTGTGGTGCAACGATTCCCAGGCGTTTGACGGTGCCTGCGAGCCGGGTGAAGTCGCCGTCGATCACGGTGGCATGGAACAGGTCGAGTAGCAGCGCGCGCCATTGTTCGTCCACCTCGCCCATGACTCCGAAGTCGAGGAACGCCACCCTGCCGTCGTCGAGCACCCACACGTTGCCCGCGTGCACGTCGCCGTGGAAAAGGCCGTGCAGCACAAGCGCTTCCATCCAGACTTTGGCCGCTCGGCGGACGATGAGCTCGGACTGCTCCCCGGGCTCGTAGCGGTCGAGTGGCGAACCGTGCATGCGTTCCATACAGATGACACGGCCGCCGCAGTAGTCGAGGAACACCTCGGGCGCGGTGACGTGCTCGTTGTCTCCGAACGCGCCGATGGCCGCGCGAAAGCTGTCCTGCCGCTTGGCCTCCACGGCGCTGTCCAGTTCCGCGAAGGTGGCAGCATGCAGGTCCACGATGATGGCCGACGCATTGGCGGTGGCGAAGAACGGAATGAACTTCTCCAGCCCGCGGGCGATGAGGTACGCGATCCGTAGATCGATCTTCATGCGGTGGTAGATCCCCCGGCGCTGCACCTTCATGACCACTTCGCGCCCGTTGTCGCGGCGCACGCACAGGTGTACCTGAGCAACCGACGCGGACGAGAGCGGCACGTCGTCGAACGAAGAGAACAGATCGTCGATTCCGCGGCCGAGATCGGCCTCGATCACCGCGCGTGCCTGCGAGCCGGGGAACGGTGGAACCTCGTCGAGGCACCGCAGGCACGTATCGGCGAGGACCTTCGGGAACAGACCCGGCGACGAGCCCATGAGCTGCCCGACTTTGACGAATGTGGGTCCGAGAGCGAAGAACGCGTCGACGACGGCCTCCGATGCATGTACCGGCCACCCGCGTCGGGGCGCACGAACCCAGCGTCCGATCGCGACGACCTGGAAGTACGTCAACACCGAACCGATGACGATCAGCCGCAGCAGTTCTCGTATGCGGAAAGTCCTCAGCTCGGGTGCGGGCTCGGGCGTCAAGGCTTCGGGTACAGCGGGCTCGGGTGTCGTGTCGTCGCGCGTCATGCGTGCACTCCTGCGGGCAGACGTGCGGCCGATGCTTCCAGCCGCGACAACAGTCGATCGAATCTCGTCTCGTCGTCCGATGCGCGCGAGAGCACCAACGCACCTTGGATGCCGGCGACGATCTCCTCGGCCAGTTCGGCCGCCGACTCGCCGTGTCCGAGGCGATTCAGTACCGGGGTGAGTGCCTCGATCCAGTGCGCGAAATGTGTTGCGACGCGTCCGGAGAAGGCCGCGCGCTCCAATCCGAGTGTGAACGCCCCGAACAGGCACACCAAGCGATTGGAGCGGAAGTAGCGGGCGGTCTGCTCGAACATGTCGTGCGTGGTCGACGCGGCATCGGTGCCGTGCCGCAGCGGCTCGAACACGTTGTGGTGAAACCACTGCTCCACGTCGTCGAGGACGGCCTCGGCCATCTCCTGCTTGCCGCGCGGAAAGTAGTGGTAGAGACTGCCTTTGCCCAGGCCGGTCTGCCTGCTGATGACCGCGAGAGACGAACCGTCGAACCCGTGGTCGCGGAACACCCCTGCGAGTATCGGCACCACGTCGTGGCGATCGCTCATGAGCCGGTACTGTACCAATCGGTACACGCCGGGTGCATCGGGGTCGAGTAGGCAGTGAATACTGCAGTTGTGAAGAGAACTACGGTGCCGGCCGCTGGAGCCTTTCTCGTCGGCGGGGTGACCTATCTGGCCGCCGAAGCAGTTGCGGCGCTGGGCTGGACCGATCGGCCGTACAGCTACGCGCGCAACAACATCAGTGACCTCGGGATTCCGGACATCTCACCGTGGCACTCGGTGATGAACACCGGTTTTGTGGTCGACGGCACGCTGTTCGTTCTTGCCGGCCTCGGATTGTCGGTGTTGTTCGAGGGTCGAGCGCGGTGGATCGTGCTGGGTACCTCGGTTGTGCACGGCGTCGGCAGCATCGTGGTCGGGCTCGCGCATGCCTCGGTCGACGGAGCGTCGGCACCGCACGCGGCGGGCGCGGGTATGGCCATCATCGGCGGAAATCTGGTGCTCCTGGCTGCAGGCCGGTACGGCGGCCGCGTCGGAGCGCCGCGGTGGTACACGGCGGGCAGCGCCCTGGCCGGTGTCGCGGGGCTGGCAGGTTTCGCGCTGTTTCTCGCCGACACGGGCATCCTCGGCGGCGGAACGTTCGAGCGGATCTCGGTCTACACCATCATCGGTTGGGAGATCGTCACCGGCGCAACGATTCTCGCGGAGCGACGCCTATCGAAATCTCGGTGACTCCTTGGCGAGAAAGGCGCGCACGCCTTCCCGCCCGTCCGTCGACCCGAATGCTTCCTCGAACACCGGCAATGCCCGTTGTGCCGGTTCGTACGGGGATGGCCCGAAGGTGAGCTCGAGTGCTCGCTTGTTCGCGTGCACCGCAGAACGGGATTTCCGAGCGAGCGTCTGCGCCAGGTCCAAGGCGACCGACAGCGATGCACCGCGCGGCGCCACCCGATTGATCAGACCCCACTCGAGCGCGGTCTCGGCGGTGATCGGCTCGCCGAGCAAGACGAGTTCGGCTGCGCGGGCCTGACCCACACGGCGCAGCGCGCGCATCGATCCGCCGCTGCTGGGGATGACGCCGAGGTCGATCTCCGGCAGTCCGAGTCGAGCTCCTGCATCGGCGACGACAAGATCGCAGCACAGCGCCATCTCGAGTCCGCCGCCCAACGCGAATCCGTCGATCGCCGCGACCGTCGGAAGCGGCAGTGCGGCCAGCAGATCGAGCGTGGCGTTCTCGAGGGTGCTCTTGCGCGCGAGCACGTCACCGTCGTTCTGCATCTCCGGCATTTCGGAGATGTCCGAACCGGCGCTGAACACCCGCTCGCCGGTGACGACCACCGCTCGAATCGTGGCGTCCCGAGCCAGTTCTCGCAGAACGGCATGCAGCCGCCGCGTCGCCGGACGGGTCAGCGCGTTGACCGGTGGGTTGCTCAGCGTGATCTGTGCGACGGCATCGAACGGATACGACAGGACAGGCGAAGACTCGGTGGGCATACCGAGAACCGTAGAGCGTTGACCAGGCGATTGGGAGACTGCCGGGATGGCATGTACGGTTGTGAACACACAGCGCGGGGTGGAGCAGCTCGGTAGCTCGCTGGGCTCATAACCCAGAGGTCGCAGGTTCAAATCCTGTCCCCGCTACTACGTACGTCAGGCCCGACACATCGTGTCGGGCCTGACGTGTTTCGTACGTATCAGGGTTGCAGTCTGAACTGCACGACGGCCGTGACGTTCTCGATGGCGTCGTCGAGTGCCGTCTTGCGGGCCCGGGCGTCCGGTGCCGACAGAATGTCGAGGCGATCGGACTGACCCATCGGAATCAGTGCAGCCAGCGACCAGATTTTCTCGGCGGCCGAGATCGGCAGGCTCAGAAAGTCCGGAAAGCCCGGAGTGGCAATGTTTTCGGTGGATTCGAGTCGGCCGATGAGCTCGTACAGATCCTCGACCCGCGCCCAGGTGGTGTCGAATTCGGTATCGGCGATCACCGACTCGGCGTCCTCGTCGTCCCACGGTCGAACGTCTGCCAAGGGGTAGGGATCGTCGGGCAGCCAGGCGTCGATCCGGATCCGTTCGCCGCCGACGCACTCGAGTAGGTACCTGCCGTCACCGGTGGCCTCGTGTCCGATGATGTGCGCAACCGTCGCCACGTCGTGCCGAACGTCGCCGCCCCCGGCCTCGTGGCCACGCGCGATGAGCACAACGCCGAAGCTCGGGTCGTCCTGCTTCAGACAGTCTTGTACCAGCGCCTGGTAGCGAGGCTCGAAAATGTGCAGCGGTAGACGTTCGCCGGGAAGCAGCACGCTCCCGAGCGGGAACATCGGGATGACACTCACGGGCGTTGCAGCGGCATGACTGCCGGAGTGATGTCTTCACGCGCGTCGGTCCCTGCCGCGACGTCCTTCCCCTGCCCGTTCGAGTCCAGGAACTCGTCCAGAAGTCGGAAGAAGAAATCGGGCTCGTCGAGCTGCGGAAAGTGGCCGGCATCGGGGAAGATCTCGACGCGGCTGTTGGGCACCTCGCGTCGGATGTTGTCCGCGTGTTTGGCGGGAATCATGCGATCTTTACCGCCCCAGACGAGCAGAGACGGGATCGACTCGAACTTCTCGAAATGCTGCTTGGCGCTCACGGTCTGACCGCGCGGGCCGACCACTGCTCGCGTCGACGCCAGAAAGGCCTCGCGAGTGGAGCGGTCGGCGACCGACCGGAACGATCGCCAGGTCTCGGCCATGCTCGGACCGGGCTTGACCGGAAGGCCCCACTTGCCCAGCTGTGACAGTGCGCCCTCGGCGTTCTTGCGGAACCAATCGGACGCAAGCAGCGGCAGTACCAACTCGCTACCGGGCAGCGTCGCGGCCTTGAGCAGGAGGCTCACTTCGGGGCCGAGGCCGCCACTGCTGACCAGAGCGAGGCGATCGACCCGTTCGGGGAAGAGATACGTCAGCTGCATGATGATGCCGCCGCCGAGGGAGTGACCGACCAGGGGAGCGGAGTCGATCTCCAGGTGATCCATCAGATCGCGAATGGTGGCCGAGTGCGAGCTCAGCGAGTAGTCACCGGTCGGCTTGTCGGACTCGCCGTGCCCGAACAGGTCCGGCGCGATCACCCGGTACTTGTGCGCGAGGCGCTCGAGCTGGGGGGCCCACGATTGATGCGACCCGAGCAGGCCGTGCACGAGGATCACGGGCGGACCGTCGCCGATGTCGACGTAACGCAGGACGTCCTTGTGTAGTTCCACGGACTGCAATTCGTACGATGAACTCATTGTCGGCCTCCCTGTCGAATAGTTCGGACCTGTCGCGCCTTCTGGCACAAACGTACAAGCTGTACCGCGGTCGCGACAGACCGTCCTACGGGCTGCCGGGCTTCAGTGCCCGCTGCCGACGGTGTCGTCGATGATCTTGGCCAGCTCCTCGGCCATCGGTTCGCTCAGCATGTCACCGTGATCGCCGTTGATGTCGACGAAAGTCAGTTCACCACGAGCAACTGTCTGCCACGACCGGGCATCTTTCACGTTCTCCGCTGTGCGAACCACGGTCATCGAGCCCGACCACGGAGTCGGCACGTGCTTGTTCAACGCCACGTACCCGATGCTTGCGAAGACCAACCATTCCATGGTCGTCGGGTACCGCAGCAACCCGGCGAACTGCATGCGGATCCACAGAGCGGCCGTGCCGAGGCGGCCGAGGTGGAAGCCCGCTTCTTCCCGCGTCTGGGCCGGAGGTGCAGCCGGAACGTCGGTACCGCCGGGCAGCTTGTCCAGCAGATGCCGAAACAGCCGGGTGTCCAACAGAAGCAGGTGCGGAGATCCGAGACCACAGTCTCGGATTCTCTCGGCCATCGCGATGGCGATCCACCCGCCGAGCGAATGGCCGACCAGATGGAACGGTCCCTCGGGCTGGACGGTGCGTATCGCGTCGACGTATCGCCTCGCGGTTCGCCGGATGGTGCGGTCCGGTCGTCCGCGCTTACCCCGGCCGTGCGCCTGCAATGCGTACACCGGATGGTCGTCGTCGATGTGCTTGACGAGTTTGAGGAATGCCATCGCGCCGACGCCGGCTCCGCCGATCAGGAAGATCGGTGCCTTGCTGCCCTCGGTGCGCAGGGGCACCAGCACGTCGTGTTCGCCCGACGTGCGTCGACGAACGGTGGCCGCGTCTCGCAGGCGGGCATCGACCGTCGTTGCGAGCGTTCGAACGGTCGTCGCCGCGAACACGTCCTCCGCCGTGAGATCGACCTTCAACGTGTCCCGCAGTTGGGCCAGCATCGCCGTTGTCGTCAGCGAGTTACCGCCGAGAGCCAGGAAGTCCTCGTCTCGGCCGATGGAGTCCAGGCCGATGGCAGCCCGGGCAGCCTCGGCGACGATGTATTCGGTGGGCCCGGCCGCTGTTCGCTCGACCCGCCGATCCGCAGGCTCGGGCAATGCCCTGCGATCGAGCTTGCCGCGTTCGTTGCGCGGCATCGCGTCGAGCGCAACTATGTGCGTGGGCACCATCCATTCCGGCAAGGTCCGGCGCAGCGACGCTCTGATCTCGCCGACGGAGGGCCGCTTGGCCGATCCCGCCGAGCACACGTAGGCCACCAGGTCGGTGTCGGTACCCGAGTGTCTGCCGATCACCGCGGCCTCGTCGATCTCCGGCATGGCTCGCAGGGCTGCCTCGATCTCGGCCGGCTCGACCAGGTAGCCGCGAACCTTGACGGCGTCGTCGATGCGTCCGGCCAGATGCAGCGTCCCGTGTTCGTCCAGACGCCCCAGATCGCCGGTTCGGTACCGGAACAGGCCACCGTCGAGGGCGGCGAATCGTTCGGAATCCAGACCGGCATCGCCGAGGTAACCGTCGGCCAGGCAGGTGGACGTGACTCGGACTTCGCCGATCGCGTCGGGCACACACACCGAGCCGTCGGTGGCGACGACCTCTACGAGCTTGCCGGGGATGGGCCTTCCGGCCGGTAGGAAGCCGGACGGCAGCGTTCGCTCCGGAGGGAACTCGCTGTAGGCGACGGCACCCGCCTCCGTGGTCGCGTACCAGTTCACCACCGTGGCTCGCCCGTCGAACATTTGCCTGAAATTGTCGACGTCGTCGGAATGCAGGGACTCCCCGTACGTGGTGACCACGCGCAGACTGGGCACGGCAGCGTGCCCGTGGTCGGCTGCCGCGATCGTGCGCAGAAGTGACGAGGAGCAGTGCAGCGTGGTCAGTGACTGTTCGACGATCCATTCGGCGGTGTCGGACGGGACACCCGACCGAGGGTCTCGGCAGTGGACCGCGGCACCGCTGAGCAGCCCTGCGAAGAGCGTGTTCAACCCGGCACCGAAACTGACCGGCAGCGAATTTCCGATGCGATCGTGCGGGCCGACCGACAACGCGGTGGCGACCTCGTATGCCTTGGTCAGACACATGCGATGGCTGAGGATCACGCCCTTGGCGGTGCCTGTCGATCCCGAGGTGTAGTTGATCACCGCGGTGTGATCACCCGACAGTGTCGGTAGCGGCACGCAGGAATCCACGGTCTCGGCAACGGTGGAAGCGTCGATCGCCGTCGCACCGGCTCGGTCGATGATCGTGGCGCGTCGCTCGGCGGGAAGCATGGGATCGAGGGGCACGAGAGGGTGACCGGAGGCGACGACGGCCAGCATCAGCACGATCGAGATCGGAGTGTCGTCGGTATCGACGGCAAGCGGCCGAGAGTCCCCGGGGAAGAGGGTGGCGATCTTCCGGGCCTGCGAGTATGCGCGGTGCAGCAGTTCGTCGAAGGTGAGCGAGGTTCCGCCTACGGAGAGTGCAACGGCGTCCGGCAGGACGTGAGCGACTTCCCGGTAGCGCGCCATCAGCGTGTCGCGGCTCTCGGGCCGGCACAGTGGAGCCAGTGCGGGACGGGTGGGTGCATCGATGTCTTGAACCGACATGATTCTCCTTGCACGAGCCCGACCCGTGATGTCAGAGTTGGTTTGCGGACTGCAAACCTACTTGAAGACTGTTTTACCGTCTCAAAGGTAGACGTGCATCACCTTTCGGCGCAAGCCAAAAACCGGACATTTCACAACAAATAGGTGTCGTTGCGAAATGCCCGGTCGGGTTCGGGAGTATTCGGGAGTGCTAGAGGTCTGCGATCGCCTCCAGAGGCTTCGTGCGAGCCGCCCGCACAGCAGGCCACAGTGCGGCCAGAACTCCTACGACGGCGGATCCCACCAACATGGACGCCACCTGACCCCAGGGGACGGTCATGGTTCCCAGGCCCTCGTCGCGCAGGGTCTGCACGAATCCCCAGCCGAAGGCGATGCCGAGGACGACGCCCACGATCGCGCCGAACAGCGCGATGAGCAACGACTCGAGGTAGATGATCCGGCGAACCTGTGGACGTTGCATGCCGATGGCCCGCAGCATCCCGATTTCTCGCCGACGCTCCACGACGGACAGGGCCAGCGTGTTGACGATGCCGAGCACGGCGATGACGACGGCCAGTGCCAACAATCCGTACAGCACCGCGAGCAGGGTGTCGATCTGTTGTCCCTGGCTGCCCTTGAACTCTTCGACGTCCTGAACCTGAACGACGACGAACGGCTTGGTGGCGGCCTCGAGGTCGGTGCGAAGCGTCCCGAGATCGGTCCCCGGCACCGCCTTGACGAGCACCAGAAGATCCGACCGAGTGATGGACGGCGTCACTTTCTGATAGATGTCGCCCGAGACGATCCAGTTTCCGATCAGCGGATTGTCGGTGAACACCCCGGTGACGGTGACCGGCACCGAAGCCCCGTCGACGGTGTCGAAGGTGACCTGGGTGCCCACCGTCCATCCGCGGCCGGCGGCCTCGGTTTCCGATACCGAGAAGCCGTTGCTGTCGAGGTCTGCGGTGCCCTGGACCATCGACAGATCGAGCAGGCCTTCCGGCGAACCGTCGATGGCTGCTCCGTACTCCTCCTGGCCGGCGATCGTGACGAACACCGGGTGCAGAACTGCGGTTCGGTCGACGCCGTTCACCTGTTGCGCTGCTGTGGTGGCACCGGTCGGAACGCCGATCGACTGGGGGCCCGAGAGGATGTAGTCGGCCTCCACACCGGTGTCGACGAGCGAATCGACGCTGGCTTTCGCAGTGGACCCCAGTACGCCGATGACGGTGACGAGCATGAGGCCGAGCATCAGAGCGAAGGCGGTGGCCGCGGTGCGACGCGGGTTGCGCACGGAGTTGGTCCTTGCCAGCCGTCCGATCGCTCCGAACGGACGGGTGATGACGGCACCGAGTGCACCGACGATGGGCCGCGACAGGGACGGCGCGGCCAGTGCGGTGGCGACGATGAGTGCGACCGCACCTGCCCCGACCGTCGCGGCCGCGGCTCCGCCGGTCGATTGTGCGCCGATGACCAGTGCAGCCGCGCCGGCGATTCCCAGCCCGACGCCCACGAACGTCCGAGTGCGCAGGGTGTCGCCGGCCGAGGCGAACTCCTCGCGCATCGCGGCGACCGGCGGAATCTTGGCCGCTCGACGCGCCGGTGCGTATGCGCTCAGGACGGTGACGATGATGCCGACCGCGAAGGCGACGGCGACGGTTCGGGGTTCGAGTGCCAGTGGCCCCGACGGCAATCCCAGATCGAAGGCGTTGAGCAGTGCGCGCAGGCCGTAGGCCAGCCCGACTCCGCCCGCGAAGCCGAGGATGCTGCCGATGACGCCGACGACGAGTGCTTCGAGTACCACCGAGCGGCTGACCTGGCCGCGGCTGGCCCCGATGGCCCGCAGCAGCGCCAGCTCACGGACTCGCTGGGCAACGATCATCGAGAACGTGTTGTAGATGATGAAGGTGCCGACGAGCAGTGCGATTCCGCCGAAGGCGAGCAGGAAGTAATTGATGAACGACAGGGCCGACTCCACCTCGGCCTGGGTCTCTTCCTGTACGTCCGCGGCCGTCTGCACCTTCAGGCCGGGGAGCGCCGCGGAAATCTCGTCCCGCAGATCGCTCTGCGTGAGCCCCTGTGCGGTGAGATCGTTACCCGCGACGTCGATGTACTGCACGTGGGCCCCGTCGGTGAACAACTCGTTCGCCTGGCTCTGGACGAACTGGATTCCGATGTAGCCGCCGGATTCTGTTGCAGTGGAATAGATTCCGGAAATCGTGATATCGGTGATGCCCTTGGACGGCACGAGCACCTGGGTGGCGTCGCCCACTTTCAACCCGGCGCGCTCGGCACCGCCGGCATTGATCGCGAC
The DNA here is from genome assembly GCF_002259335.1 of Rhodococcus sp. 14-2483-1-1. Lineage (NCBI taxonomy): Bacteria > Bacillati > Actinomycetota > Actinomycetes > Mycobacteriales > Nocardiaceae > Rhodococcus > Rhodococcus sp. 14-2483-1-1. The sequence continues at coordinate 29,586 of NZ_NPFX01000010.1, read as the reverse complement.
CTGCCCGGGAGCGGTGGGAGCCGAGCCGTCGACGAAGGTCGTCGGATCGCCCAGTCGTTGGTCTTCCGGTAGGTAGGACTCGCCGATGGTCGGCGCCCCACCGGATTGCACGGCGGCACCGTCGGAGCCGAGCAGTACGAGCTGTCCGCCGACGTACGGCGACACGGCGCGCACGTTCGGCAGGGCCGAGATCGCGGCGATGTCCTCGTTGGGCACCCCGCTCGAGCGCGCGTCCTCCGGGCTCACTCGGACGTCTGCGCCTTGCGCAGTATCGGCGAACAACGAGGAGAAGGTGCGCTGGAGGGTGTCGGTGAAGACGAACGAACCCGCGACGAACGCGGTGCCCAGGACCACGGACAGAACCGTCAGTGCCAACCGAACCTTGTGTGCTGCAAGGTTTCTCAGTGACACCTTGCGCATCGGATTGCCCGCCGACTTTTGTCGTGGAGGCTTGTTGGAGACAGAATGCGCCATTATCGGACCGTCTCCAGCTTCTTCATCCGCTCGAGTACGGCGTCGGCCGTGGGCGAGTTCAGCTGATCGATGACGGCACCGTCGGCGAGAAACACGACGCGGTCCGCATAGCTGGCCGCGCGTGGATCGTGGGTGACGATGACGACGGTCTGGTCGAATTCGTCTGCGGCAGTGCGCAGAATCGACAGGACCTCGCCGGAGGAACGGGAATCCAGGTTGCCGGTGGGCTCGTCGCCGAACACGATGTCGGGTCGGCCGGCGAGCGCGCGGGCGCACGCCACTCTCTGTTGCTGCCCGCCCGAGAGTTCGCTGGGTCGGTGATCGAGGCGATCGCGGAGGCCGAGTCGGTCGACGACGGTGTCGAGCCACCCCTGATCCGGGGCGCGGCCCGCGATGTCGAGTGGCAGGGTGATGTTCTCCAGCGCGGTCAGTGTGGGCACCAGATTGAATGCCTGGAACACGAATCCGATTCGGTCCCTGCGCAATCCGGTCATCTCCTTGTCGGAGAGCGCCGTCAGCTCGGTGTCTCCGATGGTCACCGTGCCCGACGACGCGGTGTCCAATCCGGCCAGGCAATGCATGAGGGTGGACTTGCCCGAACCCGACGGGCCCATGATGGCGGTGAATTCTCCGCGAGCGAACTCGACGCTCACCCCGGACAGTGCGTGCACCTGGGTGTCCCCGGAACCGTAGACCTTCGATACGTCGACCGCGCGCGCGGCAATGTCGCTCATACGCTCCAGTGTTTCAGTGTTCTGCGCCGGTTGCTATCAGGGGAGACCCTGAACACGACCCCTATGATGGACGTCATGCGCATCGGAGCACACGTCCGCGACAGCACCGACCCTCTCGGTACCGCCGAGGCGCTCGGTGTCGATCTCGTCCAGATGTTTCTCACCGATCCGCAGAAGTGGAACAAGCTCGAACCACACCCGCAGGGCGAGGCTCTGTTGACCGGCTCGGTCGATGTGGTGGTGCACTCGTCGTACGTGCTCAACGTCGCGAGCTTGAACAATCGGATTCGTATCCCGTCCAGGAAGGCCGTCGTCGAGCAGGCGGCTGCTGCAGCCGAGATCGGGGCCATCGGGTTGGTCGTCCACGGCGGCCACGTCCGCGAGGGCGAGGACACCGCCAAGGGAATCGACAACTGGCGCAAGCTCTTCGAGCGTCAGGCCGAGCAGGGCGGCTTTGCGGTGCCGATCTTCGTCGAGAACACCGCGGGTGGGGATTCGGCGATGGCGCGTCACTTCGACGACATCGCCCGGCTCTGGGATGCGATCGGCGAGTTCGGTGCCGGCTTCTGCCTCGACACCTGCCATGCGTGGGCCGGGGGCGAGGATCTCGTCGACGTCGTCGACCGCATCAAGGCCATCACCGGACGAATCGATCTGGTGCACCTGAACAACTCGCGCGACGAGTTCGACTCGGCCAGGGACCGACACGCGAACCTCGGCACCGGAACCATCGACGCCGAAATCCTGACTGCCGTCGCATTGGCCGCCGACGCGCCGGTGATTCTCGAGACACCGCCCGAGGGCATCGAGGACGACGTCAGGCTGCTGAAGAGCCTGTAGCGGCGGTTGCCATCGTTGTCAGGTGGTGGACGGCTACCCACCAGAGTCGGATCAGCTCGTCGACTCCCTGCAGTTCGCCGGCCCAGCTGACCCGTGCCGCCGCGGTACCGGCGTCCGTGACGGTAATCCTGACATCGATCGCGTACCCGTCCTTCGGCTCCGTCGATGTGTGGTCACGCACGATGATCTGCGCCCCGGCACGTGAGGCGAGCGCGGGATAGTTACGGGTGAGCGCGTAGTCGCGGCCGCCGTTCGGCACCGAGTCCAGTTTCCTCGCGACATCGTCGACGAGGTTCTTGCCGTGCGCCGGCACGGCGAGCGCGTCGGTGTGGACGGCGGGGAGGCGAACCGGGTGCACCGCGTTCGTGGCGTCGAGGTCCAGATCCACCAGGACGCCGGCCGACGAGCCACGCCGATTGTTCCTCTGCCACGTACACACCGCCGACCCGAGCGCCGCGAGCAGCAGGGCATGGGGTCGGTGATGGCTCTGGGGCAGTTCGAGCGTCACCGAAGCCTGCTCGGAACGACCCGATGCCGATCGGGCGTCGAGCAGAGGCCTCTCGGCGGGGGTCAGGACGGCAACCCAGTACGGAACCTGTTCGGCGACCTCGGTGCACAGGGTGCGTCCGAGCTGAGCTGGGCTGATGGTCTCCCCGCCTGAGAGACCCTGTCGTGCGACTCTCAGCGGTGCGAACACGGTCACGCCGACGAACCCCACTTCCGGTGCAGATTGTCCTAGCCTTACCTAATTGTCTCAGGCTAGCTCGAGCCGGAATCGGGTGCCAGCACACCCCGGTGCGGATCGGTGGCGCGCAGCATCGGAATGCCAGGGGAGACCGGCAGGGTTCCGGTCTCCAGGTCGTCGAGCAGCCCTTCGGACCAGGCCAACAAGCCGCTGACGTCGACACTGTGCGGTGGGTCGGCTTCGAAGCCGATCAAGCGATCGTGTCCCTGTCGAAGCAGCGACGCGGCACCGATGCGGTTACCGCGCAAGAGGTGCGTCAGCCCGACGGCGAGTTGGGCGAGACCCTGCCACAACGGACGCTCGTCGGTCGGGCAGCTCTTCCACGTGCCCTCGAGTACTTCGTGTGCGTGGAACGGCATGTTCGCATCGAGGAATTTCTGCGCCTCGACGAGAGCTGCGCCGGGCGGAAGTCGTACGTCGTCGGGCACGCGTGGGATTCCGCTTCCGCCGCGGGCGAGTGGCCGCCCGAGACCGTCGCGAGGCCTGGCATTGAGAGGTTTACCGCGCGCATCGCGCTCGCGTTCGGTCATGGCGGTCACCCTAGTGGGTAGGCGCTGCTCCCTCGGCAGGTTGCCGCGCGGACGACCGCGCGGTGATGACGCCCAGGGCGATCAGTGCTGCAGCGGACGTCACGACCATCGTTGTGGACACTGCCACCGCATCGTTTCCGAGTGCGCCGACGATGGGCGCGACGATGGCACCGAGACCGAACTGCGCAGCTCCGAGAAGTGCGGCAGCACCACCAGCGGCCTCGCCGTGCCGGGACAGGGCGAGTGCAGGCGCGTTGGGCATCACGAATCCGACGGCCCCCAGCACGAACCACAGGGGGACGACGAATCCCGCCATACCGCCGGTCCCGGTCACCGCCAACGCCACCATGACTCCGCCGGCGACGACGCCGAACGACAGTGCCGACAGGACGATCTGTACCGGTGCGAAGCGTCCGAGCAGCAGGACGTTGAGCTGGGATGCACCGATCAGCGAAATCGCGCCTGCAGCGAAGACGATCGCGAACTGCTGCTCGTCGAGGCCGAACTCCTCCTGCAGCACGAACGAAGACCCGGCCACGTAGGCGAACAGCGACGACATCGCCAGTGCGGCGACCAGGACGAGTACGACGAACTGGGCATCACGCAGCAGCGAGCGGTAGGTACGCAACACCGGCATGACGCCACTGGCCCGACGACGCTCGGGTGGCAGGGTCTCGCGCAGCGACACGATCGCCAACGTCAACAGGCCGACGCCCAGGATCGCCAGCGCAGCGAAGACGAGACGCCATGATCCGACCAGCAGCACGGCACCGCCGAGCGACGGAGCCAGCACGGGCGCGACGCCCATGACGAGCATCAGACGCGACAGCACGGTGGCGGCAGCGCGGCCGGTGAACAGATCGCGCACGATGGCCATCGCCACTACCGCTGCCGCCGCAGCTCCGAGACCCTGCACGACGCGTAAGCCACCGAGCACGGCGATGTTCGGGGCCACGATGCAGGCCACGGAAGCGAGGATGTGCACGCCGGTACCGACGATCAGGGGAAGCCGTCGCCCGACGATGTCCGACAGCGGACCGATGACGAGTTGGCCGAGGGCGAGCCCGACCAACGTGCCGGCGAGCGTGAGCTGCACGGCGGACGACGGAGTGTTCAGGTCGTCGGCGATGGCTGGTAGAGCCGGCAGGTACATGTCGATGGTCAGCGGACCGAGGGCGATGAGCGCGCCGAGTACGAGGATCACCCGCAGGCGCTCCCGCGACGTCGGCTCGCTCACCGGAGCCGAGATGTCGGTCACCGGTGTGTTGGTTACGACTGTGTCCGTAGAAGACGTGTTCGATGCTGGGGCCACCCGAAGGTCAGCAACCGGGGAACTCGTTCTGTTCCCGGTTGCTGACCACAACTTTCGTGTTCTATGCCACGGCGTCGGACAGAACCGTCAGTTTCTCGACTTCCTGACTGGTCAAAGCCAAGGCCGGTGCGTCGAGCAGGGCGGGCAGCTGAGAAATCTTGCTCGCACTGGCAATGGGCGCCGTGATGCCCGGACGAGCCAGCAGCCAGGCCAGAGCAACGCTCGAAATCTCCGCGGATCGCGATTCGGCGATCTCACGCAGGCCCTGCACCACATCGAGCCCGGCATCGGAGAAGTATCCCGTGGTCAGCCGCTCGCGCTGTTTGCCGGCCAGGTCCTCGCGGGTGCGGTACTTGCCCGTCAGGAATCCGGCGGCGAGGGAGAAGTAGGGAAACACGCCGAGGTCGTGATCGACGGCCAGCTTCTGCAGTTCGCCCTCGTAGTCGCGGCGGGCGACCAGGTTGTAGTGCGGTTGCAGCGCGATCGGAGCGGCGAACCCGTTCTCCTTCGCCAGTTCGAGCCACTCGCGCACCCGCGCCGGGGTGTAGTTCGAGATGGCGACATAGCGAACCTTGCCTGCCGTGACCAATTCGTCGAACGCGGCGAGGGACTCCACCAGCGGGGTCTTGTCGTCGTCGTAGTGCGCGTAGTAGACGTCGATGCGGTCGGTCTGCAACCGAGTCAACGACGCGTCGGCGGCCGCTCGGATGTTGTCCGGGGCCAGCCCGCGAAAGTCGGGATGCTGGCTGACCTTGGTGGCGATGACCACGTCGTCGCGGTTGCCACGAGCGTGAGTCCACTTGCCGATGATCGTCTCCGACTCGCCGCCGGAGTTGCCGTCGGCAAAGGCCGAGTACGAGTCGGCGGTATCGACGAAGTTGCCTCCGCCGGCGGTGAAGGCGTCGAGAATCTCGAAGGACGCAGCCTCGTCGCTGGTCCAGCCGAAGGTGTTCCCGCCGAGGGCGAGCGGAAAGATGTCGAGGTCGGACGTGCCGATGGCAACCACGAAGTACTCCTTACGTTGGCGAACAACTCGACTGTACGAGCAGCCGAGGGCTCAGTGCCACGTGTGATCCACCAGAGCGGTCCGCGGACCGAACTTCGGCTTGGTGGCCTTCCCGCTCAGATACAGCAAGCGAATTGCGCGATGTCGATGCGGAGCCAGGGGCCGCAGGTACTCGACCATTTCGGCGTCGTCGATGGGCCTGCCCAACAGCGACCAACCCACCACCGCAGCCAGGTGATAGTCGCCGACCGACAACGCGTCGGGGTCCCCCAGGGCGCGCTGCGCGGTCTCTGCCGCGGTCCAGATGCCGACGCCCGGGATCGCCCGCAGCCTGCGTTGCGCATCCTCGGGTGTCATCGTCGACGCCTCCTCCAGGCGTCCGGCCGCCTGCGCGGCGCGAACGATGGTCTTCGACCGGGCCGGGTCGACGTTGGCGCGGTGGTATTCCCATGAGGGGATACGACGCCACACGTCGGGTGTGGGGAAGACGAACATCGGCTTGGGAGTCGGCCCCGGTGCGCTCTCGCCGAACTTGCTCACCAGATACCGCCACGAACCGAACGCCGAAATGCCGTGTACACGTTGCTCGATGATCGCCGGGATCAACGCCTCGAGAACCAGGTCGGTTCGGCCGAGACGCAGGTGCGGCAGCTGCCGGTGAGCCTCTCGCAGAATCGAGTGCTCCGGTACGAATGTGCTGGCGTCGTCGCCGTGGCCGAGCAGCGCGGGCACCGCGTCCAGCAGTTCGAGTGCGCCGGGGCCCCATGCTCGGGCCTGGACGCTGGTCGGCGACGCTTGGGTCAGACGGTAGGTCACCGGACCCGAGTTCATCCTCGACGTGCGCCAGATTCCGCCGTCCGGCGTCGACTCGTAGGTGGGATCGCCGCGGCCCCGACGCAACGGCGACAGCGACATCCGCACGTCGAGCCGCTTCTCGGACGTGACGACGCGTACGGTTCCGCTCGACCCGGTGGCGTCGGACATTGCGGTTCGTCACCTCCCGGACTGTCAGGACCAGCGTCGACGGTGTATCTCTGGCAGAGCCCAGTCAACACCTTCGGCGGAGTCGACGGGAAATATCGTGTACCCGGACAAGGAGGACAACCGTGACTCGATCGAGGGCAGCATCGTTCGTCGGGGTCGCATTCGCGTTCGTCGTCGCGATGATGGGCACGACGATGCCGACGCCGCTCTACGCGTTGTACGAGGTCGAATTCGGGTTCTCCGTCTTCGTCGTCACATTGGTGTTCGCCGCGTACGCCGTCGGCGTGCTCGGGGCACTGTTGGCCTTCGGTCGCTGGTCCGATTCGCTCGGTCGGCGTCCGATGTTGCTGGCGGCCATCGCCTTCGGTCTCGTCAGTGCCGTGGTGTTCGTGACCGCGGACTCGCTGACGGCCCTGGTGATCGGGCGCGTGTTGTCCGGTGTCTCCGCCGGGATCTTCGTGGGTACCGCCACGGTGACCCTGCTCGAACTGGTTCCCGACGCGTGGCGTGATCGGGCTCCGGCGATCGCCACAGCCGCCAATATCGGAGGTCTGGGTCTTGGGCCGCTGGTGGCAGGTCTGTTGGTGGAATACCTGCCGCAGCCCTTGCGGCTGACGTTCTTCGTCGACATCGCGCTGCTTCTCGTGGCTGCAGCGGCGGTGTATTTCGCGCCCGAAACCGTCCGAGTCGTCGCCGGTGCGCGTCCGCACGTGCAGCGTCTGTCCGTTCCGGTGGAGGTGCGCGGCACGTTCTTGCGCGCTGCGGTGGGTGGTTTCGCAGGGTTCGCGGTACTGGGATTGTTCACCGCCGTCTCACCCGGATTCATCGCCGGTGTGCTGGGGATCGACAATCACGCCATCACGGGTGCGGTGGTGTTCGCCGTCTTCGCCGCGTCCGCTACCGCCCAGATCACGCTGCGCGCAGCCGATCCCACCTCGGCTCAGCGCTGGGGATGCCTGGTCTTGGTGTTCGGTCTGGTGCTGCTTGCCGCGTCGCTGCTTCTGACGTCTCTGATCGTGTTGGTGTGCGCGGCGCTGCTCTGCGGAATCGGGCAGGGCGTGACGTTCAGCAACGGGATGGCCGCGATCGGTGCGCAGCTTCCGCCGCACCGGCGCGCCGAAGTGACCTCTACCTTCTTCGTCGTGCTCTACGTTGCGATTTCGGTCCCGGTGATCGGAGCCGGGGCTGCGGCGACGGAGTGGGGACTGGTGACTGCGGGTCTGGTGTTCTCGGCGCTGATCGCGGCGCTGGCAGCGGTGGCGTTCGTGCTGCTCACCCTCGACGGCCGAAGGGCCACGGGTACCGGCACGTCGTGACCAGGTTCGCCGAGATCGGTTCTCGGCACAGCGCAGACGGCCGCCAAGTAACTCGATGTTCTCGAGCGAGTCACCCGGAGTTTGTCGGTGGCCCGACGTAGGGTCTGAGACCGTGATCATCGTGAGTACGGACGGCTCGTGTCTGCGTAACCCCGGCGGAGCAATCGGGTGGGCGTGGGTCAATCACACGGGGCCGAGCAACTCCGGTGGTGAGCCCTCGGGCACCAACCAGGTAGCCGAGCTCCGTGCCCTGCTCGAGGCAGTTCTGGCTCACCCCGGCCCCGAACCGCTTTTGATCGAGTCCGATTCTCAGTACGCAATCAAGTGTGCGTCCGAGTGGCTCGCCGGCTGGAAGCGCAAGGGTTGGAAGACGGCGAGCGGCACTCCGGTACGCAACCTCGAGCTCGTGCAGAACATCGAGCGGGCCATCACCGACCGTGAAGGGCCCGTACGGTTCCGATGGGTCCGTGGACACGTCGGCAATCATTTCAACGAAGCAGCCGACGCCTTGGCAGGCGAAGCTGCGCGTGCCATCGCAGCAGCGGGTGCAAACGCCGGATCCAAGCCGGCCGTGACCAAGCCTGCTGGGAGTGCTGCACCGCAGTCCTCGGAGCCGGAGATCGCGACGCTGTTCTGACGGCCGTGCTCGGTAGTCAGCCGCGAGGTTTCATGCGGGCGTTCGGAAGTTCGGGCGCATGGAGCCGCGGCCCGGGATAGCCCTCGACTGTGCCGAACTGGCCATTCTCGGCCTCGTAGGCCGCTCGATACTCGACGACGTCTTCGTGACTGCGGCCGACGAAGTTCCACCACATCACGATCTGCTCGCCGAACGGCGGGCCGCCCAGTAGCAGGAACCGAACCGGCTCCTGCGTCGAATTGTGCAGGTGCAGTTCGTGTTCACCGGGTTCGACATAACCCAGTTCGGCAGCGCTCAGATCGGCGTCGGCCAGGGTCAACGATCCTCGGTCGACGATGATCCCGTGCTCGAACGTCGGGTCGACTTCGAGAGTGACCCGCGCGCCGGCGTCGAGCACCATCTCTGCCCCGAGCAGTGGGGTGTACGTCGACACCGGCGAGGTCTCGCCGAGCACGGTGCCGAGGAACACCCGGGCGGCGAGTCCGGGTGCAGTGACCGGTTCGGGCACGTAGTGCTCGAATGTCGGTGCAACAAAACGGGATACGGCCGGAAGGGCGACCCACAACTGCATGCCGTGCAGGATGTCGGTCTGCGGGGTGGAGACCTCGGAGTGACTGATGCCATGCCCGGCCGTCATCAGGTTCAGTTCGCCGGGCCGGACCATGGCATGCGAACCCACACTGTCGCGGTGCTCGATCTCGCCCGAGAACAGCCAACTGACCGTCTGCAATCCGGTGTGCGGGTGCGGTGCGACATCCATGCGCGAGCGTTCCGGGCCGTAGTGGTCGGCGAAACACCATGCGCCGATGAGGGATCGGTCCTTGTGGGGCAGGGTGCGTCGAACCTTCATGGCGCGGGGACCGCCGAGTGGAACTTCACGAGGGGTGAGGACCTGGATCATGTGTTCTCCCGGATGTCGGTCTGGGCGAGTCTGAGCTTGGTGCACAGACTGTGGAGTGTCTTCAGCTCGTCGGCATTCAAAGCATCGCCGACGTACCGTCTGATGCGGGCGGCGTGTTTCCGTCCGATCGTCGTCTGCACGTGTGCTCCCGCATCGGTCAGGCAGATGACCGTCCCGCGTTTGTCCGACGGATCGGGTTCTCGGGCAACGTAACCCAACGCTGCGAGGCGGTCGCACATCCGACTGAGCGACGGTTGGCTGAGCAGGATCTCGTCGTTGAGTTCGTGCAATCGGAGTCTGTGATTCGGACTGGCACTCAGGGTGAACAACACGTCGTACTCACGCATGCCGATCGGATCCCAGATGTCGTCGGCCGTGAACCGGCGCATCAGGGCGACCTGGGAGCGAAACAGTGCCTCCCAGGCCTCGATCGACAACTCTGTGTCAGACGGCAACAGCTGCTTCTTTCTCCGCCAGCATCGACGCGTGAGTCGGGGGATTCTCCGGAACACCCTCGGGGCGTCGGGCAGCGAATTCCTTCCGCAGTACCGGCACCACGTCCTCGCCCAGGATGTCGAGCTGTTCGAGCACGGTCTTCAACGGCAGACCCGCGTGGTCCATCAGGAACAGTTGACGCTGGTAGTCGCCGAAGTAGTCCGCGAATGCGAGCGTCTTCTCGATCACCTGCTGCGGAGATCCGACCGTCAGCGGCGTCTGCTCGGTGAAGTCCTCCATCGTGGGACCGTGGCCGTAGACGGGTGCGTTGTCGAAATACGGCCGGAACTCGGTCACCGCGTCCTGGCTGTTCTTGCGCATGAAAACCTGACCGCCGAGTCCCACGATGGCCTGGTCGGCACGGCCGTGGCCGTAGTGCTCGTAGCGTTCCCGGTAGAGATCGATGAGCTGGATGTAGTGCTCCTTCGGCCAGAAGATGTTGTTCGCGAAGAAACCGTCACCGTGATACGCGGCGATCTCTGCGATCTCCGGGCTGCGGATCGACCCGTGCCAGACGAACGGCGCAATGCCATCGAGTGGACGCGGCGTCGACGTGAACCCGTCGAGCGGGGTGCGGAAGTTACCCTTCCAGCTCACGACGTCCTCGGTCCACAGTCGTCGGAGCAGCTGGTAGTTCTCCAGCGCCAGCGGAATTCCCTGACCGATGTCCTGGCCGAACCACGGGTAGACCGGACCGGTGTTGCCGCGACCCATGATGAGGTCGACGCGTCCCTCGGAGAGATGCTGGAGCATCGCGTAGTCCTCGGCGATCTTCACGGGGTCGTTGGTGGTGATCAGCGTGGTCGACGTGGACAGAATCAGTTTCTCGGTTCGGGCCGCGATGTAGCCGAGCATCGTTGTGGGCGACGACGGCACGAACGGCGGGTTGTGGTGCTCGCCGGTGGCGAAAACGTCGAGGCCCACTTCTTCGGCATGTTCGGCGATGGTGATCATCGAGCGGATGCGCTCGTGTTCGGTGGGCGTCACACCTGTCGTGGGGTCGGTCGTGACGTCTCCGACAGAGAAAATTCCGAACTGCATGGTGCGCTCCTACCGAACAAAGTTCATGCGTTTGCATCGACTACGTCGTACAACCGGTGCGTGGTCCGGGCTATTCCGTATCGACTACTGGACGAGCGACGCGGTTCCGACGAGCGAACGCACGTCGTACGACTCGGCAGCGCCGTGCTGCTCGGAGGACCCGCCGTGCACGGTGTAGAGCACTGTGTAGGAGGTGAACGTGACGTCTTGGCCGTCATCCGTATCGATGGTGACACGCGGCAGAACGATGAGTAGGTGGGTCCGGTTGCCGTCCGAGAGAGTCTTCACGAGGGTGCGCACCTCGAATCCCAGATCGGAGCGGGTGACGTCCGTGGATTCCAGCGTCTCACCACTGAGGACGAGCTGCGCCGCCCAGACGCCGGCGGATCGATGGGCGTCGACGGTTCCGGTGATGTCGTCGCCACTGAACTCGTAGTGGTTCGCTGCTGTGAAAGGCATGGTCACAGGCTATGCCCGGGCGGGTGAAAAAACTTCGAAAGAATTTCCCATCCGATACCCATCCACCCGGTGACGGGCCCCGAATGGTCAATGAGACACCCGCTGCTGCTGTCGCCCCCGACCGCCGTCAGTAGTGGGTGTCTCCCTTAATTTGTGGGTCCGTCTCGGCCTGACTCTTTCCCTAGCATCGACGTCATGGCGTTTCGCATCGTTCCCGTCACGGCTGAGTCCTGGCCGCTGTTCCGCGCTCTTCGGCTCGAGATGTTGGCAGACTCGCCGAAGGCGTTCGTCGAGACTCTCGATGCTGCGTCGCGGCAATCGGATGACGACTGGGTGCGGCGAGCCGCCGAAACCAATTCTGCGTTCTCGTGTGGCTTCGCCGCGGTGGACGACGCGGGTCGGTGGGTAGGGATCATGCGGGCGCGGGTCGAGGACGGTAGGACGTTTCTGCTCGGCGTCTACGTGACGCCTCTCCTGCGCGGCGAAGGCTTGGCCGAAGCGTTGCTGCTCGAAATCGAGCGGTGGGCCGGCGAACGCGGGCACGACCAGCTGACACTGGAGGTGCACGAGCACAACCAACGCGCCCAGGCCTTCTATCGGCGCAGAGGATTCAGCGCCACCGGTGACAGAGTTCCCTACCCCTTGGCTCCCCATGAGCACGAAGTCGTGATGACCAAACTGCTTGCTGCGGAATAGCTTCGTCTCAGCGTGCGTGCACCGACGCGCACTGCGAGGCGTTGAGTCAGAAGCGCTGCACGAACAGATACCGGTCCACGCCCAACTCTTCGTATCCGATGTCGCGATCCCGTTGTGCTTCGCCGAGCCGATGAAGAACAAGCACCCGTGTTCCACGGGGTGGATGTCCCGGACGCACTAGAGCGCAGTTCGCTTCTCGTCGGATGTGTTCGGGCATTCGACGGCGGTGGCGGTCAATTGCGCTCCGCCACCGACTCATCTCCGAGGCCGGCGCTTCCCTCCTCGCCGATGGGCTGAGGGAGCTGTCGCACCGTGTTCGAGTCCGGTTTCGAGTCCCGCACGAACTCTGCGCGGGTCCGAGGTTCCGGCCCATCGATCACGGGTTCTTCGAGATAGTCGATTCCCGGTTCCTCGACGGCCTCAGGCTTTCCGGCATGTGCGTCTTCGTTTTTCGTCATGGTCGTTGGCACATCCCTGGCTTAGTTGTGCTGAAGTAGTTCTTCAGTCCAGTCGCGCGGCTGCGGCAACTACACCGAGCGCGACAGCCGCGCGACTTCGATGACCGTACCGAGCGCGGAACGCCGTTGGCTGAGTTTCACCCCGACGGCACTTAAGCTGCCCGTGTGTCCAAGAAAGACAACACGCAGGCGATCGAAGTGCAGACACTGCTTCGGCAGGATCGTAGAGATCTTGCCGCGCAGTTGCTTGTCTCGGCCTTCGTGCCGGTGATCGACGACCCGTACCCGTTGATGACAGGCGCGCGGCTGGGTGAATCGCTCGCCCGAGACGCCGGAATTCGAGTCAGTAACTGGTCGTGGAGCATCGGCCGCAATCCCGACGCCACTCTCGCGCGGCTGATACTCGAGCTCGTTCTACTGTGGGAACGGGCCGGACTGGCATGCCGCGGGCTCGCGCTCGACGGCAACGAGGTTGTTCTCCTCGCTCGCGGCGAAGAGCTACTGCGAGCCGGGGATCCGGACGCTGTCCGCCGCGCACTGGCGTTAAGGAGACCCCAATTCACTGAGCCGACTGACCAATCGATCGGTGTCGAGACCGGCACACCCGACGGCAAATTCATGCCGCGGGACGAGAGCGTGGAAGTCGGTCCGTACGTCCCGGTCGTACAGGACATCCACGAGATTCGCGAAGCGCTGAGCGGCGAACTCGTCGACACTCGCAAGAGCCGGAATCTCTGTGATCGTCACACTCGTTGCCGTCTCGATCATCTGGAGGTAGTCACCTGTCGAACGAGCGGCGCAGCACAACTCGGCAAACGTATGACCACCCAAGACCGGCTCGAGACTCCAACTCCCCGAAGCGAATCGCGATCCGCTGGCGCCGCCGGAACGGTAGTCGACGGGACCGTCGACGCAGACCACGTCGAGTTCTTCCTTCAGTTTCTCGATCGTCGGCAGGAACGTCGGGTGGTACAGCGGATTCGGCAGCAACTCGTCGGGCGCGTAGTTCGACGTGACGACCAGGACGACGCCGCGAGCGAAGAGCGCGTCGAGCATGCGGGTGATGAGGCGGGCATCGCCGATGTCGTGGACGTGGAATTCGTCGAAGCACAGCAGTGATGCAGGAGACGATTCTGTCGACAGGATGTCGTCGATGGCCGCGTCGATCGAGAAGTTGCGGCGAAAGTACGCCGCGTGCAGGTCGCGGAAGAAGCTGTGGAAATGGACGCGCTTTTTGGCCGTGACGTCGATGTTCTCGAAATAGGTATCGAGCAGCCAGGTCTTACCGCGTCCGACCGGACCCCACAGATAGAGGCCCTTCGTGCCGGGCGTGGACAGCGCGTCGGCTGCTGCGGGCTGGGCATCGTCCAGGATGAAGTCGGTGTCGAAGGTGCATCGCGGCGGAGTCGGCCTCATAAACCGAACCGTACGCCGACAGGCTCTACATTTGTAGAGGGAGTGTGTAGGCTCACGCCCATGGATCGCCGAACCGCCATCGCCGACGCAGCGCTCGTCGTCGTTGCTCGCGACGGTCTGCGCGCGCTGACCCACCGCGCGATCGACTCGACGCTCGACTACCCGGCCGGGTCCACCTCGTACTACTTCCGCACCAAGTCCGACCTGCTCGCTGCGGTGGCCGCCAGACTGGTCGAGATGTCACATGCGTCGTTCGTGGACATTGCCGACAACGAGACCGATGTGGCCACGGTGGTAGGGCAGTATCTCCACGGTGCGCTCACCCATCGCATGACCGAGCTGCGGGCTCGTTACGCGCTGATGCTCGATCCTGCTGTTGCGCAGGATGTTCGAGACGTTCTGGCGCGCTCGTTCTTTTCGCTCGAACTGGCCCGGGAGCTGTTCGAGGAACCCGCCCACGGCGACGGACTCGTCTCGCTGTGCGAGGGCTTGATTGCCGACGTGGTGTTCGGTCGTCGGACATCGAAAGACATTGCAGCGCTGAGACTGCCGATCGCGGTCTACCTCGCGGGTGCCGGGCGTTCACTGCGCGGGAACTCGATGGACACCGACCTCCCGTAGTCTCGCCGACCATGCGATTCGGTAGATACATGGCTGTGTCATGCGTTTCGGCTCTGGTTCTGGCCGGGTGCGGAACCGAATCGACCGCAGACCCGGCATTGACGGAAGGTGGCGCGGCGCCACTCGGCTCGTTCGACCTGCAGGCGCACCGCGGCGGTCTCGGCTTGGTCACCGAGAGCACGATCGAATCGTTCGGCAACGCATTGCAACTGGGGGTGAACACCCTCGAATTGGACACGCAGATCACCGAGGACGGCGTCGCGATCGTCACGCATGACCGCAAGGTGTCCGACAAGAAGTGCATCGACACCGGTGCATCCATGCCGGGAGACCCGGACTTTCCGTACGTCGGAAAGTTCGTCAACACACTGACTCTCGCGCAGATCCGCACACTGGATTGCGGTGCGTTGCCGCTCGCGGACTACCCGGAGCAACGACGCGTGCCCGGTGCTCGCATGCCGACGCTCACCGAGGTGCTGGATCTGGTGAAGTCGGTCGACGCGCCGGACGTGAAGCTGAACGTCGAAACCAAGGTCGAGGCAGGCAGCCCTACCGAAACCGCTCCACGCGAGCAGTTCGTCGACACAGTGCTGGGGACGATCAGGGAAGCAGACATGCTGGACCGGATCACTGTGCAGAGCTTCGACTGGGGCGCGCTGAAACTGGTCCGAGACGCCGCGCCCGAGGTGCCGGTGGTTGCGCTGACCAACGGTGACTTCTTGCAGGTGGGCCAGGAGGGCTCGTCACCCTGGCTCGGCGGAATCGACATCGACGATTTCGGTGGGGACGCGATTGCCGCGATCGACTCGTTCGGAGCGTCCGCCTACTCGCCGGTGCAGGGAAACCCGCAGAGCGGCAAGGTCGGCGACCCAGACTTCGAGCTCTTCGTCACCCAGGCAATGGTCGATTCAGCCCACGACCACGGAATCCGGGTGATCCCGTGGACAGTCGACGACCCCGACACGATGCGTGCCTTGATGGACCTGGGCGTCGACGGTCTGATCACCGACTATTCCGACCGCGTACGCACTGTCATGAGCGAGCGCGGACTTCCGCTGCCCGAACCCGCGCGGTAACGGCGCGGCTGGAGGATCAGAGCGGGTAGCCGACTCCGGTCAACTTCTCGCTGACGTCCCACAGCTTTGCCGCGAGTGCGGGATCCTGCGCCATGCGAGTCATCGACGCCGGGCCCGGCTTGCCGCGTGACTCGAACAGCGATGTGGGGCCGCTGTAGGTGCCGCCGCCTGCGACGTCGACGGCATAGATCGTGGGAAGTGCTCCGGCACGGGCGGATTGCGAGATGAACTTCAGTCCGATGGGTGCCAGTGCCGCCAGGATCTTGTTGCTGCCCAAGCCGTCCGGGCTCGAGTACAGCTCGGTCGAGGAGATGCCTGGGTGCGCAGCATTGCTGGTCACTTTGGAGCCGGCCTTGTCGATCCGACGCTGCAATTCCAGCGCGAACAAGATGTTCGCGAGCTTGGAGTTCGCGTACCCACGCTGAGCGCTGTAGCCCCGCTCGAGCTGAAGATTGTCGAAGTCGAGCTTGGGGCGCTGACGGTGCGCGACGGACGCGATGGTGGTGATCTTCGCGTCGTCGGCGAGCTTGGGAAACAGCAGGCCGGTCAGGGCGAAGTGGCCGAGGTGATTGGTGCCGAGCTGAAGCTCGAATCCGTCCTCGGTCTCGGTCCGCGAGGCCGGCATCATGACGCCTGCGTTGTTGATCAGTACGTCGATCGACTCGGGAGCCGACGCGGCATATTCCCGCACCGAGGCCAGGTCGGCGAGATTCAGGTTCGCCGTGTCGACGGTTCCGTTCGGTGCCTCCGCTCGGATCTTCGCGGCTGCGGACTCGGCTTTTTCCTGGTTACGGCAGGCGAGCGTCACGTGGTCGCCACGGTTCGCGAACTCCAAGGCGGTGAAATAGCCGATACCGGTGTTCGCTCCGGTGATGACAACGCGTCTCTGCTTGGTTTCAGGCACGGCGTCAGGCTACCGGTCTGCTTTAGGATGCGCCCGTGAGCACAGCAGAAAGCGGTGAACATCCGGCCTTTCCGAAGGGGACCGGAAATCCTGCGTCTCGGGCGTTCCGCGCGGCGGGCTACCTGTGCCTGGACGACCTCGCAGGTGTGTCGGCGGCCGAGTTGAGAAAACTGCACGGTGTAGGTCCGAAGGCGCTCACGGTCGTCCAAGCAGCATTGGAGCAGACCGGTAGATCACTCGGCTGATGGTCAGGCCCAGTGACTCGGACGGGTCAGGGATTCGGGTAGCCGTGTTGCTCGGTCACCCCGTGCGGCGTTGATCTGGAACTGCGTGGCATAGATGCTGCCGCGCAGGTCTGCGCCTCTGAGGTCGGCACCGCGAAGATCCGCACCGATCACGTCCGCCAGTCGCAGGTCGGCCCCGCGCAGGTCGGCTCCGATGAGGTAGGTGCCGCGCAAGCTCGCGCCGCGCAGATCGGCACCGGCAAGCTTCGCGCCGATCATGTCGCGTCCGCGGTAGTTCGTCTTCTTGCCCACGACCTCGGCGCGCACCTGGTCGCCGGCATCGAGCAGCACGTCGTTGATTCGCGAGCGCAGGACGGAGATGTCGACCGACATCAGGATCTCGGGAGTCGCCGACGTGAGCGCATCCAGCTCGTCGTACTCGCCGGCGATCCGGGTGTGCAGGCTTTCGGTCGATGTCCGACCACGTGCATCCGCCAGATACCAGAGTAGTTCGTGCAGATCACGCATCACCGGAAAGACCGCGAACATCTCCGACGCGTTCGACGGCTGCTGCCGCCAGTCCCGTCCCTCGAACGTGGATTGCGACACCTTCTGGCCCGCACCGAAGCAGTCGTACACCGTGCACCCGGGAAAACCCTTCTCCCGGAGCGACGAGTGAATGCCGCACCGCGAGTCCTCCAGGAGGTTGCGGCATGGCTCCCCTGCGGCCTTGTCCATTGCGAAATCCGATGACTTCGCGAAGGGCAGAGCGACGCAACAGAGCCCGAAACAACTGCCGCAATCGGCCAGCAAGTTCTCGCTCGGGGCAGCCATGCGTCCACTGTGTCCCTCGGCGTGCGTCAGCGTCAAACGAGATTCACTCGGGTAGATCGAGTAATGCGACGAGCTTCTTCGGTGCCCGGTTGCAATAACTCTCGGTGATCAGCTCGCCGAGTTCTACGCGGTCCACGGAGCCGTCGAGTTTCATGCCGATGATCTCGGGTCCCCAACCCGGAGCGAAGAAGCCGTCCCGCTTCGACAATGCGTCGAGTTCGATTCCGCGAGAACGGAAGATGAGGACATGGGCTGGGCCGTCGGTGCCTGCGGCCTTCGCGAATGCCGGCGGAGTACCGTCGCGAATCTCGAGCAGGTGGGCAAACGTGCGACCGCGTATTCGCCAGCGCTCACCGACCCAGGCCCGTTCCTCGTACGTCTCGGGCAGCGCCAAGCACATTCGACGGACTGTGGCATCCCAGCTCATCGCCCTCTCCTTCACTGCGACATACCGGGCTACAGTATTTCAGCGGGGTAGCTGGACGCACAGCAATCCAGGAGGTCGAGCGCGTTGGAACCAGGGTTCGACGACGTGGTGTCCACGCTGCGCGCTGCCGGGTGTGTGTTCGCCGAGGAGGAAGCACGCATCCTCGTCGAGTCCGCCTCGAACCCGGCAGAGCTCGCCCACCTGCTGGGGCGACGCGTCGCCGGTGAACCGCTCGAGCACGTCGTCGGGTGGGTGTGGTTCTGTGGTCGACGCATCGCCGTCGAACCGGGTGTGTTCGTTCCCCGCCGCCGCACCGAATTCCTCGTCGAATGCGCTGCAGCACTGCATCCTTCGACGCTCCTCGACCTGTGTTGTGGTTCCGGTGCGATCGGCCTGTCGGTTCCGGGCGTCACCGAGTTGCATGCAGCCGATGTCGACGCCGCGGCGGTGGAGTGCGCCGAACGCAACCTGGAGGCCGTCGGAGGAACGGTGCACCGCGGCGACCTGTTCGACGCGCTGCCGCCGGAGCTGCACGGCAGATTCGACGCGATAGTCGTCAACGCCCCGTACGTCCCGACGGGCGAGATCGGGCTGATGCCGAGAGAGGCGCGACTTCACGAGCCGCACATCGCACTCGACGGCGGCGTGGACGGTGCTCGTCTCCATCGGCGGGTAGCGGCGCACGCCCACGAGTGGCTGGCTCCGCAGGGCAGTCTGCTCATCGAAACCAGTGCCCTGCTGGCGAATTCGACGTTGGAGGCCGTTCGCGAGGCTGGGTTCGCAGCCAGTATCAGCGAATCCGAGATGTTCGACGCCGTTGTGGTGATCGGTTCGACAAGCGAGTAGTGATCCACATCGTGTTTCGATAGTGGGTCTTGGTGGCATGCGTCGATCATGACTACTTTGCTGTTCGCGGTAACCGCTGCCGACCACTGGACATTGAACGACGGAAGCAAGCACCCCACCGGGTACTGGGCCGAAGAGCTCGTCGAATCCCACCGCACCTTCGTCGACGCAGGATGGGACGTCACGGTAGCCACACCGGGCGGCAAGGCGCCGGTCGTCGACGAGGGCAGCCTGGCGGTCGACGCCAACGGCGGTGACGAGCAGAAGGTGGCGGATCAGAAGAGCTACCTCGCGTCCATCGAGTCCATTCTGTCCTCCCCCGCAGTTCTGGAGGAGCAGAAGGCGTCGGACTTCGATGTCGTGTTCGTTCCCGGCGGTCACGGACCGATGGAGGATCTCGCCGTGTCCGAGAGCTTCGGCGCGCTGGTGGTCGACTTCCTCGACGCCGACAAGGTGGTCTCCGCGGTGTGCCACGCGCCGGCGGCCCTGCTTCCTGCCGTGCGTTCCGATGGATCCTGGGCGTTCGACGGGTACGAGCTCACCGGCTTCACCGACGAGGAGGAGACCCAGGCCGGGCTCGCAGACAAGGCCCCGTGGCTCCTGGAAACCCGGTTGCGTGAGAACGGTGCGAAGTTCGAGAACGCCGACGCATGGTCGCCGCATGTGGTCGTCGACCGGAACCTGTACACCGGACAGAACCCGGCCTCGACGCGTCCGCTCGCGGAGAAGCTGGTCAGCGCGCTGAAGTAGTCGCCCTGATGTGAAGACGGTGGCGGCCGGTGTTCTGCCCACGGAGAACACCGGCCAGCAGCGGGAACATCACTACTGCTTTCGAAGTTGAGTCCCAATAGCTCAATCTTTGGAGGAGAAGTGACCGAAACCGTTCGTGTCCCCGTACTGTTCCTGACCGACCCGATAGTCCTGCCCGGAATGGTGGTGCCCGTCGAACTCGACGAGGCCGCGCGCGCCGCCGTCGATGCGGCGAAGGCGAGCAATGACGGCACGCTGCTCGTCGCACCCCGTCTGGAAGACCGCTATGCCGCGTACGGAGTCCTCGCGACGATCGTGCAGATGGGCCGCCTGGCCGACGGGCGACCGGCCGCCGTCATCAAGGCTACGCGCCGCGCGCACATCGGCCACGGAGTCAGCGGTCCCGGTGCCGCCCTGTGGGTCGAGGCCGAGACCGTCGCAGACGTGGCCGCCAGTGATGACCTCAAAGCCCTTGCGGCCGAATACAAACAGCTCGTCGTGGCGATGCTGCAACGCCGAGACGCCTGGCAGGTGATCGACTCGGTCAACAAGCTCACGGATCCGAGTGCCATCGCCGACACGGCCGGTTACGCGTCCTACCTCACCGACGTGCAGAAGCGTGACCTTCTCGAAACCCCGGATGTGGCAACGCGTCTGGATTCGCTGATCGAGTGGACCAAGGCCCATCTCGCCGAGGTCGAGGTGAACGACAAGATCTCCGGCGACGTACGCGAGGGGATGGAGAAGACCCAGAAGGAATTTCTGCTCCGGCAGCAGCTGGCCGCCATTCGCAAGGAACTCGGCGAGGACGAGCCCGACGGTGCCGACGACTATCGTGGCCGCGTCGAGGCCGCCGATCTGCCCGAGAAGGTGCGCGAACAGGCGCTCCGCGAGGTCGGCAAGCTGGAGCGCGCGAGTGATCAGAGTCCGGAATCGGGCTGGATCCGTACCTGGCTCGACACCGTGCTCGACCTACCGTGGAACAACACCACGACCGACAACACCGACATCGATTCTGCGCGTGCCGTCCTCGACGCGGATCATCACGGACTCGACGATGTGAAGGATCGGATCGTGGAGTACCTGGCGGTCCGTGCGCGACGCTCCGAACGTGGCCTGCAGTCCGTCGGTGGGCGCGGATCCGGTGCCGTCATGGTGCTCGCGGGCCCACCCGGGGTAGGCAAGACCTCGCTCGGCGAGTCCGTCGCACGTGCGCTCGGCCGTACCTTCGTGCGCGTCGCTCTCGGTGGAGTTCGAGACGAGGCCGAGATCCGTGGGCACCGTCGCACCTACGTCGGCGCACTGCCGGGCCGAATCGTGCGGGCCATCGGTGAGGCGGGATCGATGAATCCCGTTGTACTGCTGGACGAGATCGACAAGGTCGGTTCGGACTACCGCGGCGACCCGAGTGCCGCCCTGCTCGAGGTGCTGGACCCGGCGCAGAACCACACGTTCCGTGATCACTACCTCGATCTGGATCTCGACCTGTCCGACGTGGTGTTCCTCGCCACGGCCAATGTGATCGACCAGATTCCCGGCCCGTTGCTCGATCGCATGGAACTGGTGACCATCGACGGATACACCGAGGACGACAAGGTCGTCATTGCACGGAACTACCTGCTTCCCCGTCAGATGGACAGGGCTGCAGTCACGTCCGAGGAGGTGACGGTGACCGACGCCGCACTGCGCAAGATCGCTGCCGACTACACCCGCGAGCCCGGGGTGCGGCAGCTGGAGCGGTTGTTGGCAAAGGCCCTACGTAAGGTGGCGACGAAACTCGCGGGTACCGCCGACGTTCTGCAGATCGACGAGCCGGATCTGGTGACCTACCTCGGTCGTCCACGCTTCACGCCCGAGGCGCACGAGCGAACGGAAGTGCCAGGTGTGGCAACGGGTCTGGCGGTCACCGGACTCGGCGGCGATGTGCTGTTCATCGAGGCGGCCTCGACCGACGGCGATCCCGGATTGAAGCTCACCGGTCAGTTGGGCGATGTGATGAAGGAATCCGCGCAGATCGCGCTGTCCTATGTGCGTTCGCACGCAGCACAATTCGGCGTCACGCCCGAATCGCTCGATCGCAGCATTCACGTGCACGTTCCGGCGGGCGCGGTGCCGAAGGACGGCCCGTCGGCAGGCGTGACCATGGTGACGGCATTGGTGTCGATGGCCACCGGACGGCCGGTGCGATCGGATGTCGGCATGACCGGTGAGGTCACGTTGAACGGTCGAGTGCTGCCGATCGGCGGGGTGAAGCAGAAGTTGCTCGCTGCGCAACGAGCGGGGCTGAAGACGGTGTTCATTCCGGCTCGCAACGAACCGGATCTGGACGACGTGCCCGCAGAAGTGCTGGAAGCGTTGGACGTCCGTCCGATGACCGACGTCGCCGACATTCTGGCGCTGGCGCTAGAACCGGTGGCAGCGTCCGCGGCGGCTTGATCGTGGCGACGGGAGCCGCGCTTGACCTCGAGCTATGTCGAGGTTCTACCGTGATGACATGAGATCGACGACATGAGGGTGATGACATGAGGGTGCTGGCATGAATATGGAGATGACCGCCTGGAACCAGATGTATCGGTCGATGAACAGGCCCGATACCCAGTCGTCGTTCTCGAAGGAGACAGCCCGCAGGATCCTGACGTTCGCGGCACCGCATCGTCGCGCTCTCGGCGGGTTCCTGGTGCTGAGCGTGGCCTCCGCTGTTCTCGCGGTGGCCACGCCGGTACTGGCAGGCCGGGTGGTGAACGCCATCGTCGACGGGCGCGAGCTGCGCGTGGTGGTGCTGCTGGCAATCGCCATCGCGGCGATCGCTCTGGTGGACGCCGTGGTCGGTCTGATCAATCGGTGGCTCTCGGCGAACATCGGCGAAAGCTTGATCCTGGATCTGCGGACCGCGGTGTTCGACCACGTCCAGCGCATGCCGATCGCCTTCTTCACGCGAACGCGTACCGGTGCGCTGGTGAGCCGGCTCAACAACGACGTGATCGGAGCGCAGCGTGCATTCAGCACCACGCTGTCCGGGGTCGTCAGCAACCTGGTGACGTTGGCGCTGACGTTGGTGGTCATGATCGGAATTTCCTGGCAGATCACGCTTCTCGCACTGATTCTGCTGCCGGTGTTCGTGCTTCCCGCGCGACGAATGGGTCGACGCCTCGCGCGGCTGCAGCGTGAAGCGGCAGCGCATAATTCGGCGATGAGCACGCAGATGACCGAGCGATTCTCGGCTCCTGGCGCGACGCTGGTGAAGCTGTTCGGTCATCCCGAGCAGGAATCGGTCGAGTTCGCGGTACGCGCCCGGCGCGTGCGCGACATCGGCGTTCGCAGTGCCATGGTGCAAACGGTGTTCGTGACGGCACTGACGCTGGTCTCGGCGCTGGCTCTGGCCGTGGTGTACGGCTTGGGCGGCTTCTATGCCCTCCGGGGGTCACTAGACCCGGGTTCGGTTGTGGCACTGTCACTTCTGCTTGCGCGGCTCTACTCTCCCCTGACCGCGCTGGCGAGCGCGCGCGTCGAGGTGATGAGCGCACTGGTGAGTTTCGAGCGGGTCTTCGAGGTGCTCGATCTCGTTCCGCTCATCACCGACAAGCCCAATGCGAAGACCCTGCCGGCGGGGCCGGTGGCCGTCGAACTCGACGATGTCCGGTTCGCGTACCCCTCGGCGGACAAGGTTTCGCTCGCCTCTCTGGAAGAGGTGGCGACCTTGGATTCGCGCGGCGGAGAACAGGTTCTGCACGGTGTGTCGTTCCGCGCCGAGCCGGGCCAGATGGTGGCGTTGGTCGGGACCTCCGGTGCCGGCAAGTCCACGATTGCCCAGATGATTGCCCGCCTGTACGACGTCGACGGCGGCGCTGTCCGCCTCGGCGGTATCGACGTGCGAGATCTGACGGCCGAATCAGTCCGCGGCACAGTCGGTATGGTGACCCAGGACGGTCACCTGTTCCACGAGAGCATCCGGTCCAACCTGTTGTTGCCCAGGCCCGATGCCACCGACGACGAAGTGTGGGATGCCCTGTCGAGGGCGCGGCTCGCAGATCTCGTACGCTCCTTGCCCGACGGCCTGGACACGGTCGTCGGTGAGCGTGGATACCGGCTCTCCGGTGGTGAGCGTCAGCGCCTGACGATCGCGCGGTTGCTGATCGCGCAGCCACGGGTCGTCATTCTCGACGAGGCCACGGCGTCACTGGATTCCACGTCCGAGGCCGCGGTGCAGGCGGCGTTGGCCGAGGCGTTGGAAGGGAAGACCTCGGTGGTGATCGCGCACCGACTGTCGACCATCAGGGCAGCCGACGTGATCCTGGTGATCGAGGACGGGCGAATCGCCGAGCGAGGCACGCACGACGAGCTCCTCGCGGCGGGAGGCCGCTACGAGGAGCTGCATCGGACGCAGTTCGCTCAGTCGGGCAGGTCGGACCAGGCACTTCAGGGCGCCGGCACCACTGTGGACGGGTCGTCGTCGGTTGCCGCGGCGAGCATCGGAGTGAATCCGTCGATTGCGTAGTCCAGCGACAGCGGGCTCGAATAGCCAAGAGCCGAAGGCAGATCCGTGCTGAACGAGCCGATGTAGACGGTTCGATCCTGCTTCACGACGTCGAGGGCCGCGATCAGTGGGTTCGCCTGGAGTTGCTCGCGGCTCTGGCCGGCGATGACGAGTACGTCGGTATCGAGACGCCCGAGGTTCTCGGGACTTATCGTCTCGGATGCGTCGGGAATCTCGAAGCCGAGGTCGGTGAAGAACAGCGCCCGGATGTCGTCTTTGCCGAGCAGTAGGTAGCTGCCGTCGTCCATGACGAACGCGAGAGACAGTGACTTGCCGGTGAACTGGGGGTTCTCGGCCTCGGTGGTGGCGAACTTCTGCTCGAGCGTGGCCGTCTGGTCCTGTGCTTCCTGACTCTTGCCGAGGGCTTTGCCGACGACCGCGAACTCCTCTTGCCAGGTTGCCGCGGGCACGTTGTCGTAGCCGCCGATGTCGGCGATCGTCGGAGCCATTCCCGAAAGCTGGTCGTACTGGCCCTGATCGATGAAGGAGTACGGCCCGAGGATCAGATCGGGTGCCTGCGCGGCGATCTGTTCGAGGTTGAGGTCGGTGCTGCCGACCTCGGGAATCTCGGTGCCGCCCAGTGCCTCCTGGGCCCACGGGCGCTGGCGGTAGTCGTAGCTCAGGTTGCCGCGCGTCGCCACAGGCTTGACTCCGAGAGCGAGCGTGAAGTCCTGCTCGTTGAACCCGATCGTCACCACGCGGGTGGGCTCGGCGTCGACGACCGTCTCACCGAAATGGTGCTCGATGGTGACGGGAAAGCCCGCCTCGCTTCCGGAGTCACCGGATGTGGCGGTTGTGTTGTCGGACGAACAGCCGACCGCCAGTGCCAGAACTGAGGCACCGGCGGCGACGAGCTGGACAGACTTCTTCATGTGATCTCCTCGCGCAGTAACTGAGCGAGGTTAGCCTAACCGACCTATCGAGGCTTCGATCACGTGCCATAGGTCGGTGGTGCGATCAGCAGTTGGTCGTGGCAGGCACACCCGCGAATCGCTGGTCGATCCATTCGAGGGCTTGCGGCAGGCCCAGCACTGCAGCGGTCAGGTGATCGTTGCTGGGCACCTTGACCTCGGTCACCAGCACCCCGGCGCGGCAGTATCGGGCGATCGTGTTGTCGATTGCGCTGACCGGGATCAACGCGTCGGTGGGGCTGTGCCACTCGAAATACGGGGCCTTCGGCACTCCGGGATACAACTCGACGCTGTTCTCGTTGACGGCGGCGATCATCTCCGGGCTGTTGATCAGGTCCAGCGTGCCGGCGACCTCCATGGCACTCTTGCCTGCGCCCGCAGCGATGATGTCGTTGGTGCACCCGTTCTGGATCTTGCTCTCGATCTCCTTACCCACCGGGTTGAGCTGAGAGCTGATCGGGATGCGGGTGGGGTACTCGCGTTCGATACCGAGCGCGGCCGCAAACGCGAGGCCGAACATGGGGTGCGGGGCGAAACCGAGATCGCGGGCCATGCGCTCGAGGTTCATCGGAGCGCCACCGTTCGCGCTGCCGACGATGTTCAGCTCGGGTGCGTAATCGTTCTGCAACGCCGCCGCCCATGCCGTGGCCATGCCGCCGCCGGAGTAGCCGGCCAACGCAACCGGGCTCTGCTGAACCTGGATGGGCTCGAAGCGCTGAGTGGCGCGAATGCTGTCGAGCACGATCTGCCCGCCGAGCTTGGCGGCACCGTAGGCGCTTCTCGGTCCGAGGTGATCGGCGATGACGACAGTCCAGCCGCGCTGCAGGACAGCGTTCAGTGCCGGTGCCTCGCGAATCGCCAAATTGGGGTCATTGGACCAGAGTGCTTGTGAAGGTGCACATTCGAGACCGAGTGCATTGATGATGTGTTGGTAAGAAAGCAATGGGCCGTTGGGCGCTTTGTTATGCGGAACCATAATCGTATTGATTGCAGCAATGGGATCACCCGCCGAGTCGGTCGAGCGGAACTTCAGCTGCCACACGTCGATATCGAAGAATCCGGGCGGCGGGGGCATGGGTCGGCTGGAGATCACATCGCCCGGTTGGAGGGCGTCCAGATCCGCAGGCGGCGCACCGAACCCGTCCGCGATGGGGGTCGGCATCAGTGGCTCCGCCGCCGCCTGACCTGCGCCGACGACCGACGAACACAGCAGTGCTACCGCCGTCATTCCGGCAGCGCCTGCCAATTTGAGAACCCGCATGTGTTAAACCCCTCCGTGCCTGAATCGAAACGACGCGCGTTCCGATGATCCGGCAAGCCCCCGTAGAGCCGGCCCGCAAATCGGTATAGCTGTTAGAGCGTGACTCGTTACGCTCCCCCCGGAAACGATAGGACGAACGGTACGCACTCGGACATTCTATGGCAACAGAAGAACGGTCTCCGTGCCGGTTTCTCTCGAAAGTGCCGAACGTCGTGTCGGGCGTGACGGTATCGCTATTCGGGAGCGACGTCGTCGGGTGCCTTGTCGGGGCGCAGACCGCGCCAACTCGGATGCCGTAGATGACCCGATTCGGTCGATTCGTAGAACCGGACCTCGCCGACGAGAGTCGGTTCCACCCACACCGCACCGTTCCTGTCGGCGGTGGGCAGCGCCGAGGAGAAGGGACTGTCCGACGTCTCGAGAGGCGTGAGAAGGGCGGCGAGAGTGTCGAGTGCGCGATCGTCGAACCCGGTCCCGACGCGACCCACGTAGCGGAGGCCGTCGCCGTCGGGGATCCCCATCAACAACGAGCCGAACCCGCCCGCGCGACGACCCTGGCCCCGACGCCACCCACCGATCACGACTTCCTGCGTCCGCCAGTTCTTGTGTTTGATCCACGTGTGGGCGCGCTTGCCGGGTTGGTAGACGGAGTCGGTTCGCTTGGCGACGACGCCCTCCCACCCCCGTTCTCGGCTTTCGGCGACGGCATCCGCGGCGGAGCCGGTCAGTTGCGGAGGCACCAGCACCGAGTCGAGTCCGGTGGTGAGAAGCTCGAGCAGCCGTCGTCGATCGAAGTACTTCTTACGCAGCAGTGAGGTGCCGTCGAGGTAGAGCAGATCGAAGGCGATGAAACGGATGTCGTCACGGTTCGCGTTCTGCAGCATCTCGAAGCTGCTGATGCCGTTGTCGTCGAACACGACGACCTCTCCATCGACGACGGCGTCGTGGTCGGAAAGGTCGTCCGCCAGAGATTGAAGCGCACCGAACTTCTCTGTGTAGTCGTTGCCGCTGCGGGTGCGCAGCGTCATGGACCCGTGCGTGAGTTCTGCGACGATGCGGAACCCGTCCCACTTGCCCTCGAACGACCACTCGTCGTCGCCGAGACCCAGAATGTCGCCGGCGGTGGCGAGCATCGGCGAGATGTTCTTGGGTGGGGGATTCTCGGTTGTCGCGCCCTCGTTCGTTGCGCTGGGTGCGTCCTTCATCAGATGCATCAGCCACTGGTTGCCCTTGGTGCGAATCAGGGCGAACCTGCCGCGGGCCTTCGAACCGTTCAGGACGACGATGACTTCGTCGTCGCGCCATTTCTCGAGCTCGTAGGTTCCGCTGTCCCAGATCGATACGTCGCCACCGCCGTACTCGCCCTTCGGTATCCGACCGGAGAACGTCGCGTACTCGAGTGGGTGGTCCTCGGTGTGTACCGCCAGCCGGTTCTGCTTGGGATCGTCCGGGATGTTCTTGGGGACGGCCCACGAGACCAGGACGCCGTCGTGTTCGAGTCGGAAGTCGTAATGCAGGCGTCGGGCATGATGCTCTTGGATGACGAAGGTGTCGTTGTTGCCCTGCGGCTCGGCGGTCTCGGGCACCGGCTCGGGAGTTCGGTCGGCGCTCCGCATGCTGCGATACTTGTCGAGTTTGTCTGTGGTGGTGCCGCTTTGGGGTTGCTTCTCGTCCGAGTTCACGGCGGGATCCAGGTCGGCGAGTAGATCGCCGACATCGGTGAGGCGCTCGAGCACTTCCTCGAACCGAAGCTGTTGCAGGCCAGGCGCTTCCAGCTCGTCCCAGGTGCGAGGTGCCGCGACGGTGGGGAGTGCTCGCCCGCGGAGTGAGTACGGTGCCACCGTCGTCTTCTTGCCGTTGTTCTGGCTCCAGTCGACGAACACTCTCCCGGTGCGCTTCGCCTTTGCCATGGTGGCGGTCACCCGATCCGGCGAGCGCTCTTCGAGCAGCGTGGCAACACGTTTGGCGACGGTGGACGCGCCCGACGTCGACAATGGCTTCTCGAGCGGAACGTACAGGTGAATTCCCTTGCTGCCGCTGGTGACGGGATACGCCGTCATGCCGATATCGCCGATCAGATCCCTTATCTCGCAGGCTACTTCGGCGCATCGGGCGAGGTCGACGTCATCACCGGGATCGAGATCGAAGACCATGCGGGTGGCGGGGCCGGGCTCGGTGCCGTCGAATCGCCACTGCGGCACATGGGCTTCGATGGCTGCCTGTTGGCCGAGCCACGCCAGATCGGCTGCGGTGGAGAACAGTGGGTAGGTGACCACGCGATCCGAATGTTGCATCGACCGGCGATCGAGCCAGTCGGGTGCCGATGCTGCGAGGTTCTTCTCGAAGAACGAGGACTGGTCGACGCCGTTCGGCCAACGTTTGCGGGTCACGGCGCGGCCGACGAGGTGCGGCAGCATCGCATGCGCGGCGGCAACGTAGTACTCGATGATGTTGCCCTTGGTGGTGCCGGTGTCGGGGAACAGCACTTTGTCGAGGTTGGTGACGGAGACCTTCCGTCCTTCGATCTCGAGCGTGGCCATCGTCTCAGGTTAGTGGCCGACGTCAGAACCTGCGGGCAAGTTGTGACAGGCTCGATCTCATGGCGACGATCAGTGTCTCGGTACAGATGCCCGAGAATCCGCAGGGCGCGTGGGACAAGGCTTCCGCGCTCGACCGCTTCGACGAGTGGATGACCATCCATGGTGGGTGGTGCAGCCCACCACCGAAGAAGGTCGGCAAGGGCACCGAAGTGGAGTCGCTGGTGAAGGTGAAGGGCTTCAAGAACACGATCAACTGGACCTTCACCCAATACGACGAGCCCAAGCTGATCGAGATGTCCGGACGCGGCAAGGGCGGGGTGCGAATCTCGCTGACCGTCCATGTGCGTGAGGCCGAGGGCGGATCGGAGCTGACGCTCGACGCGAAATTCGGCGGGGGTGTGCTGTTCGGTCCAGTGGGATCGGTGGTGGCGCGCGCTCTGGACACCGATGTCAAGAAATCCGTTGCGAACCTGGCGGCGTTGAAGTGACCGATCCTTGCTGAAGTAGCTGCACGACAACCTCTTCCAGCCCCGCACCGTGTTCTCGGTGCGGGGCTGGATTGTTTGTATGGGCTTATGTGATGTGGGGGCCGGCTCTGGCGTGGGATTGTCTGG